>NZ_JBQFWY010000002.1:0-478736 GCF_056540565.1 Ruegeria sp. AM9
GATAATAAACACCCGTCACACCGCCGGTGCCAATGGTGATGAATTCCTCCGCATACGCCGCCGGAGCCATAAAGGCCGCAGTAACAACCGCGCCGAGGCTAAGCTTGCTGCTGTTTTTCATTTTTGAGAACTCCCAATTCTTATGGTGGATGGGAAATCGTCCAGCGTCTCCCCCTCCAGGGCCCCCGCCGATAAGGCAAGCCTGAACCCGTTGCAACGGGGCCAAGCGCCTGAATTTCCAAAATCTCCCAACATCTTCGACGTTTCATTCAGACACTCAACTTGTCAACCCCTGCGCCTCTGTTGATGCGTTCAATCCGCAGATTTGAGGCGAGTTCCAAAAGTTTCCCCGCTTATCCGGCTGAATGCACCCTGTCAGCTTAGACGCTTGTTCCGCGGGGTCGCGAGACCTTCCAAACTTTGCAAACCCGACTGAAACCGCCATTTGGCGTAATGAAGGGCAGTTTTGACTGTGGCCGATTACAACACGCCAAAACAATCTGCATTGCCATTGAATCGTCGAATTTCGTAGACAAGCTGCAAGGGTATTTGCAGCAAAGACAAAATTATGGCCTCGGACGACACCCCATTGAAAACTGAACATACCACTCAGGAATTGCCGCCCGATTACGTGCCGCCAAGGCCACCGCCGAAGAAAAGGCTGCCCCTGAAGCTGATATTCATCTGCACCGCCGTCGCCGCCGTTCTGGTCTTGGCAAGCAATCTCATTGAAGGCCCAAAGACACTTCATCCCTTGGGGCGGGCTGGACCCACCTACACCAGCGGTGACGTGACTTGGCAAAGCTTCGATCCAACCTGGACCACATTGCAGGGGGAACACGCGCTGGATATGAACGTGAACTTCTTACGTGTCCGGGGCTCCGAGGAACCTCAACACACCCTGGACGGAGAGTTTCTAAGGGCGGTGTGTGGGTCTGTTTTGACACGGTTACCCAATCCACCCCAAGGGGTAACCCGGACCGATATCTACCGCCTCGGCTTCCGCTTCGTCGATGCCGAGGACAAGAAACTGACAGATATTTTTCCTGTAGCGGTGCAGGACGGGGCATGTCTAAGCCATGACGAACAGGTGATGTTCACATGGGCCTTTCCCGGTTCGCTGAAAGGTTGGTCCCCGGTAAACTATGACAAAGAAAAAGATGGCAAAGTAACAATGACCTTCGGACGTCGCGGTGAAACACGGGTTCCTTATGATCAGGTCGATCTCAGGCTTGCGTGCAGACTGTTATTCCAGGATGCCTCTGATCAAATGCGTCAGATATTGGACGGGGCCAAACATCTTACAGTCAGAATCGTAAAGGGATTCACAAACTCGGTCGCTTGGGTCGGACTGCACAGAGAGCAGAGCTTTCAGATCATCAATGACGACTGCTTTCCAGAGGGCAACGTTCTGGACGGTTAGCAAGGCCAAGCGCTGGTAGCCGTGAAACATCTGCAGGATTACGTGGTGCCCAAGGAGAGACTCGAACTCTCACGATGTTGCCATCGGGGGATTTTGAATCCCCTGCGTCTACCATTCCGCCACTTGGGCCACGAACACTGGATTAGCGTCCATGACCGGGAAGGTCCAGAGGCAAAAACCAACCCAAATCCGTTTTGTTTTCACTGCGGTGGTTGACGCCTCAGCGGGCGCATGGTTTGGCTTGCGCTAGGTTAGAACAGGATTTTAGCACCAGATGTTGCGCTCGCTCTATGACTGGACCATTCGTCTGGCCGAACATCCGCACGCCCTGTGGGCGCTGGCTTTCGTCGCCTTTATCGAAAGCTCGGTCTTTCCGATCCCGCCGGATGTGCTGATGATTCCGATGATCCTAGCCCGCCCGTCGCGCGCGTGGCTGATTGCAACGGTCGCTCTGGTTGCATCGGTTCTGGGTGGCTTGTTGGGCTATGCCATCGGGGCGTTCTTCTACGAAAGTATCGGCCAGCCGATTCTGGAATCCATGGGCAAGGCGCACGCCATGGAAGAATTCAACACCCGCTTCAACGATTTCGGCTTCTGGGCCGTTCTGGGCGCCGGTGTCACCCCCTTCCCCTACAAGGTCATCACCATCATGTCTGGCTGGACCGGGATGCCGTTGGGCACCTTCATCGCCACCTCAATCCTGGCCCGCGCGCTGCGCTTTTTCGTGGTCGCCGGGCTGCTTTGGGGCTTCGGAGAACCGATCCGGGCCTTCATTGAAAAGCGTCTGGGCCTTATGTTCACGCTGTTCGTCGTGCTTCTGTTCGGCGGGTTCCTTGCGGTGAGATACCTATGACACGCAAAAACACTCTGGTCCTGATCGCAAGCTGCGGGTCTTTGGCGCTGCTGCTTGGCGCGTGGGGTTTTCAACATCTTGGCGGCATGGCGCCCTGCAAGATGTGCATCTGGCAGCGGTATCCACATGGCGCGGCCATTCTGATCGGTGCCGTGGCTTTGGTCCTGCCGCGCGTAAATCTGCTGCCACTGCTGGGCGCACTCGCCGCCCTGACAACCGCAGCAATCGGTGTATTCCACGCCGGGGTCGAGCAAAAATGGTGGGAAGGCCCCACAAGCTGTACCTCCGGCGATATCGGTGGCTTGTCGACGCAAGAGTTGATGGATCAGATCATGTCCGCCCCGCTGGTGCGCTGCGATGACATACCGTGGCAAATGATGGGCATTTCGATGGCCGGGTGGAACGCCATCCTGTCGGGCGTTCTGGTACTGGTCTGGATCGCCGCGTGGCGGGCGGGCCGTTAGAACTCGTCCAGTTCCGCATCCCAATAGAGAAAGTCGATCCAGCTGTCATGCAGGTGGTTCGGTGGGAACTTGCGCCCGATATTCCTCAGAACCTCGGCATCGGGTTGACGCGGCGGTTTTCGCAAGGTCATTCCCGCTTGCCTCAGTGATTTCGACCCCTTTCTCAGGTTGCAGGGGCTGCACGCCGCCACCACGTTCTGCCAGCTTGTGACGCCGCCAGCGGCCCGCGGTACCACGTGGTCAAAGGTCAGATCTCCCTTGCTGCCGCAGTACTGACAGCGGAATTCGTCCCTCAGAAATAAATTAAAGCGCGTGAAGGCCACGCGCTTTCTGGGTTTTACATAATCTTTCAGGACAACAACCGACGGTATTCGTATCTCGGTACTCGGGCTTCGGACGACCTCGTCGTACTCGGCCACGATGTCCACCCTATCCAGCCAGGCCGCCTTGATCGCCTCTTGCCACGGCCACAGGGACAACGGGTAATAGGACAAGGGGCGATAATCGGCGTTCAAAACCAATGCCGGATGATGCTTTAGCGCACCGGGTTCCCTGACAAATTCGGTCCTGAAGTCTCCATCCATATCAGAATCGCTCCTCGCTCTGCTCTGCCCGTTTTGACATCAGAGCGGGGAACACCCGCCCCGGCCTTAACTTAACTATATATCGTGTTAAAACTCTGACAAGCCCTGATTTTCCACAATATCTCGGGTGTTGGTTAAGGTGAATCCGTAACATTTGCGTGACAGTTATCCACAGGTTGCACCAATGTGGCCTGCGGGCTATGGCGAGAGACATGAGCTGGTTCATCCGATTCAACAAACCTTTCGACGTGCTGCCGCAGTTTACCGACCGCGCCAATGCGGAGTCGCCGCGCAGCACTTTGTCGGATTACATCGACCTGCCCGGTGTCTATCCGGCCGGGCGGCTGGACCGGGACAGCGAGGGGTTGATGCTGCTGACCGACAACGGGCGGCTGCAGGCGCAGATCTCCGACCCCAAGCACAAGATGCCCAAAACCTACTGGGTTCAGGTCGAGGGTCTGCCGGACGCCGCCGCGCTAAACGCCCTGCGCGACGGGGTCGAGTTGAAGGACGGAAAGACACGCCCGGCCAAGGCGCGATTGATGGAGGAACCCGAGGGGCTGTGGCCACGCAACCCTCCGATCCGGGTGCGCCAAACGGTACCCGATTGCTGGATCGAACTGACACTACGCGAGGGCCGCAACCGTCAGGTGCGGCGGATGACGGCAGCTGTGGGCCACCCGACACTGCGCTTGATCCGCGCCCGGATCGGCGACTGGTCCCTGGATGGCCTTGACCCCGGCCAATGGGACAGCCTGCCTGCCCCGGCACTGAACTCCGCCCCACCGCGAAAACGGGACCGCCGCCCGCGCCGGTGACAAAAACCGCGTGTTGTGATATACTTACGGAATGAAAGTCACGCCGGACATACCCGCGCCCTCGGGTATTCTCGAGGCCGCGCTCTACGTCGATGACCTGGATGCGGCGGAACAGTTCTATGGCGAGATTCTGGCGCTGGAGAAAATCCAACGGGTTGCCGACCGGCACGTGTTCTTCCGTGTCGGTGGCTCGGTTCTGCTGCTGTTCAACGCGGAGGAAACCGAGAAGCCACCCGGCAATCCCGACCTTCCGGTCCCACCTCACGGCGCGCGCGGGCCGGGCCATGTCTGCCTGATCCTGACGCGTGATCAGATCCATGTGATGCGCAAACATCTGCTGGACTGGAACGTTCCTATGGATGCCGAGTTCGACTGGCCAAGCGGCGCACGCTCGCTTTACGTGCGCGACCCGTCCGGCAATTCCGTCGAGTTCGCCGAGGGTCATCTGTGGGATTGACGCGTCACCGCAGAGACTGCTTTTCACCGCCAACAACGCGGTAGATATCGCTTGAGACGACGCCGGCCTCAGCCAACACAGCCTGAAACACCGCCATATGCGGCGCTGCAAAATGAGCCTCCAAAACGGCCTGATCCTGCCATTCCTCATAGACGCGAAACCGTGTGGAATGCCCCAGAATCCGGCTGAACTCATAGACCAGACAGCCGGGTTCCTTCAACGTCTCGGCCACCATCGCCTGTGCGGCTTTGGCTGCTTTTTCAACGCCTTCGGGCGAAACCTCAACAGTTCCGGTCACGATCAACATGGGGCGTCCTTTCTCAGGTCAAACCGTTTGGTGATTCTGTCGACCGGTCTTCCGCCCCGCAACGGCACCCCGTAAGCGACCGAGTAGTCACGGAATCCCATTTTGTCATAGTAACCCAGCCCCATTCCGTTGTCGGCGCGAATGGTTGCGCTGATTGCGTTCAGCCCGACCCCGGCGGCGTATTTGGCCGTTTCCGCGAACAGCGCGCGCCCGGCCCCTTTCAGCACGGGTGCGCGGCGGGTGAAGGTTGCAATATCTCCGCAATCCTCAGGCAGCGCATCATGCGTTCCCAGCCATTGGAAGCCCGCCACCTCACCCTGATCGTCCAGGGCAACGTGACAGCAAATCATGTCCGATCCACCAAGGTAACTTTGCGCAAACAGCGCGTCGGAGAACGGAATTTCCAACGCGGTCGAGCCTCCGATCTCGATGATATCGTTGAGGATGCGGCAAGCCGCACTGACATCTTCGGGCATCATGGGGCGGACCGCGATCATGGTCACAAGCTCAACTTATCGCGCATGAAGGCCAGCGCGACGCTCAGGCCGTCGGGTGCGATACCGTGGCCAGTGCCCTTCATCACATGCGCATAGATTTCCTTGAAATCCGCCGCCTGCAGGGCTTCGGCGGCTTCAGGCAGCGATTGTGGCGGCACCACGTCGTCGGAGTCCCCATGCACCAGAAGGATTGGCATCCGGCTGACGGTCTCATCGGGCAGCAGATCGGGCTCCAGCAACCGGCCTGAAAACGCAACAATCCCGGCCACCGGGTCTTCGCGGCGCGGGGCGACATGCAGGCTCATCATGGTGCCTTGTGAGAATCCGAACAGAACCACCTGCTCGGGCAGCACGTCTTCGTCCACCATCAGCGCGTCGAGGAAGGCATTGAAGTCTTCGACCGCCATTTCCATGCCGCGCCGCGCTTCTTCCTCGGACGAGCCGTCAATCCACGGGATCGGGAACCACTGAAAGCCGTTTGGCATTCCGGGAATCTGTTCGGGCGCATCCGGGGCAACGAACAACGTATCCGGCAGGTGTTCACCCAGCGGATCGGCCAGACCCAGCAAATCGGCGCCATTGGCCCCATAGCCGTGCACGAACACCACGACCGAGCGCGTGTCGCCCGAAACCGGCTCTTTTCGGAGCGCATTCAAAACCCGTGTCATCTGATCCCTTCTCGTTCTTTGGCCACCCGGTAATAGGCCCACAAAACCCGCGCCGCAACCGACCGCCACGGCGACCAGGCCTCGGCCATCTGTCGCAGTTCCTTGTCGGTCGGACGTTTGGGCAGGTCATAAAGGATCCGCGCGGCCTCTTGCAGCGCCAGATCGCCCGGCGCGATCACGTCGGCGCGGCCCAGCGAGAACATCGCGTAGATCTCGGCGGTCCAGACGCCAATGCCCGGCACTTCAGTCAACGTCGCAACAACATCTGCATTAGGAGCATCGCGTAAGGCCTTGTAATCAATTCGCGCCTCAGCCAGCGCACGGGCATACCGGATTTTTTGGCGGCTCAGCCCCACGGCGCGCAAATCGTCATCGGTTGCCCACATGATCTTGCGCGGTCCGGTGAGCTTGGCATCCAGCAACCGCTTCCAGATCGCATTGGCCGAGGCGACGCTAACCTGTTGGCTGACAATCGCGCTCAATAACTGCGCAAACCCGTCCGGACGGCGGCGCAGGGGCAACGGTCCGGTTTGCTCCATCGCCCAAGCCATACGCGGACACGTTTCGGCCAGCCACGTCGCGCCTTCCGACACACATTCGTTGGTTTCGATGATACGTCCTACGGACATGCGCGCTCCGGGCTGATGATCACGTGCACGTTAGGCTGCTTTGCCGCATATGCAACCCGCTTGTGCGGCTGAGTTTTCGCGGATACCCATAGGCCCATGACACTGACCGCCGCCACCCCGGACAACAGCCAAGCCAAACGCAACGTCGCCGTATTGGTGGCGGCGCAAGCCGTGCTGGGGTCTCAGATGCCGATGATCTTCATCGTTGGCGGGCTTGCAGGTCAGTCGCTGGCGACCAATCCCTGTCTGGCCACCCTACCCATTTCGCTGATCGTTCTGGGCTCGATGCTGGCGGCCACGCCGGTTTCGGCGATCATGCAGCGTTGGGGGCGGCGTGCCGGTTTTCTGGTCGGCGCCACCGCCGGCGCCTGTGGCGGTTTGGTAGGCGCATATGGCCTGTATCTGGGTTCGTTCCCGATCTTCCTGCTGGGCAGCCTGCTAACCGGCATCTACATGAGCGCCCACGGATTCTACCGCTTTGCCGCCGCTGACACCGCGTCGGATGCATTCCGCCCCAAGGCTATCTCTTACGTTATGGCCGGTGGTCTGGCTGCGGCCATCATCGGGCCGCAGATCGTCAAGCTGACCTCGACCGCCTATGTGATCCCGTTCCTAGGAACATACATGGCGGTAATCGCGCTGAATGTCGTTGGCTCGGCTCTGTTCTTCTTTCTGGATATTCCAACACCGCCAAAAGCCGAGGAAGGCGCACCAACGGGACGGTCCCGTCTGGAAATGCTGAAGACGCCGCGCATCGCCGTGGCCATCATCTGCGCCATGGTGTCTTACGCGCTGATGAACCTTGTGATGACCTCGACCCCGCTGGCGGTAGTGGGCTGTGGGTTCAGCGCAAATGACGCCGCCGACGTGGTCACCAGCCACGTGCTGGCAATGTATGTGCCCAGCTTTTTCACCGGTCAGCTCATCGCGCGTTTTGGGGTCGAGAAAATCGTCGCCCTTGGCCTTGCTATTCTGGCTGGCGCGGGCGTGGTTGCCCTGCAAGGTGTCGAGTTGGGCAATTTTTTCGTCGCCCTGATCCTGCTGGGGGTTGGTTGGAACTTTGGCTTTATTGGAGCCACGACCATGCTGGCCGCCTCGCATGACGTGAATGAACGCGGCCGGATGCAGGGCCTGAACGATCTGCTGGTGTTTGGCGGCGTCACGCTTGCATCACTGGCCTCGGGCGGATTGATGAACTGTTCGGGCGGCTCCGCGGTCGAGGGCTGGACGGCGGTGAACCTCGCCATGATCCCGCTGCTGACGCTGGCGGGCGGCGCGCTGCTGTGGCTGGTTCTGAAACCGTCCGAGGCGGAAACAGTCTGACCCTACCAGCGCCCGCTCGCTGCGGTCCACATCAGCGATAGCCTGCGGCGAATTTCACCCTGCGCCAAATCCCCGGCGGCCACGCGATCCGGGCGGGCCACGGTCTGCCGCAGAACCCATTCCGCCTGCCACCCGGCGTAAAGCGCGGACCGGGCAACCGCCGAGACAGCAGACACACTGGAGCGCGCCCGTTGAAGCCGCTCCAGCGCCTTCTGCGCCAGTGTCCGCACGCCATCGGGCGTGCCGTCGAGCAAAGGAATACGGCCCCGTGCTTCGAGATCGGGAATGGCGCGAAGCCAGTTCGCCACGCCAACGCCATAACCGAAGTCACGCAAAACGCCCTCGTCCGCAGCGCCCAAAACCTGCGCCGACGCAACCATCAACGACCCGGCTGAGTGGTTGATATAGGCGTCGAAATGCGCCTCATCCTCAAACGGATCGCGGTAAATGTCCCAGCGCCTGACGGCCACATACTCATCCAGCATCGCAGCAAGATGCGGTGACAGAACCTGCGCCAGAGGCGTCACGACTTCGTGCCTGCGCACAGGTTTCCCCTCGGCAATCTCCTGCAGCGCATCGCGCCACCATTGCAGGCGCATCTCGGCGATCATCGCCTCTTGCGTGACCCAAGGGGCGCGCGCGACCTTGACATTCAGCGCGTAGAGCGGAAACAACAGCGGCCGCACCGAGACGGGTGCCGCCATCACCGCCATGAACCGGTCGGGATCGGCACGATGCACCAGTTCTGCGCAAGCCTTGACGTCGTCGTTGAATTCCACGGTCACTCGGCTACCGCCGTCTGCGATCCGCAATCGCGTACCAGTTTCCACTGGATCGCATCCAGCAACGCCTCGAACGAGGCGTCGACTATGTTCGCACTGACGCCCACGGTCGACCACCGCCGCCCCCGCCCGTCTTCGCTGTCGATGATCACGCGGGTTACCGCTTCGGTCCCACCCTGAGTGATGCGCACCTTGAAATCGACCAGTTTCATATCGGCCAAAATCTGCGAGTACTGCCCCAGATCCTTCGAAAGCGCCTTGGCCAGTGCGTTCACCGGCCCCCGGTCGCTGCCGTTTTCATCCATGGACTCACTGACCGAGAGCTTCTTTTCCCCGTCGACCTTCACGACAACCACAGCCTCGGACAGGCTGACCATCTTGTTGTACTTGTTCTTGCGCCGCTCAACAGTGACTTTGTAGCGCTTGACCTCGAAGAACTCGGGCAATTGCTCCAGCTCATCGCGCGCCAGCAGTTCAAAGCTGGCTTGCGCGGTGTCATAGGAATACCCCTCAGCCTCGCGCTGTTTGATCCGGTCCAGAATGCGCCCCAACGCCGGGTCGCCCTTTTCGACGACCAGACCGGCCTCGTTCAGGCGTTTGCGCAGGTTCGATTGCCCCGCTTGGTTCGACATCGGAATGATCCGCGCATTCCCGACCGCGCCCGGCTCGACATGTTCATAGGTCGACGGGTCCTTGAGGATCGCGCTGGCGTGCAGCCCCGCCTTATGAGCAAAGGCCGAAGCTCCGACATAGGCCGATTGCTTGCTGGGAACCCGGTTCAGGATATCGTCCAGCATCCGGCTGATGCGGGTCAGACCACCCAGCGCCTGCAAGCTGACCCCTGTCTCAAAACCCGTGGCATAGGGGGTCTTCAACAACAGCGTCGGGATCAGCGCCGTCAGGTTGGCGTTGCCGCAACGCTCACCCAATCCGTTCAGAGTACCCTGAATCTGCCGCGCCCCCGCATCGACAGCGGCCAGAGAACAGGCCACCGCGTTTTCGGTGTCGTTATGGGTGTGAATGCCCAACCGATCCCCCGGCAGCCCTGCAGCAATCACCTCGGACACGATCCGCGACACCTCAGCCGGCAGCGCGCCGCCATTGGTGTCACACAACACAACCCATCGTGCGCCAGCGTCCAAAGCGGCCCGGCACACCTGGACCGCGTAACCGGGATTGTCCTTGTAGCCGTCAAAAAAATGCTCGGCATCGAACAGCGCCTCACGCCCCTGCGCCACGATATGCGCGACCGAGGCGCGAACATTCTCGACATT
Organism: Ruegeria sp. AM9; assembly: GCF_056540565.1. NCBI lineage: Bacteria > Pseudomonadati > Pseudomonadota > Alphaproteobacteria > Rhodobacterales > Roseobacteraceae > Ruegeria > Ruegeria sp. AM9. The sequence continues at coordinate 10,080 of NZ_JBQFWY010000002.1, forward strand.
CTCCTCCAGCGAGATTCCAAGCGCATGGGTGACGTGGTAGTCATGCGATTTGCCAACCAGACAGACGGCCTGCGTCCCCGCATTCATCACCGCGGCCAGAACATCGTCATTCTCGGCCGACCGACCCGACCGTTTGGTCATGCCAAACGCGGTCAGACGGGCCGAGGTCTTTGGCGCGACCTCGAAAAACGCGCTGTCCGTCGGATTCGCCCCGGGCCAGCCGCCTTCGATATAGTCCACGCCCAGCTCGTCCAGAGCCTGCGCGATCTGAACCTTTTCGGCGGTAGAGAATTGCACACCCTGCGTTTGCTGCCCGTCGCGCAGGGTCGTGTCGTAAAGGTACAGCCGTTCCTTTGACATCACACCTCCTCCAGCTTGGCCGCGTCAAACCCGGCACCGGGCACCAGTTCGACCCCGTCCTTGCTCATGCGAACTTCCAAACCGGCGGCGATATATGCGGCCTTCAGGCGGTCCACTTCCGAGAAATCCTTGCTCTGCATCGCAACGACCCGCGCATCCGCCAACCGGCTCGCATGAGCAGACAGATCCACCGAAGCGGTATCCGCCCACGCGCCCATCTCGTCAGACAAGAGCCCCACCAACTGCGCACTCGCCAGCAGCCCCGCCGCATCCCCATCCGCAGCCAGACGGTAAAGCTCGGCCAAAGCGCCCGCCGTGTTCAGGTCGTCACTCAGCGCAGCGACTACTGCGGGCGCCGCGCTGGCGGCGGGCTCGATGCCCGCTGTCAGCGCCCGCCACTTGCGCAGTGTCGCCTCGGCCTCGCGTGCCTTTTTCTCAGTCCAGTCCATCGGCTTGCGATAGTGAGTTTGCAGGAAGACAAAGCGGATCACTTCGCCCGGAACGCCCTGTTCCAACAGGTCGTGAACGGTGAAGAAATTGCCCAGAGATTTGGACATCTTCCTACCTTCTACCTGCAACATCTCATTGTGCAGCCAGACCCGCGCAAACTCCCCTTCGGGATGCGCGCAGCAGCTTTGCGCAATTTCATTCTCATGGTGCGGAAACATCAGGTCGTTGCCGCCACCGTGAATGTCAAAGCTGTCGCCCAGCAGTTCATAGCTCATGGCCGAGCATTCGATGTGCCAGCCCGGTCGCCCCCGGCCCCAGGGACTGTCCCAGCCTGGCAACTCATCGGTCGAGGGTTTCCACAGCACAAAATCCATCGGGTTCTTTTTGTAAGGCGCGACCTCAACCCGCGCGCCTGCGATCATGTCATCGACGGACCGACCGGACAGAGCGCCATACTTCTCTTTCCAGCTATCCACGGCAAACAGGACATGCCCCTCGGCTGCGTAGGCGTGGCCCTTCTCGATCAGCCCTTCGATCATAGCGATCATCTGGTCGATATATTGCGTAGCGCGCGGCATCTCGTTTGGTTCCAATGCCCCCAGCGCGCCCATATCATGCAGATACCAGCCAATGGTCTCGTCCGAACGCTCCTGCACCAATTGTTCCAACGTGCCCGCAGCACCAGCCTGCTGTCGAGCCAGCGCGGTTGCGTTGATCTTGTCGTCCACGTCGGTGAAATTGCGCACATAGGTCACGTGATCCGCGCCATACGTGTGCCGCAGCAAGCGATAGAGCACATCAAACACCACCACCGGTCGTGCATTTCCCAGATGAGCGCGGTCATAGACGGTCGGTCCGCAGACATACATCCGCACATTGTCGGCGCTGATCGGAACGAAATCCTCTTTCGTCCGCGTCCGGGTGTTGTGCAGTTTGATCGTCGTCATCGGTCAGCTCCTAAAGACAGCGTGGCTTCTCGCGTTGGCGCGGGCTTAGCAACTTGTCTCAGGGATGAAAACGAAAGAAACCGGCCCGCTTGATAAATCAGCAGGTAATGCAGCAGATAATGATGCAGGTCATACGGTTCATACTGTTCCAGTACCACGCAGACCGCTCTGCGCCAAGCCCCGAGTTCCACGCCCCGACGTCGCTGATTGACAATTTCCAATGCCTCTGGCCCTGTCTGCGCAAGACACCAGACGGAGACGGCTCATGAAACTGTCGCGGCGCATTACTCATCTGACCGAAGGCGGCAGCGACGGTTGGGACGTGTTCTATCGCGCCCGCCAGATGATCAGCGACGGCTACGCAGTGACCGAGCTGACGATTGGCGAGCACGACATCCGCACCGATGCGTCGATCCTTGAGGCGATGGATCTGTCCGCCCGGCAAGGTCACACCGGTTATGCGATGGTTCCCGGCACCGACCTGCTGCGCGACACAGTGGCCGCCCGGCTGCAGGCACGCACCGGAGTGCCCACCACGCGCCACAACGTATTGATCACGCCCGGTGGACAATCAGCGCTGTTTTCTGCCCATGTCGCGGTGTGTGATCCCGGCGACGTGGGGCTGTATCTCGACCCGTATTACGCCACCTACCCCGGCACGATCCGGGGGGCCGGAGCTGTGGCCCGATCAATCCAAACCACCGCCGAAGACGCGTTCCAGCCGCGCGCCGAACAGATCGAGGCCGCCGCCGATGGCGCGGTGTCTTTGCTGGTCAACACGCCGAACAACCCCACCGGTGTTGTGTATTCCCGCCAGACCCTCGAAGGGATCGCCAAGGTGTGCCGCCAGCGTGATCTCTGGCTGATTTCGGACGAGGTCTATGACACGCAGGTCTGGGAGGGAGAGCATATCTCGCCCCGTACCCTACCGGGCATGGCCGAGCGCACGCTGGTCGTTGGTTCAATGTCGAAATCCCACGCGATGACCGGGTCCCGCTGCGGCTGGATCGTCGGCCCCGAAAAGGTGATCTCGCATCTGATCAACCTCGCCACGCACACAACCTATGGCGTACCCGGATTTATCCAGGACGCCGCCAGTTTCGCACTGAACGCGGGCAACGATCTGGAGGAACAGATCGCCGACCCCTTCCGCCGACGCCGCGCGCTGGCGATTGGTATTCTCGAGGCGCAGAACACCATCGGACTGGTTCCGGCGCAGGGCGCGATGTATCTGATGCTGGATATCCGTGCCACCGGGCTCAGCGGTGATGGATTCGCCAACGCCCTTCTGGATACGCACGCGATTGCGGTTATGCCGGGTGAAAGTTTCGGGTCCGCAGCCGCAGGCCATATCCGTGTGGCAATGACGATTGACGACGACAGATTCGCAACCGCCCTGTCCACGATCTGTACCTTTGCGTCTGAATTGTCGGAACATCACTCCGCCGTTGGCTGACAGGCGTCAGAACCGGAAGGATGTGCGCAGGTTGAAAACACTCGCGTCCAGCCCGCCATCTGTCCGGGTGACGTCATCGAAATCCTGCCGCAATGCCTCACCGCTGATCACAAAGCGGTCGTTGATCGGATAGGCCACGCCGATTCCGTAGACGGCCGCCGTATCGTTGTCGACCGAAGCATCCAACCGGGCCGCGCCGACCACAACATATCCCAAGGCGCCGCCAAAATCATAGCCACCGCGAAGTTTCAGGCGGGTCATGCTGTCCAGACTGCCCTCGCCATCACTCAGGCCCAGGGACAGATGGTTGTATTCCAGTTCACCACCCAGAACAAAGCTGCCGAAGTCCCGGTCATAGCCGATATGAGGGCCAAAGGCCGTGTCGTTGCCGCTTGACCCGTTCGGGCCGTCGGCTTCTGCATATCCAAAGCTGAATCCGGCATAAGCCCCGGTCCAATCCTCAGCCATTGCGGGGGCTGCGATGCTCGCCACCAAAAAGAGGCAGACGACCTTAAGGGCTTTCATAAAACTCTCCTAAAGAACCTTCCGTCGGGACTTTGGTCTTTCGGGTCAACGTAACTTAGAAACTTGGTTCACGATCATTAAGATTCAATTGAGATCACGAACCACTCTTAAATAAGTGAAGGAACCATAACAGATTTCTGCCATAGCGGGAAAAATTCTTTTGAAACAAACAAACGCCGTGACACATGCATCACAGCTTCGCTTTTGAACTCTCAGGTCGCAAACAGGACAGAAAGCGCCGGTGCACGTCGGAATACTGACCGCCAATATGTGAGGACCCACATGCAAAACGAAGTTTGGAAGATCCGGCTGATCAGCCGCACCATCGGTGCGGATCGGGGCCGTGCGGCGCGTGGGCGGCCGCCCAAGGCGTGACACCCCTAGCCTCACGACGCCTTATTTACTGGATTCTGCCCCATGACCGATCAAACCCGTAACTCTTCCCGCAGCGGCGGACGCGCCGCGCGCCGTGCTGCCCGTGCGACAGCACTGCCTGAACATCTGCGCCCCATCCGCCCCGGTATGGAGGGTGGCGTCCTCAATGTTCTGACCCAGGCACAGATCGAACGTATTCACGAAGCTGCGCTGACCGCACTGGAAACCATCGGTCTGGCCGACGCGCCGCAGAGCGGGATCGATTACCTAGTCGGTGCTGGCTGCACTTTGGGCGATGATGGCCGCATCCGCTTTCCCCGCGCGCTGGTCGAGGACACGGTCGCCAAGGCAAACCGCTCGGTCACTCTGTACAGCCGCGATGGCAAAACCGATCTGAACCTGTCCGGCACCAAGGTCCACTACGGCACCGCAGGCGCGGCCGTCAGTATGGTTGATGTTCACGGCAATGAATACCGGGATTCAACAGTGCAGGATTTGCATGACGCATCCCGTATCTGTGAACAGCTTGAAAATATTCACTTTGTTCAGCGGCCGATGGTCTGCCGAGACATTCCGGACAACCTGGAAATGGATCTGAACACGATCTACGCCTGCTGTTCGGGCACCTTCAAGCATATCGGCACATCCTTCACCGAACCGCATCACGTGGCGCCCGCGATGGAGATGATCTACACGATCGCCGGCGGCGAAGATAAATTCCGTGAGCGTCCGTTCATCTCGAACTCGAACTGCTTTGTCGTGCCACCGATGAAATTCGCCACCGAAAGCTGCGAGGTCATGGAACTGTGCATCAAGGCAGGGATGCCCGTTCTGTTGCTGTCGGCAGGAATGGCCGGGGCGACCGCACCTTCGACAATCGCCGGGGCGATCACCCAAGCCACGGCGGAATGCCTGGCCGGACTGGTTTATGTAAACGCCGTAAGCCCTGTTGCCCCAGCGATTTTTGGCACTTGGCCCTTTGGCCTGGACCTGCGCACCGGCGCCATGTCGATCGGGTCCGGCGAACAGGCCCTGCTGACCGCGGGCTGCGCCCAGATGCACCGGTTCTATGATCTGCCGGGTGGTGCAGCCGCCGGAGCGTCCGACTCGAAAGTGCCCGACATGCAAGCCGGATGGGAGCAGATGTGCTCGAATGTCATGGCCGGGCTATCGGGCGTGAACATGGTGTACGAAGCGGCAGGTATGCACGCCTCATTGCTGGGCTTTTGCCTGGAAAGCCTTATCCTCAGCGACGACCTGATCGGACAGGCGCAACGCTGTGTACGCGGGATTGAGGTCAACGATGAAACACTGGCGCTGGATCAGATCGCCGAGGTCTGCATGGGCGGTCCGGGCCACTATCTGGGCACCGACGCCACGCTCAGCCGGATGCAGGCGGATTATGTCTATCCAACGTTCGGTGACCGCACCTCGCCCAAGGAATGGGCAGAGCTAGGCAAACCCGGTCTGATTGAAAAAGCGATCAAGCGGAAGGAAGAAATCCTGTCGTCCCCGTCTCCAGCCCGGTTCGATCCGATTTTGGATGCTGAGATTCGCGACAGGTTCAACATTCACCTCGCCAAATAAGGCACTGTAAAAGCGGCCAGAAATTTTCTGGCCGCCCTTTAATTCGGGGTTAGCCGTCGGTCGCCGGCAACAACCCTGCTTCCTGCGCCACGGCAATTTCGGCCTCATCCAGCGCGCCGTCGCCGTTTGCGTCCATCGCCGAGAATGTGTCGGTGTCAACTTCGGGCAGAACGGCCTGAACCTCTTCAATTGTCAGTACACCATCGCCGTTTGCATCGGCTGTCGTGTCTGCAATGGCCATAACCGGCAGTCCAAGGACAAAGGCGGAAATTACGGTCAGTGTTTGCGGTTTCATTGTGATGCCTCCTGATTGAGTTCTGTTTGGTTTTGCGTCCGGACACCCAACACAAACACCGTCCTCAATCCTGATGTCACCCGCATCAGGGGAATTTGTCCGTATCGCGCCAATCTTTGCGTGTTTGGCCGAGTCGCACCTGCGGCAAGTTGCTCGGCAAAAATCCCCCAAATGCATTCGGCGAGACTTGCCCGACAGACACATCGCAAAACGGCAAGGCTCTGCTCAAAACCCGGCAAATGGGCTGCAAAAAAGAAAGGGGGCCGAAGCCCCCTGTCAGTTTCGCCTTCCAGGCTCATTTCGTTGACCGCCCGGTGTTTTTTTGCCTGCGGCCTGGACTGCGCATGGGACGAGCGCACCCGCCCCGTGAAAGAGTGGGAAAGAGCAAATATTCCGCCCCACCCTGTTCCCGACCGACACGGGCATGTCGGCCGAGTGGAGCGAGGCATCGATGGTAAGTCTCAGCGCCTTGCTCCGTATTCGTCGGGGCCGGTACCTGTGGCAGCGTTCCGACCCCTGCGCCCCGGGTTGCCGGGGCGGTAGCCTTAGCTACACCCGCTGGTTGCGCCGCAGGTGTTGCATTTCATGCAGGTGCCGTTGCGCACCAGTGTGTAGTTTCCGCATTCGCCACAAGGATCGCCCTCATAGCCCTGCATCTTGGCCTTGGTCCGTGCGTCCATGCCGGTCGCGACCGCTGTTTCGGCCGCAGGCGCTTCAAAGGTGGGCGCCGGTTCGGCCATGCCGTTCACCTCGGCCTGGCCGCCATTGAAGACCACCAGATCTTGGGGCAGACGCTTGCGGAGATACCCGGTCGAGCTGATTTGTTTCAGCACTTCCAAAGACTTGGAGGCCGCGCTGTCACTGATTTCCGAGACATTGGACAAACCATCCTCTTCGCCCCGGCCCAGATCGTCGAAGGTTGCGCCTTCGGGCTTCACATGGGCCAGATCGGTGCGGTCCAGATAGGACACGGCCAGTTCGCGGAAGATGTAGTCCAAGATCGACGTCGCGTTCTTGATCGAGTCGTTGCCCTGCACCATCCCAGCCGGTTCGAACTTGGTGAAGGTGAAGGCATCGACGAACTCTTCCAGCGGCACGCCGTATTGCAGGCCGACCGAGACCGCGATGGCGAAGTTGTTCATCATCGCCCGGAAGCCAGCGCCTTCCTTGTGCATGTCGATAAAGATCTCGCCCAGCTTGCCGTCTTCGAACTCGCCCGTCCGCAGATAGACCTTGTGGCCACCGACGATTGCCTTCTGGGTGTATCCCTTGCGGCGATGGGGCAGTTTTTCGCGATGGCTGCGGATGATTTCCTTGACCACAACCTTCTCGATCACCTTCTCGGCCAGAACGACGGCTTTTTCCTGCGCCGAACCGCTTTCCAGAACTTCCGCCGCCTCGTCATCATCCTCGACCAGCGCCGCGGCCAGCGGTTGCGACAGTTTCGAGCCGTCACGATAGAGCGCGTTGGCTTTCACACCCAGCGACCAGCTGAGCTCATAGGCCTTCTGGCAATCTTCGATGGTCGCGTCATTCGGCATGTTGATCGTCTTCGAGATCGCGCCCGAGATGAAGCTCTGCGCCGCTGCCATCATGGTGATGTGGCTATCAACCCCAAGGAAACGCTTGCCTTTCTTGCCGCACGGGTTGGCGCAGTCGAAGATGGCGTAGTGTTCCTCTTTCAGATGCGGCGCACCTTCCAGAGTCATGGTTCCGCAGACATGGTCGTTCGCCGCTTCGATATCCGCGCGGGTAAAGCCCAGATGGCGCAGCAGATCGAAGGTGGGGTCATTCAGCTTGGTCGCCGGGATGCCCAGAACGCCGGTGCAGAAATCCTCGCCCAGTGTCCACTGGTTGAAGACGAACCGGATATCAAAGGCGCTTTCCAGCGCGGCATCCACTTTGGCCAGTTCGTTCGGGCCAAAGCCATGACCGGTCAGCGAGGTGTGGTTGATCCCCGGCGCGTTGCCGATGGTGCCGTGACCGACCGCGTACCCCACGATCTCTTCGATCTGAGCCGAAGAATAACCCAACTTTTCCAGCGCCGACGGCACCGAACGGTTGATGATCTTGAAGTAACCGCCACCGGCCAGCTTCTTGAACTTGACCAGAGCGAAGTCCGGCTCGATGCCCGTCGTATCGCAATCCATAACCAGACCGATGGTACCGGTCGGCGCGATCACGGTGGCCTGCGCGTTGCGATAGCCGTTTTTCTCACCGAGGCTTAGCGCCTCATCCCAGGCCGACATAGCCAGATCGATCAGACGCTTGTCCGGGCAGTTGCCGTGGTCCAGAGGCACCGGCTTCACCGCCAGCTTCTCATAACCCTCGGTCACGCCCTGCGATGCACGGCGGTGATTGCGGATGACGCGCAGCATGTGGTCGGCGTTGCGTTCGTAACCTTTGAACGGGCCAAGCTCTCCGGCAATCTCGGCCGAGGTCGCATAGGCCACACCGGTCATGATCGCGGTCAGTGCGCCACAAATAGCGCGGCCCTCATCCGAGTCATAGCTGTAGCCCATATTCATCAGCAGGCCGCCGATATTGGCATAACCCAGACCCAGGGTACGGAAGTCATAAGACAGCTGCGCGATTTCCTTCGACGGGAACTGCGCCATCGTCACCGAAATTTCCAGCGTCAGGGTCCACAGGCGCGAGGCGTGCATATAGTCCGCCGCCTGGAACTCACCATCCTTGAGGAAGGTCAGCAGGTTCATCGACGCCAGGTTACAGGCCGTATCGTCCAGGAACATGTATTCCGAGCACGGGTTCGAGCCGCGGATCTCACCGTCTTCGGGGCATGTGTGCCATTCGTTGACGGTGTCATGGAACTGGATGCCCGGATCGGCGCAGGCCCAGGCGGCGTGGCCGACCTTTTCCCACAGATCCCGCGCCTTGACGGTCTTGGCGACCTTACCATCGGTGCGGTTGATCAGCTCCCAATCGGCGTCTTTTTCAACGGCGGTCAAGAAGGCGTTGGTCACACGGATCGAGTTGTTCGAGTTCTGACCCGATACCGAGCTATAGGCTTCCGAATCCCAGTCCGTGTCGTAGGTGGGGAATTCGATGCTATCGTGGCCCTGCTTGGCGTAATCCAGCACGCGCTTGATGTAAGTTTCTGGGATCGCTACCTTTTTGGCCTCGCGAACCGCTTTCTTCAGGCTTTCATTCTTGTTGGGATCATACGCATCGTCTTGCGCACCGTCCCAGCTGCGGATGGCCTCGAAAATGCCGTTCAGCATCTTCTCGTGCATCTTCGATCCGGCAACGATCGAGGCCACCTTCTGCTCTTCGATCACCTTCCATTCGATGAATTGCTCGATATCGGGGTGATCTGCATCGACGATTACCATCTTTGCTGCTCGACGGGTTGTCCCGCCTGATTTGATCGCGCCAGCGGCGCGGTCGCCGATCTTGAGAAAGCCCATAAGACCCGAGGACTTGCCACCACCAGACAGCGCTTCGCCTTCTGCACGCAGATGGCTGAAGTTGGTCCCGGTGCCCGAGCCGTATTTGAACAGGCGCGCCTCGCGCACCCACAGATCCATGATGCCGCCTTCGTTCACCAGATCATCATCGACCGACTGGATGAAGCACGCGTGCGGCTGCGGATGTTCGTAAGCGGATTTCGATTTGGTCAGCTTGCCGGTTTTATAGTCGACATAGTGGTGCCCCTGCGCGGGTCCGTCGATACCGTAAGCCCAGTGCAAACCAGTGTTGAACCACTGCGGCGAGTTCGGCGCGGCGCGCTGGGTCGCCAGCATATAGCGCATCTCGTCGAAATAGGCGCGGGCGTCTTCTTCGGTCGAGAAATAGCCGCCTTTCCAGCCCCAATAGGCCCAGGCACCGGCCAGACGGTCGAACACTTGTTTGGAAGAGGTTTCACCACCAAATTCAGAGCCCTCAGCCGGAACCGAACGCCACAGGAATTCGGGAACGTCCTTTTCCTTGACCTTTTTCAGGGCCGAAGGGACACCGGCCTTGCGGAAGTATTTCTGTGCGATGACGTCACTGGCCACCTGGCTCCACTTGGTGGGAACTTCGATTTCGTCGAGGCGAAAAACGATGGTGCCGTCCGGGTTCCGAATCTCGGAGGTCGCAGAGACAAAGTCCAGATCTGCGTATGCGTCCTGCCCCGATTTGGTGAATTTTCTGTCAATCTTCATGTCCGCAGCCCTAGATTCAAACAACTTGTCCGTTGGCATCAGGGGCATTTCAGCATTCCGTCAGCCGTGCCAGAAATTTGGACGCAAACGACCGGGCGCTGTTTCTTACAGCGCGAAACCGTCTATACGGTTGCACGTTAAATAGATGTGCTTTCCGACCCTCGCCCCATGCCCCACTCTGATCATTCTACCAGATTTAGTGGCACTCCTTTCGGCCCATACAACTTGGCGTATTCAGCCATAGATCGTCAATGTCATTTTTCAGTCATTTTCAAAATCTTTTTTGTTGACCCAAAAGTTTCGAGGCGCCGTTTATTGACGGATTGCGATTCCTCCACAGGTTCATCCACCGACCGCTGAACCCGCCCCGAAAAGCGCTCAGGGGAATTAACTGTGTTTCTCGGCACAGTTACCGGCATTTGGTAAACTGGCACTAAGCTGGATAGGCTGAACAAGAATCAAAACACCGCCCGGCGATGGGGTGGATAAAATTCGCTACGTGTAAAACGACTTACCGAGGGGGTCAGGTCAGATGTTGGTGTTTCGCTTACTTCCAGTACTGCTGCTGATCGTGGCCTGCACACCACAAGATCTGCCCCCGCCCACGCGCAGTGCGCAGTTCGAGACCTACCCAAAACGGCTTTTCGATACGTTTGAAACCCAATGCGCAGGCCCCGGTGAGCAGTTCGAAAAAACCGGGAATCGGGTTTTTGAATGCGCCGAGTTGCTGCCGCCTGACACCACCGCCTATCTGATTCTCAACTATGATGGGTATCCGCAGGATTTGCCTAAAAGCGTCATGCGCATGACATCGACCAAAAACACGTCGGGTTACCGTGTCGATGCTGAGCTGTTCTTTAACGTGCCACAGAAAAAGGGGCCAGCAGTCAACGTTCCGGTGGAAAGCAAAGCCCTGGACCAGGCGCTTGGCGCGCTGTTCCGGACGATGGGAGGTTCACCGATTTAAAGGAAAGAAGTGGTCGGGGCGGCAGGATTCGAACCTACGACCCCCTGTACCCAAAACAGGTGCGCTACCAGACTGCGCCACGCCCCGGACCGTGCGCCTTCCTAACGATGCCCATCTGATTTGAAAAGCCCTAACAGGGCCAAATTGCAGGGCCTTGCGAAAAAACTTCGTGCTGCATCTGGGTTCCCGGAGTGATCAGGTAACGGTCCGCCAGCCCGGCATTGATTTCCAGAACCGCAAACACCGAATCGCCACCATAGATCTGGCTCTCGTCGCCGGGTATCGCGTTTTCATGCACGCGGGTCACCATGCCGGTGCGGTCCAGAAAAATGATGTCCAAGGGAATCAGAGTGTTCTTCATCCAGAACGCCACCCGCTGCGGCGGGTCGAACACGAACAGCATCCCGGACCGCTTCGGCAACGACTCGCGGAACATCAGACCGCGCGCCCTGTCCTGCGGACTTATCGCCAGTTCAACATTGAAGGTAATCTGGGTCTTATCATTGCGCAGACCGACACGGTCTTCGCGACATGCCGCCAGAACCTCTCCGGCCCACAGCATTGTAATACTTGCAAGAACCGCGAGAAACCTGGTCATGAACAATCAGTCGTCCAATGCGGATTCCCAGGCCAGCACCTGAGCCGCCATACGCCCGCGTTTGCCGTCGATGACGCGCATCGCAAGCGCCTCGCCCGGTTGCAGATCGGCAAGACCGGACCGGCGCAGCACTTCGATATGCAGGAACACGTCCTCGCCCCGGCCAAAGACATTGGCGAACCCAAAGCCCTTGCCCTTGTCGAACCACTTCACCCGCGCAGCTTCGAGCGGCGCTTCCGCGATCACCACCGGATCAAGCTCGGCAAAATCCGCCAGCATCATCGAGTCGGTCCGCGCGGGCGGATCGACACTGATGACCTCGACCGCCTGAACACCGCGGTCGGTGCGATGCGTCATGATCTCGATTCCGGCACCGTCGGCGACAGAGCTTTGACCGAAATTGCGCAACACGTTCACATGCAACAGAATATCCGGACCGCCTTCGTCAGACACAACGAAACCGTACCCCTTGGCGGGGTCGAACCATTTCACGTGTCCACGTACGCGGTACATGTTGTTCAGATCGTCTGGCACGGTTTTCCTATCGCGAATTTTAACAGTTCGTTAAGGGTCCGATGTGTATGGGAATGGCGCGCAAATTCAAGCCGAAAAAATCCTTTATTTCCTGCGCGTTGCATTTCACGATACGCGAACGTCATGGATTCAACCTCTGCACTTCCCATGCCGAGCCCACCTGATCCCGGCGCCATTGGAACCTGTCATGCAGCCGGAAAGCTCCATCGGCCCAAAACTCGATCTCGGTCGGCACCAGCCTATATCCGCCCCAAAATGGCGGCCGCGGAGGGTTCGGCCCCAGTTTCGCGGTCACCTTTGCAACCTCTGCCATAAGGGCAGACCGGCTGCTGAGAGGCTGAGACTGCTTCGAGGCCCAGGCCCCGAGGCGACTCTTCAATGAGCGGGACGCATAATATTCATCGGCTTGCGGCCCGTTTTCCCGGGTGATTGTACCACGAACCCTGATTTGGCGCCGCAAAGATTTCCAGTGCATGACAAACGCCGCCTTGCCTGCCGTTTCAAGCTCGGCCGCTTTGGTGCTTTCGTAATTGGTGTAAAACACGAAGGCATCGGATTCGATCTCTTTCAACAGCACCATGCGCACATTCGGCATCCCGTCCGGGTCCACGGTCGCCAACGCTATGGCGTTGGGATCATTCAATTCGCTGTCTTTGGCCTCTGCAAGCCACCGATCCGAAATTTCAAACGGATCAGCGCCGGCAAAAATGCCACCACGCTCGGTCATTTCCATCCCCCGGAAACTTTTGTTAACTACCCTAGGGCGAGAACCCGCTGTGGGCAAGAGTTCGTGGCCTTGAAGCAGCGCAACCAATGGCATAAACCAACCCAACATAAAGCGAAGACAGGCGGAGAACCGAACATGTCAAATCAGTTGATGGCCGGAAAACGCGGCCTCATCATGGGACTGGCCAATGATAAATCGATCGCATGGGGAATTGCCCGCGCTTTATCCGAAGCCGGAGCCGAACTTGCCTTTTCCTATCAGGGCGATGCTCTGAAAAAGCGGGTCGATCCGCTGGCGGCGCAACTGGGCAGCGAAATCGTCCTGCCCTGCGACGTAAGCGATGAAGCATCGATTGATGCGCTGTTCTCTTCGCTGGAAGAGAAATGGGGCAAGCTGGACTTCATCGTTCATGCGATCGGCTTTTCCGACAAGAACGAACTGCGCGGTCGTTACGTCGATACCAGCCGCGCGAATTTCAAGCTGACCATGGATGTGTCGGTCTATTCCTTCACCGCCGTGATGCAGCGTGCGGAAAAGATGATGTCCGAGGGCAGCAGCGCCGTTACCCTGACCTATTACGGCGCCGAACAGGTGATGCCGCACTACAACGTGATGGGCGTTGCCAAAGCGGCGCTGGAAGCGTCGGTCAAATACCTGGCCGAGGATCTGGGCAAGGACGGTATCCGCGTCAACTCGATCTCGGCGGGTCCGATCAAGACACTGGCCGCCAGCGGCATTGGCGACTTCCGCTATATCATGAAGTGGAACGAGTATAACTCGCCTCTGCGCCGCAATGTGACCATCGATGATGTCGGCAAGTCGGCGCTTTATCTGCTGTCCGATCTCAGCAGCGGTGTCACCGGTGAGAATCTGCACGTGGATTCGGGCTATCACATCGTCGGCATGAAGGCCGTCGACGCCCCCGACGTTGAAAAGGGTTAAGAGAAATGAGCGCCAAAGACCGCCTGCCCCACGAAAAAGGCTTTCACATCAGCTGGGACCAGATTCACCGCGACTCGCGCGCTTTGGCGTGGCGGCTGGACGGTCAGGGCCCGGATGACGGCGCGTGGCGCGCCGTTGTTGCCATCACCCGCGGCGGCATGGCGCCCGCGATGATCGTCAGCCGCGAGCTGGACATTCGCACCGTCGATACGATCAGTGTGCGGTCCTACCACCATCAGGCGCAGGGCGAGGCCGAGGTGCTGAAAGCCCCCGACGTTGATCTGATGGGCGATGGTGAAGGCGTTCTGATCATCGACGATCTGGTCGACAGCGGCAAAACGCTGGAACTGGTGCGCGCGATGTACCCCAAAGCGCATTTTGCCACTGTATACGCCAAGCCCAAAGGCCGCCCGATGGTGGACACGTTCATAACCGAGGTCAGCCAGGACACGTGGATCTTCTTCCCGTGGGATATGGCCCTGCAATATGTCGAGCCCTATCGCGGTACCGACTGATCCTCTGCTGAACATCCAGGACCACGCATGACCCGGACACGCACCGCCGCCACTTTCGCCCCTCCGGTGATGGAGGCGCGGCGCTGGCTGGAGGGCGTGGTCTTTTCCGAGGACCGGCCTCTGATCAATGTCAGCCAGGCCGCGCCGGTTGATCCGCCACCCTTGGCGCTGCGTCAGGCCATGGCCGAGTTCGCCGTGACCGAAGACAGCGCGCATCTATATGGCCCGGTTCTGGGCAATCCCGATTTAGGCGCGGAACTGGCAACGCAAATCGGCCAGCATTACGCCGCTGAACTCGCGGCGGATCACGTTGCCATCACTTCAGGTTGCAATCAGGCGTTTGCCGCCGCGATCTCGGCCATCACCGATGAAGGGGACGAGGTTATCCTGCCAACCCCTTGGTACTTCAACCATAAAATGTGGCTGGATATGGCGGGCGTTCGCGCCATCGACCTGAAAACTGATGATGAACTGCTGCCCGACCCCGAGGCGGCCTGCGCCCTGATCACGGATAAAACCCGCGCAATCGTTCTGGTCACCCCGAACAATCCGGGCGGCGTGGAGTACCCCTCGGAATTGGTGCGCGCCTTCTATGATCTTGCGCGCGAGGCGGGCATTCGCCTGCTGGTCGATGAAACCTATCGCGATTTCGACAGCCGCAGCGGCCCGCCGCATGATCTGTTCAGCCAACCAGATTGGCAGGAGACTCTGGTCCACCTCTATTCATTTTCCAAAGCCTATCGCCTGACGGGTCACCGCGTCGGTGCGATCGCAACTGGTGCGAACCTGCTGGCCGAGATCGAAAAATTTCTGGACACAGTGGCAATCTGCCCCAGCCAGATCGGCCAGTTCGCGGCGCTGTGGGGGATGCGGAATCTGTCGCAATGGGTTGCCGGAGAGCGCGCTGAAATCCTCGACCGCCGCGCCGCGATTCAGGAAGAATTGCCCTGCTTGGCCGACAAGGGCTGGCGCCTGTTGGGTCTAGGGGCGTATTTCGCGTATTTCGAGCACCCGTTCGACATCCCTTCGGATGAACTGGCGCGTCGTCTGGTGCCCGAGGCCGGTATCCTGCTGCTGCCCGGCACAATGTTCATGCCCGAAGACGACCCGGCAGGAAGACGTCAGGTTCGCGTCGCGTTTGCCAATCTCGACCGCGCCGGAATCGCACAATTGTTCGACCGGCTACAGGCCCTGTCCTTCTGAGCTTGCCCCCCGGCGGCGTGCATCGTATTCAGGGCCGCAACCGACAGGGCAGTAACTTGCCGCATTAATAAGAGGGCACCATGGCCGCAGGCGTTAAAAACCTATCGAAGACCTTTGTCTGGATTATCATGGGCCTGTTGATGCTGGGCCTTGCAGGCTTTGGCGCAACCAGCCTGACCGGCACCGTGCGCACCGTTGCGCAGGTCGGCAACGAAGAGGTCTCGATCAACGAATATGTCCGTGAGCTGCAGCGCGAAATTCGCGCGGTCGAAAGTCAAACCGGCCAACCTCTGCAAATGTCGCAGGCGCAAGACTTCGGGCTGGACCGATTGGCCTTGTCGCGCCTGACCGCTCTGGCCGCGCTGGACAACGAAGTTGGTGAGCTGGGCATTTCGATCGGAGACGAGAACCTACAAAAGGAAATCGTCGCCATTCAGGCGTTTCAAGGTGTGGATGGTTCGTTTGACCGTGACGCCTATCAGTTTCAACTGGAACAGGTCGGAATGACGGATACCGAGTTCGAATCAGACCTGCGCAAGGAATCCTCGCGTACCATCGTTCAGAACGCGGTGGTCAGCGGGGTTGAGATGCCCTCGGTTCTGACGCAGGTCCTGACCGACTATGTCGGCGCCCGCCGCAGCTTTACCGTGGCCACGGTCGGGCCGGATGCGCTGACCACCCCTGTCGCCGCACCGACCGATGAACAGGTTCAGACCTATTATGATGAGAACACGGGTCAATTCACCCTGCCCCGCACCAAGCAACTGACCTATGCGATTCTGTCGCCGGAAATGCTGCTGGACAGTGTCGAGGTAGACGAGGATTCAGTGCGTCGCCTCTATGATCAGCGCGCATCCGAATTCCACCAGCCCGAGCGCCGTCTGGTCGAACGCCTGACCTACCCCAGCGAGGAGGCCGCGCAAACTGCAATGGCCCAGCTTGAGGTCGGCGGTACCACGTTTGAACAACTGGTACGGGAC
Organism: Ruegeria sp. AM9; assembly: GCF_056540565.1. NCBI lineage: Bacteria > Pseudomonadati > Pseudomonadota > Alphaproteobacteria > Rhodobacterales > Roseobacteraceae > Ruegeria > Ruegeria sp. AM9. Next base: position 26,707 of record NZ_JBQFWY010000002.1, read on the forward strand.
CGCCAGCTGGAACTCAGCGACATCGACCTTGGTGACGTGACCCGCGAAGATCTTGGCGAAGCGGCCGAGGCCATCTTTGCCGCCGATCTGGACACCGTGGTTGGGCCGCTGCCGTCGACCTTTGGCCCTGCCCTGTTCCGCATCAATGGCTCGCTGGCCGAGAACACGACCTCGTTCGAAGACGCCGCACCTGCCCTGCGCGAGGAACTGGCCGCTGACCGCGCCCGCCGTCAGATCGAAGCACAGGCTGAAGACATCAATGACATGCTGGCCGGTGGCGCCACTCTGGAAGAGCTGACCTCTGAGACCGAGATGGAACTGGGGCAGATCGACTGGACCCGCCAGAGCGACGATGGTGTTGCCGCCTATGACGGGTTCCGCACCGTCGCCGAGGCTGTGAACGAAGGCGATTTCCCCGAGGTTGCGTTCCTTGAGGACGGCTCGATCTTTGCCCTGCGCCTGAACCAGGTTCTGCCCCAACGCCCCGAACCGTTGGAGACAGCGCGTGAGCGCGTGGTGGCTGCGTGGACGCAGGCTGAAACGAGCAAAGCACTGGAAGAGCAGGCCAACGCGGTTCTTGAGCAGTTGAACGCGGATGGCGACTTTACCACCACCGGCCTGCCCTTCCGCGTGGAAAACGCTCTGACCCGCACTGCGTTCCTGGATGATGTGCCTGCGGATTTCATGGTGCAGGTTTTCGAAATGGAACCCGGCGAGCTGCGCACCGTTCCTGGTGAAGGCTCGGCATTCATCGTCCGTCTGGAAGAGCTGCTGGCGCCTGCCGAAACCGACGAACTGCGTCAGGCTCAGGCCGCGCTTGAGGCTCAGCTGAACCAGGCGTTGGCGCAGAACATCTTTGACGCCTATGTTCGCGACGCGCAGGCCCGCGCCCGTCCGGTGATTGATCAGCGCGCGCTGAACGCCGTGCAGTCAAGCTATTAAAAGAGACCGAATATGGCCCTGACCCCCGAGTTTGACAGCTTCGCCCGCGCTTATGAGGCTGGCGAAAATCAGGTCGTCTATACCCGTCTGGCAGCTGATCTGGACACGCCCGTGTCCCTGATGCTCAAGCTGACGGGCGCGCAGAAAGACGCGTTCATGCTGGAATCGGTGACAGGAGGAGAGATTCGCGGGCGGTATTCGATCATTGGCATGAAGCCGGACCTGATCTGGCGCTGTCGCGGGGAAGCCTCCGAACTGAACCGCTCGGCTCGCTTCGATGCCGAGGCGTTCAATCCGCAGGACGGTAACCCGATGGACAACCTGCGCGCGTTGCTGGCCGAAAGCCGCATCGCACTGCCCGACGACCTGCCACAGGCTGCGGCGGGACTGTTTGGTTATCTGGGGTATGACATGGTCCGGCTGGTGGAATACCTGCCGGACGTGAACCCCGACCCGCTGGGCCTGCCTGATGCGATCATGCTGCGCCCTTCGGTGATCGCTGTTCTGGATGGTGTCAAAGGCGAAGTCACCGTTGTCTCGCCCGCTTGGGTGGCCGAGGGACAATCGGCCAAGGCCGCCTATGCGCAGGCCGCCGAGCGTGTGATGGACGCGGTGCGCGATCTGGAACGCGCCATGCCTGCCGAAACCCGCGATCTGGGGGATGCGTCCGAGGTCGCGCCGCCGGTGTCGAACTTTACCAAGTCCGGCTATATGGAAGCGGTTGAAAAGGCCAAGGAATACATCCGTGCGGGCGACCTCTTTCAGGTCGTCCCGGCGCAGCGCTGGACGCAGGATTTCCCGCAGCCACCGTTTGCCCTGTATCGCTCGTTGCGCCGAACCAACCCGTCGCCCTTCATGTTCTATTTCAACTTCGGCGGCTTTCAGGTCGTTGGTGCCAGCCCTGAGATTCTGGTGCGCGTCTTCGGGGATGAGGTCACGATCCGCCCGATCGCTGGCACCCGTCCCCGTGGTGCAACGCCCGAAGAGGACAAGGCCAACGAGGCCGATCTGCTGGCCGACAAGAAAGAACTGGCCGAGCACCTGATGCTGCTGGATCTAGGCCGCAACGACACCGGTCGCGTGTCCAAGATCGGCACCGTGCGTCCGACCGAAGAGTTCATCATCGAACGCTACAGCCACGTGATGCACATCGTCTCGAACGTGGTCGGAGAGCTGGCCGAAGACAAAGACGCACTGGATGCGTTCTTTGCCGGGATGCCTGCGGGCACCGTCTCGGGCGCGCCGAAAGTGCGCGCGATGGAGATCATTGACGAGCTGGAGCCGGAAAAACGCGGCGTCTATGGCGGCGGTGTTGGCTATTTCAGCGCCGGTGGCGACATGGATATGTGTATCGCCCTGCGGACGGCCATCGTGAAGGATCACAAACTCTATATTCAGGCCGGCGGCGGTGTCGTTTACGACAGCGACCCCGAATACGAATATATGGAGACCGTTCACAAATCGAACGCCATCCGGCGGGCTGCTGCGGATGCTGCACGATTCACGGGGTCGGGCAACTCATAGAAAAATGGCTGGCCTTTGAGGCCAACCGTCTCTTTTCTTCAGACTTCACTGAACTTCTTTCATCATCACCGCGGAAATCGGGGCCATTGCGACGCGGTTGCCACGATCCTCTAGCCCCCACAGCAGCAGGGCCGAGATCGTGTCGGGGCGCAGGCGGCCCAGCATCACGACGGTACCTTCCTGCCCGGCGCGGAACGCGGCCTGATCCAGGAAACGGCGCATGATCTTGGGATCCTGACGCGCGCCGTCAATATCCCGGAAGATCACACCCGAGGGCACGCCGTTGCGCGCGGCCAGCTTTTGCACGGTGTTCAACCCGTTATCCTGCGTGATCAGACCCCGGCCCGTACCGGCGGCAATCGCGGCCACCTGATCGGCCAGTTTGCGGTTGCCCTGAATTCCTGAATCCACGCCCTCAAGGATACCCACCGTTTCCGGCAGCGTATCAAGCCATACCGCCAAAGAAACCTCGGCATCCTGTGCGCTGGCGGCCTCGGGTAGATCGGCGAGAGCCAGAACCTCGAAACCGGCCTTGCGGTGCCGGTTCATCTTTTCGGCGGCTTCCGGATCAGAGGGGCTGACCGCAAAGGTCAGCGGGTATGGGAAGTCCTGCAAAGCTTCGGCGCCGTATGCGCCCTCATCATCGATCAGGATGATGGACATCAGCGGCTTGGCCTCGGGGTTATCGAAATCGGCCGCGTAGGCCTCGATCGGCTTGCCCGGCACGATCATCTCGGTACCGGTTTCGGTGATCTGGATCACATCATCACGTTCGGTCAGGGGTACAACACGCGTGCCGACACCCGGCACTGCTGCGGCCTCACCTTCGCCTCCGATCTGGGGAACGGATGCAATCCGTGGCAGATCGCGCGGCGCTGCATCTTCGTCGCCTTCGACAGCAATTGGGCTGTTCTCAAAGGGGTTTGTTTCCACCTCAGGCACAGCTGTATCGGCCACCTCTGGCTCAGGTGCCACCTCAGCTGCGACAGATTCAGTTTCCGGTGCAACCTCGGGTTCAGGTTGAGGTTCGGCTTCGACACCTTCAGGTTCGGCCTGAAGCGTGGTCTCGGCAACGTCGGGCTGCACCTCGGCTTCGGCGACCGGCTCGGGCTGGGCTTCGGGCGCGTCCAGCGACACCTCGGGCAAGGCCTCGGCATTGGGCGATCCCTGCACCACTGGCGGGGCTTGCGGCGCAACCGGCGCCTCAGTCGAGACGCTGACCGGTGCCGAAGGTGCTGCGACGGGTTCATCAACCTGAGCCGCAGGCTCTATCACCTGGGGCTGGGCCTCGGGCTCGACCTCGACATCCGACAGTTCGGCCAACGTGTCGGTCTGGTCAAAAGTGGATTCGGGTTCGGCCGGTGGCAGGTCCAACAAATCGGCATCGCCGACAGTGTCCGTTGCCTCTGCGGTGGTTTCGGGAACCTCGGCCACCTCGGGTTCCGGAGCAGACACTGCCACTTCCGGTTTTTTCGCCAGTGGCGTGTTCAGAGACAGCACTGCCCCCAACACAAGAACAACGACCGTTCCCACGATCATCCCGCTGACAAATCCGCCCATAACAATTGCCTCTCGTTCTGGTCCTGCTTCGATCGCATGTTCGCCGTCTGTTGCGGCATTTACTTGCCACGGCATCAGGAACCGGATGTCCCCTTGACGCTGCCGCGCAAGCCTGAGCATGTATGTCCCGACATTATACCGTGGCCCGGGGCTGTATCGCCAGCCCGAAATGCCCAAGCCGAGACAAGTGCCCAAATGCTGCTGCTGATCGACAACTACGACTCGTTTACCTACAACCTGGTACACTATTTAGGCGAACTTGGTGCCGAAATGGTCATTCGGCGGAATGACGCTCTGGACGTCCAGGAAGCCATGGCGATGAACCCGGCAGGCATCCTGCTGAGCCCCGGCCCCTGCGATCCCGATCAGGCGGGAATCTGTCTGGCCCTGACCGAGGCCGCTGCCGAGACCAAGACGCCCCTGATGGGCGTATGCCTTGGCCACCAGACCATCGGGCAGGCCTTTGGCGGCGACGTGATCCGGTGTCATGAGATCGTGCACGGCAAGATGGGCACCATGCATCACACCGGGAAAGGCCTGTTTGCCGGGCTGCCCACGCCGTTCGAGGCAACCCGCTATCATTCACTGGTGGTAGATCCCACCACCCTGCCCGATTGCCTTGAGATCACGGCCGAGCTGGAAGACGGCACCATCATGGGCCTGCAGCACAAAGAGCTGCCCATCCACGGCGTCCAGTTCCACCCGGAATCCATCGCCTCCGAGCACGGTCACGCCCTGCTCAAGAATTTCCTGTCCGAGATGAAAGTTCCCGTATGAGCGACGCTCTGAAACCGCTGATCGGAGCCGCCGCTGACCGGTCTCTGACCCGCGACGAGGCCGAAAAGGCCTTTGGCATCCTGTTTGAAGGCGAAGCCACGCCCAGCCAGATCGGTGGGCTTTTGATGGCGATGCGCACACGTGGCGAAACGGTTGAGGAATACGCCGCCGCCGCCGCCGTGATGCGTGCGAAGTGTAATGCTGTGAAAGCGCCCCCAGGTGCGATGGATATTGTCGGCACCGGGGGTGACGGCAAGGGCACTCTGAACATCTCGACCGCCACGGCGTTTGTTGTGGCCGGGGCCGGTGTGACCGTGGCCAAGCACGGCAACCGCAACCTCAGCTCGAAATCCGGTGCTGCGGATGCCTTGGGGCAACTAGGCATTAACGTGATGGTTGGTCCGGAAGTTGTTGAAAACGCTTTGAAAGAGGTTGGTATCGGCTTCATGATGGCGCCAATGCATCACCCGGCTATCGCCCACGTCATGCCCTCGCGGCAGGAACTTGGTACACGCACGATTTTCAACATCCTTGGGCCGCTGACCAATCCCGCCGGTGCAAAACGCCAGCTGACCGGAGCATTCAGCCGCGAATTGATCCGCCCGATGGCGGAAACGCTGGGCCTGCTTGGTTCGGATCGCGCATGGCTGGTGCACGGGTCGGATGGCACCGATGAGCTGACCATCACCGGCATCAGCTGGGTCGCCGCACTTGAAGACGGCCGTGTCAAAGAGGTCGAGCTTCACCCCGAAGACGCAGGCCTGCCAGTTCATCCGTTCGAAGACATCCTCGGCGGCACGCCCGAAGAAAACGCCGTTGCCTTCCGTGCGCTGCTGGACGGGCAGCCCTCGGCCTATCGCGATGCGGTGCTGTTGAATTCCGCCGCCGCGCTTGTCGTCGCAGATGCTGCCACCGACCTCAAGGACGGGGTTGCCAAAGCCGTGGAAAGCATAGACAGCGGAAAAGCCAAAGAAAAAATCGCCGCACTGGCCCGAATGACTCAGGAGGCCGCATGACAGAGACGGTACTGGACAAAATCAAAGCCTATAAGCTTGAGGAAGTCGCCGCAGACAAGGCAGAGAAACCTCTGGACCTTCTGGAAGGCGAAGCACGGTTTGCCCCTGAAGTTCGCGGCTTTGCGAACGCATTGCAAAAGGCCACACGCAAAGGCTATGGCCTGATTGCCGAGGTCAAGAAAGCCAGCCCGTCCAAAGGCCTGATCCGCCCCGATTTCGACCCGCCCGCGCTGGCAAAAGCCTATGAAGACGGCGGCGCGGCTTGCTTGTCGGTGCTGACCGATACGCCCAGCTTTCAGGGGGCCAAAGAGTATCTGACCGAAGCCCGCGCGGCCACATCGCTGCCCGCGCTGCGCAAGGATTTCATGTACGACCCGTATCAGGTGATCGAGGCGCGCGCTTTGGGCGCGGACTGCATTCTGATCATCATGGCCTCGGTAGAAGATAGCCAGGCCGCCGAGCTGGAGCAGACTGCCTTCGACTGGGGCATGGACGTTCTGATCGAGGTTCATGACGAAGCCGAACTGGAACGCGCGACGCAGCTGAAAAGCCCGCTGATCGGGATAAACAACCGCAACCTCAAGACCTTCGAGACCTCGCTTGATACCACGCGCCGGTTGTCGAAACTGGTGCCGGGCGACCGGACCATCGTATGTGAAAGCGGTCTGAGCACGCCCGAAGACCTGGCCGACATCGCCCGCTATGGCGCGCGCTGCTTCCTGATCGGTGAAAGCCTGATGCGTCAGGACGATGTCACAGCCGCAACCCGCCAATTGCTGGCGAACCCGCTGATCCCCGGAGTGATGTAATGCCACTGACCCATTTCGACGCTCAAGGACAGGCGCACATGGTCGATGTGTCGGACAAGGCCGTCACCGACCGGGTGGCGGTTGCCGCCGCCCATATCAAAATGGCGCAGGAAACCTTTGATCTGATTTCCGAAGGCCGCGCCAAGAAGGGTGACGTTCTGGGCGTCGCGCGTCTGGCCGGTATCATGGGTGCAAAAAAAACACCTGACCTGATCCCGCTGTGCCACCCGCTGCCGGTGACCAAGGTGGCTGTTGAGCTGACGCTGGACCCCGACCTGCCGGGTGTTCAGATCGAGGCGACCGTCAAGACTTCGGGCCAGACCGGGGTTGAGATGGAGGCGCTGACCGCAGCTTCAACCGCCGCACTGACCGTCTATGACATGACCAAGGCCGTCGATAAGGCGATGGAGATTGGCGGCCTTCGCGTCTTGCTGAAAGACGGCGGAAAATCAGGACGTTACGAGGCGAAATGATTACGGTCAAAGACGCCCGGGCGCTGCTGTTTGATCTTGTTTCTCCGCTGAACGCCGAAAACGTTCCGCTTGTCGAAGCCGCCGGGCGCGTACTGGCGCGGGACGTCAGTGCCACCCGCGACCAGCCGCCTTTTGCCGCGTCCTCGATGGATGGCTATGCCCTGAAATCGACCGAGGTCGAACTGCACGCGATGTTCAAGGTCATCGGTGAATCCGCCGCCGGGCGTCGGTTCAAAGGCACCGTCGGACCGGGCCAAGCGGTACGTATCTTCACCGGCGCTCCGGTACCCGAAGGCGCTGATTTTGTTGTTATTCAAGAAGATACCGTCCGTCGTGGTGATCTGCTGACGATCACCGATGAACCCGGATCCAAGTCCAACATCCGCCCTGCCGGTATCGATTTCCAAACCGGCTCCCAAATCTCAGCTCTGCGCGTTCTGCGCCCCGAGGATGTTGCGTTGATGGCGGCCATGAACATTCCGGCAGTTCCGGTCACGCGCAAACCCGTGGTCGCGCTGATCTCGACAGGGGATGAATTGGTCATGCCGGGCGAAACCCCCGGCCCCGATCAAATCATCGCGTCGAACACATTTGGCCTGAAAGCTCTGCTGGAAAACGCGGGCGCACAAGTGCGCGTCCTGCCGATTGCACGCGACACCGTTGCCTCGCTTGAAACCGCCTTCGGGCTGGCAGAAGGTGCCGATTTGGTCGTCACCATCGGCGGAGCCTCGGTTGGCGAATATGATCTTGTCGCCGATGTCTCACAGTCGCTGGGGATGGAACGGTCCTTCTACAAAATCCGGATGCGTCCGGGGAAACCTCTGATGGCCGGTCGGTTAGGCGATGCCGCGATGGTTGGTCTGCCGGGAAATCCTGTCAGCGCAATGGTTTGCGGCTATCTTTTCCTGATCCCGATGGTGCGTCGCATGTTGGGTGTTGAGCAGGTTCTGCCCCCGTTTCAGCGCGCCCGATTGGCCGAACCGATCGGCGAAAACGGCCCACGCGAACACTACATGCGCGCGATACTGGACGATCAGGGCATTCGCGCCTGTGCGGATCAGGACAGCTCTTTGCTGAGTGTTTTGGCGCAGGCCAATGCCCTGTTGCTACGCGAACCGCACGATGCTGCACGCGCTGCCGGGGATGAGGTGCTGTACCTGCCGATCTAGCCAACGCTCAAATCCGTTGACACAAAACGTGAACATGCGTAGAACAAAAGAAAACGCATGACCGACGAGGTGTGAGCAATGCTGACCAAGAAACAGTTGGATTTGTTGGAATTCATCCACAAACGCGTTCAGGCGGACGGCGTTCCGCCCAGTTTCGATGAAATGAAGGCTGCGCTGGATCTGCGATCGAAATCCGGCATCCATCGTCTGATCACCGCGCTGGAAGAACGCGGCTTTATCCGCCGCCTCGCCCACCGCGCCCGCGCCATTGAGATTGTCAAACTGCCGGAAAGTCTTGGCGGCGAACCTACTGCCGCTTTCAAACCGCGTGTTATCGAGGGTGACAGGCCCGAAGGTCCGCGCCCGGCGAATTTCGAGCCCGTCACCGTGGACGCGATGGAACTGCCGGTGATGGGTCGCATCGCGGCAGGTGTCCCGATCGAGGCGATCAGCCATGTTTCGCATCGTGTGGCGGTCCCCGGCAGCATGGTTTCCGGTAAAGGTGAGCATTACGCGCTGGAAGTCCGCGGAGATTCGATGATCGACGCGGGTATCAATGACGGTGACGTCGTGGTCATCCGCGAAACCAGAGTGGCGGATAACGGCGACATCGTTGTGGCGCTGGTCGAGGATCAGGAAGCCACGCTGAAACGATTCTTCCGGCGCGGCAACGCCATCGCGCTTGAGGCCGCGAACCCAGCATATGAAACCCGCGTTCTGCCCGAAGACAAGGTCAAGGTTCAGGGGCGGCTGGTTGGACTGATCCGCAGCTACTGAGGTTGCTTTGCCCGGTGGTTCCCGGCCATCTCCGGGGACCATAGCCGGTGACCGGTGGCCTCTCGGCTGGTTGTCAGGCCGCCACCGGACAAAGCCAAGCTTCCGGTTTCTTTCAGGCGATCCGGGTCGAAAAGGCCGCAATCTCCGGTCAGGTCCAGAGGTACCGCCGACACGACGATCTGGTTCTTCCGGCATTCCTGAAACCCTTGCGCTGCGCGTTTTCCAGTCACGTGAACCAGTTCCTTGCCCTGCCAGACATACCGCTGAATTCCGCCTGACGTGTCGGGCCAGCGGTGAGCGGCATTGACCTGATCCGCACCATCCCCGTCATTTTCCAGCCAGACAGTGGCAATAAACCCGCTGCCCTTTTCCTTGCTGAGCGCACGACCGTTTTCAGTCATGACACCCACCAATCCTCCAGAATCCGCAATCAGAACCTCGGGGCGGTGTCCCTGCCCCCAAAGCAAAAAGGCTGCCGCCACCGGCGCAACCCCTATCCATTTTGCCCGCCCGTGCCACAGCGCCAGCCACAAAGCACCGAGGGCAAACATCGGCAAAACATAGTGCGGCGGGCTGACGACATATCCTTGGGCGCCATCCAGACCTGACACCTTGTCCGAGACAATCAAAATCCACTGCAACCCCAATCCCATGACGTGCAGTGCAAGTGCCTCTAACCCGAACGGGGCCAACAGCGCCGCGACAAAGGCCGCTGGTACCACAACCGTCCCCATAACCGGCACCGAGAGCATATTGGCCAGCAACCCATAGTGCGACATCGTATTGAAATGCGCCGCCCCGATCGGAGCCGTCGCCAACCCGGCAATCGCCGAGGACAAAAGCAGCCCCACCACAGGTTTCGTCCATTTCGGCCCCGGCATCGGCCCATAGTCCCGCAATTGGCCAAACACGGCGACAAGCGCGGTCGTCGCGGCAAAGGACATCTGGAACCCGGGACTCAGCAGAGATTCAGGACGCAGCACCAAGACGATCAAAGCAGCCACAGCAACGACTCGTAGGGAAATTGCGCGGCGGTCGATCAGGACGGCCCCCAGCATGACGCTGGCCATGACAAAGGCCCGCTCGGTGGCGACGTTGCCACCAGACAGCATCAAATAGATGACAGCCGCAGCCAGCGCGCAGAGCGCCGCCAGCTTGCGCACCGGCAGGCGCAAGGCCACGGAGGGAAAGGCAGAAAGGGCCAATCGGCAGACCAGAAACACGAACCCGGTCAGCAGGCCCATATGCAGACCGGATATTGCCAGCAAGTGCGCAAGGTTCGAGGCGCGCAGCGATTTCAGTGTCTCCTGCCCCATACCGCTGCGGTCGCCGGTTGTGACCGCGGCTGCGAACCCTCCGATCTCACCGGGAAGGATCGAACGGACCCGCTCGGAAATCGCCATCCGCAAGGCCGTGACACGCACTCCTTCGGTCGCCTCTTCCGGTCGCGCAACCGTCATCACCGGAACGCGGGTGTATCCGACTGCACCGAGACGCTGGAACCAGGCATGGCGGCGGAAATCGAAACCTCCGGGCTCGACCGGGCCTTGTGGCGGCGACAAGTGGCCTGTCGTCATGATCCTTTGGCCCGGCGCCAGATCGGCCGATTCACCATGCAATGAAAGCCGGACGCGCTGCGGTCGCCGGTCCTCGGGCACATCCCCTATGCGCACCTGATCCAGCGTCACCCGCAACGCGTCCGAGGCAGAGCGATCCATGGCCACGACCCGCCCCTCGACCGGGCCGTAATAACGCCAGGACAGGACCGGCTCTGCGACCGAGTGGGCCCGCGCACCGGCAAGTACAAAACCTGCCGCGATCAACGCACCCCCCATTGCCAACGCAGCCCAACCGGTTCGCACTTTGCGACCGGCCCAGACAAGACCCAACATCAGCGCCAGCAGGCACGAGTACACCTGCCAGCCCGGTTCAAACCGGAGACTGAAGTACAGACCGATACCGATAGCCAGACATACCGGAGACCATTGGAACAAATACCCTGTCTGGTTCAGCAATGCGGCCTCGACCCGTGCCAGAACACGCATGGTTGCCCCCGTCCTTCGGGCTCGTTAGACAGGCGCCAAACTATGCCAGACACGGTTACCAAAAGGTTAATCCACACAATGTCCGATCAGGTCGTCACCCGTTTCGCCCCTTCGCCCACCGGTTTTCTGCACATTGGTGGTGCCCGCACCGCGCTGTTCAACTGGCTGTATGCCCGCGGGCGTGGCGGCAAGTTCCTGCTGCGGATCGAGGACACCGACCGCGAACGCTCGACCCCCGAGGCGACAGCGGCGATTCTACAGGGCATGGCATGGCTGGGGCTGGACCATGATGGCGACGTGATCAGCCAGTTCGAAGGTGCAGCGCGCCATGCAGAAGTGGCCAATCAGCTGCTGGCCGAGGGCAAGGCGTACAAGTGCTTTTCGTCGCAGGACGAGATCGCCGCGTTCCGCGAACAGGCCCGGGCCGAAGGGAAATCCACCCTGTTCCGCAGCCCCTGGCGCGATGCCGACCCGGCGACCCACCCGGACGCACCGTTCGTGATCCGCATCAAGGCTCCGCAAGACGGAGCGACCGTGATCCGCGATCAGGTGCAGGGCGACGTGACCATCCGCAACGATCAGTTGGACGACATGATCCTGCTGCGCTCGGACGGAACCCCGGTTTATATGCTGGCCGTAGTGGTGGACGATCACGATATGGGCGTGACCCATGTGATCCGGGGCGACGACCACCTGAACAATGCCGCGCGTCAGATGATGATCTATGAAGCGATGGGCTGGGACGTTCCGGTCTGGGCGCATATCCCGCTGATTCACGGGCCTGACGGCAAGAAATTGTCGAAACGTCACGGCGCTCTGGGTGCACAGGAATACCAGGCGATGGGTTACCCAGCAGCAGGTATGCGCAATTATCTGGCGCGCCTGGGTTGGAGCCACGGTGACGACGAGTTCTTTACCGACGCACAGGCGAAAGAGTGGTTCGATCTGGACGGGATTGGAAAGAGCCCGGCCCGTTTCGACTTGAAAAAGCTCGAAAATCTCTGCGGGCAGCATATTGCGATTGCCGATGATGCTGCGCTGCGGCATGAAATCGAGGCCTATCTGGACGCAGCGGAACTTCCTGCTCTGACGGCGACACAATCCGGTGATCTGGAACGTGCGATGTATTGTCTTAAGGACCGCGCCCGCACTTTCCCGGAACTGCTTGAAAAGGCTCACTTTGCGCTGATTTCCCGCCCCATTGAGCCGGATGAGAAAGCGGCCAAGGCCCTACAATCTGTATCCGACGGTATACTGAAAGAATTGACGCCGCACGTGCAAAATGCTAGCTGGTCGCGGAACGAACTGGAGGAGGTCCTCAACGCCTTTGCCGAGGCACAGGGGGTCAAGTTTGGCAAGCTGGCCGGCCCGCTCAGGGCGGCACTCGCGGGCCGCGCTGTTACACCTTCGGTTTTTGACATGATGCTTGTGCTGGGGCGCGATGAAACCCTGGCGCGGCTTTCCGACGCAGCAAACTAATCCTGGGTTCATATTCAGGTAACGCTGCTCCGCTACGACCCGGTCAGCACATCCGTGCATGACCGCCGACCGCACAGCCGATTGCTTTTTCGGCACGCGCATGATTGAGGAAGGGACAGAAATGACCGACAACAAAACAGCCACTCTGAAAGTCCATGGTGAAACATACGAGTTGCCGGTTCATTCGCCGACCGCAGGGCCCGACGTAATCGACATTCGTAAGCTCTATGGTCAGGCTGGCGTGTTTACCTATGACCCCGGCTTTACATCGACCGCAAGCTGCGACAGCACCATCACCTATATCGATGGTGAAAAGGGCGAGCTGCTGCACCGCGGCTATCCGATTGACCAACTGGCCGAGAAATCCCACTTCCTCGAGGTTTGTTACCTGCTGCTGTACGGAGAGCTGCCGGCGGCCAAGGATCTGGAGAAATTCGAAACCACGATCACCCGCCACACAATGCTGCACGAACAGATGCAGTATTTCTATCGTGGGTTCCGCCGCGACGCGCATCCGATGGCGATCATGGTGGGCGTTGTGGGTGCAATGTCGGCCTTCTATCACGACTCGACCGATATCAACGATCCGCACCAGCGCGAGGTCGCCTCGCACCGGCTGATCGCCAAGATGCCGACCATTGCCGCGTGGGCCTATAAATACCACACCGGTCAGCCCTTCGTGTATCCGCGCAACGATATGGACTATGCGTCGAACTTCCTGCGCATGTGTTTCAGCGTTCCGGCCGAGGAATATGAGGTCAACCCGATCCTCAGCCGTGCCATGGACCGTATCCTGACCCTGCACGCGGATCATGAGCAGAACGCCTCGACCTCGACCGTGCGTCTGGCGTCCTCCTCGGGCGCCAACCCGTTTGCCTGTATCGCCGCCGGTATTGCCTGCCTTTGGGGTCCAGCCCATGGCGGCGCCAACCAGGCCTGCCTGGAAATGCTGGAAGAGATCGGCACCGTCGACCGCATCCCCGAATACATCGCCCGCGCCAAGGACAAGAACGATCCGTTCCGCCTGATGGGCTTTGGCCACCGCGTCTACAAGAACTTCGACCCGCGCGCCAAGGTGATGAAGCAATCAGCCGACGAGGTGCTTGATCTGCTGGGTGTGGAAGACAACCCGAAACTGCAGGTCGCCAAAGAGCTGGAGCGCGAAGCCCTGGAAGATCCGTATTTCGCCGAGAAGAAACTGTTCCCGAACGTGGACTTCTACTCGGGCATCATTCTCGAGGCGATGGGCTTCCCGACCTCGATGTTCACCCCGATCTTTGCGCTGTCGCGCACCGTTGGCTGGGTGAGTCAGTGGAAAGAAATGATCGCCGATCCTCAGAACAAGATCGGCCGTCCGCGCCAGCTGTATCTGGGCGAAACCATGCGCGATTACGTGGATATCGAAAACCGCTGACCGCCGCGATTGAATGCCAAAGCCCCGGACCTGCGTCCGGGGCTTTTTTGTTACAGCAGGCTCAACTGATCGCCGATCTGGGCCGGGCGGGCGAATAGATCGCATCGCAAGGGCGGCGTGCGCGTCGTCAATCCCAGACGTTTGACAGCCAGCGTGAACCGCTTGGCAATTAGCCCCGCATACTCTCCTTCTCCGCGCATCCGATGGCCCCAGCGCGGGTCATAGTCCCTGCCCCCATGCATTTCCCGCAGCTTTGACATGATCTTTTCGACGCGTTCAGGCTCATGATCCTTAAGCCAGCCTTGCCACAGGTCCGACACCTCACGCGGCAGGCGCAGCATGATCCAGCTGGCGGAATCGGCGCCCGCATCCCTGCCCGCCTCAAGCAGATATTCCAGTTCATGATCCGTCAGCCCCGGAATCACCGGAGAAGTCATGACCCGCACCGGCACCCCCTCCTCGGTCAGGCGGCGAATGACGACCAACCGCCGCCGCGGAGACGGCGCGCGCGGCTCCATCCTCCGGGACAGATCCGCATCCAGCGTGGTCAGCGAAATCCCGACCCGAACCAACCCCTTGGCGGCCATTGGTGCCAGAATATCCAGATCGCGTTCGACCAACGCGCCCTTGGTGACAATGCCGACCGGATGGTTGAACTCCTGAAAAACCGACAGGCAATCTCTTGTTATATTGCGATTTTTCTCTATCGGCTGATACGGGTCCGTATTCGTCCCCAAGGCGATGGTTGCCACTTTGTAGCCCTTGGCTGACAGCTCTTTGCGCAGGACATCCGCCGCATTCGGGCGGGCAATCAGGCGGGTTTCAAAGTCCAGCCCCGGCGACAATCCCAGATAGGCGTGAGTCGGGCGCGCAAAGCAATACACGCAGCCATGTTCGCACCCGCGATACGGGTTGATCGAGCGATCAAATGGCAGATCCGGCGACCGGTTATAGGTGATCAGGCTGCGCGCGATCTCGTCCCTGACGTCGGTCCGCAGAGGCGGGATATCCTCTTCCATTTCCCAGCCGTCATCGCAGGGTACGGTGTCGAATTGCTCGAACCGGCCTGCTGTGTTTGTGACGACCCCGCGGCCCCGGACATGCGATGCAGTCATATTTGTTCCCGTTATGTTCCATACCGAGATATATATACAATTACGCGATCCAGCAAGAAGGCCTTACAGTTTCACGTTGATTTCAGCCACTTGATCGCGCAGGACGGGCGGAAATGGAAAATGAACGGGATGCAGGATTATCTTGCAGAAAATTCTGTCGAGCCGTGTAAAAATTTGACGTATAGGTCGGTCTCGAAACTACTGAGGTCGCAATCGTCACAGTCAAACTGCGGCGTTTTGGCCAAAACGGCAAAAATGCCACCACGGGCCGATGGTCCGCACAGCTCAGGGAAGCGCCCCATGTCCGACGAAGAAGACATCGTCCTGTCCGAACTCAACGACGAAGAACTTGTCGAGCAGATGTTCGACGATCTTTACGACGGTCTGAAAGAAGAGATCGAAGAAGGTGTGAACATCCTGCTGGAGCGCGGATGGACCCCCTACGACATCCTGACCAAAGCTCTGGTCGGCGGTATGACCGTTGTTGGCCATGACTTCCGTGACGGCATCCTGTTCGTCCCCGAAGTTCTGCTGGCCGCAAACGCGATGAAGGGCGGCATGTTCATCCTCAAGCCGCTGCTGGCCGAAACCGGCGCACCGCGCGTTGGCAAGATGGTCATCGGCACCGTGAAGGGCGACATCCACGACATCGGCAAGAACCTTGTCTCGATGATGATGGAAGGCGCCGGTTTCGAGGTTGTCGACATCGGCATCAACAACCCGGTCGAAAACTACCTGGAAGCGCTGGAAACCGAAAAGCCTGACATTCTGGGCATGTCGGCCCTGCTGACCACGACCATGCCCTACATGAAGGTCGTGATCGACACCATGGTCGAGCAAGGCCTGCGCGAAGAGTACATCGTTCTGGTCGGCGGCGCGCCGCTGAACGAAGAATTCGGCAAAGCGATCGGTGCAGACGGTTACTGCCGTGACGCAGCCGTGGCCGTGGAAATGGCCAAGGACTTCGTGTCGCGCAAGCACAACCAACTGGCCGGCTGATCGGACACGTTAGATTGTTCAGGGGCCGTCCGGTTTTCGGGCGGCCCTTTTTGTTTCCGCAGGCCACACTATCTGTCGCATAGTTTCCAAGAGGTACCCGATGCAGCAGGACAAATTGCCGGACGATGCCAGCCTGACCACCAAGGGCTATGCTTCTGACACGCAGGGGCAGATCCTGCTGTTGGCCTGCGGTGCGCTTGCGCGCGAGATTCTGGACCTGAAGCGCCGCAACGGCTGGGATCACATGGCCCTGACCTGCCTGCCCGCGATTCTGCATGTCCATCCGGAAAAGATCACCCAAGCGGTTCGGGACGCGGTGGCCAAGCATCGCGCTCAATACGACCAGATTTTTGTCGTCTACGCCGATTGCGGCACCGGCGGTCTGCTGGAAAAAGCCTGCGCGGAACTGGGCGTCGAGATGGTCAAAGGCCCCCACTGCTATTCTTTCTTCGAAGGAAATCAGGCCTTTGAGGCCCGGGGCGAGGATGAAACCACCGCCTTTTACCTGACCGATTTTCTGGCGCGGCAGTTCGATGCCTTTGTCTGGAAACCCTTGGGCCTAGACCGGCACCCCGAGCTGCGCGACATGTATTTCGGCAATTACACCAAGCTGGTCTATCAGGCACAGATCGACGATCCGGACCTGACCGAACGCGCCCGTGAATGTGCCGAGCGGATGGGTCTGAAATTTGAACGCCGCTTTACCGGCTATGGCGATCTGGAATCCACGCTGACAGATTGGGCAACCCGCAAACCGACGGCTTGATCCGCGTCAGGCGTTTTCCTGCGCGACCTCGCGAATGCGTTCGATCATCGCCCGCAGCCCGTTCGAACGCTGCGCCGACAGGTGATCGTTCAGACCCAGACGCGCCAGTTCACCCCCTGCATCCACCCTGGGAACCTCGCTGACCGGCAGGCCATTATACAATGACCGCAGAACCGCGATCAGCCCCCGCACGATCAGCGCGTCACTGTCGCCATCAAAGCGAAAAACGCCATCCTCGATAATCGGGTGCAGCCAGACCTGACTGGCACAGCCATGGACCTTGGTGGCCGGCACCTTGAGCGCGTTGTCCAGGGGCTCCATCGCCTTACCCTGATCGATGACGTGGCGGTACCGGTCTTCCCAGTCCTCCAAAAACTCGAAATCCTCGACGATGTCCTCAAAGGCAGGCGTAGCCATTTTGCGGCGGTCCTTTTGTTGCGATCATAACTGTGACCTATGCCGCCGACCTGCGCCTGTCCACCCCCAAGCGTGGCTTTTCAAACAGAGGAATTTGCGGTAACCCATTGCTGGAATTACTGCTCTGGACGCCTGCCCCATGCAAAAAACGTTTACTGTTCTTCTGGTCGCCACCTTGACCGTCTCTGGCTGCAGCAGCTGGCGGGACTCGCGGGTCAACCCGTCCAACTGGTTCGGATCAAGCACATCGGCTGACCCGGCCGAAACCGCCGCCTATGATGCCGACGCCCTGGTTCCAGAGCAACGCGAAGGCATCGGGCTGTTTTCCGGCCCCGAGGAAGAGGACAACAGTGTCCCGATCGCTCGAATTGACGAGTTGCGGATCGAGCCCACCCCGGGCGGCGCAATTGTCTATGTGTCGGGCACCGCGGCGCGGCAGGGGGCCTATAACGCCCGGCTGGTGCGCACCGAAAGCGAAGAGAATCAGAAGAACGGCGTTCTGGAATTCACGTTCCGCGTGGATTACCCAAAAAAGGCGACCAATCAGGGCACCGAGCGGTCGCGCATGGTGTCTGATGCCATCAATATCAGCCCGAAAGACCTGGAAAGCACCCGTCTGGTGCGGGTCGTGGGACAGCAGAACGCGCTGGAATCCCGGCGCCGGTAAAAGGCGTTACAGGGATACGACCTCGACGTTCTGGCCCTTTGCGGCCAGTGCGATCTTGCCTTCGCAGAGCTTCAAGGCATCTTCCCCGAACACCTCGAACCGCCAACCCGACATGGCGGGCAATTCCCGCTCGCCCGCTGCGATCTGATCCAGTTCCGAGCTGGTGGCGATCAGCTTGGCCGCCACGCCCGAGCTTTCGGTTTTCGATTTCAGCAGCACCCGCAGCAAATCCGCCAGCGCCGGGTTCACCTTCAGCTTGTCGCGGCTGTTATCTACGCGCGGCAATTGATCGGCGGGGCAGTTCACCCCCTTTTTCACGGCGGCCAGAATCCCTTCGGCAATCGCGCCTTTGCGGGCCTCGCGCAGCAGCAGGCGCGAACCACCCAGATCCGAGGGCGATTTCGGCTTGGTCGAGGCCAGCTCGATCAGCGCGTCATCCTTGAACACCCGGCTGCGCGGGACGTTGTTTTCCTGCGCATACGCCTCGCGGAACTGCGCCAGTTCACGCACCACGGCCAGGAATTTGGCGGAACTCGTCCGGGTTTTTACACGTTTCCACGCATCCTCGGGACGAATGTCATACGTCGTCGGCTGGGTCAGCGTGCGCAACTCCTCGGCCACCCAGTGGCTGCGCTGCGATTTCTTCAGTTGGGCTGCGAGGTGTTCATAAATCTGGCGCAGGTGGGTCACGTCAGCCAGCGCATAAGTCTTTTGCGCCTCGGACAGCGGTCGCCGGGACCAGTCAGTAAAGCGCGAGGTTTTGTCGACCCCCTGCTTGCAGACCTTGCGCACAAGCGTTTCATAACCGACCTGCTCACCAAAGCCGCAGACCATCGCAGCGACCTGTGTGTCGAACAGGGGTGTGGGAAAAACACCCGCCTCGACCCAGAATATCTCAAGATCCTGACGGGCGGCGTGGAAGACCTTGACGACATTCTCATTGCCGAACAGCTCATACAGCGGGTCCAGCGACAGACCATCGGCAAGCGGATCGACCAGAACCGCGCTGTCTTCGTCCTCGGACGGCACCGCAAGTTGCACCAGACAGAGTTTTGAATAGTAGGTCCGTTCGCGCAGAAACTCGGTATCTACGGTGACATAGTCATATTCCGCCGCGGCCTTGCAGAAATCGGCCAGCTCTTGCGTCGTTGTCAGGGTTTTCATGCGCGGTGCTGTTCTTGCTCTTGTTTTCTTCGGCTGATCATCTTGTCCGTACCCAGCCGTGGTGCAGACCATAGGCCGATTATGACACGTGTGTAAATCACCCTCAGACGATCAGGGCAGCAACACCGGAGTCCGATCCTCACTGGCGTAACGGCGCAACACTGCGGGGTAGAGCTTGTGCTCCCACACCAGCACGCGGGCAGCCAATTGTTCAGGCGTATCACCCGGTTCGATACTCACCCGCGCCTGCCCCAGGATCGGGCCATCATCCAGCGCCGCCGTCACCTCGTGAACGGAACATCCATGCTCGGCATCCCCCGCTTCAATCGCGCGGGCGTGGGTGTTGAGACCCTTGTATTTCGGCAGCAGCGAGGGGTGAATGTTCAGCATCCGTCCCTGAAAGCGCGAGACGAAATCGCCGGTCAGAACCCGCATGAACCCGGCAAGGCAAACGATGTCTGGCTGCGCCTGTTCCAGCGGCTTCAGTAATTCGGCCTCAAACGCAGCGCGGTCGCCTTTGAACGGACGGTGATCCACCGATGCGGTCGGGATGCCACGTTCGGCGGCCTTTTTCAGACCGCCGGCCTCGGCGTCATTCGACAGCACCAGACAGGGCCGCGCCGGGTGATCTCCGCCCATGCTGTCGACAAGCGACACCATATTGGAGCCACCGCCTGAAATCAGGATGGCGACGCGCTTTTCGCTCACAACAGCTTGCCCGAATAGGCCATGCCGGGGGTGTCGGTGACGGTACCGAGGCGCGAAACCGTCTCACCCGCCCCGGCCAGCAGTGCGGCCAGTTCGTCGGCGCGATCATCGGCGCAGACAACGATCATGCCGATGCCGCAGTTGAAAGTCTTCAGCATCTCGGCCTCGACGATTCCACCGGTCTCGGCCATCCAGCGGAAGACGGGCGGCAGGTCCCAGGCGTTCAGGTCAATCTCGGCACCCAGCCCCTCGGGCAGAACGCGCGGCAAGTTTTCAGTCAGGCCGCCGCCGGTGATATGGGCCAGCGCATGCACGCCCCCTGCCCGGATCGCCTGCAGCGCGGGCTTCACGTACAGACGCGTGGGGGTCAGCAGTGCCTCGCCCAGCGAACCGTCACCAAACGGAGACGCCGCATCCCAGCTCAGCCCCGAGATATCAACCAGTTTGCGTACCAGCGAATAGCCGTTGGAATGCACCCCGTTCGAGGCCAGCCCCAGCAGAACGTCGCCTTTTTGCACGTCCGTGGGCAGATGCGCCCCCCGCTCCATCGCGCCGACCGAGAACCCGGCCAGATCGAAATCGCCGTCGGGGTACATGCCCGGCATCTCAGCCGTTTCACCACCGATCAGCGCACAACCGGACTGCACACAGCCCTCGGCAATGCCTTCGATGATCCGCGCTGCGGTGTCCGTGTCCAGCTTGCCGGTGGCGAAATAGTCGAGGAAGAACAGCGGCTCGGCACCCTGGCAGATCAGGTCATTGACGCACATCGCCACCAGATCGATACCCACGCCATCGACAACGCCAGTATCAATGGCGATCCGCAGCTTGGTGCCCACGCCATCGGTCGCGCCAACCAGAATCGGGTCCTGATACCCGGCATCTTTCAGATCGAACAGAGCACCAAATCCGCCCAGCCCGCTCATTACGCCCGAGCGGTTGGTCCGCTTGGCTGCAGGTTTGATCCGGTCGACCAGAGCATTCCCCGCATCAATATCAACACCTGCATCGGCATAGGTGATTCCGTTCTTGCCCGTCGTCATGGCCAGCCCCTCATGAATGGTTCCCGCGCGGGTTATTCGATTGTGCGCCCTGTTGCAACGGTCAGGCTTGACGCGGGCGTTCACCGTGGTACTCAAAGCGCTCAGGCGGGCCTGTAGCTCAATTGGTTAGAGCAGAGCGCTCATAACGCTTTGGTTGCGGGTTCAAGTCCTGCCGGGCCTACCATATCCCTGCCTTGACGATAACGTTCCACCGCATCCGATCTTGCACTGTTTTCCCAAATCGCTTTCTTTTTGAACCGAAGGACAAAGCGCGAGGTCAAAAAGACATGGTCGAGACGATCCAGCCCCCGACCCGCCTTGTCGTCATCGTCGCGCCCAGCTTCAACATGTCGGCTACGATGGGATTCATCGATCCGTTCCGCGCAGCCAATTATCTGGATGGACGGTCCTATTTCAAATGGGTGTTCGCGTCGGAAACCGGCGGCTTCTGCGTGTCCAGCAATGGGGCGGGAATTGAAACGCAAGCGCTGGGTGATCTCGGCCCCGAGCCGCCCGGCATCGCCATCGTCTCGACCAGTTGGAACCCCGAGAGGCACCTGACCGACAGGCTCGGCAGCGTCCTGCGCCAATGGGCGCGGTCCGGTGCCACCTTGGGCGCGCTGGACACAGGCGCATTCGTGCTGGCACAGGCCGGGTTACTGACAGGGCGACGCGCGACCGTCCATTACGAGCATATCGACGCCTTTCAGGAGTTGTACCCCGATACCGAAGTGGTCGAGAACCTCTTTGCACTGGATGGCAACCGGATCACCTGTTGCGGTGGCGGCGCCTCGGTGGATTTTGCGCTGAAGATCGTGCAGGGCATCCATGGCAGCGCGCTGGCCAATGCGGCCGCGCGGTATATCTTTCACGACCGTCTGCGCGGCCCTGCCGCCATGCAGCAGCCCGAAGGCAGCGAGCCGCTGGGCGCGCTGGTTCCGGCCAACCTGAAGACGGCAATTCAGGTGATGGAGGCGCATCTGGAAGACCCCCTGCCAATCCCTGCGATCTGCGAACAGGTAGGTGTCTCACATCGCCAACTCGACCGATTGTTTGCAACCTACATCAAGAAGACCCCTGCCCTGTATTATCGTGACATCCGGCTGGATCGGGCGCGCGGTCTGGTCACGCAGACCGAATTGCCGATTGCGCAGGTCGCCATGGCGTCGGGCTTTGCAAGTCAGGTCCATTTCAGTCGGGCCTACAAGGATCGCTTTGGACTGCCCCCAAGCCAGGACCGCACCGAAGGCCGCGTACCTTTCGAATACCGTGCCTGGCCGATGCACCGTAAGCCCAAAGCCTGACATTTTCAGATGGCGTTAAAAGTTAAACTCGTGGCGTACTAAGTTAAGCGCCATAGCCCGTTTCCGGGGATCATACCCACAGCAAGCAACCCGCCGGGCCAGTCCCGGACGACTTTTGTGGAGCCCCCAAAATGAGCGCGCTGCCGTCCAAAGAGCAATTCGACCGGATATCCGAAGGGTTCAGCCCCGACCCGTTCAACACGCAATCCTTGAAGGCCGAGGCCTATGTGGACCCGGCATGGCATCAGGTGGACCTGAATGGAATCCTCGCCAAGACGTGGCAATGGGTGTGCCATGTCGAAAAGCTTCGTGCGCCCGGATCCTATGTGACTGTCGAGATTGCAAACCGGCCCGTTGCCGTGGTGCGCGACCGCGAAGGTACGCTGCGCGCCTTCTACAATGTCTGCAAGCATCGCGCGCATCACCTGTTGTCCGGCGAGGGCGAAACAACCCGCATCATGTGCCCCTACCACGCATGGGTCTACAAGCTGAACGGCCAGTTGGTCCGCGCGCCCGAAACCGAAAGTCTGACCGATTTCAACACCAAGGAGATCTGCCTGGATCAGGTGCAGGTCGAGGAATTCGCAGGCTTCATCTACGTCAATCTCGACCCTGACGCGCGACCTCTGCGCGAGGTTTCCGGCAATCTGGAGACCGAAATTCGCCACTGGGCCCCGGACATCGAGAACCTGACATTCGGCCACCGCCTGACCTATGAAATCAAGTCAAACTGGAAGAATGTCGTCGACAATTTCCTTGAATGCTATCACTGCCCGACCGCCCACAAGGATTTCTGTGATCTGGTAGATATGGACACCTACAAAGTGACCACCTACGGCATCTACTCCAGCCACATGGCCGAGGCGGGCAAAGGTGCGAACGCCGCCTATGACGTGTCAAATGCGACGGTGCGCACCCATGCGGTCTGGTGGCTGTGGCCCACGACCTGCCTGATGCGCTATCCGGGTCGGTCGTCGATGATTGTGCTGAACATCATTCCGATGGGTCCGGACCGCACGCTGGAAACCTATGACTTCTTCCTCGAAACCCCCGAGCCGGATGCGGCGGAACTGGAAGCCATCCGCTATCTAGATGAGGTTCTGCAACGTGAAGATATCGACATCGTCGAAAGCGTACAGCGCGGTATGAGCACGCCTGCGTTTACTCAGGGGCGCATCGTGCATGACCCGAACGGCTCGGGAAAATCGGAACATGCCGTGCATCACTTCCACGGGCTGGTGTTGGACGCCTACGCGCAGGCAGCACCGTGACACCGCCGAATATCGTCGTGGTCATGGCCGACCAGCTGGCACCGCATTTCTGCGGTGCTTACGGCCATCCAACGGTGAAAACGCCCCATATGGATGCGCTGGCCGCGCGTGGAATGCGGTTCGACGCAGCCTACTGCAACTCACCGCTCTGCGCGCCGTCGCGGTTTGCCTTCATGGCGGGGCAATTGATCAGCCGGATCGCCGCCTATGACAATGCCAGCGAGTTCCGCGCCTCGGTCCCCACCTTCGCGCATTACCTTCAGGCCTTGGGCTATCGCACGTGTCTGTCGGGCAAGATGCATTTCATCGGCCCGGACCAGAAACACGGGTTTCAGGATCGCGTGACCACCGACATCTATCCGTCGGACTTTGCCTGGACCCCCGATTGGGAGGCTCCGGACGAGCGCATCGACAAGTGGTATCACAACATGGCAACCGTCAAGGAAAGCGGCGAGGCCATCGCCACCTTCCAGACCGACTATGATGACGAGGTCGAGTTTGCCGCCCGCCGCTGGCTGATCGACCGGGGCCGGGATCGGGCCGCAGGGGACGAGGCTCCGTTCTGCCTGGTCGCCAGTTTCATCCACCCGCATGACCCGTATGTCGCCAAGCCGGAGTGGTGGAACCTCTATTCGGACGACGATGTTCCGATGCCGGAATTCACCCTGACGCCCGAGGAACAGGACCCGTTCTCGCGCCGGGTGATGGATGGGATCGAGGCCAGCTATGTCCCTTTGACCGATGAAGAAATCCGCCGCGCCCGCCGTGCCTATCTGGCCAATGTCAGCTATTTCGACAGCAAGCTGGGTGCGCTGGTGAAGACGCTGAGTGATGTCGGAGAGCTGGACAACACCATCCTCATCGTCACCGCCGATCACGGCGACATGCTGGGCGAGCGGGGTCTGTGGTACAAGATGAACTTCTTCGAACACTCTGCCCGCGTGCCGCTGATCATGGCCGGACCGGGCGTCGCACACGGCACCGCATCAAACGCCTGCTCACTGCTTGACCTGTTGCCGACCTTCGTCGACATCGCCGGAGGCAGCGCTGACGTGTTCGGAGAACCCGTGGACGGTCGCTCGCTGATGCCACTGGCACGCGGACAGGCTGACCCGGTGGACGAAGCCATCGGCGAGTACTGCGCCGAGATGACGCCCTATCCGGTTTTCATGATCCGCAGCGGACCATTGAAATATATCCACTGCGACCCGGACCCGCCGCAGCTTTATGATCTGTCCACTGATCCTATGGAAAAGATGAACCGTGCGACTGAACCGGACTATGCGGATCATGCCGCGCACTTCGCAGCCCGCGTTTCTCAGCGGTGGGACAGTGAAAAACTGCGCGCAGATATCATCGCCACGCAAAAATCCCGGCGCGCCCTTCACGCTGCGATGGCGGCTAACCCCGGGGAAAGCTGGGACTACAACCCACCACGGGATGCCTCACAGGACTATGTGCGCAATCACATGGATTGGACCATTGCGGCCAAACGCTATCGCTATCCGCCTTTGCAGGAGACCAAAGAATGATGCTGGAAGGTAAGACCGCTCTCGTCACCGGCGGACGCGGCGGGATCGGCCGCGCCATCGTGGCCCGGTTTCTGCGTGAAGGTGCGCGGGTCTATGCCGCCGACCTGACGCCCAAAGGGTCTTTGGCCGCACATGACGATGACGGCAGCATTTTTGTCAAACTCGACGTGACACAGGAAGCAGACGCCATTGCGGCGATGGACCAGGTCGCTCAGGACGCGGGCCAGTTGGACATTCTGGTCAATGCCGCAGGGATCGAGATCGAAAAGACCATCGAGCACACCACCCTTGACGAGTGGAACCTCTCTTTCGCGGTCAACGTCACCGGCACCTTTCTGACCTCGAAGCACGCTCTGCCTTTGCTGCGGAAGGCTGCCACAGGCGGCGGCGCCTCGATCATCAATTTCGGCAGCTATGACGGGTTCATCGCAGATCCCGGCCTTGCCGCCTATTGCGCCACAAAGGGCGCGGTTCATGCGCTGACCAAAGCGATGGCCTGCGATCATGGCCCCGAAGGTATCCGCGTGAACGCGATCTGCCCTGGCTACGTGGACACCCCCATGTTGCAGAGCTTTTTTTCCGGCGATGGCTCAGGTGGCGGCGGCAAAACCATCGATCAGTTGCAGCAAGCCGTACGCGATGTGCACCCGATGCGCAGCTATGGAACGCCGGACGACATCGCCAATCTGGTCAACTGGCTGGCCTCGGACGAGGCGCGTTATGCCAGCGGCCAGCTATGGGTTCTGGACGGTGGGCTGAGCGCGCAGGTTCAGCAGATGAAGGTATGAGATTACCGGACAGATGGGGGAAGACATGCAAACACGGATGCTGATCAACGGAGAGATGGTCGCTGGCAATGGAGAACCTCTCTCGGTATTGGACCCGACGACCGGAGAAACCGTCGTGCAAGTGCCCGAAGCCACGCCAGATCAGATCGAGGCTGCGACACGTGCGGCGCATGAGGCGTTTGAAACCTATCGCCTCAGCACCCCCGCCGACCGGGCCGGGTATCTCAACGCGATTGCCAACGTGATCGAAGAGAACATCGAGGAACTGGCGGAACTGGAAACGCTGGATGTTGGCAAACCCTGGCCCATGGCCCGCGATGAGGAAATGCCGCTGACCATCGACACGTTCCGGTTCATGGCCGGAGCTGCGCGCACGATGACCGGGTCGGTGGCCGGGGAGTATGCCGCGGGGCATACCTCGATGATCCGCAAGGACCCGATCGGCCCTGTCGCTTCGATCGCGCCGTGGAACTATCCGCTGATGATGGCTGCTTGGAAGATTGCGGCCCCGCTGGCGGCGGGCTGCACCATCGTCATGAAGCCCTCCGAGATTACCCCTCTGGCCACGTTGCGGCTGGCGGAATTGCTGGCCGATGTGCTGCCCAAAGGCGTGCTGAATGTGGTGCATGGTCGGGGGACCTCGGTCGGAGACACTCTGATCAACGACCCGCGGATCGAGGGGATTTCGATCACCGGCTCTCCCGCCACGGGAATGGCAGCGATGAGGGCGGCGTCGAACCAAATCCGCCACGTGCATCTGGAACTTGGCGGCAAAGCCCCGGTCATCGTATTCGACGATGCCGATATCGACACGGTGGCGGAAACGATCCGCTACGGATCATTCTTCAACGCGGGTCAGGACTGTGCCCAACCCTGCCGGGTGATGGTGCAGGACGGGATCTACGACAAGCTCATTGCGGCTGTCTCGGAGCAGGTCAGCCAGATCAGGATCGGCGCCCCCAAGGCCGAGGGCACCGAAATGGGCCCCATCGTCTCGGCCACCCAAAGGGACCGCGTTGCGGGGTTCGTTGACCGCACCCGCAGCAGTTGCGAGATCACCGTGGGCGGGCGGATCGCAGACGGCCCCGGTTTTTTCTACCAGCCGACCGTTGTGGCCAATGTCGACAATAGTGCCGAGATCGCGTGTAGCGAAGTCTTCGGCCCGGTCGTCACCCTGTCGCGCTTTTCCGAGGCTGAAGACGCGCTGCGGATCGCCAATTCCGGGCGCTATGGTCTGGCCTCGTCGATCTGGACAAGGGATGTTTCGACCGCAATGAAAATGACCGCGCAACTGCGCTATGGCATGACCTGGGTGAACACGCATGGGATGCCCGCAGCGGAAATGCCCTGGGCCGCAATGAAGGGTTCGGGCACCGGCTGTGACATGTCGGTCTACGCGCTGGATGCTTATACATCTGTGCGGCATGTGATGGTGGCACACTGATGCGGTTGGCTGGGAAACGAGCACTGGTGACCGGTGGCCGCCAAGGCATCGGGCGCGGGATTGTCGAGGCCTTCCTGCGCGAAGGGGCTGCCGTCACGACCTGCGGACGCGGCGCAAGGCCCGAAGAGCTGTCGGACAGCGTGATCTGGTATCCGCTGGACGTCACCAATGCCAACGCAGTCGACGAATTGGCCTACGTAACGGACGGCACGGACATTCTGGTCAACAACGCGGGCGTTCAGGTTGAAAAGACTGTGACCGGCAGCACGGACGCAGATTGGGACGCGGTGATCGGCACCAATTGCCGAGGCGTTTTCAACATGTGCCGCGCCTACATCCCGCGCATGTCCGAGGGTGGATCGATCATAAATATCGGCTCAATCTCGGGTCAGGTCGCGGACCCGTCGATGGCCCTATATAACGCGTCCAAAGCGTTTGTGCATGGGCTGACCCGGTCAATTGCGGTGGATCACGGCCCCAAGATACGCTGCAACGCGATCTGCCCCGGCTGGATCGAAACGGGAATGCTGGAAGCTGGCTTTGATCTGGCAGCCAACCCCGATACCGCCCGGCGCGACGCGTTGGCCCGACACGCGACACGCCGATTTGGCAAGCCCGAGGATATCGCCAGCATGGCGGTCTGGCTGGCCTCGGACGAGGCCGTTTTTGCCACCGGCCAGTTGTTCACCGTGGATGGCGGCCTGACGGCGGCTTCTCCCCTCAATCCGGGGCTATTCTGATGGAGTTCGCACACACCGCCTGTCTGGGCGGCGGCACCATTGGCGCCAGTTGGGCGGCGCTGTTTCTGGCCTCGGGCAGATCAGTGGCGATGTTCGATCCGGACCCGGATGTCGAGCACAAGGTTCGGGCCTATATTGAAACCGCCTGGCCCACAATGACCGAGCTTGGGCTGGCGGCCCGCGGCACGCCCGATGCCATCACGTTTCATACCAGCGCGGCCCGTGCGGTCGAGGGTGCCGCTTTCGTACAGGAAAACGTCCCTGAACGCCTGCCGATCAAACACGCCACCTTTGCCGAGATCGAGCCCGCCCTGACATCCGATGCGATCGTTGCCAGCTCTGCCTCGGGGCTGACCCTCAGCCAGATGCAGCCGGGATGGACCGACCCGTCGCGCTTCGTTCTGGGGCACCCGTTCAACCCGCCGCACCTGATCCCTCTGGTCGAGGTGCTGGGCAACACGCGCACCGCCGACGGCGTGGTTGATGCGGCTGAGCACTTCTATCAGGCCGTCGGGAAAACCACGATCCGGCTACACAAAGAGGTCCCCGGCCATGTCGCCAACCGCCTTCAGGCCGCGATCTGGCGCGAGGCGATCAGCCTTGTCGTCTCTGGCGTCGCGTCGGTCGAGGATGTGGACAAAGCCATCTGGGCCGGACCCGGCCTGCGCTGGGCGGCAATGGGGCCGACCATGCTGTTCAACCTCGGCGCAGGTGACGGCGGGTTGCAGGCCTTCTGCGACCACTTCACGGACACGTTCAACGGCTGGTGGGATGATCTGGGTCAGGTCCACCTTACCGAAGGGGTCACACGCGTGCTGACACAGGGGGTCGAGGCCGCAGCCGCAGGAAAATCCACGACCGAACTGGCGCGGACGCGGGACGCCCTGATCGTTGCCATGCAAAAGTCGGTTGCCGGGCTGCGATGACCGCCACGGCGTCAACGTCCGATGATGATATCGGCGCAGAGGCCTCCCAAACGTTCGCTCTTGCTCAGGCGCAGCACGCCGCCATGCGCGCGCGCGATATCCGACACGATAGCAAGGCCCAGCCCGACTCCGGTGCCCTGATTCTGATTGCGCGCCGGATCGAGGCGCGAAAAGGGTTTCACCGCCTCGGACCGCTGATCGGGCGGTATGCCCGGCCCGTCATCCTCGACCCGAATACGAACGGATTTCGGCGTGATTGACAGGCTGACATCGGCGTGTTTGCCGTATCGCACGGCATTCCCGATAAGGTTCTCAACCGCGCGCCGGATGGCTGTCGGGCGCAACATCGCGATCCCCTCGCCGTCAACCGAGATCAGATCGGCCTCATAACCCGCTCGGCGCGCGTCCTTGACGATCTGCTGCAACAGGCCTTTGGGATCGACGGCCTCGGGCGATCCTTCGGCCGCCCCGCGCGAAAACTCAAGGAAAGCGTCCAACAGCAACTGCATCTCATCGACGTCTTGTTGCAGGGGCGCGGCTTCATCTTCGGGCAACATCGACAGGCCCAGTTTCAGACGGGTCAGAGGGGTTCGGAGGTCGTGACTCACTCCAGACAGCATCATGGTGCGCTGCTCCATCTGGCGTTCGATACGGGCGCGCATGTCCAGAAAGGCACTGCCCGCCGCCCGCACTTCGATCGCGCCGCCCGGCGAATACGGCACCACCCTGCCCCGGCCAAAGGCCTGCGCGGCCTCGGCCAGACGGGTGATCGGACGCAATTGATTGCGCATGTAGAGAAACGAAATCGAGGTCATGATGATCGCAAAAAACAGCATCGTCACGATCAACTGATGCGGTGCCACTGGTGACAGACGCCGCCGATCAAAGGTCAACTGCAACAGGCCAAGGTCGGTCTGCATATACACGCGCGCCTCTTGCCCGCTGGGCAAAGCAACCGCTGCAAGATCCGGTAACAAGGCGCGCAGGTCCGCCTCGACCTGCGGTGCGATGAAGTCATACCAGCGACGTTGCCCGACTATCGGTTCTTCGTTGATGTCCAGAAAGCGCGCCTTCATATCCAGCGCCTGCAGATCGGGCCGGACAACCGCCAGCGCCTGTTGTTGGGTTTCGGTCGCGTTCACCTCATCAACCACCAGCATTACCTCGCGCGAGGCCGCCCGGGTCATCTGCGCGGTGACATCCTCAAGGTGTTTTTGCAGGAACGCGACGCCAACCACCAACAACAGGACGACCACTGGCAGAACCAGTATCAGCGCAGCACGGGTATAGAGGCTGCGCGGCATATAGGATTTGAGCCATTGCGCCGACATGCGCTAAACCTAACGGGCTGTTACGACAAGAGAAAGAGCGCAGAATGCAGACCCCGGACGATTTCAACCCACCTGCCGGACCAGCTATCGAGCTGCAACCGGGTCTGCGCCGAATTCTGGCCCCGAATCCCTCACCCATGACCTATCGCGGGACCAACACCTATCTGCTGGGTACTGGCGACCTTGCCGTGATTGATCCCGGCCCGCGCAGCGACGCACATCTTGGGGCGATTCTGGACGCCGTGCAGCCCGGCCAGCGCATCAGCCACATCATCGTGACCCACAGCCATCTGGACCACTCTCCGCTGGCGCGCCCCCTGTCCGAGCGCACCGGCGCGCCCGTTCTGGCCTTTGGCGGACCCGAGGCCGGGCGCAGCGCAGTAATGACCGAACTGGCGCAAGGCGGGTTGGCAGGCGGTGGTGAAGGCATCGACACCGCTTTTCGCCCGGATGTCGAACTGCCCGATAGCGCGCAGATCACTGGCGATGGCTGGCAGCTTGAAGTGATTCACACCCCCGGCCATCTGGGCAACCACATCGCTTTGGGCTGGGGCAATGTCTGCTTCACCGGAGATCACGTCATGGGATGGGCAAGTTCGCTGGTCTCACCCCCGGACGGAGACCTGACGGATTTCATGACCGCCTGCCATCGGTTGCGGGCGCGCGACTGGTCCGTGTTTCACTCGGGGCACGGAGCCCCGATTCCCGACCCCGCCGCGCGGCTCGACTGGCTGATCGATCATCGCCTGACACGCGAGGCACAGATTCTGTCGGCGCTCGAACACCAACCCGGCACGGCCCGAGATCTGGCCGAACGTATCTACGTGGACACTCCGGTCGCGCTGCTGCCCGCTGCGGAAAGAAACGTTTTCGCGCATCTTATTGATCTGCTTGGAAAATCAAAGGTCACCACCGACGGCGCGCTATCCGCAACCGCGCGTTTTTACAGACAATCCTGAGGGCGCGGAACTTTTTTGGGAAAACGTTACATTCCCCTCTGGACGACGAAAATCGAGGTTGTTATACGCCCCTCAGTTCCGGCGTAGCTCAGCGGTAGAGCAGTTGACTGTTAATCAATTGGTCGTAGGTTCGATCCCTACCGCCGGAGCCAAAATCCCCCTATTTCCCAGCCCTCCAGCGCGCTGAATTCCACACAAGTCACGGTGCGGGAATTTTCGACGAAAAATCTTAAACGCCCTCTGGACGCCGCAGATACAGGTTGCTATACGGCGCGAACCGTTCCGGCGTAGCTCAGCGGTAGAGCAGTTGACTGTTAATCAATTGGTCGTAGGTTCGATCCCTACCGCCGGAGCCATATCCCCTTGTTTTGAATCTCAGCCCGTCAAGGCACCCTCGAAATCCGCGCGCAGAGTTCGCTTCAACACCTTGCCGGTGGCGTTCAAGGGCAAGGCATCGACGAACACCACTTTGTCCGGCACCTGCCAGTTGGCGATCTTGCCGCCGTAAAACGCCAGTATCTCTTCTTCGGCCGGCTCTTCACCGTCGGCTTTGACCGCCACCAACAAGGGGCGCTCACCCCATTTCGGATGCGGCACGCCGACCACGGCGGCTGTCGCCAGTTTGGGATGCGCAACGGCGATGTTTTCCAATTCTACCGAACTGATCCACTCGCCGCCGGACTTGATGATATCCTTTGAGCGGTCGCGGATGGTCATGTACCCGTCGGGGTCCAGCGTGGCCACATCCCCGGTCGCGAACCAGCCATCCTGCAAAAGTTCTTGATCTTGCATCTGGAAATAGCTGTCCAGCACCCAGAACCCACGCACCAGCAGATCACCCTGCGTTTCGCCGTCATGCGGCAAGTCATTGCCGTCGTCGTCCACGATCTTCAACTCAACGCCGTAACAGGGCCGCCCCTGGCTTTCCCGTAGCCCATGCTGCTCGTCCACTGGCAGGTCGAGGTGTTTGGCCAAGGGCTGGTTTGCGGTGCCCAGCGGGCTCATCTCGCTCATGCCCCAGGCGTGTACGGTATCAACGCCATAGGTTTCGCGGAAGGTTTCGATCATCGACGGCGGGCACGCGGCCCCACCGATGACCGTGCGTTCGAGGCTGGCCAGCGTAGTTCCGGACTGAGCAGCATAGGCCAGCAACCCCTGCCAGATCGTCGGCACCCCCAGGGCAAGCGTGACACCGTATGTGTCGATCAGCTTGACCAAGGCCTCACCATGCAAATCCGGCCCCGGCAACACCATGCGAGAACCCGACATGGCGCAGGCATAGGGCGAACCCCAGGCGTTTACATGGAACATCGGCACCACGGGCATCACCACATCCATCGCCGAGAACCCGATCACATCGCGGGTGTTCGACCCAAAGCTGTGCAGCACGGTCGAGCGATGCGAATACAGCACCCCCTTGGGGTTACCGGTCGTGCCCGACGTATAGCAAAGGCTGGACGCGGTATTCTCGTCAAAGCTGGGCCATTGGAACCCCGCATCGCCGGTTTCGATCAGGTCGTCATAGAACTGAACGCCGGGGATTTGGGCGACCGCGTCTTCATTCCGCGGCCCCATCAGGACGAAGTGTTGAACTTCTGTCAAATGCTCCTGCAACGCGGCCACCAGCGGGATGAATGTCGCGTCGAAGAACAGCACCCGATCCTGCGCGTGGTTGATGATATAGGTCAGTTGCTCGGGGAACAGGCGCGGGTTTACCGTGTGGCAGACGAACCCTGCGCCCGACGTCGCAAAATAAATTTCAAGATGTCGCCGATTATTCCAGGCCAAGGTCCCAATCCGGGCTTGCGGCTCTAGCCCCAGTGCGGTCAGCGCCGAGGCCAGTTTCTGCGCATTTTCCGCAACTTCTGCCCAATGTGTCCCAGTCACCGTGCCGTCGGTCTCGACCGAGTAGATCTCGGTCTGACCGTGGTATCTGTCGGCGTGATTGATCAGCGACGAGATCAGCAAAGGCTGCGTCATCATCTGTCCCAGCATGGGCGTCCTCCCTTTGGTGGCGACGCTTCTGTTTGGCGGCACCATTTTTTGCCTTCCCCGGAGTTTAGGAAACACCGGGTCGTCAAGGCTCTGACCTGGGGGAAATCCTGCCAATCATTTATTTTTCTGACAACAAAAGATTGTGGCCCGCCGCAGCGGCAAATCGCTGATTTACCGGAACCTAGTCCCGGTGGCGCAGCGCATAGGCCACCAGCGCGGCGGTCGAACCATCCTTGCCGTCCGCGCTTTCCTCACCATCGACAATCGGGCCAAGCGAAGTTGCCAGCTCCTTGCCCAACTCAACGCCCCACTGGTCGAACGAGTTGATCCCAAGCAGCACCCCTTCGACAAACACGCGGTGCTCGTAAAGTGCAATGATCTGGCCCAGCACAAATGGCGTCAGCTTCGGATAGATCAGGGTCGTGGACGGCCGATTACCGGAGAACACACGGTGGCGGGCCTGACGCTCCAGCTCATCGCCTTGCAGGCCCGCGCTAGCCATGCGCTGCCGGGCCTCGTCCAGCGACCGGCCGCGCATCAGCGCCTCGGACTGCGCCAGACAATTGGCCAGAAGCAGGCGGTGGTGGTGGGCGAGTTCGGGCTCGTGACCTTCGGCGGCGACCATGAACTCACAGGGGATTACATCGGTGCCCTGATGGATCAGTTGGTAAAAGGCGTGCTGGCCATTGGTGCCGGGCTCCCCCCAAACCACCGGGCCAGAGGGCATGGTCAGCGGACTGCCGTCCATGGCGACGGATTTGCCGTTCGATTCCATCTCAAGCTGTTGAAAATAGGCCGGCAGGCGCAACAGGCGTTGGTCATAGGGCAGAACCGCCCGGCTGGAGTGGCCCAAAACCTGCCGATGCCAGACGCCAACCAAGGCCAGCATCACCGGCATGTTCTCAGCCCAGTTCGCGGCCCGGAAATGCACGTCCATCGCCTGCCCGCCGCGCAGGAAGGCGTCGAAAGCGTTCGAACCCACGGCGATCATCACCGGCAGGCCGACCGGCCCCCAGACCGAGTAGCGCCCGCCGACCCAATCGGCAAAGCCGAACACGCGATCCTTGGGGATGCCAAAGGTTTCGGTCTTGTCCACGGCGCTGGACACGGCGGCGAATTGCCTGGCTGGATC
The DNA here is from genome assembly GCF_056540565.1 of Ruegeria sp. AM9. Lineage (NCBI taxonomy): Bacteria > Pseudomonadati > Pseudomonadota > Alphaproteobacteria > Rhodobacterales > Roseobacteraceae > Ruegeria > Ruegeria sp. AM9. The sequence continues at coordinate 60,993 of NZ_JBQFWY010000002.1, forward strand.
ACCGCCGCCATCCATCATCCATGCCCGCGCGGTGCGGGCGTTGGTCATGGTCTCGATGGTGGTAAAGGTCTTGGATGCCACGATCACCAGCGTCCGCGTCGGATCAAGCTGGCGCAGCGTATCGGCGATATGGGCGCCATCCACGTTAGAGACATAGTGCAGCCGCGGCCCGTCGTGATATGGGGAAAGCGCATGGGTCGCCATCACCGGCCCCAGATCGGAACCGCCAATGCCGATATTCACCACGTCGCTGAAACTGCCCCCTGCCCCGGTGATCGCGCCGCCGCGCACCTCTTCGGCAAAGACCCGCATCCGCTGCAATGTGTCCAGCACGTCGGGCATAACGTCCAGACCGTCAACCTCAACCGGTCCGCCTTCCAGATTGCGCAGCGCCGTGTGCAGCACCGCGCGCCCTTCGGTTTCGTTGATCTTGGCGCCCGAGAACATCGCCTCGCGCCGTTCGGCCAGCCCGGCTGCATCACACAGGGCAATAAGGGCGTCCCGAGTGTCGTGGTCGATCTGCGTTTTCGAATAATCAAACAAAAGATCACCGGTCGAGGCTGAATACGCCCCCGCCCGGTTTGCATCCTTGTCAAACAGGCCAAGAATGGTCTGGTCTTTTCGTTCGCTGGCTAGGGCGGTGAGACCGTCAAGTTGCATCTGCTTACTCCGCCCAGTGGACCGTCATGCCGCCGAGGACCGCCGCAATGGGCGCCTGTTCCGGCGGCAGGGACATGGCGCGCTCCAACGCGGCGCGCTTGGCGCTGCCAAAGATGATCAGGTGTTTCGACAAGGCACCGTCCAGCACCGGAGCGGTCAGGGTTATCCGCGGTTCAGGTTGCACATCGGTCCGCGCCACCGCCAACGGGCGCGCATGGCTGTCAAGCGCGGCCTCAAGCCCATCCATGCCGGGGAACAGAGACGCGGTGTGCATGTCCTCGCCCATCCCAAGCACGACAACCGACAAGGGGCGGATCGGAGTGATCAGGCTTTCGAGTTCCGGCAGCACATCCTCGGGCTCTTCGCCGGGCACATAAAGTGGGATGTACTGCGCCGCCGAGGCGCGGTTGGTCAGCAGCCGCTCGCGGATCAGGCGTTCGTTCGAACGCTCATGATCGCCGGGCACACAGCGTTCATCAGTAGGCAGAACCCGCACCCGGTCCCATTCCAGGTTGGCCGCGCAAAGAACGTCAAAAACCGGGCCGGGTGTGGTGCCTCCGGGAACCGCCATCGAGACCATGTCATGATGCAGCAAGGCAGATTCCAGCTCGCCCGCCAACTCGTTTGCAACGTCAATGGCCAGCATGTCCCTGTCTGCGTATTCCTGTAATTTCATGGGTTTATCCCTTGCCAGCGGCGACCGTCTCGTTTCATCAGCAGCTCGGCGTCGCCCGGGCCAGTGCTGCCACTTTCATAAGGTTTGGGAACGTCCCCGCGCGCCTGCCAGCCCGCGATGATCGGGTCGGTCCAGGCCCAGGCGGCCTCGACCTCATCGCCGCGCATGAACAGGGTCTGGTTGCCGCGGATCACATCCATCACCAGCCGCTCATATGCATCCGGCGGGTCCTGATTTTCCGGCCCCAGCGCCTCGGCAAAGCTCATGTCCAAGGGCACGTCGACCAGACGCATCCCACCCGGCCCCGGTTCCTTGATTGTCACCTTCAGCGTGATGCCTTCGTTTGGCTGCAACCGGATCGACAGTACGTTGGCGTGCCGCCCGGCATCCGCGCCAAAGATCGAATGCGGCGCGTCCTTGAACATCACGTTAATCACCGAAGACCGCGCCACCAACCGCTTGCCAGTGCGCAGATAGAACGGCGTACCTGCCCATCGCCAGTTGCTGATATGCGCCTTGAGCGCCACATAGCTTTCGGTCGTCGAGCGCGGATTGCCCACGACCTGACGGTAGCTGGGTCCGTCGCCTTCGAACTGGCCGCGCACGATATGGTGCGGCTCGACCGGGTCCAGCGCACGGATCACTTTCAGCTTTTCGTCGCGCACCGCATCGGGGTCGAACTTGGCCGGAGGCTCCATCGCGATCAGGCAGAGCAATTGCATCAGGTGGTTCTGCATCATGTCGCGCATGGCGCCCGCGCGGTCATAGTATTCCTCGCGCCCGTCAATGCCGACGGATTCGGCCACCGTGATCTGAATGTGATCGACATACTGGCTGTTCCAGAGCGGCTCGAACAGCATGTTGCCAAAGCGGACGGCCATCAGGTTCTGAACGGTTTCCTTGCCCAGATAGTGATCGATCCGATAAATCTGACCTTCCGAGAAATGCTTGGCCAGCGTCGCGTTCAACGTCCGGGCACTTTCCAGATCGTGGCCGAATGGTTTTTCCACGACAATGCGTGTCTGCTGGGTCGCCAGCTTATGCGATTTGATACTTTCGGCCAAAGGGCCAAACAGGCGCGGCCCGACCGAGAAATAGAAGGCCCGCACCCGGTCGACGGTCAGCTTTGCCGCCAGTTGGTCCCACCCTTCATCCGACAGCGCGTCCAGCGGGACATAGTCGACCCGTTGGAGGAAAGAGTTCAGCGCATCGGCGTCACGGCACTGTTTGGCCGCGTGGGTGCGCAACGATTCGGCGACAATGTTCCGGAACGCATCCCGGTCATAAACGGCGCGGGCTGCACCGATGATCTGCACGTCACCCGGCCATTGCCCGGCACAAAACCGACGAAACAGCGCCGGAAGGATCTTGCGCTGCGCAAGATCGCCGGTACTGCCGAAAATGACCAGATCGAACGGATCGACGGGTATGACACGAGAAACCATGTGTTTCCCCTACCTTACCCCTGCGGACATGTCTAATGTTAGCGCAATCATTTTTGATATTTTTTTGCTCATCAAAACTCTGTCAGGTGCGGCGTGAGCCCCTTAACTAACCCGGCCTGAAAGGCTAAGTCAGCACCAAGACGCCAAGGAACCGGATAGCGGCATGAAAGACAACGCCCCTCAGAGCGCCAATATAGGCAAGTTTCAGGACAAAATGGTGACAGCTGACGGGCAGACGCGGGCCTCGGTGTCGCTTAGCAACCCCGAAACGCTTTGGTTCAACACCGGAACCCTGTGCAATATCGAATGCCTCAACTGCTATATCGACAGCAGCCCGACCAATGATGCGCTGGTCTATATCACCGCTGATGAAGTGCGGGATTACCTGGATCAGATCAAGGACCGCAACTGGCCGGTGCGCGAAATCGGATTTACCGGTGGTGAGCCGTTCATGAACCCCGAAATGATCGACATGACCCGCGCCTGTCTTGAGCGCGGCTATGAGGTGCTGATCCTGACCAACGCGATGCAGCCGATGATGCGCCGCCGGGTGCAAGACGGTCTGGTGCAACTGCAACGCGACTTTGGCGACAAGCTGACGCTGCGGATTTCGGTCGATCACTACCGTCCCGAATTGCATGACGAGGAACGCGGCAAAGGCAGTTTCGTCAAGACACTGACCGGGATGGAGTGGCTGCGCGACCACGGGTTCAACATGACCGTTGCCGGGCGCACCGTTTGGGGCGATACCGACGCCGAAAGCCGCGCCGGATACGGCGCCTTTTTCGCCGAGCATGGGTTCAAGATCGACGCGCAAAACCCGGGTCAGACCGTTCTGTTCCCCGAGATGGATGAGACCGTCGAGGTCCCCGAGATTACCACTGCCTGCTGGGACATCTTGGACAAATCCCCTGACGCTGTGATGTGCGCCAGCGCCCGCATGGTCGTGAAACGCAAGGGCGCAGACCGTCCGGCGGTTCTGGCCTGTACCCTGCTGCCCTACGCGCCTGAATTCGAGATGGGGCACACCCTGGCCGAGGCCGAAGCGGACGTGCACCTGAACCATCCCCACTGCGCCAAGTTCTGCGTGCTGGGCGGAGCCAGTTGCTCGGGCTGATCAGTTCAATTCGGGGGATTTCCAGAATTTCGTACCAGACGCCCCGGCCGAAACCCGCCAGCCCTTCTTGCCCAACACAAAGAACGACCGGCCATCGGTGAAGCGTACGGTCTCTGCACTGCTGTCCTCCCCGTACATGGCGCCGGTTTCCGCGGTCGCGTCATAGCCGTGTTCGATGAACTTCTCGAGATCGGCTGGGGTTTCAAACAGGATCACGAATTTGGTCTCGAACCCGCCGATACCCACGGCCGCGCCAACGCCGCCTGTCCCCATGTTCATATAGGTATGCTGACCGGTATCCTTCGACACCGCTACACCGCGCCCATACCCGGCCGAGACCGGAAACACAGTAACCCTGCGCGAGTCGAACACCGCATAGCCCGCGCTGATGCCGAACAACTCGTCCGCTTTGGGGTTTTCCGCCAGAAGCTGAGTCAGAACCTCGCTGGCCATCAGGTCCAGCTTGGCGCGGGTCTCCTCGGGCGTGGCCTCATTTGTGACCAGATCGGCGGTTGAATCGACGGTCTCGCCGACGACCTCCGCGCCCTTTTCCACGGTGTCGCCCACGGCTTCGGCTCCGTGCCCGATGGCATCGGCCGCGTTTTCCGCACCTTTTTTGATTTTATCCAGAACGCCTTCGGCAGCGGCAGGTGCGCCGATCAACAAGGCGGCAGCAAGAAACAACACTCGGGACATAAAGCGATTCCGTATATGACCAATGATTTGGTCGACACCTTAACCCAAGCACCAAAAAAATAATGCGTTTCAATCGTTACTGGCCAAAAATATGGCCTGACACTCAATTTACTCTGAATTCACCCACGACATTGCGCCACTCTCCGGGCGCGATCATCTTGCGGTGCGTGAACCGGACCGAATGCAGCGGACCTTCGATCTCGCGCTGCCAGAACTCGACAAATTTAAAGAGCTTTGGATGGTCCGGCGCCAGATCGTAATCCTGCCAGATGAACGTGTTCAGAACGTGAATATAGTCGGGCATATGGTAGAAGAATTCCGCCGTCGTCAGCCCGTACCCCTTGAGCATCAATTCGGTTTCGCTTTGCTCCATGCAGACCTCCAATTTTGTTGCAAGGTCTCTTCATGGTAGCACAAAAACACCCTAATCCTTAGTTAACAAAGTGTTACTCTGATGTTACCGGGGTTTTTCGCGGGTAAAAGGGTTGCTTGCTTGCACCTTATGTGCCGGGTCTGATAAGGTACATCCACAAGATATAGACCCAGAACAATACACGGGCAGTTTACGTGAGCGATACGCCAGATACCTCTGAAAACATGGATGAAACCCCGCCCGAGCGCCCCGTATATGACGGCCCGACGGTGTCCATCGAATCCGAGATGCGCACGTCCTATCTGGACTATGCCATGTCGGTCATCGTCAGTCGCGCGATCCCCGATCTGCGCGATGGCCTGAAACCGGTGCACCGGCGCATCCTGTATGCCATGCACGAGACCGGGAACACGCATGACAAGGCGTACCGCAAGTCGGCCCGTCCGGTCGGTGATGTGATGGGTAAGTACCACCCGCATGGTGACAGCGCGATCTATGACGCGCTGGTGCGGATGGCGCAGGATTTCTCGATGTCGCTGCCGCTGCTCGATGGTCAGGGCAACTTTGGCTCGATGGACGGCGATAACCCGGCGGCCATGCGGTATACCGAAGTGCGGATGGACAAGCCTGCCGCGTCATTGTTGGCCGATATTGAAAAAGAGACTGTCGATTTTCAGGACAACTATGACGGCAAGGACCGTGAACCAACAGTCCTGCCCGCCCGGTTCCCGAACATGCTGGTCAACGGTGCCGGTGGTATCGCCGTCGGTATGGCGACGAACATCCCGCCTCACAACCTGGGCGAAGTGGTTGACGCCACTCTGGCCTTGATCGACGACCCCGATCTGACGTCCGAGCAACTGATCGAATACGTTCCCGGCCCCGACTTCCCGACAGGCGGGGTGATGCTGGGCCGGTCCGGTGCGCGCAAAGCCTATCTGGAAGGTCGTGGCAGCGTCATCATCCGCGCCAAGACGCGCGTGGAAGAAATCCGTCGCGACCGTTACGCCATCGTCGTCGATGAGATCCCCTATCAGGTCAACAAAGCCGCGATGATCGAAAAGATCGCCGAGGCCGTGCGTGAGAAACGCATCGAAGGCGTGGCGCATGTGCAGGACGAATCCGACCGTAACGGCGTGCGGGTTGTCGTTGAACTGAAACGCGATGCCACGCCCGAAGTGGTGCTGAATCAGCTCTACCGCTTCTCGCCGATGCAGACGTCCTTTGGCTGCAACATGCTGGCCCTGAACGGTGGACGGCCCGAACAACTGACCCTGCGCCGGTTCCTGACCTCGTTCATCGATTTCCGCGAAGATGTGGTCGCCCGTCGCACCGCCTACGATCTGCGCAAAGCGCGCGAACGCAGCCACATCCTGTGTGGTCTGGCCGTGGCCGTTTCCAACGTGGACGAAGTGGTTGCCACCATCCGCTCGTCCGCCGACGCAGCCGAGGCCCGCGAAAAGCTGATGACCCGTCGCTGGCCTGCGGCAGAAATCGAAGGCTATCTGCGCCTGATCGACGATCCTCTGTCCAAGATGAACGACGATGGCACCTATAACCTGACCGAGGTTCAGGCCCGCGCCATTCTCGACCTGCGTCTGCAGCGCCTGACCCAACTGGGCGTGAAGGAAGTTACCGACGAGCTGGAAGAACTGGCCGCCAAGATCAAGGAATATCTGGATATTCTGTCCTCGCGCGAACGGATCATGTCGATCATCGGTGATGAGTTGCGCAGCGTACGTGAACAGTTCGCCGTACCGCGCCGTACCGAGATCGTCGAGTGGTCCGGTGACATGGAAGACGAGGACCTGATCGAGCGTGAAGACATGGTCGTGACCGTCACCTCGGGCGGTTACATCAAGCGGACGCCTCTGGCCGACTTCCGCGCCCAGAAACGCGGCGGCAAGGGCCTGTCGGGGATGCAGACCAAGGAAGAGGATGTGGTTACCAACCTCTTCGTGGCCAACACCCACACGCAGCTGCTGTTCTTCACCACCGAAGGCATGGTCTACAAGCTCAAGACCTGGCGTTTGCCGCAGTCCAGCCGCACCGGCAAGGGCAAGGCGATCGTCAACATCCTGCCGATCCCGACCGGCGTTTCCATCGCGGCGATCATGCCCGTTGATGTGCCGGATGAGGAATGGGAAAACCTGCAAATCGTATTCGCCACCAGCGCGGGCGATGTTCGGCGCAACCGCCTGTCGGACTTCACCAATGTGCGTCGAAACGGCAAGATCGCGATGAAGCTGCCCGAGGACGTGGAGCTAGTGAACGCCCGCATCTGTTCGGAAGACGAAGACGTGATGCTGGTCACCAATTCGGGCCGCGCGATCCGCTTCCGGACCACCGATGTGCGCGTGTTCAACTCGCGCGAGTCCACCGGTGTGCGTGGCATCAGGCTGACCAATGGCGACCGCGTGGTGTCGATGTCGGTGATCCGCCACTTCGAGGCCGGGCCGGACGAACGTGCCGCCTACCTCAAGATGCGCCGCGCCGTTGCAGGCATTGCCGATGATGGTGAGACCGACGAGGACGAAGCAGCCCCCGGCACCATCACGCAGGAACGTTATGCCGAGATGTCAGCCGCCGAAAACCTGATCCTGACGATAACGACTGGCGGTTCGGGCAAGCTCAGCTCCAGCCACGATTACCCGGTCCGCGGACGCGGTGGCATGGGGGTTGCGGCGATGGACAAGGCGATGCGCGGCGGTGAGCTTGTGGCCTCGTTCCCGGTTGAGATCGACGACCAGATCATGCTGGCAACCTCCAAGGGCCAGTCGATCCGGGTGCCGGTCGATGGCATCTCGTTCCGATCCCGCAGCGCGGGCGGCGTGAAGGTGTTCAACACCGGCAAGGGCGAAGAGGTCGTCAGCGTCGCATGGATCGCCGATCAGGGCGATGAGGATGGCGACGAGCAAGCCCCGGAATAAGTTAAAGGCGCTACGGCGCCTTTTTCTTTGCCGTCTGGTCTGCGTTTAAGACATCAGAGATCACCCACAAGCGGTCCTGACCCCAGATGTTTTGACCGTTGGCGCGGAAGCTGGGCACGCCCCACAAACCGATTTCGTGCAGGCGGTTCTGGTTGGCCTCGACCCGATTACGCCAATCAGTTGAAGCCAGCTCTGACTTGGCTTCACTCCAGTTCAAACCTGCGACTTCCGTGATTTTGGCCAAACCCGCATCTGTGGCTGCATCGATCCCCTGCGACCACACAGCCGACAGGAAGGCCGAGCAATACTCGGCCAGGCATCCGCACTTTTCGGCATGGCCCAGTAAGGCGTAACCACGCTCAACCCCCGCCCCCAAGGGATCGGAAATGCAACCAAACGGGATACCCAATCGCCGTGCTTCGCGGGTGCAATCGTGCAGGATGTACGAGGACTTTGCAGGCGGCACCGGCAATCCGCGCATCAGCATCGGCAGCACAGGTTTGAGGATCAGATCGGCCTGGCTTTTGCGCGCAAGGTCGCGAACGCGGTCAAAAGCCAGATAGGAATACGGGCTGCGGAAGGAGAAAAAGAACTCGATCTCTTGGCCCTTTGCTGTCACTGGCTGTGGCGTGATATCGGGCACAATCGGTGCAAGCGCTTTTCCCAATCCCAGGCCCTGCAACCGGGTTTCCAGATAGTGCAGCCGGTCGAGCCCCCAATAGCTCTCGCCCCCATAGGCAAAACACCCGCCTTGATAGTGCCCTACCGACGCAAGGGCCCGATCGCCTGCGTTCTTTGCAGGGATGGGGTCTGTCTCTGGCCCGAGCGGGACCGGTCCTCCTGCCCACACGGCCTGTGTCACGGCCTGCGCGATCGACGCAAACTCATCCGTGCCCAGCCCTGCGGCCAGTTTCCTTTCAGCTTTCTCAATGGTCTCAGGGTCGGGATTGGAAAGCGTTGGCGGAACCAGACCAAGGCGACCTGCCACACGCACGACATCGCGGACTGCATTGCGCCGGTATTCGTCGGGTGCGGGCATCATGTCCTGCGGCGGGCCGGAAATCAGGTAGGGCTGAAGACTGATCCCGTATCTACCCTGAAACTGCTGCAACACCTGCACGGTCAAAAGGCTGCAGGGATCTGATATGTCGTGAAAATACCGGACCACATGGGGGCGCCCGGCCAGCCGCCGTTTGACCTCATGCATGTAGCGGCGCGAGGTCTGCAGACGGCGACTGGTCAGCGCCATCGCGGCTTGCGTTTTAAGTTTGCGGCTGATTGACAAGGCCCCCTCCGGCAACGGTTACGAGGCACTGTAACGGCTGCGGCAGGAAAACCCATGCCGCAACACGGGAACGTGACGGCTACAGGTCGTAGAGCCTGCCGAACTTGTCCTCGAGATAGCTGAGCAGAGGTTCCGGCCCCGGCTCGATCCCGCTGGCGCGCTGGATGGTGTCGCGCGGGGCATATAGCCCGCCATAGCGCTGCAGGTTTGCGCGCAGCCAGCCGGTTGCACCGGACGTATCGCCCTCGGCCAGTTGCGTATCCAGATCCGGCACCGCGGCGCGCAACGCCTGATAGAGGCACCCGGCATAGACATTGCCCAGCGAATAGGTCGGGAAATAACCAAACAGCCCAACAGACCAATGCACGTCCTGCAGGCATCCGTTCGAGGGCTTATCGACCGCATAGCCGAAATCGGCCTTGAACCGGTCGTTCCACGCGGCCTCAAGATCGCTGACGTGCAGGTCCCCGGCCATCAGGGCGCGTTCCAGATCAAAGCGCAGCATGATGTGCAGGTTGTACTGCACCTCGTCCGCCTCGGTGCGGATATAGCCGTTATGGACGCCGTTCACCGTGGCATAGAAAGCGTCAGCATTCGTGATCCCGAAATCTCCGAACGTCTCCACCATCTGACCATAGAGCCAGCCGGTAAATGCGCGCGAGCGGCCCAGCTGGTTCTCATAGATCCGGCTTTGGCTTTCATGCACGCCCATCGATACGCCTTGCCCCAGCGGCGTCAGCAGAAAATCTGGGGCGATGCCCTGTTCATAGGCGGCGTGGCCGACCTCGTGAATGGTCGAATAGAAGCAGTTGAACGGGTCGGTCTCGCTGGTGCGGGTAGTAATGCGCACGTCCAGCCCGCTGCCTGAACTGAACGGATGAACCGCCTTGTCGACACGGCCGGTATTCAGGTCATAGCCGAAGGTGGTCGCCAGTTTCTGCGACAGACGCATCTGCGCCAGCTCGTCGAATTTTCCGGTCAGGGCTTGCGGCGCAGGTTTGTCCAGAACCGCCGCGCGCAAGGCGACCAGACGCGGGCGCATCTGGTCGAAAATCTCGGCAATCTGTGCGCCCGTCGTGTAAGGTTCGTAATCCTCGACCATGGCGTCATAGACATCGCCGCCTTGCGCAAGTGCCGCGCCCTCTTCGCGTTTCAGTGCAACGACCTCTTGCAACACGGGCAGGAACGCAGCCACATCCTCATCGGCACGAGCCTGCGCCCATGTGCCCTGAGCGGTCGAGGTCACACGCGCGATGGTTTTGGCCAGATCGGCGGGCACTTTGACCGTACGTTCATAAGATCGACGGATGTCACGGAGCTGCGCTTTGCCCACCTCGTCCTGCGGGTCGGCCTGTTCCAGCCAGTCCGCCACGCGCGGGTCCGAGCGGCGGGCGTGCAGCACCGCCTCGATCGCGGCCATTTCTTCGGCGCGTTGCGGGGCCGCGCCGCGGGGCATCACTGTTTCCTGATCCCAGCCCAACCGCCCGGCAATTTGCCCGAGGGCCGAGGTTTCGCGTTGAAAGGCCATCAGGTCGTCATAGGCGGTCATCGGGGTCAGACTCCGCGGATGGAAGTGGCGATTGGGTAAGCGGTCAGGAACCGCGCGCGCAGGATCAGGGTCCAGACGACGACGGCCATGAACTGGTGGAAGATGGCAAGCTGCCACGGGGCTGCGTAAACCACGGTCAGGATGCCGATGACCACCTGCAGCGACAATGCTGCAAAAGCCGCGTTGAAGGCAAAGCGCGTCTGCGGGTGCGCGCTGGTGCTGCCGCGTCGCCAGACGATGATGGCGAAGATGAACAGCAGGTACCCCGCGCAGCGGTGGATGAACTGCACAAGACCCGGGCTTTCAAAGAAGTTGCGCCACATCGGTTCCAGCATCGCGGCATCGGGCGGCAGAAGCTGCCCTCCGATCAGCGGCCAGTCGGTGTAAGACCGACCGGCATCGATCCCGGCGACCAACGCACCGATCAGGATTTGCAGGAACGCAAAGTGCATCAGGCCGGTCGACAGCGAGAACAGTTTCGCCTCCTTCGCGCGGCGGGCCTGCATCAGGTCGCGTTCTTCGCGGCCCAGTTCAAAGATGTACCAGGCGAGAAAGCCGAGGATCACAAACGCCAGTCCCAGATGCACCGCGAGGCGGTAGCTGGCAACGGCGATCATGCCTTCGCCTTGCGTCACGCCCGAGGCGACCATCCACCAGCCGACGGCCCCTTGAACGCCGCCCAAAATGCCGGGGATCAGCAGCTTGCCAGTCCATCCAGTCGGGATTTTCCCCGCCACGAGGAAGCCGAAGAACCCAAGAGCCCAAACCAGCCCGATCACGCGGCCCAGCTGGCGGTGTCCCCATTCCCACCAGTATATGGATTTGAAATCACTCAGCTCCATCCATTGGTTCTGGATGCGCCATTGGTCGATCTCTTTATACTTGTCGAACTCGGCCTGCCAGTCGGCCTCGGTCATCGGCGGGATGGCGCCAGTGATCGGACGCCATTCGGTGATCGACAATCCGCTATCGGTCAGGCGGGTCAGGCCGCCAACAACAATCATCACAACCACCAGCGCGAACAGGATCATCAGCCAGACGCGGATCGCCCCACGCGTTCCGCCCCTTCCCCGGTCGATCATGCCGGGCTGCACCGCCTGTTGTTTCTCGGTTTCCGAGACCTCTTCGAAGATGCTGCGCTTACCGCTCATGCCGTCCTCATGTCTTGATTTGTCCGCAAGCTAGGGCCATGGCGGGCCGAGGTCCAGCCTCAGCCCTTCTCCTTCCAGCGGACCATCTGCCGCATGATCCCGTGCAGCATCTGCACATCCGCCCGCGTCATCCGCATCCGCGACCACAGATTGCGCAGATTGGTCTTCATGCCTTCGGCCTTTTCGGGCGGATAGAAGAACCCGGCCTCTTCCAGCCGGTCCTCGTAATGTTCGACCAGTTTTTCAACCTCGATCCCCGTGGCCCAATCGCCTTTGCCCAGATCAGTGGCCTCGTGCACCACGTCCCCGGTCTGGCGCATCCACTCATAGGCCGTCAGCAACACGCATTGGCCCAGGTTCAGCGAGGCATATTCCGGGTTCACCGGCACCGAAATGATGGCATTGGCCTTGGCGATATCCTCATTCTCAAGCCCTGCCCGTTCGGGACCGAACAGTACGGCCACCTTTTCGCCCGCCGCCACCTTTTCGGTTGCGATCTGCATGGCGCGCTCGGGGCTGTAGACCGGCTTGGTCAGGCCCCGCTGCCGCGCGGTGGTTGCAAAGACATAGGTGCTGTCACCCAGTGCTCCGGCCAGGTCGTCGAACAGCTGCGCCTCATCCAGCAGCCGCCCGGCCCCGCTAGACATTGCTACGGCCTTGGGGTTCGGCCACCCGTCGCGCGGGGCAACGATCCGCATCCGGTCCAGCCCGAAGTTCCACATTGCCCGCGCGGCGGCACCGATGTTTTCACCCATCTGCGGGCGCACGAGCACAAAGGAAGGCTGAGATTTATCGCTGGGCATGGCTGTCTCCGGAAAACTTCGGGATGCTGTAATCGGCGCATTGGCGCAGGGCAAGGCGTTGGGTCGATCAATTGCGCCTTAATCGGGCATAAAAGTTTGCTTCCCCGGCGCAATCCGCTAAACCGCGCCAAAGACTGAAAGCGAAGGACGCGCCAATGGACACCCCCGAGCAGCCGCAGATTTACCTGATCACCCCGCCCGCAATCACCTTGAGCACTTTTCCCGAACAATTGGCCCGCGTGCTGGACGGCGCCGAGATTGCCTGTATCCGGCTGGCGCTGGCGGGCAGTGACGAGGACACCATCGCCCGCGCGGCTGACGCGTGCCGCGAGGTAGCCCATGCGCGGGACGTGGCCATCGTGATCTCGAACCACGTTCTGTTGGCGCAGCGGCTGGGGCTGGACGGGGTGCATCTGGATGACGCGGCCCGCTCCATCCGGGCCGCGCGCAAGGAACTGGGTGCGGATGCCATCGTCGGCAGTTTCTGCAGCGCCTCCAGCCATGACGGCATGAGCGCCGGAGAAGCTGGCGCAGATTATGTGGCCTTTGGTCCGGTTGGCGCGTCGGCTCTGGGCGACGGAACCATCGCCGAAAAGGACCTGTTCCAATGGTGGTCCGAGATGATCGAGGTTCCGGTTGTGGCCGAAGGCGGCCTGACCCCTGACCTGATCCGCGACTTGGCCCCCCACACCGATTTCTTCGGCATCGGGGATGAAATCTGGTCGCAGGACGACCCCCTGGCCGCGCTGAAGATTCTGACTGACGCGATGTGAGCGTTAACCCTTGCGCCCGCGCCGGGGCTGCGGCATGAGTTCGTCATGACTCAGAACAGCGAAATCCTGTGTATCGGCTCGGTCCTGTGGGACGTGATCGGGCGCTCGGCCAGCGCCATGCGGCAAGGTTCCGACGTGCCGGGGCGGATCACCCGCCTGCCCGGTGGTGTGGCCATGAATATCGCCATGACGCTGGTGCGGTTCGGTATGACCCCAACCCTGCTGACCGCCATTGGCCGCGACCCCGAAGGCGACGAACTGGTCAACGCCTGTGCCCGGCTGGGCATGATCACGGATCACATCTACCGCTCGCAGGATTTGCCGACTGACCGTTACATGGCCGTCGAAGGCGCCAACGGTCTGATCGCCGCAATTGCCGATGCGCATTCGTTGGAGGCCGCCGGAGCCAAAATCCTGCACCCGTTGATGCACGGGCCTCTGGGTAACGAGAATGCACCGTTCGACGGCCCCATCGCACTGGACGGCAACCTGACCCTGACGCTGCTGGAAGAAATCGCCCAAAGCCCGGCCTTTGCACAGGCCGATCTGCGTGTGGCCCCGGCCTCGCCCGGCAAGGCGGAACGCCTGTTACCGTTCCTGAAACATGCCCGTGCGACGCTGTACGTGAACCTCGAAGAGGCCGGCATCCTGTGCCAGCGCGAGTTCACCGATTCCGAATCCGCGGCCAAAGGCCTGCTGGACCGCGGCGCGCTGCGGGTGCTGGTCACGGATGGCGGCAACTCGGCCACCGTCGGCAGCGCAGACGAAATCCTGACGCAAACACCACCCTCTGTTCTGGTCACCCGCGTGACCGGCGCAGGGGACACCTTCATGGCAGCCCATATCGCCTCAGAATCCGGCGGAGCATCCAGCGACGAGGCCTTGACCCGCGCCCTGAACGCCGCCGCAACCTACGTTTCCGGAGAAACCCCACTGTGATCGACATCCACTATTCCGCCGAGGTCCGCGCCGCCAAAGACGCAGGCCAACCCATCGTCGCGCTGGAAAGCACCATCATCACCCACGGGATGCCCTACCCTCAAAACATCGAGGTCGCGGCCCAGGTCGAACAGGACATTCGCGATGCGGGCGCAGTTCCGGCCACGATTGCAGTGATCGACGGTAAGCTGCATGTCGGTCTGGAATCCGATCAATTGCAGGCTCTGGGTCAGGCACAAGGCGTCGCCAAACTGTCCCGCGCCGATATGGCCGCCTGCATCGCCACCGGCGGCACCGGGGCCACCACGGTGGCTGCGACCATGATCGCCGCACATTTCGCTGGGATCGAGGTTTTCGCCACCGGCGGTATCGGCGGTGTGCATCAGGGGGCCGAGACGTCATTCGATATCTCCGCCGACCTGCACGAACTGGCACAGACACCTGTCACGGTTGTGGCTGCGGGCGCGAAGGCAATCCTGGATCTGGCCAAGACACTGGAAGTTCTGGAAACGCTGGGCGTTCCCGTCATCGCGCATGGTCAGGACGAATTCCCCGCTTTCTGGTCGGCGAAATCGCCTTATGCCGCGCCCCTGCGCATGGACAGCGCCGAGGATATCGCCAAGGCCCACGCCACCCGCCGCGCGCTTGGCCTGCCCGGAGGGCAGCTGGTCGCCAACCCGATCCCAGCCGCCGATCAGATTCCGTCCGAGGAACTGGCCCCCATCATCGCCTCGGCCCAGGCCGACGCAGATACGCACCGGATCACCGGCAAAGGCGTCACGCCCTACCTGTTGCAGCGAATCTACGAACAGACTGAGGGCCGCTCGCTGACCGCCAATATCGCGCTGGTCCGAAATAACGCGAAACTGGCGGCCGGAATCGCACGTGCGCTGGCCGCACGGACCGAGTGACATAAACCTATTGTACCAAGGCCCCGGACTGCTTAACTAATTCGGCACATCACTCAGGACTGCAATGAACACGCCTTTTGACGAAGAACCACACCGCCGACCGGGCCTGTTTTCCCGGCTGCGCGCGTCTTTTCTGACGGGCATTGTCGTCATTGCACCGGTGTGGCTGACCATCTGGCTGATCTGGTCCGTGGTGGGCTGGGTCGACAGCGCGGTTCTGCCGCTGATCCCCCAGCAGTTCCAGCCCGAGGAATACGTGGGCGTCAATCTGCGCGGCGTCGGAGTGGTCATCTTCCTGATCTTCACCGTCCTCGTCGGCTGGATCGCAAAGGGTATCCTCGGTCGTTCGCTGATCCATTTCGCGGAAAGCCTTGTTGACCGGATGCCTGTGGTCCGTTCGGTCTATTCCGGGATCAAGCAGATATCGGAAACCGTGTTTGCCCAGACCGAACGGTCATTCGAAAAAGCCTGCCTGATCCAATACCCCCGCCGGGGCATCTGGGCGATCGGGTTCGTCTCAACCACTGCCAAGGGCGAGGTCAGCGAGCGTGCCGAAACCGGTGGAGAACTGCTGAGCATCTTCGTCCCGACGACCCCCAACCCGACCTCGGGCTTTTTGCTGTTCTTCCCCGAAGAGGACGTGATCCTGCTGGACATGTCGATCGAAGAGGCTGCAAAGCTGGTGATTTCCGCCGGGCTTGTCTATCCGAACGAAAAAGACCCGACACTGCCGCCTGACTAATCAGCCGAACATCTCGGGCAGGTCGACGGTGCTGCGTTCGCCCAAGTCGGCTTTGTGATCATTGATAAACCGATGGGCCGCCGCGCGTCCGGCCTCTTTCAGCTTATGCAGAATCACCGGGTTCGGCACCGTCTTAGTTGCCACCGACAGATCGTTCATCAGCTCGTCATCCGCGATCATGTGGACCAGAACGCGGCTCATCTCTCCGGCCTTCAGCTTACCTTCGGCCAGCAGCCGCTGAACGAAACTGATCGCGCGCAACTCGCGGAACAGCGAGGAGTTAAAGCTGATCTCATTGATCCGGTTCTGGATCTGCTGCGGTGTTTTCGGCACCTCGTCGCGTTCCAGCGGGTTGATGTTCACAATCACCACGTCATCAGGCAGATCGTTGTTGAACAGCGGGTAAAGCGCCGGGTTTCCGGTATAGCCGCCATCCCAATACGCCTCGGTCCGGCCCGATTTGGGATCAAAAATCTCAACCGCCTGAAACAGCGTCGGCAAACAGGCCGAAGCCAGAATCGCATCCGTCGAAATCTCTTCCCCTGTGAACACCCGAATCTTGCCGCTGCGCACACAGGTGGCGCAGACATGCAAACGCGGGCCTTCGTCGGCACATATCTCATCGAAGTTGAACCGGTCTACCACCGGCTCCAGCGGGTTGCGGTAAAACGGACCATAAGCATAGGGCGACACCAGCCGCGACCAGGCATCGCCGACCGAGAACGGCAAGGAATACTCCATCGCCTGTGCAATCTGTGCAGGTTCGATGGCCTGCATCCAGTTGGCAAGGCGCATGTCACCGACCGCGCCCATCCGCTCCCATAGCCTATTCAGATTGGCGCGCGCACCGTCGCGCCCGTCCCGCACCATACCGGATTTGAAGGCGGCCCCGTTCAGCGCCCCGGCCGAGGTTCCGGTGATCGCCGCAACCTCGATATCTTCCTCATCCAGCAGCCGGTCGAGAACACCCCAGGTAAACGCCCCATGCGCCCCGCCGCCTTGCAAGGCCAGATTGATTCGTTTCACTGTGGGTCTCTCTTTCGTTGAAGCCAAAGTAGGCGTTGTAGAAACGAAGCAGCCGTAATTCCACAAACGATAAAACCCAGTAATCGATAGAGGGGAAAACTATCAGCTGCATGAAGCCCGTCTGACAATCCCAACCAAACATATGGATCAACCAAGTAGGTCAAAAACGAGACCAAAAAAGCGAATGACACCAACGAAAACACCCATGTGATAAAGCGCGCCGTCGCCACTTCTTTTCCTGAACCTCGTCCGAAATACTCAACCCAGCGCTCTTTTGCAGTATTGTCGTCAATACACCAAATTCTTCGCCCCATGATGGCTGAGGCCAAAAATGCCGAAATTCCCGAAAAGACTGCGGCACCCGGTGCATCTCCGGTGCTAACTTGCCATCCTGCGAGAACAGCACTGACAATTACCAATAGCCATGGCTTAAATAGCGCCCAGAAACTCAACGCTTGTCCCCCTTGTGGCGTAATAATCAAAGGGCCGTCCAGCCACCATCCACCGAAATCGTTGTCCCGGTGATCTGCGCCGCTGCATCCGAGCACAGGAACACCGTGGTGCCGCCCAGCTGTTCAACCGTCGCAAACTCTTTCGAGGGCTGACGTTGCAGCATGACGTTCTTGATCACGTCTTCACGGCTCATGTCGTATTCTTTCATCGTGTCGGGGATCTGCGCCTCGACCAGCGGCGTCAGTACATAACCCGGACAGATCGCGTTGCAGGTGATCGGCTCTTGCGCGGTTTCCAGCGCCACGGTCTTGGTCATCCCGACGACGCCATGCTTGGCCGCGATATACGCCGCCTTGAAGGGTGACGCCGTCAAACCATGCGCCGAGGCGATATTCACGATCCGCCCCCATCCGGCCGCGCGCATCATCGGCAGCGCCGCCGCCATGGTGTGATAGGCCGAGTTCATGTTGATCGCGATGATCGCATCCCATTTATCAACTGGGAACTGGTCGATCGGCGCGACATGCTGAATACCCGCGTTGTTCACCAGAATATCGCAAGCCCCCGCCTTTTCGATCAGCACGCGGCATTCTCCGCCGACAGACATGTCCGCCTTGATGTAACGCGCCTTGGTGCCGGTCTCTTGCGCGATCTCTGCGGCCAGCGCGTGGTCCTCCTCCCGGTCGGTGAACGAGTTCAGAACCACATCGGCCCCGGCTTTCGCCAACTCTCGCGCGACGCCCAAGCCGATCCCCGAATTCGACCCCGTGATGATCGCTGTTTTTCCCGAAAGGTTCATGGGCTCTCTCCCTCAAAATCCGCTTTGTGCGCACAGTGCCATGCTGCACCTGCAAAGAAAACGGGGAAACATCCAGGTTCCGGAGCCACACAAAAAATTGCCAAAAAAAACGCCCGCGCGAAGCGGGCGTTAAGTTATTGAGGCAGGTTTCATACAGGCAAGAAACCTATCGAGCAGTGCACCCTTTATACGCAATTCCCCGCCTTCGTCCAAGCTAAAAGTTTGAAAACAAGAAAAATCATCGGTACGATGAATCCCAACAAAATAAGGCCAGAGCAGGATTGTTTCCAAAATGCGCCCCGATTTTCTACGCCCCGTTCGCCCTGTGATCGCGGGAATCGCCGCTGTTTTTGCTGCCACAATCACCCATGCAGAATCGGCTCATGGCATAGCTATGTACGGAGACCCCGCCCTACCACCGGATTTTGTGTCTCTGCCCTATGCCAACCCCAACGCACCAAAAGGCGGCAAAGTTGTTTTCGGAAATACCGGCGGTTTTAACAGTCTGAACCCATTCGTGCAGAAAGGCACCGTACCCTGGCAGTTAAGGTTCTGGACCCACGAAAGCCTGATGGGCCGATCCTGGGACGAGCCTTTCACTCTTTACGGGTTGTTAGCCGAATCAGTTGAGACTGCGCCCGACCGGTCCTGGGTCGAATTTACCCTGCGCGAAAACGCCCGGTTTTCGGATGGCAGCCCAGTGACCGTGGATGATGTCATCTGGTCGTATCAGACGTTGGGCACCGAAGGGCATCTGCGCTATCGCGGGCTGTGGGGCAAGATCGACAGCATCGAACAGTCCGGCCCGCGCACGGTGCGGATCACCTTCAACGAACCGGACCGGGAACTGGCGCTGATCGCCGGTCTCCGCCCGATCCTGCAAAAAGCGCAGTGGGAGGGGAAGGATTTCGCTGACGCCGCACTTCATGATGTGCCCATCGGTTCGGGGCCTTATGTGGTCGAAAACTATGAGGCCGGTCGCTATGTGACCCTGCGCCGAAACCCCGACTATTGGGGCGCCGATATTCCGTTTCGCCGCGGCACCATGAACCTCGATGAGATGCGGATCGAGTTTTACGGCGACGGCACCGTTCTGTTCGAGGCGTTCAAGGCCGGCGAACTGACGGCAATACGGGAATTCAACGCCGACAAGTGGGACACCCAGTACACCTTCCCCGCCGTGCAACGCGGCGATGTCATCAAGACCGAGATCCCGCACGGCAAACCGTCGGGCATGACCGGGTTTGTCATGAACACCCGCAAAGCCCCCTTTGATGACTGGCGTGTGCGCGAGGCCCTGCTGCTGGCGTTCAACTTCGAATACATCAACGATACGATCACTGGCAGCGCGCAGCCCCGGATCGCCTCTTATTTCTCGGGTTCTGATCTGGGTATGCTGCTCGGCCCGGCCACCGGTCGCGTTGCTGAGTTGTTGCAGCCCTATGCCGACGACCTGCTGCCTGGCACATTGGAAGGTTATGCCCTGCCCGTCGGCGACGGTTCGGCCCGCAACCGCGCCAATATCCGCAAGGCAAACAAGCTGCTGACCGAAGCGGGCTGGACCGTTCAGGACGGCGTGCTGCGCAATCAGAACGGCAAGGACTTCACTATCACCGTCCTGCTGCAACAGGGGGATACCGAGGGGCAGACGGCCATCGAAATCTACACCCGCGCGCTTGAACGGCTGGGCATTCAGGTCACCGTTGAACAGGTGGACAGTGCCCAGTTCACCGGCCGCCAGGCCGAGCTGGATTTCGACATGACCTTTTTCCGCCGTGCCCTGTCCTTGTCACCAGGCAACGAACAGCGTCTGTATTGGGGCAGCGAAAACGCCGACACTCAGGGTACGCGCAACCTGATGGGTGTTGCTTCTCCGGCTGTGGATGGGTTGATCGACGCCATGCTGGCGTCGGAAAGTCATGAGGATTTCGTGGCGGCCACCCGTGCGCTGGATCGGGTCCTGACCGCCGGGCGCTATATCATCCCGATCTGGAACTTCGACGTCGGGCGCATTGCCCATGCCAAAGAACTGAAACAGCCCCAGATCGTTCCGATCTATGGTGACGGACCGGAGTATATGCCGCAGGTTTGGTGGTACGAAGAGTGACCAAATCCGGCTGGTTATCGGCGTGATACGCCTCAGAGCCTTCAACGCGGTGGTTTCTTTCATCTGCAGGTTTATACGCCAAGAAGTGCCATGCCAAATGGTCGCACCTTTCGGCGGATTTCAGCACACGCTTTGACGCACGCCATATATTGCGCACCCATCCACCTTCGTTCGCTACATATGGCAAAGACACCCATTTCCAGCTAAAAGTTGAAAAATGACCACAAGGGGCTTTACGTATCGTATCCCAACGAGATAGCCTATCTGCATTCAGACGCACCGGTTGACCGGATAAATTATGATAAATTCGTTAGATAGCTGATCATTCGACGCGTCACACCTGGGTTTTGCGGACCGGCCTCCACTCACTCACACCTCAGGTCCGTGGGCCCGTCGCGCAATCAGCGTGGCGGGCCTCTTTGACCCGACGTCAGCTCAAACAAGGTGCGACATTTTGTCATGCGCGTGCGCCCCTGTGCCCTCCGTACCCTGATATGAGGGCCGAGCAGCCGTGAAACCCTAAATACGGATAGCTGACAAATGTTGAACTGGACTGACCTCACGCAAGACTGGGACGCTATGTATTCCCGCGCAAAACGGCGTTTTCCGAACCTGCGCGATCAGGACAAGGTGCGGCTGAGCAAAGACCGCAAAGGGTTCGAAGCGTATTTGGCCGAACGCCACCACCTGACCGTGAATGAAGCACACGAAGAGCTTGAGGATTTTCTGTTTACCGAAGGCCTGAACCGCGAGTTCAGCCGGTCTTTAAGCAAGTGACGTGACCCAGAGGATCGTTGCATCCTCGTCACTGACCGAAATCACGTTGTGCCCCATGCTGCCGTCGTAATAAGCGCTGTCCCCCCGACGCATTTCGACGGGTTCGTAGAACTCGGTATAAAGCTGGACGACGCCTGTCAGCACATACAGGAATTCTTCACCATCGTGGCGCACCCAGCCTTCAAACTCATCCATTGACCGCGCACGCACGCGGGCCCGATAGGGCAGCATCTGCTTTTTCGTCAGGTTTTCGGCCAGCAGCTCGTGCTCATACGTCGTTGTGGGATGCGCGGCGCCTTCCCCCATCCGCGTCACCGCCATGCGCCCGATCACCTGATCGCGTTGCGGCGGCGTGAAAAGCTGTGGCACCGAAATCTCCAGCCCGATCGCCAGCTTTTTCAGCGCATCATAAGTGGGCGACATCTGGCCGTTTTCGATCTTGCTGAGGGTCGAGCGTGCAAGCCCGGCCTGCGTGGCCGCCTGTTCCAGCGTCCAGTTCCGCGCCTTGCGCAATTGGCGCACGCGCGCGCCCAGATCAAGCGGTTCAAGCTCGGCATGGTCGCCCGAGTCTCGGGCAATGCGGATCAGGGAAGGCTGTTCATTGGTGCTCATGGGTCAACTCTATAGGCCCAGCCTGTCCCGCTTGCAACGCGCCAGGCACCAAGGTAGCCAGTTGCCATGCTGTCTGTTTTTGATCAGGGGCCACCTCTGCCTTGCCCCGCGCCATTCAATCTGGCCGCTCATGTGCTGCGCCGAACGGACGATGATCCGGAAAAGATCGCGTTGTCGGTTCTGCAACCTGACGGGGCCGAAGACTGGACCTATCGCGCGCTGAAGTCAGCCATTCTGGGTACCGCCACCGGGTTGCTGCGCGCCGGGCTGAAACCGGGTGACATTGCGCTGATGCGGTTGGGGAACACGGTTGATTTCCCGATTGCCTATCTTGGGGCGATTGCGGTGGGGATCGTACCCGTGCCGACATCCTCACAACTGACTCAGCCGGAAACCGAATGCATGATCGCGGAATTGAAACCGGCCGCCATTCTGCGGGACCCGGCTGTTGCCTGCGCACCGCACCCGCTGCAGATCGCGTTGTCTGAATTGACTGAAATGCGCACTCTGCCCCCTGCCGAGTTTCAGATGGGCGACCCCGAGCGGCTGGCCTATGTCGTCTATACCTCGGGCACGTCCGGCAAACCGCGCGCGGTAGCCCATGCGCATCGTGCGATCTGGGCACGTCAGATGATGGTGGATGGTTGGTACGGGTTGCAGGACACGGATCGCCTGTGCCATGCGGGCGCGTTCAACTGGACCTATACGCTGGGCACCGGGTTGATGGATCCCTGGACCATTGGCGCGACCGCTCTGATCCCCGAACCTGGAACCGATCCGGGCGCCCTGCCCGCCTTGCTTCGGCAGCACCGCGCGACGATCTTTGCGGCAGCCCCCGGCGTGTTTCGCAAGCTACTGAAAACGCCGGAGGACCTGCACCTACCTACGCTCCGCCATGGCCTCTGCGCCGGTGAAAAACTGTCGCAGCACCTGCACGCACAATGGGTCGAGGCGACCGGGACTGAACTCTACGAAGCCTATGGCATGTCCGAGTGTTCCACCTTCATCTCCTCCAGCCCGGCTCATCCAGCGCGGGGCGAGTCGCTGGGGCAACCGCAACCGGGTCGCCGGATCGCGATCCTCGGACCGGATGGCCCGGTGCCTCAAGGCCAAGAGGGCACTATTGCCATTCACCGCTCGGACCCTGGCCTGATGTTGACCTACCTGAACGCGCTGGACGAAGCCGAGGCACGGATGCAGGGCGATTGGTTTCTGACCGGAGATCAGGGCGCCATGGCCGTCGACGGGCAGATCACCTATCTGGGCCGCGACGATGACATGATGAATGCGGGCGGCTATCGCGTCTCACCGGTCGAGGTCGAGGCCACCTTGTCCAAATTCCCCGGAATCACCCAGGTCGGCGCGGCAGCGGTTGAGGTCAAAGAAGACACATTCGTGATCGCCGCCTTCTATACCGGGCCGGAAAAGCTGGACGACGCCGCCTTGCAAACCTATGTGGAGGCAAATCTGGCGCGGTACAAACAGCCGCGCGCATTCATTCACCTGCCCGAACTGCCAACTGGCGGCAACGGCAAACTCCTGCGCCGGGCGCTGCCGGCCTATTTCAAGGCGACCACACCATGACCCAGACCGTCAAACTCGACATCATGTCCGATCCGATCTGCCCGTGGTGCTACATCGGCAAAACCCATCTGGACAAGGCGCTGGCCGCAATCCCGGATCATCCAATGGTGATCGAATGGCATCCGTTCCAATTGAACCCCGACATGCCGGACGAAGGCATGGACCGCCGCGAGTATCTGGAGCGCAAATTCGGTGGCAAAGACGGTGCCGTTCAGGCCTATGCCCCGGTTGTCGAACACGCCGAGAAGGCCGGGCTGAGCATCGATTTCGAAGGCATGAAACGCACCCCCAACACGCTGGACGCCCATCGCCTGATCCACTGGGCCGGGATCGAGGGCAAACAAAACGAGGTCGTGGACGCCCTGTTCGACGCCTATTTCGTGCAGGCCCGCGACATTGGCGACCATGAGGTGCTGGCCGATATCGCCGACAGTGTCGGTATGGACGCAGCCGTTGTGCTGAAACTGTTGAAATCGGATGCGGATCGTGAGGATATACGCAATCGCGACACCCATTCGCGTCAGATGGGCGTCAATTCGGTGCCGACCTTCATCGTGGCCAACCAGCACGCTGTTCCGGGCGCGCAACCGCCTGAAATGTGGGAAAAAGTGATTGGCGAAATCATGTCTCAACTTGAGTCCTCCCCTGCAAATTAGCACAGGGGTCTGTGCACATTGATGTCTAGCGCCGCCTGACATGTCGTGATAGCGCGATCAGGTCAGGAGGGCGCAATGGCCAATCGCATGTCAAAAGGTGAGTTCATCGCACTTGTCGCAATGATGTTTGCGACGATTGCGTTCTCCATCGACTCGATGCTGCCCGCCTTGCCCGAAATCGGCGCACAGCTTAGCCCCGAAGACATCAACCGGGCGCAGTTGATCCTGACCTCTTTCGTGCTGGGCATGGGGATCGGTACGTTCTTCATGGGCCCGCTGTCGGATGCGTTCGGACGCAAGCCGGTAATCTACGCCGGTTCGACTTTATACATCGTGTCTGCTGCCGTAGCCTGGGCCAGTTCTTCGTTAGAGCTGCTTTTGATTGCGAGGGTCGCGCAAGGTGTTGGCTGTGCCGCGCCGCGCGTCGTTGCCATGGCCATCATCCGGGATTTGTACTCGGGCCGAGAAATGGCGCGGATCGTATCCATTGCCATGATGATCTTCACCCTGGTGCCCGCCGTGGCACCGATGCTGGGGGCCGGGATGATCGCCCTGACCGGCTGGCGCGGCATCTTTGTCTCGTTCATCCTGTTCTCATTGATCACCGTAGTCTGGATGGGCCTGCGCCTGCCGGAATCGCTTAAGCCTCAGAACCGCAGGCCATTGCGCCTACCCCTGATGGCCTCGGCCGCGCGCGAGATGTTCACGCACCCCACCGTTCGGGTATCGATTTTCGTGCAGACCCTTTGTCTGGGCATGCTGTTCACCACGTTGACCATGGTGCAGCCGGTCTATGACGTGATCCACGACAGCGCCGACAGCTTCCCTTTCTGGTTCGGATTCGTCGCCCTGATATCCGGGTCCGCCAGCCTGCTGAACGCGTCGCTGGTGATCCGGGTGGGCATGCGGCGGCTTGTGACCTGGGCTTTGGGTGCGCAGATCGTCATCACCATTGGCGTCATTACCCTGAACGCGATACCCCTGTCGGCGAACCTGTCCTTTGCGGTGTTCGTCTTCTGGCAGACCTCGATCTTTTTCATGGCGGGCATGACGATGGGCAACCTGAACGCCATCGCGATGGAGCCGATGGGCCATATCGCCGGCATGGCAGCCTCGGTCATCGGTGCGGTCTCGACCGTTCTGGCCGCAGCCATCGCGGCCCCCATCGGGTTGCTGTTCGACGGGTCCCTGGCCCCGCTGACCACCGGCATTCTTGTCATGAGCGTGACCGGCTTTGGCCTGATGCTGCATATGGGCCGGATCGAAAACAGACTGCCTGCCTGATCTGTGCAGACTGCGCGAATCCCGCTAACCTTCCCTTGATCCGAGAGGAGGTTTTCAATGCGTTACGATTACGATCTGGGGTCCCATTCCTGTCCGGTCACCACATCATCACCCGAGGCCCAGCTATGGTTCGACCGGGGATTGGTCTGGACCTACGGCTATAACCACGAAGAGGCCGTGGTCTGTTTTCAACGCGCGGCGGACCATGATCCGAACTGCGCCATGGCCTATTGGGGGATCGCCTATTCGGCTGGCCCGAATTACAACTTGCCTTGGGATTTGCTTGACGCAATCGGGCAGCAAAAGGCGCTGGCGCAGGCCTACGATGCGGCGCAGCGTGCGCTGGCTTTGCTCGACATCTGCACTCCGGTCGAGCAAGCCCTGATCCGCGCCCTGCCCGCCCGATATCCGCAACGTGACCCAGTTGAGGATATGCACAACTGGGATCACGATTTCGCCGATGCCATGCGTGCATCCTTTGCCGAACACCCCGACCACCTGGACCTGCGCACTATCTATGTCGAGGCTTTGCTGAACCTGACCCCCTGGCAAATGTGGGATCTCCAATCCGGCCAACCCGCCAAAGGCGCAGCCACGGTTGAGGCGCAGAAGGCATTGGAGAACGCGATGGCCAATGACCCCGGTGCAATGTCGCATCCGGGCCTGCTGCACCTTTATGTGCACCTGATGGAGATGTCACCGACACCGGAAAAAGCGCTCAAGGCCGGGGATGTGCTGCGCACGCTGGTCCCTGATGCGGGCCATCTGGTGCACATGCCCACCCATATCGACGTGCTCTGCGGGCACTATCACAACGTCGTCTACTGGAACGAAAAAGCCATCGAGGCCGATCTGAAATATTATGAACGTGAAGGCGCCTTCAACATCTATACCGGTTATCGCCAGCACGATTATCACTTTGTCATCTATGGCGCGCTGTTCATTGGACAGATGGAACCGGCCCTGCGCGCCAATCAGGGGATGTGGGACACCACGCCCGAGGAAATGCTGCGCATCGAAAGCCCGCCAATGGCGGATTACTTCGAAAGCTACATGTCGATGGGCCCGCATATCCTGATCCGCTTTGGCCGATGGGAAGAGGCCAAGGCGCTGGAGCTGCCCTCGGACCCCGACCTCTATCGCACGCTGACCGCAACCACCCATTATGCTCGCGCCATCGCCCATGCCGCCACCGACCAGGTGGCCGAGGCAGAGGCCGAGGAGCAACTGTTCCTGTCCGCCAAGGCCTGCGTCCCCGAGACCCGCCTGCTACACAACAATCGTGTCGTCGATCTGCTGGAGATCGCGGGCGAAATGCTGCGGGGAGAGATCGAATACCGCAAAGGCAACCATGAGATTGCCTATGCCCACCTGCGGCGCTCGGTCGAGTTGGACGACACGTTGCCCTACGACGAACCATGGGGCTGGATGCAACCGACCCGCCATGCGCTGGGGGCTTTGCTGTTCGAACAGGGGCACGTGGCCGAGGCCGAAGCGGCCTATCGCGAGGATCTGGGGTTGGGCGGGACGCTCAGCCGCGCCTCGGTCCATCCGGACAATGTCTGGAGCCTCAAGGGGCTGCATGACTGCCTGAAGGCCCGTGGCGAAACGGTCGAGATCGTGCAGATCAAACAACGGCTCGATCTGGCGCTGGCGCGGGCCGACCGTGCGGTGGGCGCGTCCTGTTTCTGCGCTCAAGCCGCGATGAGGGCTGCGGAATGAGATACGCCTTGCTGTTGGCTGCTCTGCTCTGCGGCCCCGCCCTTGCGGATCGCCAATCTTTCCCTCCGGTCGATCAAGCCGCACAGGACCCGTCACTGGTGGCGTTTCGCGATGCGCTGTTGGCCAACGTAACCGCGCGGGACACCGATGCCGTCGTCGCATCGGCCTGCCCCGACATCTACCTGAGCCACGGCGGAAACGGCGGCCCGGACGAGTTGCATGCCAATCTGATCCTGGACCCGGAAACGCTGTCGGAGGAGTACCGCAAAGACGCGGATATCCTGCGCGAGGCGTATTGGTCCGATCTGGAAAACACCCTGTCCCAGCCCGGCTATTTCGATGACGAGGGCGAGTTCTGGATGCCGCACCAGTGGCAGATCACCCTGCCCGCCTCGCTGGATCCGTTCATGGCCTACTACGTCACCGGTTCAGACGTTGCCCTTCGTCAGTCGGGTGATCGCAACGCACCGACCGTTGGCCTGATCAGCCACGAGATCGCCATCATCCGCGATTTTCAGGCCGGCTCGGAATATCAACAGGTGCTGCTGACCGATGGAACGCAAGGCTACATGCACCGTGATTACCTGTGGCCCATGACAGGCTACCGCGCCGCGTTAGTGAAATCGGACGCGGGCGAATGGCAGCTATGTACCTTTGTCAGCGGTGATTAATCGACACTGTAGATATGCGGGCTGCCATTGGGCGGCCCGTCGAAAAAGATAACAAACCGTGTGGCATCCAGTGGCAAAAGACCTTCGGCCTTCCACTCCGGATCGGGCGGAACGATGTCCATCACATGCTCTGCAGCAGCATCCCCCTTTTGCCACCGGTGTAACGAGAAGGTTCCCGTAAGGTGCGGGCTCGGTTGATCGCATCCGGGTTTGGTACCGGCACCGGCTCCTGCATCCCCCAGCAGCAGGAACACATCCTCACCAGACTGCTCCATCCCCCTGATCCCGCGCCCCATCTCGGCTGAAACCGGGATTTCGTGCAAAGCAGCAGTGGAAAAATCGCCGGTTTCCAACGCGCTCAGTGGGAATTCGGCGACAAAGACCCGTGCCGGTTCGGCTTCCGGATAAGGTGCGCGGAACCCGATCAGCACAGCGTCATCCACGGCAGCAATCGCTTCTATATTCAGACCATTTTGCTGCAACGGAACATCGAAGGCTGCACTCAACTGATCGAATTGCCCAAACAGCGGCTCAAGCGATACCTCTTGTTGCGACAACGGAACCCGGGTGCCGATATGCTGCGGCGCCACCTCACCCCAGAAAATACGCGTGTTGCGTTTTGGCGATTTGCAGCTTTTCCGCCCGCGCGAATGCGAACCCACCACGATCAGGTTATCCCCCGCGACCGTCACCCCCTCCAGATCAAAGTCCTTCAGTTCGGACTTCTTCTTGTCCTTGGTTTCGGCCATGTAAACCCGCTGTCCGACGAACAGAGCGTCCTTCTCAAGCTTAAAGGCCTGGACAAAACGCCCCTCGTCGGCGGCAGCAAAACACAGTCCATTGACCATACAGGCCACACCGCTGACATTCACCGACGCGCCTTGTTCGATTTCATCGCCATGTTCATCGAACTCTTGAAAGGTTCCGATGACCTCCAGCTTCTGTGGCGGAGCGGCAGAGGCCGGCAGAGCAATACACAGAGAAGCAAAAAGAGCTTTGTACATAACAAAATCCAATACCGCTGAGGAATACGGCATCAGAATAGCACAGGCGAAACTCTGAGCCTAAACCTTCGCCTTTTTCTTCTCGGCCAAGACCTTTTCGGCCAGATCGCGGGCGATGGCAAAGGCGCCCTTGATCTTGTCGCTGTCCTTCTTCCAGTCGCGGCGCACAACAATCTTGTTGTCCTTGACCTTGGCCAGCCCGCGTTGGTTCTGGATGAACTCGACCAGCCCCGGAGGCGATGCGAACTTGTCATTATGGAACTGGATCGTGGCCCCCTTGGGCCCGCCGTCCAGCTTGGCAATGCCCGCGCGTTTGCACATCGCCTTGATGCGGACGACCAGCATCAGGGTGTTGACCTCTTTCGGCAAGGTCCCGAAACGGTCGATCAATTCGGCTGCGAAGCCTTCCAGCTCTACCTTGGTCGACAATGACGACAGGCGACGATAGAGGCCAAGACGCACGTCCAGATCAGGCACGTAATCATCGGGGATCAGAACCGGGACGCCCAGATTGATCTGCGGGGCCCATTGGTCATCGGCGTCCGACAGCCCTTCCATCTCACCGGCTTTGATCTTGGCAATCGCCTCTTCCAGCATCGACTGATAGAGTTCATAGCCGACATCGCGCATCTGGCCGGATTGTTCCTCGCCCAGCAGGTTGCCCGCACCGCGAATATCGAGATCTTGGCTGGCCAGCGTGAACCCCGCCCCCAGCGTGTCCAGCGAACCCAGAACCCGCAGGCGTTTCTCGGCCGTCGCGGTCAGGCGCGCGCGGGGTTTGGTGGTGAGATAGGCGTAAGCGCGGGTCTTTGACCGCCCTACCCGTCCGCGAATTTGATAGAGCTGCGCCAGGCCGAACATATCCGCCCGGTGCACGACCATCGTGTTCGCGGTCGGGATATCCAGCCCGCTTTCCACAATCGTGGTCGCCAGCAGCACATCGTATTTACCGTCGTAAAACGCATTCATCCGGTCGTCGAGTTCGCCCGCCGCCATCTGCCCATGTGCCACCACATAAGTCAGTTCGGGCAATTGTTCTTTCAGGAACTCTTCGATCTCGGGCAGGTCCGAGATGCGCGGTACCACATAGAAGCTCTGCCCGCCGCGATAGTGTTCGCGCAACAGTGCTTCGCGGATCGTCACGGCGTCGAATTCGCTGACATAGGTGCGGATCGCCAGACGGTCGATCGGAGGCGTGCCGATGATCGACAGATCGCGCACGCCGGTCAGCGACAATTGCAGCGTCCGCGGGATCGGCGTGGCGGTCAGGGTCAGGACGTGAATGTCGCTGCGCAATTGTTTCAGGCGTTCTTTGTGACCGACGCCGAAATGCTGCTCCTCGTCGATGATCAGCAGGCCGAGGTTGTTGAACCGTATGCCTTTAGCCAGCAACGCATGGGTGCCGATGACGATATCCACCGTGCCGCGCGCCAACCCGTCGCGGGTCTGGTGTGCCTCTTTGGTCGAGACAAAGCGCGACAGCTGCCGAACCTCCAGCGGGAAGCCCCGGAAACGGTCCTTGAACGACGCCGCGTGTTGGCGGGCCAGCAGCGTGGTTGGCGCGATCACCGCCACCTGTACGCCTGACATGGCGGCGACAAAGGCGGCGCGCATTGCCACCTCGGTCTTGCCAAAACCCACATCGCCGCAAATCAGGCGATCCATCGGTGCGCCAGAGTGCATGTCCTCCATGACCTCCGAGATGGCCCGCAACTGATCGTCTGTTTCCTGATAGGGAAAGCGCGCGCTGAACTCCTCCCACGCGTGCGGCGGCGGGTCCATGACCGGAGCCTTCCGCAGAGCACGTTCGGCGGCAATGCGGATCAGCTTATCCGCCATCTCGCGGATGCGCTCTTTCAGCTTGGCTTTCTTGGCCTGCCATGCACCACCGCCCAGACGGTCCAGCAGGCCTTCGTCATGACCATACTTGGACAGCAGTTCGATGTTCTCGACCGGTAGGTAGAGCTTGGCCTGCTCGGCATATTCCAGCAGCAGGCATTCGTGCGCGGCCCCGGCGGCGGTGACGACCTCCATCCCCATGTAGCGGCCGATCCCGTGGTCCACATGCACCACCAGATCACCGGGGGACAGCGATTGGGTTTCGGTCAGGAAGTTCTCGGCCTTGCGGCGTTTCTTGGGCTGGCGGATCAGGCGGTCGCCGAGAACGTCCTGCTCGGCAATGACTGTCAGGCCGGGCGTTTCAAACCCGTGCTCCAGCGCCCAGACCGCCAGATGCAGACCTCGTTTGCCGACGCGCGTACCGTCGGTGACTGGGATTGCCTCGGCCAGACCTTCGTCTTCGATCAGCCCGGTCAGGCGTTCGCGTGCGCCTTCGGAATAAGAGGCAATCAGCACCGGACCCTTGGCCATCTTATCGGTGATATGCCCGGCCAGCGCACCAAACAGGCTGATGCTTTCCTGCTGCCGTTCCGGAGCAAAGTTGCGCCCGATCCGCCCGCCCGCATCAATCACTCCGGGACCGCTGGCCTGCGGCAGAGGGCTGAATTGCAGCACTCGCCGATCCCCTACGGCCTGATCCCACGCGGCATCGTCCAGATACAGCAGACCGGGCGGCGTCGGTTTATACACCGTGTCCATGCGGGAGCGGTTCTCAAGCGCCAGCCGCCGGGTTTCATACTGATCGGCAATCGTATCCCAACGCGCAAGTCGCGCGGGCGTCACTTGATCGTCCACCGTTACGGTCGCATCCGGCAGGTAGTCGAACAGGGTTTCCAGTTTCTCGTGAAAGAAGGGCAGCCAGTGTTCAATGCCCTGATGCTTGCGGCCCGCACTGATAGCCTCATACAGCGGATCATCGGTGCCCGCCGCGCCAAATTCGATGCGGTAGTTCTGCCGGAACCGGGTGATTGCGGCCTCGTCCAGAATGACCTCAGAGACCGGGGCGAGTTCCACCACGTCCAGTTTCTCGGTCGTGCGTTGTGATACGGGATCAAAGCGACGCGCACCGTCCAGGATGTCGCCGAACAGATCCAGGCGCACAGGGCCGGATTCACCGGGCGGGAAGATGTCGATGATGCCGCCCCGGATGGCGTAATCACCGGGCTCCATCACTGTCGGGCTTTGCGTGAACCCCATCCGCACCAGAAAGTTCCGCAGCGCGGTTTCATCAACGCGGTGGTCCACGCGCGCGGTGAATGCGGCCTCTCGCAGCACATCCCGTGCGGGCACCCGCTGGGTTGCGGCGTTCAGCGTCGTCAGCAGCACAAACCTGTCCGGCATCTGGTGCACCAGCGCCGCCAGCGTCGCCACACGGGCTGCTGCGATATCCGCATTGGGCGACACCCGATCATAGGGCAGACAGTCCCAACCCGGAAACACAAAGACCGGCATGTCAGGTGCAAAGAAGGCGAGTGCGGCGCGCATCGCCTCCATCCGCTTGTCGTCGCGGGCGACATGGCAAACCGGCCCGCCGGAACGCGCGATTTCGTTCAGGACAAGCTGCGCGTCAAACCCCTCGGGGGCGCCGCCAACAGTTACGTGGTTCGGAGCCGTCATCGCCTAGCCTTTCCGAATTTTCTATCCCAGAACCCCAATCGAGAAGTTCTGATACATACCCCAAAGCGACGTGATCAAGATCGAGATCATACCGATGATCTGGGTATAGATCCGGCACCGTGTCAGAACTTTGCCGGTAAACTCCAGCGACCCATCACTGCGTCGCAACTTATGCGCGGCCCTAACGTTAATAAGCGTCACAAGGCACATGGGAAACAGCAACAGGAACACGGCCTGGGCGAACTCGATCCCATAATAAAATCCAAGCATCGCAAGGCCAGTGAAAAAGAAACAGCTCAGCCCAAGAATGATCAGTCCGGACTTGTCGACGATGAACAGAATACGGTTGCCGTTGATCCGGACGATATCCAGCAAGTCCTGCTCGGTCTGCCCTCCGACCCGGCGGGCGCGCACCAGCAGATCGAACGGGACACCCATCGCCCAGTGGCTTGCCGATGACCACAGCACGGCCAGCACGATCCAATACCACAGATTCGAAAAGCTGCGCATGTCGATGATTTCGAATAGCGAAGAGTATAAGTCCAAGCGTCAGCCCTTTGTTCTCAGTCCTGAGGGGCTTTTTCGCACTGCTGCGTCCATCCTTACCCTTGAGACCACACGGAATTCATGCCACCCAATGCGGGAATATTCAAGGAGAGCGCGACATGAAACCGACCATCGCCCCCTATCCCCTGACCCGGTTCCGCCGGGCACGCCAGTCGCACGCTGTACGCGGGCTTGTCCGGGAAAACACCCTGACCACGGATGATCTGATCTGGCCGGTTTTCGTGCGCGACGGCGAAGGTGTGGAGGAACCCGTGCCCTCGATGCCCGGCGTCGTGCGCCGGTCGGTCGATTTGATCGCCAAGGCCGCGGTCGAGGCTCAGGCGCTGGGAATTCCGGCGATCTGCATCTTTCCCTATACCGATCCCAGCCTGAAGACCGAGGACTGCGCCGAAGCCTGGAACCCCGACAACCTGTCCAATCGCGCCATCCGCGCAATCAAGGCCGCAGCCCCGAATATCGCGGTGATGACCGACGTGGCACTGGACCCCTACAACATCAACGGCCATGACGGTTACGTGGTCGAAGGCGAAATTGTGAACGATCAGACGGTCGAGGCGCTGGTCAAGATGACCCTCGCGCAGGCCGATTCCGGGGCCGATATCATCGGCCCGTCCGACATGATGGACGGTCGCATCGGTGAGATGCGCCGCGCGCTGGAAACCGCCGGGCATCAGAACGTCATGATCCTCAGCTATGCCGCGAAATACGCCAGCGCCTTTTACGGGCCGTTCCGCGATGCGGTGGGGGCCTCGGGCGCGCTGACCGGTGACAAGAAGACCTATCAGATGGACCCGGCCAACTCGAACGAAGCGCTGCGTTTGATCGAACGCGACCTGACCGAGGGCGCCGACATGGTGATGATCAAGCCGGGGATGCCCTATCTGGATATTTGCCGTCGCGTGAAAGACACGTTCGGTGCGCCGACCTATGCCTATCAAGTGTCGGGCGAATACGCGATGATCCAGGCGGCGGCGCAGAACGGCTGGATCGATGGTGAGAAGGTGATGCTGGAAAGCCTGCTGGCCTTCAAGCGCGCAGGCTGCGACGGCATCCTGACCTATTTCGCGCCCGGGGTCGCCCGCATCCTTCAGGGCTAAAACCCCAGATTGTCGCAATTTTTCGCCGATTGTGATCTACGGCCACGCAGCTTTCCCGTGACACGCAGCCGCAATCGGCGTATTCTTGCACATAAGATCGGGATCACCCGACATATCAGGCAGCAATACAGAGAAAAAAAACATGAGCAGTTCCAACGCACCCCGACTAAGCCGTCGTGGCTTTGCCTTTGGCATGGCCGGTCTGACGGTAACCGCAGCTTGCGGCAACGGCGTCGGCAATTCCAACGCCGCCGCCATCGATGCCCGCGTCGATGCCACGCTGACCGAGATGTATGCGAAATATCCCAACACGGTTGAGATCGCCAACAAAGCCACCGGCATGTTGGTTATGCCCCTGATCACTGACGCCGGGCTGATCTTCTTTGGCGGCGCTTACGGTCAGGGCGCGCTGCGCATTCAGGGCGCAACGGTCGACTACTATTCCGCGATTTCCGGAACCGCCGGCCTGCAAATTGGCGCACAGCAATATACACATGTCCTGTTCTTCATGACGCAGGACGCGCTGAACGATTTCCGCCGCTCCAACGGTTGGACCGCCGGAGCCGACATTGGCTATGTCGTTGATGCAACTGGGAACTCCCTATCCACGGATACAACGACACTGCGCTCGCCGGTACTGGCTGTCGTATTCGGACAAGCCGGCCTGAAATTCGGCGCCACGGTCGAAGGCACCAAATACACGCGGATCATTCCGTAACTCCGAGCTACCACGCGCCCCTCGAACGGCCCCGCCAACAGCCCACCTGTGGCGGGGTTTTTCATTTATAGTTCTGCAAACACGAATATTCTCGGGCTGTTCCTCTTTCGGTCAGTCCGGCCATCCACTAATCTTGCCGAAATCGGAAATGGATCGGGATTAAAGGCCACAAATGGGTTTCGTTTTTCGCTGGCTGTTGCGCCTTACAACGGGTCTGATCCTGCTGGCCCTGGCCGCTGTGGGGCTGGTATACTTCCTGGCCAGCCAGTCTCTGCCGAACTATGACCAGACCGTCGAAGTCAACGGTCCAACCGCCCCGGTCGAGATTATCCGCGATACGGCCAACGTCCCCCATATTCTGGCCGAAAACGACCCGGACGTGTTCTTTGGCCTCGGCTATGCGCACGCGCAGGATCGCTTGTGGCAGATGACCGTGATGCGCCGAACTGCTCAGGGCCGCCTGTCCGAAATTTTCGGCACCCGCACCCTGCATATCGACAAGCTGCTGCGGCGGCTGGACCTCTATGGGCTGGCTCATCGCTCGGTCGAGGTGCAGGACGACTACACCAAAGCCGCTCTGCGCGCCTATGCTGCCGGGGTTAACGCCCGTCTGGATGAGATCAACGAGGCCGCCCTGGGCCGTGGCGCACCCGAGATGTTTCTGTTCAACGCACCCGTGTCCCCGTGGCAGCCCGGCGACAGCATCGCCGTGATAAAACTGATGAGCCTGCAACTGTCCGGCCATCTGGAGGACGAGGTGCTGCGGGCCCGCACATCGCTTATGCTGAACGATACCGCGCGCCTGGCCGACATCCTGCCAAACGTTCCGGGCGCTGGCATCGCGGCTCTGCCCGAATACGCCTTACTGTTTCCCGGACTGCCCCGCTATGCCCGCGGTACGCCGATGCCCGACAGCCCGCTGTCTCCCTTCCCCAAACGCGGGCTGGCCGGGGCGTCGAACGCATGGACTGCCGCGCCTTCACGCTCGGCCAGCGGCGGCACCTTGCTGGCCAATGATCCACATCTGGGCCTCACCGCGCCGGGCATCTGGTATCTGGCCCGGCTGGAACTGGCCAAGGGCGGCGTGATCGGCGCGACCGTCCCCGGCATTCCGGCCATCATGGCGGGGCGCAGCGATCGGCTGGGCTGGGGTCTGACATCCTCGTATCTGGACGATCAGGACGTGCATGTCGAGCAGCTGAACCCAGAAAACCCCGAGGAATACCTGACGCCGGACGGCTACAAGACATTCCGCACCCGCCCTTCGATCATCGAGATCAAGGACGAGGCCCCGGTCACCCTGACCCTACGCTGGACAGAAAACGGCCCGGTCCTGCCTGGCAGTCACTATGATCTTGAGACAATCACCCCGCCGGGTCATGTCGCGTCACTTTCCTGGACGGCGCTCAGCCCGCGCGATACGTCGATGACGGCGTCGATGGCGTTGATGAACGCCGACACTGTCCGGCAGGGCATCGACGCGGCCGAACTGTTCATCGCACCCTCGCAGAACCTGTCGCTGGTCGACAAGGACACGATCGGCCTCAAGCTGATCGGAGCGATGCCGAAACGCGACCTGCTGAACCAAAGCCGGGGCCGCATCCCGACGCCCGGCTGGCTGGCCGAAAACCTTTGGCAGGGTCGCCTGCCCTATACCGATAACCCGGAATTCGTGGCCCCGGTGGGCGGCATTCTGGGCAACACCAACAACAAGATCATCGACCGCCCCTTCCCCGAGCATGTGTCCTATGAATGGGGTGACACCCAGCGCGTGCACCGCTGGGAACGCCTGATGCAATCGCGTGAGGTCCACACCCGCGACAGCTTTATCGAGGCGCAGCTAGATACCGTCAGCTTCACCGCCCGCTCACTGCTGCCGCTGATCGGGGCCGACCTTTGGTTTACCGGAGCCTCCGCCCCCGAGGGTACGCCCGAACGCCAACGCCAAATCGCTTTGTCCCTTCTGGCCGAGTGGAATGGTGAGATGAACGAACACCTGCCGGAACCGCTGATCTACGCCGCATGGCTGCGGGCGTTGCAAATCCGTCTGATCTCGGACGACCTCGGACCGCTGGCCGCCGAATACAAACATGTTCAGCCGTTGTTCATCGAACGCGTCTACCGCGATATCGACGGCGCTTCGGTCTGGTGTGACGTGCGCCAGAGCGCCCCGACCGAGACCTGCACCGACATGGCGCGGCTGGCCTTGGACGACGCGATCATCTGGATTTCCGAGAACTATGGCAGCGCGCTGCAATCCCTGCGCTGGGGCGATGCGCATCAGGCTACCCATGACCACCCGGTTCTAGGCGCGGTTCCGGTGCTGCGGTTCTTTGTCAACATACGCCAATCGACCAGCGGCGGTGACAACACCCTGCTGCGTGGGCGTACCGCTGGCGAAGGCAAGAACCCGTTCCGAAACGTCCACGGTGCAGGCTATCGCGGGGTCTATGATTTTGCCGACCCGGACAGCTCGGTCTTTATCACCGCCACCGGTCAGTCCGGCCATTTCCTGTCGCGCTATTATGACGATCAGGCGCAGCTGTGGCGGCGGGGTGAGTACATTCCTATGTCGCTGGACCTTGACCTGGCGCGCGCGGCCGCCGTCGGTGTGACGCACCTGATCCCGCGCTGATTTCGCCTGTTTCGGCAGGACCTTGCCCCTTTTTTCGGGCGCCGTGGACGCGGACCCGTCTTTTCGCCTACGATCTGGGGACCAACAAGTTGGGACCGGGGGCACAAATGGCAAGTTTACGGGATAGGCTGAACAATCTCGCACGCGACTATGCGATCGCCTGGAGCTCGGGCGACCCGAACGCGGTGGCCGAGTTTTTTGCCCCTGACGGGCAGATGATCATGAATCGGACAGAGACATTGCAAGGTCGGGCTGCAATCGCCGAGATGGTGCGTGGATTTCAAGCCGATTTTCCCGATCTTGAACTTCGCTGCGATATGATGCGGTGGGCTGGTCATCACGCGATCTTTGTCTGGACGTTTGAAGGCCATCACGCCAGAACCGGCAACTACGTCCTGACCAGAGGATGGGAAGAATGGGATCTGAGCGAAGACCACAAGGTACTGTCCTCACAGGGATGGTTCGATGTCGAGGATATGCAGCGCCAGATTGACGGCGCCTGACCGCTAAAGCGCCCCGAATTGCGCCGCCTGCTTATCCGTCCATAAGACAGTGATCTCGAACCCGTCCTCGGTCTGCTTTTCGGATCGCACGACATCCTGCCGGAACAGCCAGGCGCGCTTGTTGCCCTCGGCAAAGCCCAGCGTCAGCGTCTGTTCGTGGCGCGCGCCCTGCAGCTTTGTGGCGATCTCGGCCAAAAGGGGCTCGACCCCCTCACCCGTCACCGCCGAGATGGCAAAGATCGATGGATCACGGTCTGCACGTTTGAATGCCGCCTCACGCTCTTCAGCGTTCAAAAGGTCGATCTTGTTCCAGACCTCAAGCCGAGGCCGTTCGTCATCGACCCCCAACGAGGTCAGGATCGTCTCGACATCCTGCGCCTGCGCGTCGGTTTCTTCGTGGCTGATGTCCCGGACATGGACCACGATATCGGCGCCCAGAACTTCCTCAAGCGTCGCCCGGAAGGCCGCGACAAGTTCCGTCGGCAGGTTCGAGATGAACCCAACCGTATCCGACAGGATCACCTCAGGGCCATCGGGCAGCTCGACCCGGCGCATGGTCGGGTCCAGCGTGGCAAACAGCATGTCCTTGGCCATCACCTCGGCCCCGGTCAGGCGGTTGAACAGCGTGGACTTTCCGGCGTTGGTATAGCCCACCAACGCAACAATCGGATACGGCACCTTGGCCCGCGCGGCGCGGTGCAGCGTGCGGGTCTTGACCACTTTCTGCAATTGCCGCCGCAAACGCACCAGTTGCTCATCAATGGCGCGACGGTCGGCCTCGATCTGGGTTTCACCGGGACCACCGACAAAGCCCAATCCGCCCCGCTGACGTTCAAGGTGGGTCCAAGCCCGCACCAGACGGGTACGTTGATAACTGAGCGCGGCCATCTCGACCTGCAGCACACCTTCGCGGGTGCGGGCCCGGTCGCTGAAAATCTCGAGGATCAATCCGGTCCGGTCGAGAATCTTGACCTTCCACGCCTTCTCGAGGTTGCGCTGTTGAACCGGCGACACTGGCCCGTCGATCAGCACAAGTTCAATCTCGTTTTCGTGCAGACGTTCGGCCAGTTCCTCAATCTTGCCGCTGCCGAACAATAGGCCGGGCTGGGCACGTTGCAGGCGCACGATCTCGGATCCGATCACGTCAAGATCGGGTAAAGCGGCGGCCAGTGCCACCGCCTCTGCCAGCGCCGGTTCAGGGACACGGCGCTGTTCGTCTGATTTGATTTCCGGATGCAGCACCCAGGCCCGGGTGCGCGTCCTGTCATGTTCCATCAAGAGGCGTCTTCGCCCTCATACAGGCTGATCGGCTGCGACGGCATGATGGTCGAAATCGCGTGCTTGTAGACCAGCTGCGACTGTCCGTCGCGGCGCAGCAGCACGCAGAAATTATCGAACCAGGTGATCACGCCCTGCAATTTCACACCGTTGATCAGGAAAATTGTGACCGGTACCTTTGCTTTCCGTACATTGTTCAGGAACGCGTCCTGAAGATTCTGTCTGTCCGAAGCCATATTTTTTTATCTCGCCGTTGTTCTTGCTACGCGCTGCGGACCAACGCGCTCCCTCCGGCTGAGTATGGAGTGGAGTTAACCGAGTTTCCAGATCAAAAATCAGTCATTGCGCGACTGTTTAATCTTAATCCCGCCAGAGGCTTGGCGTAATCAACGCGATGATCGCCAGCGTTTCCAACCGCCCGATCACCATTGCCGCACACATGGTCAGCTTGGCCCCCGCAGACAGGTCAACGATCCGGATCGGTATATCCGTGGCAAGTTCGATCAGCGGACCCGTGGTGCTGAGCGACGCGACGGTCAGCACCATGGCCTGTTCGAATCCCGCCCCCATCAACCCAAGCAGCAGGTTGAACAGCGCCGCCGTCAGCGCGAACATCATCAGGAAGATCCAGGCGATGAAGGCACCGTCGCTTTGTATGCGCCGGTTGCCGCCGCCCTCGCCGCTGACCGATGAGGGATAGATCAGGCGGTCGATCTCGCGCGCGCCGTTCAGGTAAAGCGCGAACACCCGCAGCAATTTGACCCCGCCTGCGGTGGTTGCGACGCCGCCGCCAATCAGGGCCAGCCCCATCAGGATCAGACCCGGCGTACCCAGCCCTGAAAGTTGCTGCGCGTCATTCCAGTTGGCGCTTTCAAACCCGGCGGTGGTCAGGAAAGACAGCGCCGTGAACGTCATCCCCCAGAATACCCGAACGGCGTCAATCGGGTTCAGCGTGCCGCCGATTTCGTTGACCCCGGCCCAGGCGCGGAAAAACAGCAGCGTGGCAACGGCGATCACGATCATAAGGCCGATCCGAAACTCCGGGTCCTTGTCCAGCCGCGAATACCCCGTTGTGGCGGTATCGGTCGAGAAGGTCAGCCGCGACAGGGCGAAGAACAGAAACAGGAAGAGGATCGCCTCACCGGTGAAACCGGCCTGGGCGCCCTCAAGCCCGCCAACCGGCGAAATGCCGGACGTGGCCATCGTGGACATGGCATGGCAGATGGCGGTCAGCCCCTGCTCGCCCGCGATCAGCAGCAGCAGCCAGATCACCGCTGTCAGCCCCGCATAAACCGGTGTCAGAGTCTGCGTTACCCGGATCAGGCGCCCGCGCGGGTCGACCTTTTCGCTTTGCGCCACGCCCGAGACCGGACGGCCGGGCTGTCCGCGCGCGGTTACTTCGAACCCGCCCAGCGACAGTGGCGCCAGGATCGCCGCCGCCGAAATCCACATCAGCAGACCTCCCATCCAGCCCACCAGCGCCCGCCATAGATGCAGGGGCGCGGTCAGGCGGTCGGGATCGGGGAATATGTCGGCGCCCGTGGTCGTCAGTGCGCTGACCATATCAAAATAGGCGTTCAGGAACGTCGTGTTTCCCAGCGCATCATGCAGCGGGATGGCAAGGAACACCGGCAAAACGGTGAAACAGCCCAACAGAACCGCCAACTGTCCCAGTGTCCCGCGACGCGGCACCCGGCTGGACGACGCCATCGCAATCGTACCCACCACGAACAGGCCCAACAGGCCCGAGTAGAAAAACGACCGCGAAGCGTCGTGGTTATCCAGCGCCAGCGCATAGATCGCGGGTATCCACATGGACAGCGAAACAACACCCCAAATCAGCAGAAACAGCGGCAAGCGCCGCACCAGCCCGATCCGTTGTGTCCTTGCCCGTATCATCAGAAGAAATCGATCGAAACCTGCATCAGCCGTTCGACCTCCGGGACGTCCTTGGCCATCGCGAAGATCGCCAACACGTCCTTTTCCTCGATCCGCAAACTGCCGGTGGGGCGCAGCAACTCATCGCCCTTGCGGACCGCGCCCACCAGAACGCCCTCGGGAAAGTCGATGTCGCGCAGTTTCTGGCCGGCCATGGGAGAGGTCGACAGCACCTCGGCCTCGATCACCTCGGCCTCGGCATCGCCGATTGAATAGACCTGACGCACCCGCCCGTGCCGGATGTGGCGAAGGATCGAGCTGACCGTGGTGGCGCGCGGGTTGATATAGGCGTCGATCCCAAGCGGACCCATCAGCGCCACCATGCTTGGGTCGTTGATCAGCGCAATCGCCAGCGCGCAGCCTTCGGCCTTGGCGCGCACGGCGGCCAGCATGTTGGCGCGGTCGTCATCGGTGACCGCCAGCATCGCATCCGCACGTTCAATCCCGGCCTCGCGCAGCAGGGCAGCATCCAGACCGTCGCCGTTCAGAACAATGGTACGTTCCAGCGCTTCGGCAGCCAGCTCGGCACTGTGGCGGTCACGCTCGATGATCTTGGCGCGAACCCGGCTTTCGCGTTCCTCAAGCGTCCGCGCGACCTCGAGCCCGACATTGCCGCCCCCCACGATCACCACCCGGTCCTGTTTCTTTTGCGTCTTGCCAAAGACCTCCATCGTGCGATCCACGTCTTTGACATTGGTAAAGACATAGCATTCGTCGCCGACAAATAGCTGATCCTCAGATTCCGGGGCAAACAGGCTGCCGTCGCGCCGGACGCCCACAACAATCGAGCTGAGCGTCGAAAACAGATCCGTCAACTGGCGCAGCGGCGTGTTTATGATGGGGCAGTCTTCATCGATACGGATGCCCAGCAACTGCGCCTTGCCATCCATGAACGTCTCGGTATCGAAGGCTGATGGTGCGGACAGGCGGCGCATGGCGGCGGCAGCAACCTCGCGCTCGGGGCTGATCACCACATCGATAGGCAGGTGGTCGCGGCGGTACAGGTCCGAATGGATCGCTTCAAGATAGGATTTCGACCGCAGGCGGGCGATCTTGCGCTGGATCGAAAAAACCGAGTGCGCCATCTGGCAGGTGACCATGTTCACCTCGTCCGAATGGGTCGCGGCTATGATCATGTCGGCATCACGGGCCCCTGCCCGGTTCAGCACGTCCGGATAACTGGCGAACCCGGCGATCCCCTGCACATCCAGCGTCTCGGTCGCGCGGCGCACCAGATCGGGGTTGTTGTCCACCACCGTTACGTCGTTAAGCTCGCCCGACAGATGCCGTGCAATCTGCCAGCCAACCTGACCGGCACCGCAAATTATGACCTTCATGTTTTTGGCCCTTCTGCCTGAAATCTTTGAATGACAGATGCCCCCATAGCGGTCAATTGAATTGTCATACCCACAAAGCTAAGGCAAGATTAGCCCATGAAATCAGTACTTCGTTTGCTACTTCCAGTGATGTTTCTGTCCGCGTGCAGCGGCCC
Source organism: Ruegeria sp. AM9 (assembly GCF_056540565.1). Lineage (NCBI taxonomy): Bacteria > Pseudomonadati > Pseudomonadota > Alphaproteobacteria > Rhodobacterales > Roseobacteraceae > Ruegeria > Ruegeria sp. AM9. The sequence continues at coordinate 103,482 of NZ_JBQFWY010000002.1, forward strand.
ACTTTCGCTGTATTACCGCGAGGGCGAAAGCGTATCGCGTGTGCAGTCCGAAACCACGCAATGTCAGGTTCTGGCGCTTGAGGACGTGCCGGTGGCCAATCAGGTGCGGCAAAGCCCGCCCACCTACTGGCCCGGTCGCACCTATTGCGACAGCCGGGGGCGATGCCACCGCACGCCCGGCTGGTGGCAGCCGGGGCGCGTGTATACCGTCGATGTCAATCAAGGGCTGCGCAATCAGGTTGAGGCTCAGTGCATGGCCCAAAAGGGATTTCGTCCGGTCAGCCTGCCGCCTTGCAAACAGAACGTAAAGTCACGGGTCGCCGCGGTGCCCACGACAAAACTGCCATCGCTGAGCACCGAATCCTGCTACGTGAAATTCGACAACGGGTCGTTCCAGATCATCACGCCCGGTCAGGCAGGATAAAGACCCGGCGGATTACTCCGCCGGTTCCGGTTCGTCCAGTTGCGCCACCCGAGCGCCGGATTTGTTCGAGGTCACCACGCCCAACGATTTCAGCTTCCGGTGCAGCGCACTGCGCTCCATCCCGACAAAGCTGGCGGTGCGGCTGATATTGCCGCCAAAGCGGTTGATCTGGGTCAGCAGGTATTCCCGCTCGAACGCCTCGCGTGCTTCGCGCAGCGGCAGCGTCGCCAAGGCACCCGACAACACGACGCGGCCTGAATCGTCGGTCTTTTCCTCTTCGGTCGGCAGTTCCTTGGCCTCGATGGGACCAGAGCCATCGCCCAGGATCAGCACCCGCTCGACCAGGTTCTTGAGCTGACGCACGTTGCCCGGCCAGGTCATGGTCTGCAGCAACGCCACCGCCTCTTCCGAAATTTCGCGCAGGGCCAAGCCCTGAGATTCGTTGCACATTTCGATGAAGTGTTGCGCCAGAACCGGGATATCCTCGCGCCGTTCTTCCAGCGACGGAACCGCAATCGGCACCACGTTCAGGCGGTGATACAGCTCCTCGCGGAAACGGTCGGCGGCGATTTCATGTTCCAGATCGCGGTTGGTCGACGAGATTACCCGCAGATCAACTCGCACCTTGTCCGATCCACCAACGCGCTGGAATTGCTGATCGACCAGTACCCGCAGGATCTTGGATTGTGTGCCCAGCGGCATATCCGCGACCTCATCGAAATAGACCACACCGCCGTGGGCTTCTTCCAGCAGGCCCGATTCAATCCCGCGTTCCGAGGATTCGCGGCCAAACAGGACCTCTTCGACCCGTTCCGGTTCAATCCCCGCACAGTTCACCGTCACAAAAGGCGCGTTGGCGCGGTTGGAATGGGCGTGGATGTACCGGGCGGCAATCTCCTTGCCCGACCCGGCCGGACCGCTCAGCATCACGCGGCCGTTGGATTTGGTCACCTTGTCCAATTGGCTCTGCATGGCGCGGAAGGCGGCGGATTTGCCGATCATGTCCGAACTGGTGACCTCTTTGCGCTTCAGCGAGGCATTCTCGCGGCGCAGGCGAGAGGTTTCCATCGCGCGGCGGATCACCACCATCAACTGGTCTATATTAAAGGGCTTTTCGATAAAGTCGTAAGCACCTTGCTTGATTGCTGCCACCGCAATTTCGATGTTGCCGTGGCCGGAAATGATCACCACCGGCACATCCGGGTTGTCGCGCTTCACCGATTTCAGGATGTCGATCCCGTCCATACGGCTGTCCTTCAGCCAGATATCCAGAATCAACAATCCCGGCGGTTCGGAATTGATCTCGGCCATGCACTCGTCCGAGTTGCCGGCCAGCCGGGTTGAATAGCCTTCGTCCTCCAGAATGTCGGACACCAGTTCGCGAATATCGCGTTCGTCATCTACGATCAGAATGTCGCTCATCTTTGGCCTGCTTTCAGTTTATTGGTTTGAATTGCCTGCTTTTGTGGCGCTGCGGTCGGAGAGAAATTGCCCCCCGGCAAACGGATCACGGCCATCGCACCGAAATGGTCCTGTCCGTCAAAGACGGGCGCATCTTCAAGCGTGAGCGCTCCGCCGTGTTCTTCGATGATCTTCTTGACGATGGGCAGGCCCAGGCCTGTGCCCTCGTCCCGTGTGGTCACGTACGGCTCGAACAGGCGCGCCCGGTCTTCGGGCAGGCCGATGCCGTTGTCCGCAATGGTAATGACCGTCCCCGCATCGTCGCTGATCACGTCCACTTTGATCTGTGGCTTCAGATTGTCTGGCGGGCCTTTTTTCTTGAGGGTCTCGATGGCCTCACCTGCATTCTTAATCAGGTTCGTCAGTGCCTGATTCAGCATCGTCGCATCCAGATCGGCCAGTATCGGGTGATCCGGCAGAGAGGCGTCGATCTGAACATCCGGCTGCCCGGCCTGTTGCAACAATACCGCTTCGCGTACCAGCCCGACAACGTCCTCTTCGCGCCGATCCGGTTCCGGCATCCGCGCGAATTTCGAGAATTCGTCCACAATCCGCCGCAGGTCATTGGTTTGCCGTACGATCACGTCGGTCATAGATTCGAGGCTGTCGCAATCCTCTTCATTCAGTTTGCGTGAGAATTTGCGCTTGATCCGCTCGGCGCTCAGCTGGATGGGGGTCAGCGGATTCTTGATCTCATGCGCGATCCGCCGGGCCACGTCGCCCCACGCGGCCATCCGCTGTGCGCTGACCAGATCGGTGACGTCGTCAAAGGCGACCACGTATCCTTCCAGCCCGCCATCTTCGCCGCGTCGCGTGGCCATGCGTACCAGCAGGTTTTCCAGCTGTCCCTTGCGGGTGACTTTGATCTCACCCTGAACTGCCTCCTGCCCGCTGTCCTTGAGGCTTTCAAACAACGGCAGGAACTCGGGGACTGCGATGCCGATCGACAGCTTCTCGTCCACATGCGCCCAGTCCAGCAGCCGTTCGGCCGAGCGGTTCACAAAGGTCACGCAACCATCCGGGTCGACCCCGACCACGCCAGAGGTTACCGAACTGAGCACCGAATCAAACAGGCGCCGGCGACGTTCGATCTGGCGGGTGTTCTCAAGCAGAGTGTCACGTTGCCCTTTAAGTTGTCGGGTCATCTGGTTGAAATAACGGCCTAACATGGCGATCTCGTCATCGCTGGCCTCTTCGATCACCTGAACGCTCAGGTCGCCCGCACCAACGCGCTGCGCCGCTGTGGTCAGACGCCCAACCGGCCGCGACAGACGCTCGGCGAACCACATGCCCAGCGACATAGCCGCCAGAATCAGAATCACCGCGAATCCCAGATAGAGCAGGCCAAACTCGAACAGCACCCGCCCCCTGTCGTTTTCAAGCTGTTGGTAGAACTGCACCGTTTCCTTGGTGTCATCCAGCAGCGTCAGCAACTGGCCATCCACCTCGCGGCTGACATAGAGATACCGGTCCAGATAGGCCTGTAACGGGACCAGCGCGCGGAATTCGCTGTTTTGCCAGTCGGCGATGATCAACAAGCCAGTATCCGTGGCTTCGACCATCTGCTCGGGCGTGGGCTCTTCGTAGTTGAACAGATAGGATCGATCCCCGCGCGACCGGATTTCTCCGCTGCCATCAATCACATAGGCTTCGCGCAGGCCGCGCTGAATCTGAGCCTGGCCCTGCGCCAGAACCTCGCGCAGTTCCGCATCCGAGATGTAATAATCCCGCGCACGGGCGTTATCCAGGAACCGCGCCAACACAACGGCATCCTGCGTCAGGCCCTCGCGGTGCTCCTGCTCATACGCCTCGGCTGCGGTCAGGGACGAGCCCACAACCTGCCGCACGCGATCCGAAAACCACCCCTCAAGCCCGATATTCACCGTCAGGCCCGCAAAGATCGCAACGGTCACGGTCGGCACCAGAGCTAACAGCGTGAATGCGCCGATCAGGCGAAGGTGCAGACGCGATCCGGCAGATTTCGCCCTGCGCGCGGCGATCAGACTGCCGACCTGCCCCAGAACAAGCGCGGCAACGACAAGCACATAAACCAAGTCTGCAAGAAGGATCAGGCGCAGCGTGGGGGCCGTTGCCCCAAGATCAAACGGACCAATGACAAGATAGGTGGCCAGCGCCAAGGCAGGGCCTAGAAGAACCAGCCCCAAAGTGCCGATATTGCGCAGTTTTCGGGATTTCCGCCACCGATTGATCGCTGGAATCGGCCCGCTCTGTGCCCGGGTTGCCACCGTCTGCCCTCATCCTGATGTGTCGCTTGCGCGACGTACCGCCATATGTCGTGGTCCTTGCCGGGCGCGAACCCGGATGCCACAATTTGTGTGGCGATATTACATCAGTTTGCGTCGACGTGTCACCTGAATATCGAGATCTGTGATTTTTTTCCGCAGCGTATTTCGGTTGATCCCCAAAAGATCGGCACATTTCGCCTGATTTCCGCCGGTTGCGTCCAGTGCCAGTTCAATCAGCGGCGCCTCAACCTCGCGCAAAATACGTTGATACAGGCCCGGAGGGGGCAACAAATTGCCGTGCAGGTCGAAATACCGCCGCAGATGGCGCGCCACCGAGGCCGACAATTTCTCGCGCTCACCGTCGCCCAGAATCGGTTCAGCCTCGGGCTGGCTGCCCAACACCATCTCTACCTCAGCCTTGGAGATTTCGTCGACGCGGCTGGTCAGGCTCAGGCGGCGAATGGCGTTTTCCAACTGCCGCACGTTGCCCGGCCAGGAATAGCGCCGCACCAGTTCCACCGCATCAGGGCTGAGCCAGCGTTTGGCGCCGTGCTCGCGTTCCTCCCGCGCCAGAAAATGATCGGCAAGCAGTGTGATATCGTCCACCCGTTCCCGCAGGGCCGGCACATGCACCGTTGCGCCGCACAAACGATAGTAGAGGTCCTGACGCACCCGCCCGCTCTCCATCGCTTCGGTCAGGTCCGACTGGCTGGTGGCCATGAAACGCGGCACGTGGTCACCCGGCGTGTCCATCATCCGCACGATGCGCGCCTGCAATTCGTCCTCGATATCAGCGATCTCATCGATCAGCAGCGTACCGCCACGCACCCGCGCCATCACCCGCGCGGGACCTTCCAGATCGCGCAGGTCCGCCGCCGTCGCCGTCACAAACGGCAATGTGCGACGATCTGAAAAATCGTGGATCGCTTTTGCAATCAGAGACTTACCAGTTCCACTTTCACCAGAAATCATCACCGACAGATCGGTATTCATCACCCGAGCGACCAACCGATACAGAGCCTGCATTACCGGCGTCCGGCCGACCAGAGGCAGCTCCTCAGGGCTATCCTCGGTTGTTTCCACCACTTCGGTCTGCACACGCTGTTTCTGCTCTAACGCCCGCGCGGTGCGCTTCATCAGGTCGGGCAGATCAAAGGGTTTCGGCAGATAGTCGTAAGCATCCGCCTCAGCGGCCTGAATAGCCGTCATGATCGTGTTCTGGGCCGAGATCACAATGACCGGCAAACCGGGCCGATCCTGCGCGATCTTGGGCAGCATCTCCAATCCGTTGCCATCCGGCATGACCACGTCCGAGATCACCACGTCACCCTTGCCTTCGCCAACCCATCGCATCAGCGTGGTCAGCGAGGATGTCGCGTGCACCTTGCACCCCGCGCGCGTCAGGGCCTGCGTCAGAACGGTGCGGATCGTGCGGTCGTCATCTGCGACCAGTACTGTGCCATCCATCGGGTGCTCTCCTTATTTCTCTGCTCTTTTCGGCTGTTTATGTTGCGTCTTTCGGCGCCCGCCTCAGCGAGATGCGGAACACCGTGCGACCCGGAACCGAGTCGGCAGAGATCCAGCCGTCATGGTCCGAGATGATCTTGCTGACCAGCGCCAGCCCAAGGCCGGTGCCGTTTTCCTTGCCCGAAACGAACGGGTCAAAAATATCGCCGCGGATTTTCTCGGGCAGGCCCGGCCCGTCGTCAACGATCTCGACCTGCAGCGGCAGGGAATGACCGGAGCCGTCACTGCGCCGCAGCCGGAACGAATGTTCAAAATAGGTGCGCAGGCGAATGGTTCCGCCTTTGGGATCAGCAGCTTCCGAGGCGTTCTTGAGAAGATTCAGCACCACCTGCAAGAACTGATCCGGATCACCATAGGCCAGCGGCAGCGAGGGGTCGTAATCCTCGATGATTGTCATATGCGCGCCAAACCCCAGCAGTGCCGAGCGGCGCGCACGATCCAGAACGTCGTGAATATTGACTGGTTTGAAATCGGGCTGCGAGAGATTGCCGAACTGCTCGACCTGTTCCAGCAGCTTAACGATGCGGCGACTCTCGGCGACAATAAGATCTGTAAGTTCAAGGTCTTGCTGAGGGGTATTCATGCTCAGCAACTGCGCCGCCCCGGTGATCCCGGCCAACGGGTTCTTGATCTCATGCGCCAGCATCTCGGCCATGCCGATGGCCGATTGCGCGGCGGATTTCACCGTATTGCCCCGCGTCATCCGCCCCGCCAGTTCGCGCGGTGAGATGATCATGATCATCGACCCCGGTTGCCCCACCAAAGGCGCGATCTGCAATGCACATTGCAGCGGTGCACGGTTGCCCGACCCGGCATCCACGTCGTTGACGAACAGCGGCGTACCATGGGCACGCGCGCGCTCAAAAGCTTCTTCCAATGGCGCGTCCACAGCGATCTGATCCCAGACTGGATGCCCGACCACCGATTTGCGCGAGGCGTTCAGAAACCCTTCACCGGCCGAGTTCACATCGGCAATCCGGTCTTCGGCGTCGATGATGAAGGCCGGAACCGGCAGCGAGGTCCAGATGCTTTGATCCGAGGTCATGCCGCCACCTCCGCTTCGATGCTCAGCGCCTCGCCCAGCAGACGCATCACCTCCTCCGTATCGCGCGAGGTCAGAACGGCGCGGCGCAGGGCGGCGGGGGTTCCGGCCTCATCCATGTACCAACCCAGGTGCTTGCGCGCGACGCGCAGACCCAGATCGATGCCGTAGAATTCTAGCATCGCCTGATAATGCGCGCGGACCATGTCGGTCAGATCGGCACCCGTGGGAATGTCAGGGGCCTCGGCGCCATAAAGGTCATGGCAGATTTGCGCCAGCAGCCAAGGCTTGCCCTGCGCCCCGCGCCCGACCATGACCCCATCGGCCCCGGACTGAACCAAAGCCGTGTGCGCAGAGCCGGTATCCACAATGTCCCCATTGGCGATGACGGGGATCGAGACCGCCTCTTTCACCGCCCGGATCGCGTGCCAATCGGCATGTCCCTTGTAGAATTGACAGCGGGTTCGACCATGGATCGTGACCATTCGGACACCAGCCTCCTGCGCCCGCTGTGCCACGTCCGGAGCGTTCAATAAGCTGTCGTCCCAGCCCAAACGGGTCTTCAGGGTCACCGGCACATCAACGGCCTCAACCACCGCTTCGATCAGGGTCAGCGCATGATCCGGCGTCTTCAGCAGGGCCGATCCGGAATAGCCATTGGTCACTTTCTTGGCCGGGCAGCCCATGTTGATGTCGATCACCCGCGCCCCGCGATCCGCCACTTGCCGCGCGGCCTCGGCCATCCAATGCGCCTCGCGTCCGGCCAGTTGCACGGCGGTGTTTTCCACATCCGCCGACAGCTCGGCCCGCTCGCGGACACCGGGCTTGGCCTGCACCATCTCCTGGCTGGCGACCATCTCGCTGACGACCATGCCCGCACCAAAGCGCATCACCAGATCACGGAACGGCCGATCGGTGATTCCGGCCATCGGAGCCAGCAGCACCGGCGGGTTCAGGTCTTTGTCGGCGAGTTGAACGGTCAACGTGCTTAATCCTTGGGCAGTTGCGGCTTTGATATCGAATTGAGCGCATATGAACAACAAAACGGCGGCCTTCAAGCCCGCAAAATCATCACATGCCTAATTTTTAGGCAGGTTAACGCGGGTGATTGCCTCTGCATTCACCGCACCCTAAACATTGCCCTCAAATCACCGGAGAAAATGCCCCCATGACCACCGCTGCCATCATCGTCGCCGCAGGACGCGGGCTGCGCGCCGGAGGGGGGATTCCCAAGCAATGGCGACCACTGGCCGGACGGCGCGTGGCAGACTGGACCATTGATCGCTTTCGGGGTCAGGTGGATCACATCGTACTGGTCCTATCCGAGGATGACGGCCCGGCGTGGACGGAATTCGAAAACACCGACCTGATCCTGACCACCGGCGGCGGCGACCGGGCGGGCTCGGTCCGCAATGGTCTGGCCGCCCTAGCAGAGCTTGCAATCGATCATGTCCTCATACACGACGTCGCCCGGCCCTGTGTCGGGCAGCCGACCCTTCAGCAGGTTCTCGAGGCCCTGAGCGTGCATCCGGCGGCGGCTCCGGGGTTAGCGGTGACAGATGCACTTTGGACCGGGGACGGAGCTGTTGTGACCGGAACGCAGGACCGCTCGGGCCTGTTTGCCGCGCAGACACCGCAAGGCTTTCACTATGGTGCCATTGTTGCGGCCCATGCGGCCCATCCCGGAGGGGCTGCCGATGACGTCGAAGTCGCCCGCGCCGCGGGGCTGGACGTGGCCATCGTGCCCGGCGACGCGGACAACATCAAAATCACACGGCCCGAGGATTTTGCCCGGGCGGAACGTATATTGGGAACGGATATGGATGTAAGGCTGGGCAACGGGTACGACGTGCATCGGTTTGGCGAAGGGGATCACGTGATCCTGTGCGGCGTGAAGGTGCCGCATGATCGCGGCCTGCAAGGGCATTCGGATGCGGACGTGGGCATGCACGCCCTGACCGACGCGATTTATGGCGCATTGGCGCAAGGGGACATCGGTCAGCACTTCCCGCCCTCGGACCCGCAATGGAAAGGCGCGGCAAGCGAGATTTTCCTGCGTCACGCAGTCGATCTGGCCCAGGAAATGGGTTACTGCATCTCGAATGTCGACTGCACGCTGGTCTGTGAATACCCCAAGATCGGCCCCCACGCGCCTGCCATGCGGGACGAGATGGCGCGGATCATGGGGATGCGCGCCGATCAAGTCTCGGTCAAGGCGACCACATCGGAACGGTTGGGGTTCACTGGGCGCAGTGAGGGGATCGCCTCGCTCGCCACTGCCTGTCTGGTGAAATCATGAATGCCGCGCGCCTGATCGGAACCGTTTGTGGCGTCGGATATCTGCGCCCTGCGCCAGGGACGTGGGGATCGCTGGCCGCCCTGCCCATGGCATGGGTCCTGCATGTGCTGGGTGGCTTTCCGTTACTGGTGATCGCGACCATCGCCGTGTTTTTCGGCGGCCTGTGGGCGACGCGCGTGATGACAGAGGGCCAGGACAATCACGACCCATCAGAGATCGTCATTGACGAGGTCGCCGGGCAATTCACCGCCTTGTGGGCGATTTCCTATCCAGCCTGGGCGTATGGGATCGATATCACGGCACTCTGGCCCGGTTGGATCGCCGGATTCCTGCTGTTCCGCCTGTTCGACATTACTAAACCCGGCCCCGTCGGTTGGGCCGACCGGCGCAATGACCCGATGGGTGTGATGCTGGACGACGTGATCGCTGGCATGTTCGCAGGCGTCGGAGTCGTGATCCTTGCGGGTATCTCACACGGAGTTCTGGGCCTTTGACCATCACCACGCTTCTCGACCAAGCCAAGGCGCAAGGCGTGATGATTGCCACCGCCGAAAGCTGCACCGGCGGTATGGTCGCTGCGGCGCTGACCGATATCCCCGGAAGCTCTGCCGTGGTCGAGCGCGGCTTTGTCACCTACACCAACACCGCCAAACAGCAGATGCTGGGCGTGCGGGCCGAGACGCTGGCGGCACATGGCGCCGTCTCGGAACAGGTCGCCGGCGAAATGGCCGAGGGTGCGCTGAAGAATTCCGACGCCCAACTCGCCGTCTCGGTCACCGGTATCGCGGGGCCCGGCGGGTCCGAGTTCAAGCCCGAGGGGCGCGTCTGCTTTGGACTTGCCGCGGAAGGCATACCCACCCGCACCGAAACGGTGGAGTTCGGCGCGCTTGGTCGTGACAACGTCCGCCGTGCAGCGCGGGATCATGCGCTGGAGCTGCTCTCGCACGGGCTTTTCACTATCGCCCAAAAATAGGGCAACTGGTGCCCTGTGATGCGCATTTAATCACCAGTCAATAAAAAGCCGCCAAAATAGGCGTCAAAAATCGCATCTGCCTCTTTTTTCCCCGTCTTCGCTCCGCTTCAACGCGCGCCACGCAAGCTGTAGAGGAGACCGGCCGATGAATGGAGCCGATACCGCCTGGATCATAGTGGCAACCGCCCTGGTCCTGTTCATGACATTGCCGGGACTGGCCCTGTTTTACGGCGGCCTCGTACGGGCCCGCAACGTGCTGAGTGTCTTCATGCACTGTTTCAGCATCGCCTGTCTGATGAGCATCCTGTGGCTGGTTGCAGGCTATTCCATCGCGTTCGGCGACGGAACGTCGGGTCTATGGGGCGGTCTGGGCAAGGCCTTCCTGAATGGTGTCGATGCCGACAGCCTGTCGGGCACCCTGCCCGAGGTTCTGTTCTTTGCCTTCCAGATGACCTTCGCCATCATCACCCCGGCCCTAATCGTCGGTGCCTATGTGGAACGCGTGGGCTTTGGCTTTGTCCTGACTTTCTCGGCCCTGTGGATGCTGCTGTGCTATGCGCCAGTCGTGCACTGGATCTGGGGTGGCGGCATTCTGACCGATGGCGGCATTCTAGGAGAAGTCGGCGTCCGCGACTTTGCAGGTGGCATCGTGGTGCACGAAACCGCCGGTCTGGCGGCGCTGATCATCGCCGTGATCCTCGGGCCGCGCCGCAACCGCACTACGCCTCCGCACAATCCAGGCTACGTGATGATTGGGGCGGCGATGCTGTGGGTTGGCTGGTTCGGATTCAATGGAGGTTCGCAACTGGCGGCCGATGGCGGCGCTGCGATGGCGATGACCGTGACACATATCTCGGCCGCGACCGCCTCGCTGAGCTGGGCGCTGTGGGAGCGCATCAAATACGGCAAGGCCTCGATGGTAGGTCTGGTCACCGGTACGATTGCAGGTCTGGCCTCGATCACGCCGGCGTCGGGCTATGTTGATCCGGTTCAGGCGCTGATTATCGGTGCCGTGGCAGGCGTGTTGTGTCAGGAGGCCGTCAACGTCGTCCGCAACATGCTGAACATCGACGACACGCTGGACGTTTTCGCGGTGCACGGTGTCGGCGGTATCTTTGGCTCCATCATGATCGCCGCCTTTGGTCTGGGCAGCTGGACCGCACAGCTGGGCGGGCTGGTGATCGTGGGTGCCTTTACGTCAATCGTGACGTTTATCCTGATCAAGGGTATTGCGCTTGTAACACCGCTCCGCGTGGACGCCGAGACCGAGACCAACGGGCTCGATCTGTCGGTCCATGGTGAGCGCGCTTATGACATGAGCAGCTGAGCCCACCTTGGCTGCCATGTGCCCGCAAGGGCCAAAGCGGACCTCCTGGCGGGGTCCGCTTTTCTTTTGCGTGCAAGCCTCTCGACTCTGGGTCAATGGTCGGGCTATCAGCCCGCAACGCCATTTTGTCCCGAGGTTGCACCATGATCCCCAGTTCCTTCCCCGATAGCACCGAAATCGCCCGCCTGACCGCGCGGATGCTGCTGGAGATCAAGGCCGTCCACTTCAACGCGCGTGAGCCGTTCACGCTGGCCAGCGGCCTGCCCAGCCCGACCTATATCGACTGCCGCAAGCTGATCTCGTACCCGCGTATCCGCTCGACCCTGATGGACTTCCTGACCGTCACCGTGATGCGTGACGCCGGGTTTGAAGCGTTCGACAATATTGCAGGCGGTGAGACCGCTGGCATCCCCTTTGCCGCGATGGTCGCCGAACGCATGGCGCTGCCGATGACCTATGTGCGCAAGAAACCCAAAGGCTATGGCCGCAACGCCCGCATCGAAGGCGCGATGAGCGAAGGGGAGCGTGTGCTGCTGGTCGAGGACCTGACCACCGATGGCGGCAGCAAGCTGTCATTTGTGGATGCGATCCGTGAAACCGGCGCCACCTGCGGGCATACGGCGGTGATCTTCTACTACGGCATTTTCCCCGAGACCGAGAAGACGCTGGGCGATCACGGCGTACAGCTGCACAGCCTTTGTACCTGGTGGGATGTTCTGGCCGAAGCCAAGGCCCAGAACGCCTTCGACCAAGAGACGCTGGACGCGGTCGAAGTCTTCCTGAACGATCCGCGCGGCTGGCAGGAAGCCAACAAGAGCTGACGCTGCGACATCTGTGCGCGGTCTGGAAACAATGTCCGCGCACAGAGATCCAATCCTACAATATGTTGACGAATAACCCCATCATACTTCAATATGATGGGGTCCGGAGATATGCACAGCCTATCCCCAAAAACATACAATTTGCCCCGACTCATCGGGCTGAGCTATGGACTGTGCCTAACAGGCATAGAGAGCAGAAATGAACGAGATCAGCAGCATCGAGCAGGCAGCCGCACAGATTCAGAATGCCGAAACCATGCCGCATTCCATTGAGGCCGAGCAGCAGCTTCTGGGTGCGATCCTGACGAATAACGACCTCTACGACCGGGTGGCCTCAATCATCGGGGCCGAGCATTTTTATGACCCGGTTCACTCACGGATCTACGAGGTCGCGGCCACGCGCATCGCCAAGAATGCGCTGGCCTCTCCTGTCACTCTGAAGTCGTTCATGGCCGAGGATGAGGGCCTTAAGGAACTGGGCGGTCCGGCCTATCTGGTCAAACTGGCCGGTGCCTCGATCAGTGCGTTTGCGGTGCATGACTATGCCCAGATGATCTATGACCTCGCCATCCGGCGCGAATTGATCCGGCTGGGGCGCGATATCTCGGACAAGGCGGCTCGGGTCGATGTATCAAGCGAGCCGAAAGAACAGATCGTCGAGGCCGAGCAACAGCTTTACCAGTTGTCCGAGCAGGGCCAGACCGAACAGGGTTTCCAATCCTTCCTCAAGGCGGTCACAGAAGCCGTCAACGTCACCAACGAAGCGTACCAGCGCGGTGGCGGCATGGCAGGAATTTCCACCGGTCTGGCCGACTTGGACAAGCAGTTGGGCGGTCTGCACCCGTCCGACTTGATCATCCTTGCCGGCCGCCCGTCGATGGGTAAGACCTCGCTGGCAACCAACGTGGCGTTCAACGTGGCCAAGGCCTATAAGCGCGGAACAAAACCGGACGGTTCTGAGGGTGCGATTGACGGCGGCGTCGTCGGGTTCTTCTCACTGGAAATGAGCGCCGAGCAGTTGGCGGGCCGGGTTCTGGCCGAAGCCTCTGAGATTTCGTCGCACAAGATCCGTCAGGGTGACATGACGGAATCTGAGTTCCGCCGCTTCGTCGATGCGGCCAAGGAATTGGAAGCCTGTCCACTGTTCATTGACGACACCCCCGCCCTGCCGATCTCGCAGCTTGCCGCGCGTGCACGTCGGTTGAAGCGGACGCATGGGCTGGACCTGCTGGTGATCGACTATCTGCAGCTCTGCCGTGGTATGGCCGACAATCGGGTCAACGAAATCGCCGAAATTTCGATGGGCATGAAAGCCATCGCCAAAGAGCTGAACATCCCGGTGATCGCGCTTTCACAGTTGAGCCGTCAGGTCGAAAGCCGCGACGACAAGCGCCCGCAGCTGTCTGACCTGCGGGAATCGGGCTCGATCGAACAGGATGCCGACGTGGTGATGTTCGTGTTCCGCGAGGAATACTACAAGGAACGCGAAAAGCCCGGCGATCACGAACTGGACAAGATGGAAGAGTGGAAGCAGGCCATGGAGCGCCTGCATGGCAAGGCCGAGGTCATCGTCGGCAAGCAGCGTCACGGCCCCATCGGCACGGTCGAGCTGTCCTTCGAGGCGCAGTTCACCCGCTTTGGCAATCTGGTCAAACCCTGGCAGCAGGACGGCCAGATCGAGAACTACTGACCTACCACAATTCGGGCCTGTTGAACGCGCTGACACAGCGCGACGGGCCTTCTATTGGTGTCTGATCGCCACTCAGAGATTGTCCGATCCATCCTTGCGGCATACTCAGCGGCATGGGCGGCCGGGCAACCGCTTCGGTGATCGGCTGAAACCCGGTTTTGCCGTAATAGGCCGGATCACCGTAGCTCACGACAAAATCCACCCCATGCAGGCGCAACTGCTCCAGCCCGAAACCGATCAGCCTTTGACCGATGCCTGATTTCTGCCGGTCCGTCCGCACCGCCACCGGAGACATCAGGAACACCTGACGCGGGTCCTGGTCGTAGTGAAGCCGTGAAAACAGGATGCACCCGGCCAGCACGTCGCGATCCACGGCCAACACACCCAGCAGATCATCCTCGGGGGTAGAATTCAGAAGGTCCGCCGCCAATTCGCTGACCACGCGCCCCTCGTCCTCGCCCTCGGATGCGGTAAAGACATCCCGGAACAGTCCCGGCAACTCGGCGGTCCGGGCTTTGAAGTCGGCGGTCAGGTTCAACATTTTCAACTCCAATCCAGCAGCATCGACAGTCACCTTCAACGCCCGCAGTTGATCACAGCACGAACACAATGGCGAGACACAGGTCAGGGCCGCAAAGGCCTTTTTTCGCCAAGGCTTTGCGGCACCGGCCAAAAGCTGCGCGGTATCGCAACGATATGCGCAAGAATTACCGCATTCCCCCTTGACCTGCCGCGTTCCAATGTCATGAACAGCACCATGAGTACCGCACGTTTGACGATCAATCTTCAGGCGCTGGCCAGCAACTGGCGGGCGCTCAACGCAAAAACGGATGTCGAGACCGGCGCCGTGGTCAAAGCCGACGCTTATGGGCTGGGTTCCGGACCGGTATCCGCGACCTTGGCCGAGGAAGGTGTTCGCAAGTTTTTTGTCGCCGTCGCCGAGGAAGGCGTCACCGTGCGCAAGGCCGTTGGCCCCGGCCCGCTGATCGGCGTGTTCTCGGGGCATATGGAAGGTGACACCGATCTGCTGCGCGATCATGACCTGACGCCGCTGATCAACTCGCCCGAACAGTTCCTGCGTCACCAGCAGGCGTTACCGGACCATCCCTTTGGCATCCAGCTGGACAGCGGCATGAACCGTCTGGGTCTGGAGCCAGCCGACTGGGCCGAACTGCGCCCCAAGGCCGAGCCGCTGAACCCGGCCGTGGTCATGTCGCACCTCGCCTGCTCGGACGAACCCGACCACCCGATGAACCGCCAGCAGCTGAAAACCTTCCGCGAGATGACGGATGGCGTCACCGCGCCCCGGTCGCTGGCTGCCACCGGCGGCACGCTATTGGGTCCCGAATTCCATTTCGACTTCTGCCGCCCTGGTGTTGGCCTTTACGGAGGGATGCCCTTCGCCGACGCCAAGCCGGTGGTGACGGTCGACCTGCCCGTCATTCAGGTGCGCGCGGTCGAGGTCGGAGAATCCGTCGGTTACGGCAACAGCTGGGTTGCACGGCGCCCGTCTCGTATCGCAACCGTGGCCGCTGGTTATGCCGACGGTCTGCACCGCGCCATCGGCGGCGGTATCGACACATTTGCAGGTGGCAAGCCCTGCCCTGTGGTCGGCCGGATCTCGATGGACCTGATCACCGTCGACGTCACCGACCTGCCCGAAGACCCCGAACGCCTGCGCATCCTGAACGGCCACCAGACCGTCGATGACCTGGCCGAGGCCGCAGGCACAATCGGGTACGAAATCCTCACCTCGCTTGGCGCGCGCTATTCCCGGGGCTACGTGGAATGAACCCTCTCAACCTGCTGGGCGGTCTGGGCCGGGCGGTCCTGGCGCTATTCGCCACATTCGGCAAAGTTGCGCTGTTCTCGGTGGATGCGATTTCGCACATCTTCCGCCCCCCCTACTACCCGCGTGAGTTCATGGTTGCGCTGATGAATATCGGCTGGCTGTCGCTGCCGGTCGTCGGCATGACCGCCATTTTCACCGGAGGCGCGCTGGCCTTGCAAATCTACGCCGGTGGCGCCCGTTTCAACGCCGAGGCCGTGGTGCCGCAGATCGTCGCCATCGGTATGGTGCGCGAACTCGGCCCCGTTCTGGTCGGCCTGATGATCGCGGCCCGCGTGACCTCATCCATCGCCGCCGAGATCGCCACCATGAAAGTGACCGAGCAGATCGACGCGCTGGTCACCCTGTCGACGCATCCGATGAAATACCTGACCGCCCCGCGCGTTCTGGCCGCGTTGATCACCGTCCCCCTGCTGGTGGGGATCGGCGACATTATCGGCATAGCCGGCGGTTATGCGGTCGCGACCCAGAACTTGGGTTTCAATCCGGCAAACTACCTGTCGAACACGGTCAATTTCCTTGAAGCCCGTGACATCGTCTCATCGCTGGTCAAAGGGGCCGCCTTCGGCCTGATCGCGGCGATCATGGGCTGCTACTACGGTATGGATTCGGGCCGCGGCGCGCAGGGCGTGGGCCGGGCCACCAAATCCTCGGTCGAATCCGCCGCAATCATGATTCTGGCCGCCAACTTCATTCTGACAGGGGTGTTCTTCTCGCTATGATCCGAATGGAGAACGTACATAAGGCTTTCGGCGACAACCATGTGTTGCAGGGCATGAACCTTGAGATTCCCAAGGGCACCTCGATGGTCATCATCGGCGGCTCGGGCACGGGGAAATCCGTGGCGCTGAAATGCATCCTGGGCCTGATTAAACCCGACAGCGGCATGATCTATGTGAATGGCAAAGACGCCACCAAGGGCGACCGGGACAGATTCCTGGCCCGGTTCGGGATGCTGTTTCAAGGTGCAGCGCTGTTCGACTCGCTGCCGGTCTGGCAAAACGTCAGCTTCCGCCTGCTGCGTGGTCCGCTGAAACGCCCTCCGGAATACGCCCGCGAGATCGCCATCGAGAAACTGCGCCGCGTGGGGCTGAAATCCGACGTGGCCGACCGGTTTCCGTCGGAACTGTCAGGCGGGATGCAGAAACGCGTCGGCCTCGCCCGCGCCATCGCCGCCGAGCCCGAGATCATCTTCTTCGATGAGCCGACCACGGGGCTGGACCCGATCATGTCCGGCGTCATCAACGATCTGATCCGCGAGATCGTGACCGAGATGGGCGCCACCGCCATGACCATCACCCACGACATGAGTTCTGTCCGCGCGATTGCCGACAACGTCGCCATGCTGCACGGAGGCGTCATCCAGTGGACCGGCCCGGTCAGCCAGATGGATGCCTCGGGTGATCCGTATGTCGAGCAGTTCATCAGCGGGAGTGCCGAGGGACCGATTGAGGCGGTGCGGTGACGAGCTTAGCCTTGGACTACGTTCTTGGATTCGGGCTGATATTTTGCTGGGCTTTCGCCGCTTACTTTGCGTTGGTTGGTTTGTCTCGGTTCCCATTATTGTCGCTGTTGATCTTCGCAACCTTTACTTATGGGCTCGTGTACGCTTTCCAACCGAGCTTTGCCGTGCCCCATACACCTTTTTTGATAGGGAACGGATTGTGTTACACCGCAATTTCAGTCGTTGTTTTGTGGCCCGGACGTTTTTTTGATCCGAAACCTCTTGCAAGGTTGGCGGGGCTGATTTTTGTTGTCGCGGGCCCCGCAACAGTGTGGGCAATTTACGAGGGCCTAAAAACCGCCATCCCACCAGTTGGCTAAGATCGTAGCGATTTCTCAGAGCACGGATTACATATCAGTGATGCCAATGACCCTCCGCCTCGCCACCCTCTCGCTCCTGATCCTCTACCCCATCGCGTGGTTCGCCCCGCTGATGCGCGCGGGCCTGCTGCCGATCTTCGGCCTCAGCGAAATCAGCGTCATCACCGGCCTGCAATCGCTCTGGAAATCCGACGTCTTTCTGGCGCTGATCGTCACCGTTTTCGCCCTCTTCGCGCCATACATCAAAACCATCGGCACCGCCCTGATCCAATGGGACCTGCTGGATGCACGCGTTCAGCCCGCGCTCAACATCCTCGGAAAACTGGCGATGGCCGATATCTTCCTGATCGCGCTTTACATTACGCTAGCCAAAGGCATCTCTTACGCGACCATCGAAACCGCATGGGGCCTCTACCTGTTCACAGCCTGTATTCTGGCGTCGATTGCACTGGGCCAGATTACCGAAATGACACGCAGTTCACGAAATCCTCAGAGCTAATTGATTGAAAACACTCATCTGAGTATCATCTTAGTATTTCGAGCAGTAAAAATTTGTAGTTTACGGGTCCGCAGCGGATCATTCTGTGTGTTTTAGGTGTCTCCGCTTGGACCTGGTGTTAACCGGTTCTAGAAGGAGTTCGTCGATCATGACAGCCCTCCACAATGTGACATTGCAATTTCAAAATGCCTTTTTGAGACTGACCTTTTTTCTGATATGCGCGGCCGCATTACTATCCGTTTCAGCCACACTTCTGTCCGCCCTGGGTGTATTGCCCTGGCTCTCGATTCAGGCCGGGTTCGGTGACGGCACGGTAACCGACGCCGGGATGTACGTTCAGATTGGCCTGACCGCGCTGATCCTGATGCTGGCGTTCTACCTGCCGGCCAATGCGCGGATGATGGCGCTGGAAAACAACCATCGAAAATTCGCGCTGAACATGCACGATATCTCTTCGGCCTATCAAATGGCCCATGCCGCAGATCGCGAGGGGCTGTTCATGATGTCGTCCGAGTTCGACGCCGTCAAAGAGCGGATGGCCTTTTTGCGCCAGCACCCCGACCTGCAGACGCTTGAGCCCGAGATCCTGGAGCTTGCGGCTCAGATGAGCCAGATCAGCCACGAGCTGGCCCAAACCTACGGCAACGCCAAAATCTCTCGCGCGCGGATGTTCCTGCAACAGCGTCAGGAAGAGATCGAACAATTCCAGAAGCGGATCGAAGAGGCGCAGGTAATCCAGAACGAACTGCGCCAATGGACCCGCGACGTCGAGATGGAGGAATCAATTGCCAAGTCGCAATTGACCCGCCTGCGCGACGAGCTGTTTGAACTGCTGCCGGAACTGTCGGCGCAGTTGCAGACACCGCCCAAGGATAAAACATCCCAAGCGTCCAGCGTCATCGCAATGTCGCCCCCCCGCGCCGCGGAATAGGCGCGCCAGCGCCCGCCACGGACGATGGCCCCCTGGGGCCTGAGGACGCGGCACCCCATCGGCGGAGATGAAAGCCCCGCAAGGGCTTGAAGAACCGCCCGTCCTCGGGCACCAAGGCGGCATGGCAAAGACGACTTTTTCCTGCTCGGCCTGTGGCGCGACACATTCGCGCTGGTCCGGGCGCTGCGACGGATGCGGTGAATGGAACACCATTTCGCAGGACGTCCCCCTATCCGCCGGACCCGCCAAGAAATCCCTTGGTGGAAAACGCGGCCAGTCCATTGCTCTCAGCGACCTGTCCACCGAGGAAACGCCTCCGCCCCGAACGCTCTGCGGGGTTGAGGAACTGGACCGTGTGCTGGGTGGCGGCCTTGTCCCCGCCTCGGCCCTCTTGGTGGGCGGAGATCCGGGCATCGGCAAATCCACCCTTCTGCTGCAGGCCGCCGCGCGGTTTTCCCGGGCCGGTGTCAAAACCATCTATGTCTCGGGCGAGGAAGCCAGCGCGCAGGTGCGGATGCGCGCACGTCGTCTGGGTCTCGAAGACGCGCCGGTGCAACTGGCGGCCGAAACCAATCTCCGCAATATCCTGACGACGCTTGAGGCGGAAAAACCCGGCCTCGCCATTATCGACTCGATTCAGACCATGTGGGCAGACAATGTGGACAGCGCGCCGGGCTCGGTGTCACAAGTCCGGGCCGCAGCGCATGAATTGACCACGTTTGCGAAACGACACGGCGTATCAATCATCATGGTTGGCCATGTCACCAAGGAAGGCCAAATCGCAGGCCCCCGCGTGGTCGAACACATGGTCGACACCGTGCTCTATTTCGAAGGCGAGCGCGGCCACCAGTTCCGCATTCTGCGCGCCGTGAAAAACCGCTTTGGCCCGGCTGATGAGATCGGCGTATTTGAAATGACCGGCAAGGGGTTGGCCCAGGTTACCAACCCCTCGGCCCTGTTCCTGTCGGAACGCGGCACCCCCAGTCCCGGTTCGGCCGTGTTTGCCGGGATCGAAGGCACCCGCCCTGTTTTGGTTGAATTACAGGCACTTGTGGCCCCTTCACCGCATTCCCAGCCCCGCCGCACGGTGGTCGGATGGGACAGCGGGCGGCTGGCGATGATCCTCGCCGTGCTTGAAGCCCGCTGCGGTATCCCCTTTGCGGGGCTTGATGTCTATCTGAACGTCGCCGGAGGGCTGAAGGTCAGCGAACCCGCAGCCGACCTTGCGGTAGCTGCCGCATTGCTGAGTGCCCGCGAAGACACAGCCCTGCCCGCAGATACCGTTGTTTTCGGAGAAATCTCGTTATCCGGGGCACTTAGACCCGCCCCGCAGACCGAAAACAGGTTGAAAGAAGCCCAAAAACTTGGTTTCACATCGGCAATTGCTCCGGCAGGTGGCAAAACCGGCACTGTGGCAGGTCTGACACTCACCCGACCCTCTGATTTGGTGGGGTTTGTTGGCGAAACCTTCGGAGCAGGTTAAGGTAACGCCTTGAGGGGCTGAAAAAAATACAGGCGAGGGCCATGGAAGGTTTTACAATAGTCGACGGGGTGGTTGCCCTGATCATCGTCGTGTCGGGCCTGCTGGCCTATTCACGCGGTTTTTTACGTGAGGTTTTGGCCATCGCGGGCTGGGTCGCAGCCGCCGTTCTGGCCTTCATTTTTGCACCCCAGGCCGTACCGCTGGTAAAAGAAATCCCGGTGGTCGGAGACTTCCTGCGCGACAGCTGCGAATTGTCGGTGATCACCGGTTTTGCCGCCGTCTTTGCCATCGCGTTGATCGTCGTCAGCATCTTTACACCGCTGTTTTCGTCGATCGTTCAGCGCTCGGCCATCGGCGGGCTGGATCAGGCGCTTGGACTTTTCTTCGGCATCGCCCGCGGCATCCTGTTGGTGGCCATTGCTTTCTTTGTCTATGACACCGTGATGACCGGCCAGTCTTATACGATCGTCGACGAAAGCCGCTCGGCCAAAGTGTTCGAACAGTTCAGCGACCGGATCGAAGAGCAGAACCCCGAACAGGCTCTGGGTTGGGTCACCCAGCAATATGAAGAGCTTGTGGCAAGCTGCAACGGCGGCACGGACACTACGGAACAACCGGCCGCCCCGGATACAACCGAACCGGCCACGACCGAATAAGAAAAAAACGCCCGGCTTTGCCCGGGCTTTTTTTCTGCGTCTGCGCGTCAGGTTTTAACTGACAAAGCCCTCGCCCGCGCAGACTGTGCATCTGATGGTTTTCAGGCCAAAACATCCTTCGCAGCGACCCATTATGGGTTTTCCAAGTATATCCCGGCTTTTAAGAACCTCTCCGGCCCCATTGCAGATCGGACAAGGCGCGCGTCCCATACCACGGCACCGATGGCACCTGCGTTTTACAGGTTCTTCCTTTTTTGTTCCTTGCTTGTGTTGCCACATGGCGCTGCCCCGATCGAACCCGGTTTTATGAAAAAACTCATGACTTTCGCCATGACAGCACATGCCTGCGCCCGTGTCACCTTTTGATGCCGTATCAGGCAAAATACATCTGCAGGAACCGACAATTGTGATCCTTTGATGACACAGGCCCCGTTAGGCATTATGTGGATGCCGAGCTGACATGGAATCGGAGCCGCCGATCTTGCTGACCCTGTTTACTTTCGCGCCCGCCCTCGTGACGAAGGCGCGTCTGCACCAGCAGCCGGGATGGCGGCAAGGCGTACAGGTACACCTATGCAGATGTTCAGATCATCATCGCCAGTCAAAACGTCGTAGAAGTTGGAGCCCGTAGATGTGTGGGATTTTGGGGATCGCAAGCAGGACGCATGATGTCTTTGCGGAAATCTATGACGGGCTGCTGATGCTGCAGCACCGGGGTCAGGACGCCTCGGGCATCGTCACCTATAACGATGAGTTCTTCCGTGAAAAGAAAGCCAACGGTCTGGTCAAGGATGTGTTCAACGCACAGGACGCCGAAACCCTGTTGGGCAAGATCGGCATGGGCCATGTGCGCTATCCCACGGCAGGGTCGCTCAGCGCGTCCGAGGCGCAGCCCTTCTTTGTGAACGCGCCTTATGGCATCTATCTGGTCCATAACGGCAACATCACCAACACCGCCGAACAGCGCGAGAAAGTCACGGCAAAATACAGCCGCCACCTGCGCACCACTTCGGATTCCGAGATTCTGCTGAACGTGCTGGCCGACAAGGTTGCCGACGCGATCAAAGTGAATGGTAATGCCGAGCCGATCCGCAACCTCTTTGCCGGTGTGAAGATGACGATGGAGCGGGTTCAGGGCGCCTATTCGGTAATCTGTCTGGTTGCCGGTGTCGGCATGCTGGCCTTCCGCGACCCGTATGGCATCCGCCCGTTGTCCGTTGCCAAACGCGATGTGGATGGCGAGGGCGACGACTATGCCTTTGCCTCGGAAGATGTGGCGTTTGGCATCAACGGCTTTGACAAGCTGCGCGACGTCAAACCCGGCGAGGCGATCCTGATCGATCTGGACGGCAAAATGCACACCTTCCAAGCAGTCGAAGGGCAACTGACGCCGTGCATTTTTGAATATGTCTACCTCGCCCGCCCGGATTCGCTGCTGGACGGTGTCTCGGTCTACAAGACCCAGATGCGCATGGGCCAGACACTGGCCCGCCAGATCGAGGCCGCCGGTCTGGATATCGACCGCATCATCCCCGTACCCGACAGCGCCCGCCCGGTCGCGCTTGAGGTCGCCAAGGCGACCGGCATCCCCTACCGCGAGGGGCTGGTCAAGAACCGCTATGTCGGTCGGACCTTCATCATGCCCGGTCAGGAAGAGCGTCAGAAATCCGTGCGCCGCAAGCTGAACGCCGTTCCGCTTGAGTTCAAGGGCCACAACGTGCTGCTGATCGACGACTCGATCGTGCGCGGCAATACGATCAAAAAGATCGTCCAGATGTGCCGTGAGGCCGGAGCCAAGAAGGTGTTCATCGCCAGTGCCTCGCCGCCGGTGAAATTCCCCAATGTCTATGGCATCGACATGCCAACCAAGCATGAATTGATCGCCAATGGCAAAGAGGTCGAAGAGATCCGGCAGGAACTGGGCGCCGATGCTCTGTTCTATCAGAACCTCGACGACCTGATCTGGTCCGCCAAGGAAGGCAACCCCGAGATCGAGGCCTTCGACTGTTCCTGCTTTGACGGCAACTACATCACCGGTAGTGTCAGCGACGATTATCTGGACAGCCTCGAAAACAGCAGCCGCGTCAGCAAAAAGCGCGAGGACATGCAGGTGCCCGGCGGTTCGTGGAACAGCGCGAAACTGGCTTCGGGATAAGTCCGGACTCGAATCAATACAGTTTTTGACCCGCACAGCTTTGGTGATGCGGGTCTTTTTCTGTCTGGCTCTCAGGCGCATGAGTGGGTTTTCGCGCACAACCCTCCGATGAAGAATTTGCAATCGCAAGGGCTTCGCCCGAGTCGAGGACCCTGTCGGTCTCGTGACCCTGAGCCGGGGTTTAACTCTGTAGTCCGGTTTGCTAGGCCGCCAGCTGCCAACCACTCAAAACAAGGGGCTGGGCCACCACGGCCGGGTCGGAATTCATGTCAAACGCAACCGTCAAAAGCGTGGCCACACAAAAGGGTGCGCTGAACAAAAGTTCCGTGTCCGTGCTGGGGGTCTTCGGGCCAAAGTCGGATATGCGCGCGCTGGTACGCATGTCGTCTGGCCGAGTGAAAGAGGTCAAGCCCGGCAGCCGGGTATCCTCAGGCACCGTGGTCGCCATTGATGACGAGGGTGTGATGCTGCGACAAAGCGGCCAGACCAAACGGATCGCCATACCCGGCAGTTAAACTGGCTTGACGCCCTGCGCGCAGGGGTCCAAACCGCTGTTATGACCGATCAGACCAAAATCGCCCTCGTCACCGGGGCCTCTCGTGGGTTGGGCGCTGCCCTGGCCGAGGCGCTGGCACCCGAATATCACATCGTCGCCGTTGCCCGCACCACCGGCGGGCTGGAAGAGCTGGATGACCGCATCCGCGCCAAAGGCGGCGCAGCGACGCTTGCCCCCATGGACATCGCCGATCCGAACGCCATGGCCACCTTGTGCCGGGGCATCCATGATCGCTGGGGCAAGGTCGATCTGTGGTTGCACACGGCAGTCCACACCTCGGCGCTGACGCCCACGCATTTCGTCGACCCCAAGGAATGGACCAAGGCCGTCAACACCAATGCCACTGCCACGTCGGTCCTGATCCCCTACATCGCCCCCCTGCTGGGCGAGGCCGGACATGCCGTGTTCTTCGATGACCCGAAAGCGGGCGAGAAATTCTATGGCATCTATGGTGCGACCAAGGCGGCGCAGATGGCGCTAGCACGCAGCTGGGCGCTTGAGACCGAACGCACCGGTCCGCGCGTGACAATTGTCGAGCCCGCGCCGATGCCAACGGCCGTACGCGCGCGTTTCCACCCCGGCGAGGATCGTGATGTGCTGACCAGCACAGCAGATGAGGCCGCGCGTATTTTGGCACTGCTGTAAGGAATGGCCCTTTGGGCCATGCCTCCGGCGGGATTATTTGGGAAAAGATGAAGCGCGCGGGTTTACGCGATATGCACGCCGTTGCGCCCGGCCAGATCGACGAAGAATTGCCACGCCACGCGGCCCGAACGTGCGCCGCGTGTGGCCTGCCATTCGATTGCTTCGGCGCGCAGGGTCTCGGGGGCAATTGAGACACCGTAGGCCGCGCAATAGCGGTCGATCATGGCCAGGTATTCATCCTGATCACAGGGATGGAAGCCCAGCCACAGCCCGAACCGGTCGGACAGCGAGACCTTTTCTTCGACCGCCTCGGACGGGTTGATGGCGCTTGAACGCTCGTTCTCGATCATGTCCCGCGGCATCAGGTGGCGGCGGTTCGAGGTGGCGTAGAAAACGACGTTTTCCGGGCGGCCTTCGATGCCACCGTCCAGCACCGCCTTGAGCGATTTGTAGTGCTGGTCATCGTGGCTAAAGGACAGGTCATCGCAGAACAGGATGAACCGGTGCGGCGCGGCGCGCAGGTGGTTCAGCAGACGCGCGACCGAGCCCATGTCTTCGCGCTGCAGTTCTACCAGTTTCAGGTCGGGGTAGTCGTTCTGCAGCGTGCCGTGGACGGCTTTGACGAGGCTGGACTTGCCCATCCCGCGCGCGCCCCAGAGCAGCGCATTGTTGGCCTTGAAGCCAGCGGCGAACCGACGCGTATTATCCAGCAGCGTATCGCGAGATCGGTTGATGCCGACCAGCAGGTCCAGATCAACACGATTGACCTGCGTGACCGGTTCCAGACGGTCGGGCTCTACCTGCCAGACAAAGGCCGGGGCTGCCGCAAATTCGGGGGCGGCCAGAGGAGCTGGCGCCATACGTTCCAGCGCGTCGGCGATGCGGTTCAGGGCTTGGTCGTCCATTGGGGCCTCCGGTCGTGTCTTGCGGGGTTCAAACCATGTTCCGCCCGGCACAACAAGAGCGCGGCACGAAAAAGGCGCGCCCCGAAGGACGCGCCCGATTGTTAGCAACCGACAGGATTACTTGCCGTCTTCTTCCAGCACGATCTCTTCGTCGGCCTCTTCTTCTTCGTCGTCATAGTAGCCATCAGCGCGCAGTTGCTCTTCGCGCTTTTTCTCGACGCGTGCGACGAGGAAGATTGACACCTCATAGAGCCCGTAGACCACCACAAAGAGAATGATCTGAGTGATCACGTCCGGCGGTGTCACCAGTGCGGCCAGCACCAGAATGGCGACTACGGCGTATTTGCGTACCGATCCCAGCCCTTCGGCGGTGACCAACCCCGCTTTGCCCATCAAGGTCAGCAAAACCGGCAGTTGGAAGCACAGGCCAAAAGCCACGATAAACTTGATCGTCAGGTTCAGATACTCCTGCGCCGAGCCCTGGAACACCACGCTCAGAGGTGCTGCGGTTGCACCTTCGGTCACGGCCTCACCTTCGGCACCGAATTGCTGGAAGCCAAGGAAGAAGTCATAGGCCAGCGGCGTGACCACGTAGAAGGCAAAGCTTGCGCCCAGCAAGAACATGAAGGGCGAGGCCAGCATGAACGGCAGGAACGCGTTCTTTTCCGACTTGTACAACCCCGGCGCCACGAAGCGCCACATCTGCATCCCGATGTAAGGAAAGGCCAGGATGAAGCCGCCCAGCAACGAGACCTTGATGGCGACAAAGAAGCCTTCCTGCGGCGAGATGAAGATCAGCCCGCAATCCTGCCCACGCTCAGCCAGAACATTGCACAGGGGGTTAGTCAGGAAATTGAAGAGCGGCGTGGCCACTGTAAAACAGATGATCATG
The DNA here is from genome assembly GCF_056540565.1 of Ruegeria sp. AM9. Taxonomy (NCBI): domain Bacteria; kingdom Pseudomonadati; phylum Pseudomonadota; class Alphaproteobacteria; order Rhodobacterales; family Roseobacteraceae; genus Ruegeria; species Ruegeria sp. AM9. Next base: position 129,687 of record NZ_JBQFWY010000002.1, read on the forward strand.
CCGACCAGAAACGCCACGACGCAGTGAATCAACCGCGTGCGCAACTCCGCCAGGTGCTCGATCAATGGGGCCGAGCTGTCCTCGATCTCGTCGGTTTTGGTCATGTCTTGCTTTCGGTTTTCAGCGCGGCTTCGGCCTCTTCGGCCTTGGCCAGCGCGTCAGCAGCTTCCTTGGCCTTGCGTTCAGCAGCGGCCCGTGCGGTCGTGGCCTGAATCTTCTTGGCCTGCTCGGCCCGTTCAGCAGCCAGCTTGCCGGTTTCGCTGTCGGGGTCGAACTTGGTCGGATCGATGCTTTTCGCCAGATCCTGCGCGGCTTCTTTCACACCGTCCATGGCGCTGCCAACGGGGTTGGTGGCCGCGTCGAGACCCTTCTTGATCTCATTGACGCCCGCCTGATCGGCGGCCTCATTCATGGCGCTGCTAAATTCGCGCGCCATGCCACGGGCTTTGCCGACAAAGCGGCCGACATTGCGGAACAGCACCGGCAAATCCTTTGGCCCCACAACGATCAGGGCAACAACGCCAATGACCAGAAGCTCGGTCCAGCCCAGATCAAACATCTGGACTTAGACCTTGTCTTTGTCGGTCTCGGGGGTGACGTCCTTGGCCACTTCGGCTGCGTCCTGCTCAAGCTCGTCCGCGCCTTCCTTGACGCCGCGCTTGAACGAGGTGATGCCCTTGCCCACTTCGCCCATCAACGAGCTGATTTTGCCGCGGCCAAACAGCACCAGCACCACAACGGCGATCAGCAGCAGACCGGGAAGGCCGATATTGTTAAGCATGTCTCTTCTCCTTGTACGTCGGCGCCACGCGCCGGGGATGTTATCTGGCCCTGTGTCTACGCCTGCAAGGCCGTGCGCAAAAGTGACGCAAATCAATTCCGCGCCGAATTGTGAACGGATCGTACGTTTTTTACGGATTGGCATTTCACAACTGACAGGTTTATGTCAGTTGTAGATGGCTAGGTAGAGGGCATCGAAACTTGGTCAACGGAGATTCACATGACCCATGTTGCAGAAATCGTCACCTTCACCCTTGCCAATGGCACCTCGCCGGAAGAGTTCGTGAAACTCAGCCAGGCCTCCGAAGCGTTTGTCCGCTCGGCGCCGGGCTTTGCCCATCGGCAACTGAGCCAAGGAGAGGATGGCCGCTGGACTGACTATGTCGTCTGGACCGATATGAAAGCCGCCAAGGATGCCGCCGCGCAATTCCCGCAACAGGACTTCTGCGCGAATTTGATGGCCGCCATCAACCCTGAAAGCATCCAGATGCGCCATGAGAACGTTCTATGGAACATGACCGCCTAAACGCGGTTTGGACGGCGTGACATGCGCCGCACGGATCGCCTGTTCGATATCATCCGGATCCTGCGCGACGGTAAACTGCACCGCGCGCAGGACATCGCGGACCGGCTCGAGGTCTCGGTTCGCACGATCTACCGCGACATGGATACGCTGGTCGCCTCGGGCGTTCCGGTCGAGGGCGAGCGCGGCGTCGGCTATATGGTCCGCGAGCAGATCACCCTGCCCCCACTGAACCTGACCCCCTCAGAGTTGGAAGCTCTGAACCTCGGCATGGCCATCGTGGCCGAGGCCGCCGACCCTGACCTGAAAGCAGCGGCCGAGTCACTGGCCGACAAGATCGACGCGGTGCTGCCGACTCAGGTCGTGGCCGAGGCCGATACGTGGAAATTCGCCGTTTACCCTTTTGCCGACGCGGCACGGGGGCTGGCGCATATGGCCCCGATCCGGGCCGCCATCAAATCCCGCCAGAAACTGCGCCTGACCTATCGCCGCATCGACGGCGTTCTGACAGACCGCACCATACGCCCCTTGCACATGGAATACTGGGGCCGCGTCTGGACCCTCACGGCCTGGTGCGAGTTGCGCGAAGGCTTTCGCGTCTTCCGCATCGACCTGATCGAGGCAGTCGAGCCATTGCCCGAAATTTTCGCCGATGAAACCGGCAAGCGCCTGGACGACTTCGACCCGCACGCCTGACCGACTTCATCTTTTCCCAAATACTCCCGCCGGAGGCATGGCCCGGAACGGGCCATTTCCATCACTTCAGGTAAGGTTCGGGATCAACCGACTCAAACCCTTTCCGTACCTCGAAATGGACATAGGAGTTATCCCCGCCCCGCAAGGATGCGATCTGCTGACCACGGCGCACCCGGTCGCCTTTTTTGACACTGGCTTTGTCGACATTCGCATAAACGGTCAAAAGGTCGCTGTTGTGCTTGATCACGATGATCGGCACCTGATCGGCATCTGCGGTGATGGCTGCGACGGTCCCGGCCTCGGCCGCCTTTACGGCAGAGCCAGGTGCCCCGGCAATATCGATTCCTTCGTTCTTGCCCTTCTCATAGGTCCGGATGATCGTCCCGGTGACAGGTAACCCAAGGGCCGAGTTGCTCTGGCTGGTCGGCGCCTCTGCGGTTACGTCAGGCGCTGGCACGGCCGGGGCGACCTGCTCGTCCGGCAGAGGCTGCGTTGCGCTTGGCGGTGTCGGTGTCGGCGACCCCTGCCCCGGTTGCGTCACGTTGGTGGCCGGCACAGCGGCCTGTTGCGGCGCAGGCTGGTTCTTGATCGGGATCAGCAGGAACTGATCTTCCCGCACGGTAAAGTCCGAATCCAATCCGTTCCACTCGGCCAGTGCGTTGACCGGAACATCGTATAGGCGTGAGATGGTAAAGGCCGTCTCACCCCGTTTGACCTTGTGACGGATCGGCTCAGGCCCCGAGGCCGCAGGCGGCGTCGGCGCAGGCGCCGCAGCGGGTTGCGCGGGTTCCAGCGTCGATGTCCGAACCGAACCGTCCGCCGGTGCCTCATCAATGGCCGTCCCGGCAATTGTGGCGATATCCACGGTACTACCGGCTGCAACCGTGCGCGGCAATGCGATTACTTCGCCATCGCGCAACTGGTCATCGGGTTGCAACCCGTTGAACCTTGCCAATTCACCCGCAGGCAGGCCGATACGTGCGGCCACATCATTGACCGTGTCCCCCCGGCGGGCGACGGCAACCTGATAGTTCGGATAGCTAATCACCCCCCGCGCGTCCGGGGTCGGACGGTTGGTGGTCGCGGACTGCGCGGCATCTGCGGTCGTAAAACCGCCCACATTGCCCCGCAGATCATAGTCGAGCGGACCTTCGCACCCGGCGAGGAACGCCACGGCCGCCACCCCTGTCGCACAGCGGAGCATCGCTGATTTGGAAACTGCTCTCATCTTACTGTCCTCAACGCCTGCCCCTGTTCTCCGGGGTTCCGGCGCATATTGCAGAATATCTAGTTACGCCCCGTCCCTGCCAAGCCCCTCCAAAAGGGGCACGAAACGAACGGGCAACAATTCGTCATAGTCCAGACCGGTTTCGGTACGCCGGACCCGGATCAGGGTCTGAACCGCATCCGACTGTCCCACCGGCAACACCATGATACCGCCGATTTTCAGCTGCGCCAAGAGCGGCCCGGGCGGGTCTTCTGCCGCAGCAGTCACAATGATTCGATCAAACGGGGCCTGCTCGGACAATCCGAAGGACCCGTCCGACAACATCGCGGTGACATTGGTCAGCCCCAACTCGCGGAACAGCGCCCCGGTTTCGCGCACCAGACGCTTGTGGCGCTCCACCGTATAAACCCGGCGCGCCAGCTTTGACAGGATCGCCGCCTGATAGCCCGAGCCGGTTCCGACCTCGAGCACCGTATCCCGCGGAGTGACCTCAAGCGCCTGTGTCATCAGCCCCACGACCGAGGGCTGGCTGATCGTCTGCCCGCAGGCAATCGGCAGAGGCGTATCCTCATAGGCGCGCTCGGCAAACAGGCCTTTGACGAACCGGCCCCGGTCGACCTGCTCCATCGCCGCCAATACGCGCGCGTCCGTTACGCCCCGCGACCGCAGGGCGAACAGGAACTGCATTTTTGTTTCGGGATCCAGTCCGGTCATTCGATTGTCTTCAGTGCCTCAAGCGCATCATGCGCTGTCAGATCGGCCCGCATCGGCGTGACCGAGATATAGCCCGCCAGATTGACCGCCGCATCCGTGCCCGGCGCGGTCGGGTTGTGCTGGTAGCCACCCTTGATCCACAGGAACCGCCGCCCCGAAGGCGAGCTGTGCGGTTCTACCGAGAAATGAGTGTCGCGGCGATAGCCCTGCGGAGCAACCCGCGTGCCCAGCACCTCATCTGCGGGTACCGGGGGGAAATTCACGTTGTAAAACAGGCGGTAGTCGCCCTGTTCTGACGGAGTCGCATCCAGGATTTTCCGCACCAGATCGGCGCCGAAGCGGGTTGCGGCCTCGAACGGATCGTCCAGCCCAAGATTGCGCGGGCCGAAATACTGTGACAAGGCAATCGCCGGAATGCCCTGCAAAGCGGCCTCCATCGCGCCGCCGACGGTGCCGGAATAGAGTGTATTTTCGGCCGAGTTGTTGCCCCGGTTCACCCCCGACAACACCAGATCGGGCCGCGCGTCCTTCATGACGTCATGCAGCCCGGCCAACACGCAATCGGCAGGAGATCCTTCAGCGGCAAAGCGACGCTCGCCCAGCTTGGCGACCATCATCGGGTGGGTATAGCTGATGCAATGGCCGACGCCCGACTGTTCAAAGGCGGGGGCGACGACCCAGACTTCTCCGTCCGGTCCGGCCAGATCGGCCGCGATCGCTTCCAGGGCGATCAGACCCGGCGCGTTGATGCCGTCGTCATTGGTCAGAAGAATACGCATATGCCCCATCCACCGCTGCGTTTTGACCTTGATAGACCCGCCCCCGCGCGGCGGCAAGCAAAGCGAACCTGCAATCTGCGGCTTTCGCGCACCACTTGGGGCAAAACTGTGGGTTCAGACCCTAATCCGGGAAAACAAAGCACCGATCCCGGCGCACGGTCAGCCACATGACCCGCCCCGGATTGGGCACAAAGACATTCGGCACGGTGGCCTTCAGGACCGAGCCGTCATGGTCCATCCGAAACTCCACCAGGCTTTCATTGCCCAGAAACCGCGCCCGTTCAACTACGCCGCGGGCAGCGACGCCGTCGGTTACCGTAGGCAACGGACCCTTGCCGTTGCGGTCGAAATCCAACCGGACGTGCTGAGGCCGGAAAACGATCTCGACATCCGTGCCATCGGGGACCCCCGGCGCCAGGAACTGACCAAACGGAGTTTTCGTCAGCGCGCCCTCAACTCTGCCGCGCAACACGTTGACATCGCTAAAAAATGCCACCGCAGCCTTGTCGACCGGGCGGGTATAAACGTTGTACGGCGCACCCTGCTGCACGATCTTGCCGCGCCGCATCAAGGCGATCTCATCGGCCATGCGCATCGCCTCTTCGGGCTCGTGCGTCACCAGCACGACGGCGGCGTCTTCTTCTTTGAGGATCGCCAGCGTCTCATCGCGGATACCATCACGCAGACGGTTGTCGAGGCCCGAGAACGGCTCGTCCATCAGCATGATACGCGGTCGCGGCGCCAGCGCGCGCGCCAGCGCCACACGTTGCTGTTCTCCCCCCGACAGGTGGTGCGGAAACTTGTCGATAAAATGAATCAGATCGACCTTGCGCAGCAGTTCTTCGACCCGCGTGCGCTTTTCCTCTTTGTGGCCCTTCAGGCCAAAAGCCACGTTGTCGGCCACGTTCAGATGCGGGAACAGGGCAAAGTCCTGAAACATCAGGCCGATCTCGCGGCGCTCGGGCGGCACTCGGAACACCGTGTCGCAGATCAGCTTGCCGTCGACATAGATCTCGCCGGATTCCTGCATCTCGACCCCGGCGATCATGCGCAGCGTGGTTGACTTACCGCAGCCCGACGGCCCCAGCAGACAGGTCACCTTGCCCGCTTCGACGGTCAGCGAGACGTTGTCCACAACAACCCGCCCCTCGTACCGGGCGATCAGATTGCGGATTTCCAGACGAGGAGGAGTTGCGTCAACTGTCACCGATGGACCCCATTGCCTTTTCCCGATCAAATTCATCGGGCTTTAGGCGGGGATAGCAACCCCGCCCGTCAGGCGCAAGGGATCAGCAGCACCCGCCCGAGGTGGCTTCGCCGTTCGCTTCGAACGGGCTTTCACCGCCGCAGCCTTCAAAGATGCCGTAATGGGTCGAGAAATCGCCGATGAAGTCGAAATGCCGGGCAAAACGGGTATCTTTCAGCATCTTCCATGTGTTGCCACAGACCGGAAAGACCTTATCGGCTTGAATCGCGTGGTGGTCGTCAAGTTCGAACAGATGCGGCGCGTTGGGGATGGTGCCTTTGTAGATCACCGCCTGGCCATAATCCTCACACGCTGGTTCCAGTCCGGAAAGCTTGAATAGCCGATACGTAGCCGAGAGGAATTTCAGCGGCGCCACACGCTCTTCCAACACTGGGTTTTCGATGGTCAGCGGACGGTGTGTGACGCGGCGCGGATCGCCGAAACCCGCCTTGCGCGAGATCGACAGGAAATCGTTCCAATAGAGCGCACCTGACAGGCATTCGCCATACAGCACCTCGTCTTCTGCCATTGCCTGCGGAATGCGGCGGTCGGCGTAGACGTCCGAGAAATACATCTCACCGCCCTCTTTCAAAAGACGATGTGCGCCCCGCAAAACGGCCTCTTTGTCGGTGGCCAGATTGATCACGCAGTTCGAAACGATGATGTCGAAGGACCCGGGTTCAAGGTCCAGTTCATCCAGCTTTTCGATATAGCCGTGATGGAATTTCACGTTGCTGGCCGCATGGCCGAACGCTTGCGCGTGATAATCCTGATGCGCGCGGGCGACGTCCAACTGCTCGGGCGTCATGTCCACGCCGACGACGCGGCCCTTTTCGCCCACCATCGCAGACAGGGCATAGACGTCGCGGCCCGCACCGCAGCCCAGATCGAGGATGCTCATCCCCTCCAGATCCAGCGGCGCGATAAGGCCGCAGCCATAGTAACGGGTCAGCACATCGTCATGAATTTTCGAGAGAATCTTTTTGACATGATCCGGCATGTCATCGGGCGTGCAGCACGCATTGGTTTGCAAGTCTGCGCTGCCCTGCAGGACCTCGCCATAGTAATTCTGCACAGTTTCATGCTTCATCGCGGCTATCCTTTTTCTCACTGGCTGCACCGCAGCTAATACAGCGCAGACCCCGGTGCAATCCGGGCATTTCAGAATTGACGAAAGCGTGAGAGTGCCGAGCTACCCCAGCAGATCGAAATCAACACCTGCGCGCACCCGCCCGTTCACCTGAATTTCAAGCCGATGCGCACCGGGGACCAGTTTGAACGTGGTCGCATTGCCCTTCAGCTTGTGTTTCTTGCTCAGCTTCAGCGCGCCATCCTGCAGAGCGGCTTGTTTCAGCTTATGCACCTTGGCTGAGGTCTTCCCCCCAGGCCTTTGAAAGTGAATGATATAATCCACCAATACCGGCTGATCCCCGGCCCCCTTCAAGGTCACCTCGAATTCCAGCGCCTCACCGATCCGGGCGTCACCGTTCACCTGAACATCCGCAGTGACTTTGGCATCCGGGTCATATCCCAGCATCTTCATGGCCCCCGAGTGGCCGGACTTCACCAGCCCCCGCAGGGTATGAGACGTCATCCAGCGCAGTTCGTCCCGCCTCTGTTGCCCGGCCGAGGCCCAGACCTCCAACCGATCCAGCACCAATTCGGGATCTTTCTTGGTAATGTCATTCAGATGGTTCGCCACCGACCGCGTGACATAGCGCGTCGGGTCGCCATGCAACCTGTCCAGCAAGGGCAACGGGTCAGTCATCTTGAGCCCAACCGCCTGCCCCCACGGCAGCCGTGGCCGCGTGCCTTCACTGACCAGACGGCGCACGTGGTAACTGTCGTGCCCACACCAGAGTTCCATCCGCGCCAGAACATGATCCTGGTGTTGGTTCAAAAACGGGCGGATCGCCCATTCCATCGAAAACCGCTGGGTCAAGTCTTCCAACACATCCAGCGCCAGATCGGGATGGTCCAGCCCGACATTGACCACCCAATCGCCCAGAGGCGCAAAGATGAAATCGCCGAAATCGTCATCTGTCTTGCCGGGATCCAGCGGTGGTGGCAAAGCGCGCAACAGGGTCGGCGCGATGTCTGGCAAATCACCGGCCACGGCCTGCTGCAGACATTCGGCGATCCAGGCCATGCGTTCCTTGAGTTCAAGCTCCAACAGGCGGGACATCACCAGCCCCACAAATGCCTCAGCATCAAAGGTCGGGTCAGCCCCGGCAAAAAGCCCCGCCAGATAGCGGGTCTTTTTGGCGTTAAACAGCTGGTCTTTCAAGGAAAAGTTTTCGGCCATGGTCACATCGTCAAATTGGTCGCGCCGCCGTCCAGCAGGATGTTCTGACCGACAATGAAGCCCGCATGCTGCGAACACAGGAACGCACAGGTTGCCCCGAATTCCTGCCTTGACCCATAGCGCCGCGCCGGAATTGTCGCTGCACGCTGCGCGCGCGCCTCGTCAATGGATATCCCTTGCTGCGCTGCGACACCGCCATCCAGCGAATCCGCGCGGTCGGTGGCATGAATACCCGGCAGCAGGTTGTTGATCGTCACGCCATGCGGTGCCACTTGCCTCGAGGTTCCAGCCACATAACCGGTCAGCCCTGTGCGGGCCGCGTTCGACAGACCCAACACCGCGATTGGCGCGCGTACGGATTGCGAGGTGATGTTCACCACACGCCCCCAGCCCTTGTCGATCATCCCCGGCAACAGCGCCTTCATGAAGGCGATCGGTGTCAGCATGTTGGCGTCCAGCGCCTTGATGAAATCGTCACGCTCCCAGTCGGACCACATTCCCGGAGGTGGGCCACCGGCATTTGTCACAAGAATATCAACGTCCTGTGCCGCGTCGACAACCTGCACCTGTCCCTCGGTTGAGGTCACATCACAGGCCACCGTCCGCACATCCACGCCGTGTTCGGATCGCAAGCGGGCTGCTTCGACCTCCAACGCCTCGGCGCCGCGGGCGTTCATTACCAGATCGACACCCGCCTGGGCCAAAGCCTCGGCACAGCCCAACCCCAGCCCTTTGCTACTGGCGCAGACCAGAGCGCGTTTTCCGCGAATTCCCAAATCCATTCTGATCCTCCCTGTCCTTGCCACACATCTAGCACCGGCCCGGCAAGGAAGACCAGAATTCAGGCTACGTCAGTAAAAGAACTCCTCGCGGACGATCTTGCCATCGGTAACGTGATAAACGCCCACCTCGCGCATATCAAAGCTCTCGCCACTTTCCTTCACCTTGCCCTGAACCTCGAAGATCACGGCAAAACGGTCGTCGCCATGCAGGTACGGGTCGCTGACCGTTGCGCTCGAAACCTCATGCGCGCCTTCCCACCACTCATGCTTGCCACGGATCGCGTCGCGGCCCTGCACTTCCTGGCCCATGCCCGAATAATCCACTGCCTCGACCGAGACAGCATCCGACGCATAAAGCTTATCCAGATTTTCCTTCGCCCGATCCTCGCGGCAGCCTGCGACCAGTTCGTCGGCAATCTCTTTCAAATTCATTGGTCCACTCCACTATTTGTTCACTATATGTTCTTATTGCCATAGGAACATGATTCGAACCACCCCCTTTGTCTTGCCTCGACGGGTTTCCCCGCCTATACGCGCGAATATGCTTGATACCTCGAACCAACCCGCATTGCCGCCCGAGATCGCCCGGCGCAGAACATTCGCCATCATCTCGCACCCCGATGCGGGCAAGACGACGCTGACCGAAAAGTTCCTGCTGTATGGCGGTGCGATTCAGATGGCCGGTCAGGTGCGCGCCAAGGGTGAGGCGCGGCGCACGCGCTCGGACTTCATGCAGATGGAGAAGGATCGCGGTATCTCGGTGTCCGCTTCGGCGATGTCGTTTGACTATGGGAACTTCCGGTTCAATCTGGTGGATACGCCCGGTCACAGCGATTTCTCGGAAGACACCTATCGCACGCTGACCGCCGTGGACGCCGCCGTGATGGTGATCGACGGCGCGAAAGGTGTGGAAAGCCAGACGCAGAAACTGTTCGAGGTCTGCCGCCTGCGCGATCTGCCGATCCTGACCTTCTGTAACAAGATGGACCGCGAAAGCCGCGATACGTTCGAGATCATCGACGAAATTCAGGAAATGCTGGCCATCGACGTCACCCCCGCCGCGTGGCCGATTGGCGTGGGCCGCGATTTCATCGGCTGCTATGACATGCTGCGCGACCGGCTGGAACTTATGGACCGCGCCGACCGCAACAAGGTGGCTGAGAGCATCCAGATCAATAGTCTCGACGACCCGAAGCTGGCCGAACACGTGCCCGAACACCTGCTGGACAAGCTTCTGGAAGAGGTTGAGATGGCGCGCGAATTGCTGCCTGCCCTCGACCCGCAGGCGGTGCTTGAAGGGCACATGACCCCGATCTGGTTCGGCTCGGCGATTAATTCCTTTGGCGTCAAGGAACTGATGGAAGGCATCGGCGCTTACGGCCCGCAGCCCCAGGTTCAGTCGGCGGAACCGCGTCAGATCGCGCCCGATGAAAAGAAGGTTGCCGGGTTTGTCTTCAAGGTTCAGGCCAACATGGACCCCAAGCACCGCGACCGGGTGGCGTTTGTCCGCATGGCCTCGGGCCATTTCAAGCGCGGCATGAAGCTGACCCATGTGCGGTCGAAAAAGCCGATGGCGATCTCGAACCCTGTGCTGTTTCTGGCCTCTGACCGCGAATTGGCCGAAGAGGCCTGGGCCGGAGACATCATCGGCATCCCCAACCACGGGCAGTTGCGCATCGGTGATACGCTGACCGAGGGCGAGGCGCTGCGCGTGACCGGCATCCCCTCTTTCGCGCCGGAACTGCTGCAAACAGTTCGTGCGGCGGATCCGTTGAAAGCCAAGCATCTGGAAAAGGCGCTGATGCAATTTGCCGAGGAAGGCGCGGCCAAGGTGTTCAAACCCTCGATTGGTTCGGGCTTTATCGTCGGCGTCGTCGGCGCGCTGCAATTCGAAGTGCTCGCCAGCCGGATTGAGATGGAATACGGCCTGCCCGTGCGGTTCGAGGCGTCTCAGTTCACATCGGCCCGCTGGGTCAGCGGCGACAAGGCCGAGGTCGAGAAATTCGTCAACGCCAACAAGCAGCACATCGCCCATGACCATGACGGCGACATCGTTTATCTGACGCGCCTGCAATGGGACATCGACCGGGTCGTCCGCGACTACCCGGCGCTGAACCTGACCGCGACCAAGGAAATGATGACGTGACCTGCCTGCAGGCCGAAATTGGTGGATAACCCGACCTGGGGTATTGTTTCGACCGTTCGGGGCCCTGCCCCGGACATCCTGCGCTTTGTGGCCTATCACCTCGATCTTGGGGTCGACCGGATGCATATCTATCTGGACGAACCTAACCCCAAGGCGTTCAACACTCTGAACCGGCATCCGAAGGTCGAAGTCCGCAATTGCGATGATGGGTTCTGGACCTACCGCCAGCGCGAAAGGCCCGACCGGCACCAAACCCGCCAAACCGCGAACGCATCTTTTACGTATCGCAACACCGATCTGGACTGGCTGGCCCATATCGATGTGGACGAATTTCTGTGGTCCCCAAACCCCATCCGGGATCAGTTGCGATCCGTTCCGTCCGAAACCCAAGCGGTCCGTGTGCGCCCGATCGAAGCGTTGACGGGCGGCGATGATACCTACAAGGCGCATATCCCAAGCGGCCCCGACCGCGAGGCACTGGTACAGTCGATTTACCCCAACTATGGCGGCTTCGTTCTTGGTGGGTTCCTCAGTCATGTGCAGGGCAAACTGTTTGTCCGCACCGGAATGAAGAACCTGAGCTTTCGCATCCACAATCTGTTTCAAAACAAGGCGCTTTTGCCCTGCAAATTCGAACTGCCAGGGTTGGAGCTGTGTCACCGGCACGCCCCTGATTGGGAACACTTTCTGGCGCACTACCGGTTCCGAATGGAACGCGGGTCTTATCAGCCCGGCATGTCGCCCAATGTTCCGCGCGAGCTTGGCGGCTTGAATATGAACGAATTGCTTAGCTGGATCGAAGCAGAACAAGGCCCGGACGGCCTGCGCGCATTTTTCGAAGAGATAAGCGGCGCCGACCCCGAAGCGCGCGCCCGGCTGGAAGACCACGGCATGATCCGGCACCGACCGCTGGAACTGGATGAAAAACTCGGGAAACACTTTCCCGGAAGTGTCTGAATTGTTGCGAAAAATCCGCACCACCTGAGCACGAAAAACCCTAAAGGGGTCTTCATTTGACCCCGACCAACGTTTTTGTTATGTCCCCCCTCAAGCCGAAATTGCGCAATGATGCGTATGGCCATCCGGGCCCGGCAAACCTCTGACGCGCGGGCCAGGTCTAGTGTCCGCATGAACCGGACATACATGACAAAATTTAACGAACTGAACCTGAACCCGAAGGTCCTCAAAGCCATTGAGGAAGCCGGATACGAAACCCCCACCCCGATCCAGGCCGGTGCGATTCCGCCTGCGCTTGAGGGCAAGGACGTTCTGGGCATCGCCCAGACCGGCACCGGCAAGACCGCCAGCTTTACCCTGCCGATGATCACGCTGCTGGCCCGTGGCCGCGCCCGTGCGCGGATGCCGCGCTCGCTGGTCTTGTGCCCGACGCGGGAACTGGCCGCGCAGGTGGCCGAAAATTTCGACACATACGCCAAAAATGTGAAACTGACCAAGGCGCTGTTGATCGGCGGCGTCAGCTTCAAGGAACAGGACGCCCTGATCGACCGTGGCGTTGACGTGCTGATCGCCACGCCGGGACGTCTGCTGGACCACTTTGAACGCGGTAAGCTGTTGCTGACCGGCGTTCAGATCATGGTGGTGGACGAAGCCGACCGGATGCTGGATATGGGCTTTATCCCCGATATCGAGCGCATCTTCTCGCTGACGCCATTCACGCGTCAGACCCTGTTCTTCTCAGCCACCATGGCGTCCGAGATCGAGCGCATTACCGATACCTTCCTGTCGGCCCCCGCCCGGATTGAAGTTGCTCGTCAGGCCACCGCATCCGAGACCATCGAACAAGGCGTGGTCATGTTCAAAGGCGGTCGTCGCGACCGTGAGGCCAGCGCCAAGCGCAAGGTTCTGCGCGCGCTGATCGACGCCGAAGGCGACAAGTGCAGCAACGCGATCATCTTCTGCAACCGCAAGACGGACGTGGATATCTGCGCGAAATCGCTGAAGAAGTACGGCTATAACGCCGCCGCGATCCATGGCGATCTGGACCAATCTCAGCGGATGAAAACGTTGGACGGATTCCGCGATGGCTCATTGCGCCTGCTGGTCGCCTCGGACGTGGCCGCGCGCGGGTTGGACATTCCGTCGGTCAGCCACGTGTTCAACTTCGACGTCCCCGGCCATGCCGAGGACTATGTCCACCGCATCGGCCGCACCGGTCGCGCCGGGCGCGAGGGCAAGGCGATCACCATCTGCTCGGGCCGTGACGAAAAGGCTCTGGATGCGATTGAGAAACTGATCCAGAAGGACATCCCGCGGCTCGACAACCCCGTGAAGGAAGAGCCGAGGGACGAAGCCCCCAAGCGTGAGAAAAAGGCAAAGCCGTCGGACGAGAAAAAGACTGACAAAAAGCCCGACCGCAAGAAGGACAAGGAACCGCGCGGCCGTGGTCGCCGCGATGACAGTGGCCCCGCCGTTGTGGGCATGGGCGATCACCTGCCCAGCTTCATCGCGCTGAGCTTTGATGAGCGCCGCGCTGGCTAGTCGGGTTTGATTGCATAGAACTGGTTCTTCTGTGACCTAGAAATCAAACACGACCTAAATTGCCAGCACCAGCGCCAGAATAGAAACACCAAGCAACGTCATCCCGGCGATCTCGCGCCGGGTGATGGTTTCCCGGAAAAACAAGAGTGATGCGAACAGGCTGAGCAGCAGCTCGACCTGCCCGAGCGCCTTGACATAGGCCGCGTTCTGCAGCGTGAAGGCCAGAAACCAGCAGAACGAGCCGCACAGGCTGGTCAGGCCGACAAACACGCTGGTCCGGCGGGTCTGCCACACGGCAACCAACTCGGCGCGGTCGCGCCACAGCAGCCAGATCCCCATGCTGAGAAACTGGAACGTCACCACCACGGCCAGCGTCACCAGCGCGCGGAACCAAGCGTCGATATCGCCCAGCTCCAGCGATGCCCCGCGATAGCTGACTGAGGAGAAGGCAAACAGCACCCCCGATCCCAGCCCAAGCCGCGAGGCACGGTTGGTCAGGTGCTTCCACCACGCCCCGTCGCCTCCGGGTGATTTCGACAGCAGCAGCACCGCCAGCAGACCAAGGAAAATTGCCACCAACGCCCCGGCCGAGACCTGATCGCCCAGCACCAGGAACCCGACAATGGCGGTCTGGATTACCTCGGTCTTCTTGAAGGTAATACCGACGGCAAAATTGCGTTGCTTGAACAGGGCCACCACACAGATGGTGGCCAAAATCTGCGCCGTTCCTCCGATGACGGCGAACAGAAAGAACTTAGCTGTCAGAGGCGGCAGGCTGAACCCGGTCGCCTGCAGCGCCACAAACAGCCCCAGCAGCGCCAGCGGCAGGGAATAGGCGAACCGGGCAAAGGTCGCGCCTGCCGCGGTCAGCTTTACGGTGCTGAGCGATTTTTGCAGCATGAACCGCACGGTCTGGAAGGACGCGGCGGCGATGGTGACGGGAATCCACAAACTCATGGCGTCCCTTGTGTCGTGAAATCAACCCTTTGGCCAGAGAGGATGCGCCACCGGATCTTTTGCCCGCAGGAAATACGCGCGGAAAATCTGCGCATAAGAGCGATAGACATAGGCCTCATTCCGGTCCTGATACCGATCCTTTCCAGCGCGATAGAGGGCGGGCAGCCGATACCACGGCGCGCTGGGGTTCATGTGATGAACGACGTGCAGGTTGTTGTTCAGAAACAGAAAAGCCAGCGGGCCGCGATCTTCGATGATCACCGTGCGGGCACCGGAGTTTTCATGCGCGCGGTGTTCCAGAAAGGTGCGGATTTTGACCAGCCCCAACCCGAGATAGGCCGACAGCACATAGGCCCAGATCGGCAACTGGGATTGGGCCACAATCCACAGCACCGCCGCAACTCCGGGCAGATGCAGCGCCCAGGCCTGCAGAACATCCCGCCCACCGCGTAACTCGTTGCGCATGAACGCGATTTGCCCGAGGGCCGGGCCCAACACGATCCGTCCCAGCAGCGTATTGTTCACACTCAACAACCGCCGTTGCCAACCGGGCAAGGTGCCCCACACCTGCGGGTCCAGATAGTTGGATTCGGGATCGTCATAGGGGTCGGTCAACGTCTCGTCCCGGTGATGCGCCAGGTGCAGGTCGCTGAACCGCTGATACGGGATGAACAGGGTCAACGGCAGCGCCATCAACGCCTCGTTCAGCCACCTGGTGCGGAACGGATGACCATGCAGCGCCTCATGTGTGAGTGAAGAATGCAGCGCGGCCACAACCGCCATCGCCGGAACCGCCAACCACAGCGGCAGCAGGAACGCCACCGCCAGCCACGCCCCGTAACACACCGCGATCAGGGCCAAAGTGCCCCACTCTGGCTGTGCGGGCCTAGACATTGCGGCCCCACGAGATTCCTGCCCAGATACGTTCGTAAATCACATACATGGTCAGGCCGATGGCCGTATTCACAATCGCCAGCGTGCCGCCAATCGCGGCCGACCCGGTGGCCATCAAACCCACCAGCGTCATCACGATCAGTCCCATCACATTCCACAGCACAGCCTTAACGACTGATCTTCGTCGTGTCTCCATTCCGTCACCCATATTATTGTTATGTCTTTAAAATTACGGGTCGGCGCGCTCGTTGAAAATTCTGAATATGATTAACAAAACTCATCATCTGTGATATTTAAAAACACATGCAGGATAAAATCGACAAACGAGACCGCGCAGCACAGTTCCGGCTGCGACTCGCCCGCGCCATGGAAGAGCGTCACGTCAGCCAGAGCGCGCTGGCGCGACATATCGGTGTGGACCGCTCGACCGTTTCGCAGCTATTGACCGATGAGGGCGCGCGGTTGCCGAATGCGCATGTGGTGGGCAGTTGCGCCTCGGCTCTTGGGGTATCGGCGGATTGGCTGTTGACCCTGTCGGACCGGCCGGAAAGCGCGGCGGAACTGCTGGCCAGTTCCCTGACCATGACCGAGGCCCCCCGTGCGCTGGTAGATGAGCGTATTTTCGAATGGCACCAAGAGGCCGCGGGTTATAAAATCCGTTATGTTCCAGCAACTTTACCCGACATGTTGAAAACACGCGCCGTGCTGGAATGGGAATACGCGCCGCATCTGGGCCGAACTGCGGATCAGGCGATCGGCGCCTCGGCAGACCGGCTGACATGGATGCGCAGCGCCCAGTCGGACTATGAAATTGCCATGCCGCTGTATGAAATCGACAGTTTCGCTCAGGCCTCTGGCTATTACGAAGGGCTTTGCCCCAAAATCCGACTGGAACAGATCGACCATCTGCTTGAAATCTGCGAGCAGCTCTATCCGCGCCTGCGCATCTATCTGTTCGATGCAAAACGGCTCTATTCGGCCCCGGTGACGATTTTCGGCCCGCTTCTGTGCGTTTTCTACGCCGGCAGCCACTATATGGCCTTTCGCGACCGCGATCGGATCGAGACATTTACCCGCCATTTCGACCGTCTGGTGCGCGAAGCCGACCTGACCGCACGCGACTTTCCCGACCATCTCAGACGGTTGCGCGCGGCGATTTCCAGCCCACCCCAGGGTTGAGGATGCACCAACGGCTTTCTTGTGCTATCGTCATTCGGCGCGAACCTTCGGGTATTCCGATCATAGACGGGAGGACGATAGGAATGGACGCACTACAAACCGCTCAATATGCACGAGCACTCTATACCGCTCATGGCGATCAGGCCGAGGCGGAAGCTGCCAGGAAAATGCGCGAATGCGAGGCCGCCGGGAACATGCAGCAAGCGCAGGACTGGCAGGCGGTCCGTCAGACCATCCGCCAGATTCGTGGGCCAAACCAGGGCTGATACGGTCTAGATTTTCGGGTCAGGATTCACCGTATGGCCGTCCACGGCAATCACCTGACCCGACACAAGCCGCGCCGCATCCGAGGCAAGGAAGACGGCCATATTGGCAATATCCTTCCCTTCGACGAACCGCCCCATCGAGGTACCAGCCGCATAGCCGTCATAGACCTGATCGCGGGTCATGCCCTTGGCGGCGGCTTCGCGGGCCAGCACGCCCTCCATCCGCGGGCCTTCGACCGCGCCGGGGCAGATGACGTTGCAGCGCGCACCGTGTGAACCAAGCTCCATCGCCAGCGTCTTGCCCAGCCCGATCACACCCCATTTCGCCGCCGCATAGGGTGCGCGGTTTGGATAGCCGTATTGCCCGGCGGTAGAGGACGTAATCACCACTGACCCGCTGCCTTGTCGCTTGAATATCGGCGCGGCGAATTTCGCACACAGGAATGCGCCTTCAAGGTTAACCGAAAGACAGAACCGCCAATCCTCCAGCGCCACGTCCTCGACCAGAGCCGTCGGTCCTGCGACACCTGCATTGGCACAGAGCGTGTCCAAACCACCCCATGCGGCCTCGATATCAGCGAACAAGGCAGCCACGGCAGTTTCGTCCGCTACGTTCATTTCAGACCGGTTCCAATGCACCGGACATCCACCCAAGGCGGCTTGGTCCACATCCGCCACCCACACTTGCGCGCCCGACGCATCAAAGGCTTCGGCCATGGCCCTGCCGACGCCCGAAGCACCGGCCGTAATCAGAACGCGCCCGCTCATGCCGGTTTTCGGATCGCAGCACCGGCGCCTTCCGGATATGGCAAACCGGCCTGCGCTTCGGAAATGCGGGCCATTGCGGCCTCAATTTCGGCCGATGGCGCGCTGGGGCGGCGGGTTTCAAGGCTGACATGCAGCAGGAAGCTTTCGCCCGTGGCGATCAGCTTGTTGCCCTCATACATGCTGTGGAAGATGTGCAGCTTCTTGCCCTGCCCCAGCAGCATCTGCGTGCGAATCTCGATCTTTGCGCCCGCGTGAACCTCATCGATATAGCGGATGTGGTTCTCGGCGGTGAAATAGCTGCCACCCGAGGCGATATAGTCCGCGTCGCAGCCAATGATCTCCATGAACCGGTCGGTCGCGTCGGCAAAGGCCTCAAGATAGCGCGCCTCGTTCATGTGGCCGTTATAGTCGGCCCAATCCAACGGCACCGCGCGCGATACCGTCAGGATCGGCTGGCTCAGATCCGCCTGCTCCATCGTCGGCAGCGCACCGGGTTTCAGCACTGCGTCATGCTGGTTCAGCACCGCACCCGCGCCCCAGTTCTGAGCCTTCAAGGCCCGCATCATGCCAACAAGGTTGTTGTCGCGGATACGTTCCAATTCGCGGATCGAGTGCATCCCCGACTGCGCATCCGACTGACCGGCAATCATGTCGACCAACTCATCAGTGAACTCGGGCACATCCATCAGCTTGGTCCAGGGCCATTTCAACGCAGGCCCGAACTGCGCCATGAAATGCCGCATCCCGGCCTCACCACCCGCCACGCGGTAGGTTTCGAACAGCCCCATCTGCGCCCAGCGGATGCCGAACCCCATGCGGATCGCCTCGTCGATCTCTTCGGTCGAGGCGATGCCGTCCTTGACCAGCCACAGCGCCTCGCGCCAGACGGCCTCGAGGAACCGGTCGGCGATATGCGCGTCGATTTCCTTTTTGACGTGCAGCGGAAAGAATCCGACCGATTTCAGCAGCTCCTGCGCGCGTTCAACCATCTCAGGCGGGTTCTTGTCCGTCGGCACCAACTCGATCAGCGGCAACAGGTAGACCGGGTTGAACGGGTGCGTCACCACGATCTGTTCGGGACGCAGCGCGCCTTCCTGCAATTCGGACGGTTTGAATCCGCTGGTCGAAGACCCGATGATCGCCTGCGGGTCACAAGCCTCTTGCAACCCCTTGTAGACCTTGAGTTTCAGGTCCAGCCGCTCTGGCACGCTTTCCTGAATCCACGCGGCACCCTGCACCGCGTCGGCCATGTCATCGTGGAAGGTCAGCGCGCCTTCGGGCGGCAGAGGTAAATTGCTCAACCCCGGCAGCGACCGCCGCGCATTGTCCAGAACCTCACCAATCTTACGCTCGGCCTCGGGGTCCGGATCGAACACCCGGACGTTCCACCCATTCAGCAGAAACCGCGCGGCCCAACCGCCGCCGATCACGCCGCCACCTATGATAGCTGCTGTTTTCATCAATCTTCCTCCAACCTGAAAGCCTATCCAAGCTCACTCAGGCATCACGTCTTCATCTTTTCCCAAATACTCCGGGGGTTTGGGGGCTGGCCCCCAATCCGCCCAAGACAAGCGTCTCTAGGCAGCCACCGGCGCCCGTTTCACCAACCCCAGCTTCTCACGCACTTCCTGCGGCCCGATCACCCGCGCGCCCATGTTCGACACCACGGTGCTCGCGCGTTCGACCAACTGCCAATTCTCGGCCAGAACGCCCTTGTCCAGCCACAGGTTGTCTTCCAGACCGACGCGCACATTGCCGCCTGCCAGAACCGCAGCCGCCGCATAGGCCATCTGGTTGCGCCCCAGCGCAAAGGCGCTAAAGGTCCAATCGTCCGGCACGTTGTTCACCATGGCCATGAACGTATTCAGATCGTCCGGCGCACCCCACGGCACACCCATGCACAGCTGGACCAAGGCGTTGGGCTCCAAAATCCCCTCTTTCACCAGTTGCTTGGCAAACCAAAGATGGCCGGTGTCAAAGGCCTCAATCTCGGGCTTCACGCCCATGTCGGTCATCATCTGCCCCATCGCCCGCAACGCGCCGGGGGTGTTGGTCATGACATAATCGGCCTCGGCAAAGTTCATGGTGCCGCAGTCCAGAGTACAAATCTCGGGCAGGCACTGCGCGATATGGGCCACACGTTCCGAGGCCCCGATCATATCGGTGGCGGCTTCATTCACTGGAAACGGGCTTTCGACGCCACCAAAGACGATGTCCCCGCCCATCCCTGCGGTCAGGTTCAAGACGACGTCCACGTCAGCGTCGCGAATGCGGTCCGTCACCTCGCGGTACAGGTCCAGACGTCGGCTAGGAGCACCGGTTTCGGGGTCGCGCACATGGCAATGCACAACGGCCGCCCCGGCCTTGGCGGCGGCAATCGCGCTGTCTGCAATCTGCTGCGGCGAACGCGGCACATGCGGGCTGCGATCCTGCGTCCCGCCCGAGCCCGTGACGGCGCAGGTGATAAAGACTTCGCGGTTCATTTCCAAAGGCATGACGTTCTCCCCAAGTTATACCCGGTTTTGCCCGGGTTTTCCCCAGGCTTCTCCACGGATTCCGATTTGCGTTCGGACCCGAGTTTGACGCAGCCTTGTGCAAACACTTGCCAGAATGCGAATCGAACTTGATGAAATCCGCAAAAAACATACTGCAGCCCGAACATCGCGCCCTGAAAACGGCGGTGCTGGTGCTGGACGAATGCAACACGCTCAGCTTCGCATCCGCCGTCGATCCGATGCGCGCGGCCAACCGCCTGGCGGATCGTCCGGCGTTCGATTGGGACTATGTCACCGCCACGGCAGAACCCGCGATGCTGACCAGCGCACTGCAGGTACCGGGCATCCCGCTGGCCCGCCTGGAAAGCTGCGACCTGCTGATCGTTGTCGCAGGCTTCCAACTCGCGCGTCACGCGACACCAAGCCTGCTGGCCGGCCTGCGCCGCATTGCGGGCACCGGCGCCACGATGGCTGGCATTGACGGAGGGCCTTGGCTGCTCGCCGAGGCCGGATTACTCGACGGTCACGCCGCCACGACCCATTGGGAGGACAAAGAGACCTTTGCCGCCCGTTTTCCCGAGGTCGACGTGCGCTCCGACCGCTATGTTGCTTCTGGAAACCGTCTGACCTCGGGCGGCGCGATGCCTGCAATCGAGATGATGTTGCATATTATTTCCGCCCGTCATGGTTCCGGTTTTGCCGCCCGTGTCTCTGGGCTGTTCCTGTATGATGACGCGCCCGAGCCGACAAAGCCGCAAAGCCGCACCGGCGCCCCGCATCGCCACACCGCCCTGACCGCAAAGGCAAACGCGCTGATGGAGGCATCGCTTGACGACCCCCTCCCCCTCGCCGATATCGCCGACACCCTGGGCACCAGTCCCCGTACGTTGCAGCAGCAGTTTCGCCTGCGCCTGAACACCACGCCGCAGGACCACTATCTGCAACTGCGCCTTGCCGAGGCCCGCCGTCTTGTTTCAGACACCGACATACCGCTGATGGATGTGGCGCTTGCCACGGGATTCGCTTCACAATCCAGCTTCGCCCGCGCCTTCCGTACCGCACACGGCCTGTCGGCCCGTGACCTGAGGCAAGAGCGTGCGCAGCCCACCCATCACTGACGGGCTCCGCTTCATCTGGCCCAAAATACCTCGGGGGAGACGCGCGCAGCGCGGCGGGGGCAAAGCCCCCTAGTACGGCATGGGATGCGCGCGGTGGGCCTGATCAATCTCGGCCACGACATCATCCGGCAGCCGCAGATCTTTACCCGCCAGAATATGCCCCAATTGCGCAATGGTCGTTGCTCCGAAAATGGCGGACATCATGAACGGTCGCGCACGGCACCAGGCCAACGCCATGTGTACCGGGTCCAGCCCATGTCGTTCGGCGACCTCAAGATAGGCCCTGACAGCGTCCAGAACCCGATTGGAATTCCGCCCACCCATGCTGGGGTTCAACGACATACGCGAGGCGTCCGGGATGGCACCTCCTTGGTACTTACCGGTCAGGTACCCGGTGCCCAGGGGCGAAAACGCCATCAGCCCCACATCCTCGTGCACGCTCAGTTCCGCCATGTCGGTATCGAAATGGCGGCAAAGCAGCGAGTATTCATTCTGCACCGAGGCCACCCGTGGCGCGTCCATCTGCTCGGCTATCCGCAGCCATTGTGCGGTACCCCAGGCGCTTTCGTTCGACAGGCCAAAGGCGCGAATGTTGCCCTTGTCCACCTGCGTCTGCAGCGCCGCAAGACAGCCCTGCATGTTGTCCAGAACTTCGTTGGTATTGTGCCCCGATGGCGCATAATTCCAGTTTTGCCGGAACATGTAACTGCCCCGGTTCGGCCAGTGAAACTGGTAGAGGTCAATGCAGTCCGTTCGCAACCGACGCAGCGAGCCTTCGATCGCCTCGGGAATGGTCTCACCTGTAATCCACGCACCGTCACGGACATGGGCAAATCCGGCGCCCGAGTGTTTGGTGGCCAGAACATAATCACCCCGCCGCGAGGGATTGGCGGCGTTCCAGTTGCCCAAAATCTCTTCGGTCCGACCCACGGTTTCTTTCGAGATCGGATTCACCGGGTACATCTCGGCGGTGTCGACGAAATTGATCCCGGCCTCCAGCGCCATGTCCAGTTGCTTATGACCATCGGCCTCGGATGTCTGCGTGCCAAAAGTCATCGTACCAAGGCACAGGTCGGTCACCCTGATTCCAGTGCGACCCAAAGGCTTCATTTCCATCTGCCACCCTCCCGATACTTGACTTAAATTCAGCGCCTTACGCCTCGGCCTTTTTCTCCCACCGGCCCGATTCCTCGGACCAGTATTGCGCCGCGCAGCCCGCGCCGGTCAGCGCCTTCCATTGGCCCCGCGCGTGCTGAACGGCTTCGCCATCATTACCATCGAACAGGATGCAAACCCGTTCCAGCGCCGCTACCTCGTCCGGCTCCACAGCCGCACCGTCCACGGCCATGACGCAGGCAGGCTCGTTGGCGGCCTCGGGTCCGGTCGTCAGCAAAATGGGCTGCGCCGCGTCATGCGGGCCGCCTTCGCGGCCATGGGGCAGGAAATCCTCTTCCCGCCCCAGCCACAGTTTCTCATCCAGCCAGTCCATCCGCGCGGGGTCGGTGCCCCGCACGGCGATCTTCCACCCGGCCTGCCGCGCCTTGTCCAGTAGCACCGGCAATGTGTACTCCAACGGCTGACGGGTCAGGTGGTAGAAATAGACGGCGCCCATCGGATTACTCGAAATTGTCCTGCACAAGGCGGCTGAGGGCACGGACGCCCCAGCCGGTGGCCCCTTTGGGTGCGTAGGATGTGTCCGAAGACACCGAGGCCACGCCCGCGATATCGAGGTGAATCCACGGCGTGTCCTCTTTGACGAACCGCTGCAGGAACTGCGCAGCGGTGATCGAGCCCGCCGGACGGCCACCAACATTCTTCATGTCGGCAATGCGCGATTTCAGCTGCTTGTCATAGGCCTCGCCCAGCGGCATCCGCCATGCACCCTCATCCTCGGCTTTGGCCGATTTCAGGAAGGCATCGCAGAACGTGTCGTTGTTCGAGAAGACACCGGCATTCTCATGCCCCAGCCCGATGATGACCGCACCGGTCAGGGTGGCCAGATCGATCATGCCGACCGGCTTGAACCGCTCTTGCGCGTACCACATCACGTCGCACAGAACCAAACGACCCTCGGCATCGGTGTTGATGATTTCGACCGTGTCGCCCTTCATCGATTTGACCACGTCACCCGGACGGGTCGCGTTGCCCGAGGGCATATTCTCGACCAGCCCAACCAGCCCGACCACATTGGCCTTGGCCTTGCGCTTGGCCAGCGCGCGCATGGTGCCCGCGACCACGCCCGCGCCGCCCATGTCCATGGTCATGTCTTCCATGCCGCCCGCCGGTTTCAACGAGATGCCACCAGTGTCGAACACCACGCCCTTGCCGACCAGGGCCAGCGGCGCGTCGTCCTTGTCGCCGCCGTTCCACTGCATCACCACAACTTTCGAGGGGCTGACCGAGCCCTGCCCGACGCTCAGCAGCGTGCGCATCCCCAGTTCTTCCAGCTTGTCCTCATCCAGAACTTCAACCTCAAGGCCCAGTTCCTTCATCTCGACCAGACGATCGGCGAATTCGGTGGTGGTCAGGACGTTGGCCGGTTCGTTGGTCAGGTCGCGGGTCATGCGCACACCATCGGCCACAGCGTATTGCGGGGCAAAGGCGGCTTCGACCTCATCAGACTTTTGATGGCTGATTGTAACGGTTCCTGCTTCGTCCGATTCCTTTGTTTTATGCGCGTCAAAATCATAGCTGCGCAGGGCGATACCCATGGCCAGGTCCTCGGTGCGCACCTGATTGCCCGCCATCACCAGCAGGTCCTTGCCACCCGCCAATTTGGCCAGCGCGGCACCGGCCTTGCGCGCCTCGGCCGCATCGGGGCGGCGCGGCAAAACGACGATATCCAATGCCTCTGCCGCCATGCCGCCGGGCCAACCCAGCGAGATCACGTCGCCCGTTTTGACCTTTTCGAACCGGGCGCTTTCGATCAGCCGGGCAACTGCGCCGCGCGTCAGTCGATTGGCGCGACGCACCGCGGGGCTCATCTTGCCCTCAGGCGGCACGATCACGGCCACACGCCCCTCGGCCTGTGCCATCACGTCCACGTCAAAGGGCTGAAACCGGATCGATACAAGACTGCTCATTGCGAACTCCTCAAAATCTGTTCCCCAAGACCTAGCCCGCCCCGGACGGCTTGACCAGATAGCAGTTTTCCCCGCGCGCCAATTGCATTACAGTCTCCGAAAAATTCCGGCAGGATCGGGGGAGAACGAGTTGGCGAGACAGGGCAGGCATAAGCCGGTGCGCATCCGCGCAGGCGACGGTGATTTCGGCCCGATGATCGCCCATTTCCCCAAGGAAATCGTCCGGGCGGAGGCACATTCGTGATCCTCGACCGCTATTTCGCCCGCCGGTTCATTCAGAGCTTTCTGGTCATCGGCGGCATTTTCCTGACCCTGCTGATTCTGATCGATCTGGTCGAGCAGGCCCGCCGGTTCGACTCGGAAAACCTGTCCTTTGGCACCCTGCTGCACCTGACCCTGCTGAATACACCGGCGGCGATCAGCGAAATGCTTCCGCTGCTGGTGATCTTGTCCACCATCGCGCTGTTTGTCGGGATGGCGCGCAGTTCCGAACTGGTTGTGACCCGTGCCATCGGACGGTCGGGTATCCGGGCGCTGCTGGCACCGGTGTCGCTGGCCCTGGTGATCGGCACCCTTGCAGTGGCCTTGCTGAACCCGATTTCCGCCGCGACGTCCGAAGAGTTTCGTCGCCTGTCCGACACCTACAAGAACAAGGGCGATTCCGCCCTGTCCATCACCAGCGAAGGGCTTTGGCTGCGGCAGGGGTCAGCAGACGGGCAATCGGTCATTCACGCCAGCGGCACCACCAATGCCGACACGTTGGAACTGACCTGGGTGACGATCATCTCGTTTTCACCGGATGGCAAACCGACGCAGCAGATCGTCGCTGATCAAGCGCGGCTTTCAAACGGGTCGTGGATCCTGTCCAACGCAAAAATCTGGTCTCTGGCCGACGACGTGAACCCGGAGGCCGCTGCCGAGGTCCACCGGCAGATCGAACTCCCGACCTCTCTGACGCGGCAGCGCATTCTGGATACGCTGGGCCAGCAGGATTCGGTTTCGGTCTACGACCTGCCCCAATTGATCCGCGACCTCCGCGAGGCTGGCTTCTCCACCAAACAATACGAGGTCTGGCTGCAGGTTCAGTTGGCGCGGCCCTTCTTTCTGATGGCGATGGTGATGATCGGCGCGGCCTTCACCATGCGCCACGTGCGCTTCGGCGGCACCGGCATCGCGGTTCTGTCCGCCGTTCTGCTGGGCTTTGCCATTTATTTCGTTCGCAACTTTGCCCAAATACTCGGGGAAAACGGTCAATTGCCAATCATCGTCGCGGCCTGGGCGCCACCCTTTGCTGCCATTCTTCTGTCCCTCGGCCTTCTGCTTCATGCGGAGGACGGCTGATGCGGATCATATCTCACCTTTTGCTGTCAGGCGCCGTAGCACTGGCATTGCCAACCGCTGCTGCGGCTCAGGCCCAGCCCGCCGCCGATCCGGCGCAGGATGTTCAGCAGCAAGACCAGCCCGCCCTGCTGGTGGCAGATGAGATTTTCATCACGCCCGAACGTGTGCTGGTGGCCGAAGGCAATGTCGAGGCCTTTCAGGGTGACGTCAAAATCACCGCCGACCGCGTCACTTACGACCGCGAGACCGGCGCGCTGACGCTGGAAGGCCCAATCCGCATCGATCAGGCCGGAGCGACGACGATCCTGGCGGATTCGGCGGAACTGGATGACAGCATCCAGAACGGCCTGCTGATCGGTGCCCGGATGGTGTTCGACCAACAGGTTCAGATTGCCTCGGTTCAGGCCACCCGCGCGGTCGGCAGATACACGCAGTTCAGCAAGGTCTCGGCCACTTCGTGCCATGTCTGCGCCAACGGCAAACCGCCGATCTGGCAGATCCGCGCCCGTAAGGTCACCCATGATCAGTTGGAACGGCAGCTTTATTTCGAAGGGGCGCAGTTGCGGGTGCTGGACGTGCCGGTCTTTTACTTCCCCTACCTGCGGCTGCCGGACCCGACCTTGGATCGCGCCACCGGATTTCTGGTGCCTTCAGTCCGGACCACATCGCAGCTGGGAACCGGCGTTCAGGTGCCCTATTTCATCAAGCTGGGCGATCACAAAGACCTGACGCTGACGCCCTATGTCTCGTCCAAGACCAAGACCCTTGGGCTGCGTTTTCGGCAAGCGTTCAAGAACGGACGCATCCAGCTTGAGGGCGCCTATACCCGTGACGACCTGCAAGATGGCGAGGACCGGGGATACCTGTTCGCCAACGGTTGGTTCAATCTGAACGATGGCTACCGGTTCCTGTTCAACATCAGAACCACGTCAGACGATGCTTATCTGGCGGATTACGGCCTGCCCGATCTTGACCGCCTGCGCAGCGAGGTCGCCCTTGAGCGGATCAAGCGCGACACCGCGTTTCGCACCAGTTTCATCCACTACAAAACTCTGCGCGACAGTGAAAACCAGGATGAAATCCCGTCGCGGATCTTTGACCTGTATTATCAAAAACGCCTGTTCCCAACGTCCTTGGGCGGCGAGGTCCGGCTGAGCTTCATCACGCACGCGCATGAACGCACCAGCGACGAAGACGTCCTCGGTCGCGATATTGCCCGCGCCACCTTTGATGCGGAATGGTTGCGCAACTGGACCTTCGCCTCAGGCCTGCGGGCCGAGGCGCGTGTGGGCACGTCCGTCGATACGTTCAACATCCGCCACGACAGCAATTTCCCCGATCAGGTGACCCGGGCCACCCCCCGCGCGGCACTGACGCTGCGCTATCCGATGCGCAAGCGGGAAACGTCCGGGGCAACCCAGATTCTGGAACCGATTGCCCAGGTCGGCTGGACACATGTGACCGACGACGATGTGCCCGACGACGAAAGCACCTTTCAGGAGTTCGATCAGGGCAACCTTCTGTCACTGTCCAGGTTCCCTGCCCCGGACCAGCGCGAAGATGGCCTGACCGGCGTCATCGGCGTCAACTGGTCGCGCTATTCCGCCGGCAACTGGCGGGCCCTGGCTACGATCGGTCAGGTCTTTCGCGCCGATGCGGACCCCAATTTCAACCTGACCTCAGGCTTGCAGGGCACGACCTCGGATCTGCTGCTGGCCGGTCAGATTCAGACGGCGAACGGCTGGTCTCTGGCCGGGCGCGGCCTGCTGAACGGGGATTTCAGCTTTGCCAAGGCCGAACTGCGCGCCGCATGGCAGAAACCGACAGTGGGGGTCACCGGCAGTTATGTCTGGCAAGAGCCCGATCCGGCGGAAAACGTGGACGACGAGATTTCCGAGGTCTGGTTGACCGGACGTTACCGTGTCGATCAGAACTGGAACACAACCGCCCTGGCACGCTATGACCTGAGCGAGTCCGAGCCGATCCGCTATGGGTTGGGGGTCACGTATCAGAATGAATGTGTGCAGGTTAACATGGACGTCAGCAGGCGCTTTACCTCATCATCAAGTATTGAGCCTTCGACAGAATTCGGCTTTACCGTAGCCCTGACGGGTTATTCCGTCACCAGTGGCGGCCAACAGTACAAGAGAAGATGCAGTTGATTTCAGGTTTCTCCAGTTTCCTTCGCTCCGGTTGGCTAAAACCGGTCGCCCCCGTGCTGGTTGGGGCAATGCTGGCCATGACATCGCCTCAGGCCGATGCGCAAAGCCTGTTTTCGCCGGCGATCAAGGTCAATCAGGATATCATCACCTGGTATGAGTTGAGCCAGCGGCAACAGTTCCTGACCGCTCTGGGTGCGCCCGGCTCATCCGATGAGGAAGTGCGCAATGCGCTGATCGACGACCGGCTGCGTCGACAAGCCATGCGCGAGGCCGGCATTCAGGCCGCGCCCGAAGACATTCAGGTCGGGATCGACGAATTTGCCGCGCGTGGGCAATTGTCGACCGATCAGTTCCTGCAATTGCTGGCCGATCAGGGCGTCGATCGCGAAACCGTTCGTGATTTCGTCGCCGACCAGATTACGTGGCGCGACTATATCAGCGCGCGTTTCCTGTCGCAGGCCCGCCCGACCGATGACGAGATCAACCGCGCGCTGGGACAAACCGACAGCGGCGGCCTGCAGGTGTTGCTGTCCGAAGTCATCATCCCGGTGAACCAGCAGACCGTGGCTCAGGCGCGGCTTTTGGCGGACGAAATCTCCCAGTTGGAAGGCTTTGATGCGTTTTCAGCGGCAGCGACGCAGTATTCAGCGGCGGCTACGCGCGACAACGGTGGACGGCTGGACTGGCTGAACCTCTCGAGCCTGCCGCCGGCGTTGCAACCGGTGATCATCGGGCTGAAGAACGGGGATATCACACAACCGTTGACCCTGCCCAACGCCATCGCCCTGTTCCAGATGCGCGGCCTGCGCGAGGTTGCGACGGGCACCACCCGCTATTCCGAGATCGACTATGCGATCTACAACATGCCCGGTGGCCGCAGCGCTGACACCCTGGCCAAAGCCGCCCAACTGAGGGAAGAGATCGACACCTGCGATGACCTCTATGGCATTGCCAAGGAGCAGCCCGCCGAAGTGCTGCAACGCATTCAGGCCAGCCCGGGCGAGATTCCCCGCGACGTGGCGCTGGAGCTTGCCAAACTGGACCTGAACGAGGTGTCCACAACGCTGACCCGCAACAACGGCCAGACGCTGATGTTCCTGATGCTCTGCACCCGTACCCGCGATCTGGGCGAAGAGACGACGCGCACGGATGTGGCCAACGCGCTTACCCAACAACGGCTCGAGGCATTTGCCAACAGCCTGCTGGCACAGCTGCGCGCCGAAGCGACCATCGTCGAACAATGACGGCCCCGATCGCGCTCAGCTGCGGCGATCCGGCCGGTATAGGCCCGGAAATCGCAGCCAAAGCGTGGTCGGACCTGCGTGACGCCTGCCCGTTTTTCTATATCGGTGACGCCGCCCATTTGCCTCCCGACACCCCGGTCGCGCACATCTCGCACCCATCCGAGGTTGCTGCAGCCTGCGCCTCTGCCCTGCCGGTATTGCAGCTGGATTTCCCGGCGCCCAACGTCCCGGGCCAGCCGGACCCGGCCAACGCGCCATATGTCATCGACGCCATTGAACAGGGTGTCTCGCTGGTACAATCCGGCGCCGCCTCGGCACTGTGCACCGCGCCGATCCACAAGAAGGCGCTGATCGACGGGGCCGGGTTTGCCTATCCCGGCCATACCGAGTTTCTGGCCGCACTCGCGGATCGCAAACGGGTGGTGATGATGCTGGCCTCCGACCAATTGCGCGTGGTGCCCGCGACTATCCACATCCCCCTGTCGCAAGTGCCTTCGGCCCTGACCCCGGGCCTGCTGCGCGAGACGATTTCCATCACCGCCGAGGGCCTGCGCCGCCAGTTCGGCATCGCCCATCCCCGCATCGCCATAGCGGGCCTGAACCCACACGCGGGCGAAGGTGGCAAAATGGGACGGGAAGAGCTGGACTGGATCGCCCCGCTGATCGAAGGCATGCCCACCGACACCTATACGGTAACCGGCCCACACCCGGCAGATACGATGTTCCACGCCGCCGCCCGCACCCACTATGATACGGCGATTGCGATGTACCACGATCAGGCGCTGATCCCGATCAAGACGCTGGATTTCGACCGCGGCGTGAACGTGACGCTGGGCCTGCCCTTCATCCGTACCTCGCCCGACCACGGCACTGCTCTGGATATTGCAGGCAAAGGCATCGCCACCCCGACCAGCCTGATCGAGGCGCTGAAACTGGCCCAACGCATGGCGCAAAGCCCTTGACCCTTCACCTGTCTGAAAATATCCCCGCCGGAGGCAAAATAACTGGCGCATCCCATCAACCCCCGCCACGGTAACCGGATCATGAGCGCTATCGACAATCTCCCCCCTCTGCGTGAGGTCATCGCCACCCACCAGCTCTCGGCGCGCAAGTCGCTGGGCCAGAACTTCCTGCTGGACCTGAACCTGACTGCCAAGATCGCGCGTCAGGCCGGAGACCTGACGGAGTGCGACGTGCTGGAAATTGGCCCCGGCCCCGGGGGTCTGACCCGCGGGCTGCTGTCCGAAGGCGCGCGCAAGGTTGTGGCGGTGGAAAAGGACACTCGCTGCATCGCCGCCCTGAACGACATTGCCGCCGCCTATCCCGGTCGGCTTGAGGTGATCAACGGCGACGCGCTGGAAATCGACCCGCTGGCGCATCTGACACCGCCGATCCGCGTCGCGGCCAACCTGCCCTACAACGTGGGCACCGAACTTTTGGTTCGCTGGCTGGCTCCACGCGAATGGCCGCCCTTCTGGCAAAGCCTCACGCTGATGTTCCAACGCGAAGTGGCCGAGCGCATCGTCGCCCAACCCGGCGGCAAGGCCTATGGTCGCCTCGCCATCCTTGCCCAATGGCGGGCCGAGGCGCGCATTGCCATGTCCCTGCCCCCCGGCGCCTTCACACCGCCGCCCAAGGTCTCCAGCGCGGTGGTCCACCTGACCGCCCTGCCCGAACCGCGCTACCCAGCCGACGCCGCGACCCTGTCCCGCGTCGTTGCCGCGGCCTTCAACCAGCGCCGCAAGATGTTGCGAGCCTCATTGAAAGGCGTTGCCCCGGAAATCGAAGATCGTCTGCTGGCGGCAGGCATCCAGCCCACCGAACGGGCCGAGCAGGTCCCGCTCGAGGCGTTCTGCGCGCTGGCTCGCGAAGTCAAAAAAGGCTGAGCACAAAAAAGCCCCGGCAAAACCGGGGCTTTTGCAATTTCTGTACCAGCGCTTACTCGGCTGCTTCCGGCGCATCGCCGTCCGTCTTGGGCGCATCCTCGGCAGGCGCGGCTTTCGGCTTGCGTGCCCGCGGCTTACGCGCTGGCTTTTCCCTTTTCTCCGGTGCCGGAGTGGGCTCGGCCCCTTTGCTTTCTGGCGTCTCAACCAAACCGCTTTCGGGTGTGGCTTCGGGCGTGCCGAAATCCATCACATCGGGCTGCGGCGCATCGGCCGGGTCCGCCTGACGGGCGGCGTCACGTTCCTGACGCTCGGCGCGTTCGCGGTCACGCTCGGCCTGACGCTCGCGATTCTGGCGCTCCTGCTCTTCGCGGCGCGCTTCGATCTCGCGCTGCGCCTCGCTCAGCAGGCGCAGGTAATGCTCGGCGTGCTGTTGAAAATTCTCAGCCGCCACGCGGTCGTTCGACAGCTGGGCGTCGCGCGCCAGCTGGTTGTATTTGTCAATGATCTGCTGGGGCGTACCGCGCACCTTGCCTTCGGGACCCGAGCTGTCAAAAACCCGGTTAACAACGTTGCCGCCAGAAGGACGATTGCGGTTATTCTTGGCCCGCGAGCGGGATTTGGAAGATCTCATCTTACTTTACGTCAGCCTTGTCATTCGGTGCCGATGAAGTCGCGTCCTGCACTGCTCAATGGCTTTAGCCGTCACGCGATGTCGACTTTTTTGGGCTTGGCGTCAGGGGCCCGCTGAAACAGCGTCAACCTCTCCGACTGACTCTGAGTAAGCATGTCCAGCGCGCGCAGACAAGAGGTTTGTCCGATAATTCGCAGCTTTTTTACATTAATCGGCGCTTTTCGGCCTCACCTGACGGCGTATTTACGGCATTCTGGCCAGAACAACACGATCACGGCCATCCAGATCGGGAATGATCCGCGTTTCGGCCAGGCCCGCGGCCTGGAACAGGGATGCGACGCTTTGACCCTGCGTCGGGCCAATTTCGACCAGAATTCGCCCCCCCGACATCAGAAAGTCCGGCGCCGAGGCTGCGATATGGCGGTACGCGCCAAGCCCGTCGCCCTCATCCGTCAGGGCCATGCGCGGCTCGTGCTCGCGCACTTCGGGGGACAAGTCGTTCATTTCGGACAGGGAAATATAGGGCGGATTTGAAACGATCAGGTCGAATTCGCCCTCTATGTTCTCAAACCAGTCCGAGCGCAAAATCTCGGCCCTCTCCTGTACTTTGTGCTGCACGGCGTTGGCGCTGGCTTGCAGGCAGGCGGATTCGCTCAAATCCGCACCTACACCCGATGCGCTGGCACGCTCGGCCAGCAGCGTGATCAGAATGCAGCCTGAGCCGGTGCCCAAATCCAGCACATGATCGAATGGTTCACTCAGCGCCGCTTCGATCAATGTCTCGGTTTCGGGGCGCGGGTCCAGCACATCGCGACTGACCCGGAACTGGCGGCCATAGAATTCACGCTCACCCAGCAAATGCGACACCGGCACCCGAATGGCCCGCAACGAGATCAACTGGTCATAGCGTTCGGCAATTTCGGGCGAGAGTTCCTCGGGCGCGATCAGCGTGACGCGGCTGGCCTCGATCCGTGCGGCATGGGCCAGCAACACCCGTGCATCCCGTGCCGGATCGGCCACCCCTGCGGCCCGCAGGCGCGCGGTGGCGGCGACCATTGCCTGTGCTGCTGTCAAAGCCGCAATCATTGTGCCATCTCCGCCAGCAGACGCGCCTGATCGTCGGCGGTCAGCGCGTCGATCACCTCGTCCAGATCGCCCTGCATCACCTGATCCAGCTTATACAGCGTCAGATTGATGCGGTGATCAGTCATGCGGCCCTGCGGGAAGTTGTAGGTTCTGATCCGCTCGGACCGGTCGCCCGAACCCACCTGACTGGCGCGGTCCGCCGAACGTTCGCTGTCGATCCGCTGGCGTTCCATGTCGTAAAGACGCGTTTTCAGCACCTGCATCGCGATCTCTCGGTTGCGGTGCTGCGATTTCTCGGAACTGGTCACCACCAGCCCCGTCGGTAGGTGCGTGATCCGCACCGCCGAATCGGTGGTGTTCACGTGCTGCCCACCTGCGCCAGAGCTGCGCATGGTGTCGATGCGAATGTCATTGGCGTCGATCTGGATGTCCACGTCTTCGGCCTCGGGCAGAACCGCCACTGTGGCCGCCGATGTATGAATGCGCCCGCCGCTTTCGGTTTCCGGCACACGCTGCACCCGATGCACTCCGGATTCGTATTTCATCCGGGCAAAGACATTGTCACCCTTGATATGGGCCACGACCTCTTTGATCCCACCGAGGTCCGAGGCCTGTTCTTCAATAATCTCGAATTGCCAGCCGCGCCCTTCGGCGTACCGCTGATACATGCGCAGCAAATCCCCCGCAAACAGCGCCGCCTCGTCGCCGCCCGTGCCGGGGCGGATTTCCAGCATCGCAGGCCGCGCATCGGCCTTGTCCCGTGGCAGCAATGCCAGTTGCAGGGCGTGCTCGGCCTGCGGGATGCGGGCCTGCAGGCCCGGAATTTCCTCTTCGGCCAGTTCTTTCATGTCGGGGTCGGCCAGCATGACCTCGGCCTCGGCCAGATCGGCGACCAGCTGCCGCCAGACCATGATCTGATCGACCACCGGCTTGAGGTCCGAATACTCTTTGGCCAAGGCCGCAATATCCCCACCCGAGGCGCCATCGGCCATGGCGGCTTCGAGGTACTGGAATCGCTGGGTTATCTGTTCAAGGCGTTCTTCGGGGATCATCCGCGCGGTGTCTCTTAATCCGAGGCTTTGGTCAAGGCCCGTCGCTGTGCTATGCTGACGCGTATGACACGTTTAGCGCTTGTTTTACTGCTGTGCGCGGCCCCTGCCATGGCTGATGTTGTCGGCCCCAAAGGCAAGGTTCAGGACTGTTATTGCACCGATAAATCCGGCACGCGCATAGAACTGGGCGAAATGATCTGCCTTCAGGTCGATGGACGCATGTTCACGGCCCAGTGTCAGATGTCGCTGAACGTACCGATGTGGCGCGAGGTGCAGGAGGGGTGTCTGTCGTCACGGTTGCAGAGTAGCCAACCACCCATCAACGCGATTTCGGTTTACCCCAAAATCTGAACGCCCAAAGCGCAGGCGGGCGTGGATACGCAGCGTGTCTCCGTCCTGTTGAACCGTGGTGTAGTCGGGAAAGCCGATCACCTTGGTACGGGTGATATAGGTGACCATCCCTTTTTCAACAGAACCCGCCAGAACCGCCGTGCGTGGCGTCGCTTGAGCAATAGCGTCCAGTTTCGCCAGACCCTCAGGCCCGGTTTCAATCACCCGAAGCACACCGCCTTTCATGTCCAGATCGGCCTTACCCACGGGTGCAACATGCCACGTCCCGGGGTCGGATGGGGCCAAACGAATATAGGCGCCCACAAGCACCACCAGACCAATGACCAGCCAAAACACCGTTTTCTTCATCCCAAACCCGTTCTTTTGGCAGA
Source organism: Ruegeria sp. AM9 (assembly GCF_056540565.1). Classification (NCBI taxonomy): domain Bacteria; kingdom Pseudomonadati; phylum Pseudomonadota; class Alphaproteobacteria; order Rhodobacterales; family Roseobacteraceae; genus Ruegeria; species Ruegeria sp. AM9. The sequence goes on from NZ_JBQFWY010000002.1 coordinate 164,269, forward strand.
CAATATGCGCAATGACGCGTCGGACAAGATGCCGATCCTCCTACCGTGACGTCACACCCGGCAGGACGCACAACATCTCGAACAGCAGGTTCGCGGCGGTTAGCGCCGTGTTGCCCGTGGGATCATAAGGCGGAGAGACCTCGACCAGATCGCACCCCACCACATTCAATCCGGCCAGTGCGTGGATCAGTTGCAGCGCCTGCGGTGTGGTCAGTCCGCCGATCTCGGGCGTTCCGGTGCCGGGTGCGAAAGATGGATCAAGGCTGTCGATGTCAAAAGAGATATAGGTCGGGTGATCCCCGACCGTCTTTCGGATTTGCGAGCCGATCTCGGTCAGGTTCTGCTGCCACAGCTCCCACGCGGGGAACTGGCGGAAACCCCAGCCCTTGGCCTCGGTAAAATCGCTGGCCGCATAGCCCGAGCCGCGAATACCGATCTGGAAGGTCTTGTCAGGGACGATCAGCCCCTCTTCGTAAGCGCGGCGGAAGACGGTGCCGTGGGTCTCTTTCTCGCCGAACATCTCGTCATTCACGTCCGCATGCGCATCCACATGAACCAGAGCCACCTGCCCCCGTTTGGCCGCAATCGCCCGCAAGATCGGCAGGGTGATCGAATGGTCCCCTCCCATCGCAACAGGTGTCACACCTTGCGCCAGAATGGCGTCATAGCTTTCTTTGATGATCTTGAGGCTATCGGACAGTGAGAAGGTATTGATCGCCAGATCGCCGATATCCGCGATTTGCAGGCTGTCGAACGGAGCCGCGGAATTGGCCATGTTATAGGGCCGGATCATCGCACTTTCGCCACGGATCTGCTTTGGCCCGAACCGTGTCCCCGACCGCCATGAGGTTCCGATATCCATCGGAATGCCCAACACGGCCACATCCAGCCCGGCCAACGTATCCGCCTGCGGCAGGCGCATGAATGTATTCGGCCCCGAAAACCGCGCCAGATCGTTGCCGCTGATGGGTTGGTTAAACTCTGTCATGCCCGTATGTCTCCCGTCCGGTCTTTTGGTTAACGTGATACCGGAAAGATGGCTAACCAATGGTTAAGGCATCAGCTTGTTCCACCCCAACAGGCAAATAATCTGGGTCGCCACATGAGCGCCCGCAATCGCCGTCGCGCCGGATGTGTCGTAGGGCGGAGAAACCTCGACCACATCACCGCCCTTGATGTTGATCCCGGCGATGTCGCGCAGGATGATCTGCGCCTGGATCGAGCTTAACCCACCCCAAACGGGAGTGCCGGTGCCCGGCGCAAAAGCCGGGTCCAGACCGTCGATGTCAAAGCTCAGATAGACCGGGCTGTCGCCCAGAATACCTTTGATCTTCTGCGCCACGGCGGCAGGCCCGGATTCATAGACCTCGCGCGCGTCGATGATGTTGACGCCCAGTGTGTCCTCGTTCGTGGTGCGGATACCCACCTGAACCGAGCGTTTCGGATCGACGATTCCCGACTTTACCGCCTTGTAGAACATCGTCCCGTGATCCACGCGGGTCATGTCGTCATCGGCCCAGGTGTCGGTATGGGCATCGAATTGCAACAGGGACATTGGGCCATATTTCTCGGCATAGGCTTTCAGGATCGGAAAGCTGATATAGTGGTCCCCGCCCAGCGAAACCGAGGCCACATCAGCGGCCAGAATGGTGCGGATATGGTCGGTCAGCGTGTCGGGAAAAGCCGGGATATTGGCATAGTCATAGGCGACATCGCCATAGTCCACGATGGCCAGCTCACTGAGCGCGTCAAACGGCCAGCCATAGGGCGCGTCCGGCGATTGCAAGGCACTGGCCTCGCGGATGGCGCGGGGCCCCAGCCGGGTGCCGGGGCGATTGGTCACCGCCTGGTCAAAGGGTACGCCCGTAACGGCGATATCCACGCCCTTAAGGTCCTTGGTATACAGCCGCCGCAGAAACGAGGTGGCGCCGCCAAAGGTGTTCTCGAATGACAGCCCTTTGAGGTCCGGATTGGTGAACGCCTCATCGACCTGATTTTTTGCATCTTCCAGTGCCATGTTATTCCCCCGTCAGCCCAACGGCTGCGCCTTTTCGACGATCCGCGCAAAGAAGGACGCCCCAACGGGTGCGATCTCATCATTGAAGTTGTATTTCGGGTGGTGCAGCCCGGCGCCTTCGCCCTGCCCCAGGTTCAAATACGCGCCGGGGCGCGCCTGCAACATGTACGAGAAGTCCTCGGCCCCCATGTTGCGGGTCATGTTGTCGATCACATTGTCAGGTCCCGAGATTTCGCGCGCAACATCCGCCGCAAACCTGGCCTTTCCGGCATCGTTGATCGTGGCGGGATAGTTCACCTCATAGTCCAGCCGCGCCTCAACCCCGTAGGATGCCGCCTGCCCCTGCACGATCTGCTCCATCCGGTCCATCACCATCTTTTGCACGGTGGGATCAAAAGTACGCACGGTGCCGTTGATATAGGCCGTATCCGGGATCACGTTGTTCACCGTACCGGTGTGGATCTGCGTGACCGAGACCACCAGATCGTCCAGCGCGTGGTGATTGCGGCTGACAATGGTTTGCAACGCCTGTGCAATCCCGCAGGCGGCCATCACCGGATCACGGGTTTCATGCGGCATGGCGCCGTGGCCGCCAACGCCCTGAATATACACATGGAACGTATCCACTGCCGCCATGATCGCCCCGGGCGTTGTATGAAAGGCGCCCTCGGCGATTCCGGGCGCGTTGTGCAGCGCATAGACCTGAGCGATGTCGAACCGGTCCATGATCCCCTCTTCGACCATCACGCCTGCGCCGCCGCCTTCTTCCTCGGCAGGTTGAAAGATCAAGGCCACGCGACCTGCGAATTTCCGCGTCTCGGCCAGATAGCGCGCTGCCCCCAACAGCATCGTGGTGTGCCCGTCATGCCCGCAGGCGTGCATCCTGCCGGGGTTCTTCGAGGCGTAGTCAACACCCGTCTCCTCGGGGATCGGCAGCGCATCCATATCGGCACGCAGGCCGATGGTCGGACCTGCACCTTGCCCGTTGATGATGGCCACGATGCCTGTTTTGGCGATACCTTCATGCAGTTCGTCCACACCGAATTCACGCAAACGCTCGGCAACGAAGGCGGCCGTCTCATGGCATTCAAACTCCAGTTCAGGGATCGAGTGCAGATGTTGGCGCCATGCGGCCATATCGGCAGAGAATTCGGCAATTCGGTTGACGACGGGCATCTGGGGTGGACTCCTGATCCTGACTGCGGAATGGATGCATCTGACACCGGAACGAAAGGGTTCGCAATGGCCGAAAATCCTCTGATCCATGACAGCGATGCGGGTATCGAGCGTCTGCTGGAAATCATGCGCCGCCTGCGTGACCCGCAAACAGGCTGCCCGTGGGATATCGAACAGGATTTCGCCACCATCGCCCCCTATACGATTGAGGAGGCCTATGAGGTCGCGGACGCCATCGAGCGCGAGGCCTATGATGAGTTGAAAGGAGAGCTGGGCGACCTGTTGTTCCAGTCCGTCTTCCACGCGCAAATGGCCGAAGAGGCAGGGCATTTCACCTTTCAGGACGTGGTCCGCACCATGTCGGACAAGATGGTCGACCGTCACCCGCATGTGTTCGGCAACGAATCCCGCGACAAATCGGCTGATCAGCAGACCGTGGACTGGGAGACCATCAAGGCGGCCGAACGTGCAGGCAAGGAACAGAAAGGCGCGTTGGACGGCGTGGCGGCTAACCTGCCCGCCCTGCTGCGCGCCCACAAGCTGCAAAAGCGTGCGGCCCGTGTCGGATTCGACTGGCCCGACGCCAGCCATGTGCTGGCCAAGATCACCGAAGAGGCCGCCGAACTGGAAGAGGCCCGCAACAGCATGGACGCCGACGCGCTGGAGGATGAATTCGGCGATCTGCTGTTCGTGATGGTCAACCTGGGCCGCCATCTGGGCATCGAGCCCGAGGCCGCCCTGCGGCGCACCAACGCCAAGTTCACCCGCCGGTTTGAGCAGGTTGAAGCACGGCTCGCTGCACGCGGAAAAACCCCATCGCAGAGCGACTTGGCCGAGATGGACGCACTCTGGGACGAGGTGAAAACCGAGGAGCACCGCGCCAACGGCAAACTCCCGCCTGTGGACGCCGCGACAGGGGCCTGAAACCGCTGGACAAGCGCGGTGACACTTGCGAGTGTCCGCGCTTCAAGACCCCGGAGGCAGAGCATGGCACCCCGCAAAATCATCATCGACACCGACCCCGGACAGGACGACGCCGTCGCCATCCTGCTGGCGCTGGCCAGCCCGGAAGAGATTGATGTTCTGGGGATCACCGCCGTTGCCGGCAACGTGCCGCTGGAACTGACTGCCAAGAACGCGCGGATCGTCTGCGAACTGGCCGGGCGCACGGATGTTCCGGTCTTTGCCGGATGCGACCGCCCGCTGAACCGGCCTCTGGTCACGGCGGAACATGTGCATGGTAAGACCGGGCTGGATGGACCCGTCCTGCCCGATCCGCAAATGCCTCTGGCCGAGGGTCACGCGGTTGATTTCATCATCGACACCCTGCGTGCGCATGAGCCCAGAACCGTGACGCTCTGCCCGCTGGGGCCGCTGACAAATATCGCCACCGCCTTTCAGAAAGCGCCCGACATCGTTGATCGGGTTCAGGACATCGTGCTGATGGGCGGGGCGTATTTTCAAGTCGGAAACATTACCCCGGCAGCGGAATTCAACATTTACGTCGATCCCGAAGCCGCTGAAATTGTATTCAAATCCGGCGTTCATATCGTGGTGATGCCGCTGGACGTGACCCATGACGCGCTGGTCACCAAACACCGCAATGACGCGTTCCGCGCGCTGGATTCAAAGGTCGGTCATGCGGTTGCCGAGATGACGGATTTCTTCGAGCGGTTCGACAAGGAGAAATACGGCTCCGAGGGTGCGCCGCTGCACGATCCCTGCGTGACCGCCTATCTGATCCGCCCCGAGTTGTTCTCGGGTCGTCACATCAACGTGCAGATCGAAACACAGTCGGAACTGACAATGGGCATGACCGTCGCCGATTGGTGGCGCGTCACGGACCACGCACCCAACGCCATGTTCATGGGTGAAATCGATGCCGACGGATTCTTTGACCTGCTAACAGAAAGGCTGGCCCGCCTATGAGCGCCGCACTGAAACTTGCCCGCCCCGCAGACCTGGATCGCCTGATGGGGCTGGTCACCGCCTTTCACACCGAGGCCGGTATCGAACAGGATGTCGATCAGACCCGTAACGCGCTGGCCCCCCTGCTAGAGGGCATACCACACGGTTGTATCTACCTGATAGGCCCCGGCCGCGCGCCGCTTGGCTATATCGTCCTGACCTTCGGCTGGTCGGTCGAGTTCGGCGGCATGGACGGTTTCGTCGACGAGATTTACATCCGCCCCGCCGTCCGGGGCCGCGGGATCGCGACCGAGGTGCTGTTGGACCTGCCCAAAGCCCTTGCCGGGGCCGGTCTGACCGCGTTGCATCTGGAAGTCGATCGTAGCAGCGAAGCCAACCAGAAACTGTATCTGCGCACCGGCTTCAGACCGCGTGAGCGTTACATGCTGATGTCCAGAAAGCTCTGACGAACGTCCCCATCACGACCGCAAAGACCCATGATCGGTTCAATCGCTCCTAGCGGGACTCGCCGCGGAAGACATATGTGGGCATGTCCATACTCTGAACCGGATCATTCGCAGACACCGGATCACCGGTTATCGGGTAAGTGCCCGGCCCTGCGCAGGCCGCCAAGAATGCAGTGCTGATCACTGAGGCTACGAGAAGGAATTTCGAACCAGTCATGGTGTTCTCCTTTCTGTAATGCCGCCAGAATAGGTCAGCTCAATTTGACACAAATAGGAAAAAGTTCACACATAACCCAATTTATGTCGGCCAAGAATCCGCTTTCCGAAAAAGCGGTCGCCTTTTCAGGATATTACACAACAAAAAAATTCCGATTTTTTTGGGCGGCGACCCTCTTCAACCCAGCCTGTCCGCCAGGGTCATAAAATCTTCGGCGACAATATCCCAGTTCCCTTCAGCCTGCAGATCATGGGATTGAGACGGCCCGCACTCGGTCGGGCGGGCCACGAAAGCGGTTTTCAAACCCGCCTGCCGGGCGGCATACAAGTCATTATTATGCGCAGCGACCATCATGACCTGGTCGGGGGGCAGACGCAGCGCGGCACAACTGGCCAGATAAACTTGCGGCTTGGGTTTGTAGTTCCTCGCGATCTCGGCCCCCAGAATGCAGTCCCAGGGCAATCCGCCATATTTCGCAAGCCGGGTCATCAACGCGATTGAACCGTTGGAACAGGGCGCGATGATCCTGTTGTGCTTTAGGGCCTGCAATCCCGGCACCACGTCGGGCCAGGGGTCCAGCCGTTCCCATGCGGCGGTCAGATCGGCGGGATTTGGGGGCGTGACGCCAAAACGGGTGGCCACGACCTCAAGATTTTCGCGGTGCAGGTCATCCAGAGGCACATAGCCCCTGCCCCCTTCACGAATGGCCGCCATCGAGGGGTCGTACTCTGCCCGCCACGCATCTGCAAATTCCAGGGCGTCCAGATCCGGCAGAACCGCTGCCACTTCGCGTGCGATGGAACTGCGCCAGTCTACGCAGGTACCGAACACGTCAAAGATCAGCGCTTCTACCATGACTTGGCCTTCATCCTGACGAGCCCTGCCCGGTTTCAGGCAGGGCTGTTTTTTGCCGGATCAGCGCTTCAGGATCGAAGCCCCGGCATATTCCGCAACCTCGCCCAGCGATTCCTCGATGCGGATCAGTTGGTTGTACTTGGCCAACCGGTCCGACCGCGCCAGCGAGCCGGTTTTGATCTGACCACAGTTGGTTGCCACGGCCAGATCGGCAATGGTGGCGTCCTCGGTCTCGCCCGAGCGGTGCGACATCACGTTGGTATAGCGCGCCCGGTGCGCCATATCCACAGCACGCAGGGTTTCGGTCAGCGAACCGATCTGGTTCACCTTGACCAGCATCGAGTTGGCGCAGCCGTTTTCGATCCCCTGAGCCAGACGTTCCGGGTTGGTCACGAACAGGTCGTCGCCTACCAGCTGCACCTTGTCACCCAGCATATCGGTCAGCGCCTTCCAGCCGTCCCAGTCATCCTCAGACATGCCGTCTTCGATCGAGATGATCGGATAGTCATTGACCAGCGCCGCCAGATAGGCCGCGTTTTCGTCCGAGGTCAGAGTCTTACCCTCACCGGACAAAACGTATTTGCCGTCCTTGTAGTATTCGGTCGCAGCGCAATCCAGCGCCAGGTGGATTTCCTCACCCGGTTTGTAGCCTGCCTTTTCGATGGACTTCAGGATGAAATCCAGCGCTTCGCGGGTCGAGGCGATGTTCGGAGCAAAGCCGCCCTCGTCACCGACACCGGTGGCCAGACCAGCGGCCGACAGCTCTTTCTTCAGCGTGTGGAAAACCTCGGCCCCCATGCGCACCGCCTCGCGGATATTCGCGGCCGAGGTCGGCATGATCATGAATTCCTGAATGTCGATCGGGTTGTCCGCATGCTCGCCGCCGTTGATGATGTTCATCATCGGCACCGGCAGAACGCGGGCCGAGGTGCCGCCGACATAGCGGTACAGAGGCTGCGTGGTGAAATCCGCCGCTGCTTTCGCGGCCGCCAGCGAGACACCCAGAATGGCGTTTGCGCCCAGACGGCCCTTGTTCTCGGTGCCGTCCAGTTCGATCATTGCCTCGTCGATGGCAACTTGCTCGGTTGCGTCGAAACCCACCAGTTCCTCGGCGATCTCACCGTTCACGGCAGCGACGGCTTCCAGCACACCCTTGCCCATGTAGCGGCTTTTGTCACCGTCGCGCTTTTCCACCGCCTCATAGGCACCGGTCGATGCACCCGAGGGCACCGCCGCGCGGCCCATGGTGCCGTCTTCCAGGATCACGTCCACTTCGACCGTCGGGTTGCCCCGGCTGTCCAGAATTTCGCGTGCGTGAATGTCGATGATGGTGCTCATGAGGCCCGTCCCTGTGGCTGAAATCAGTTGCACGCCTCATAGCATTACCGGGTAAAAAGTAAACCGGTCATGTTAACGCTAACACGTACATAATCGGAGCTTTAGGGCTAACAGGTTGCTGTTTGCGCCAACGTGCGACGATCCGTCAGGCGGCAAGCGCCATCTCGCGGGCCAGCTTGCGTTCGCGAATAAAGGTGTACATGCCCGACCCCATGATCAACGCGGCCCCGGACAGAGTCACGAAATCAGGGCGTTCCCCGAACATCAGCATCCCTGCCATGATCGAAAAGATCAGCCGGGTATAGCGGAAAGGCATCAGCGCCGAAGCCTCGCCGATCCGCATGGCAGTGACGATGCCGTAATAGCCCAGAACGCCAAAACCGACGGCGCCCAAATACGGGCCAATCTGCGCTGATTGCAGCGGAATAACGGGTTGTGCGGTAAACACCATCAGCGCCACACCCGACACGGCCACCGCAAAATAGGCCTGCAAGGCCACCACCGAAGACGCAACCCGCGGATCTAGCTTGCGGGTCAGCAGGTCCCGCGCAGCGATGGCAATTACGGTTGCCACGACGAACAGAGAGTCGGGCTGAAACCCTTCAAACCCCGGCCGGATGATCATCAGAACGCCGATGAAGCCGACCCCGACGGCGCTCCACCGCCGCCAGCCGACCTTTTCCCCCAGAAACAGCGCGGCACCCATGGTGACAACCAGCGGCAGCGCCTGGAACACGGCGGCCACGGTGGACAGGTCCACCAGCGACAGTGCGGTGACGAAGGTCAGCGCCCCGACCATCTCGGTCGCGGCGCGGGCCAGCGGCAAGGGCTTCCAGGCCACCGGATCAAGGATGCGCTTGCGGGTGGCCAGCGCCAATACCGCAAACAGAAAGCCACAGACCACGCCCAGAACAACCATGATCTGGCCGGTCGGCACGGTGCCCGACAGCAGCTTGATGAACATGTCCTCAAGCGCAAAAGCCGCCATAGCGCCGACGACAAGCAAAATGCCGTTTACGTTGTTCATGGTCATTTCCGTAAAACTCCGCGGCGCAAAGCGCCGCCCCTTACGTCACCCAATACGCAAGACACCCGTTCAGGCAAGCATTAACCGGCCAAAAATCATGATTTCCCGTGGACCCGCTGTTCGCGTTTTGTGATGGATCAGTCCTGATCCAGCGGCACGCCGTACAATTCCAGCCTATGGCCTTTCAGCTTATAGCCCAGCTTGGCCGCTATTTTTTCCTGCAACGCTTCGATCTCGGGGTCGACAAATTCGATCACCTCACCCGATTGCATGTCGATCAGGTGATCGTGGTGGTCGCGCTCGGCATCTTCATAGCGCGCACGCCCGTCACCGAATTCCAGACGCTCGAGAATCCCGGCCTCTTCGAACAGTTTCACGGTGCGATAGACGGTGGCGATGGAAATCCCCGAATCCACCTGCGAGGCGCGGGAATACAGCTCCTCGACATCCGGATGATCTTCGCTTTGTTGCAAAACCTGCGCGATCGTACGGCGCTGGCCGGTCATACGCAGGCCTTTGGCTTCGCAGCGGGCGATGATCGTGTCGGACATATGTGATCCCCAGAGTGGTTCGGGTTTCTGTCTTAATACGTCTATGCGGCTGGCGCTACCGCGGAATTGCGGTTTCCCGCGCCAGCCTCAAATCGGCCCAGATCGGCAGATGGTCGGATGCGATATGCGCAGGCCGCGCGTCGTGCACCCCATGCACCACCGCCTCAAGCCCCGCGCCCAGCGCGATCCGGTCCAGCGCCCCCAAGGGCTGCGCGGCCGGAAAGCTGGGAACGGGCGGCAAAAAGCGCATATCCGGGGCCAGATGATCCAGCACCGGCTGGCGCGACCATTCGTTGAAATCGCCAGCCCAAACGGTGGGCATCTGGCTCAACTCTTCGTCGAAACGGCGGATATGGGTGATCTGCTGCCGCCGGGACGCGGGCAACAGACCCAGATGCATCCCCATCACCCGCAGCGGTCCAATATGGGTGTCGAACTCCACCCGCACCGCCCCACGGGGTTCCAACCCCGGCAGATCGTGGTGACCGGTCTGCCGTACCTGAAGCGCATCGCCACGCCAGATCACCGCGTTCCCGTGCCACCCCAGACTGCCCGCCCCGCCCAGATCTACGACCTGCCACCCGGCCTCATCCAGCAAGAAGTGCGGCAAGGCGGCGGGTCGCGGCGGCAGGCGTTTGTCGGCCTCTTGCAGCACCACGATATCGGCTTTCATGCTGTCGATGACCTGCATGATGCGCTGCGGCTGCCGCCGGAAGTCCAGGCCAACACATTTCTGGATGTTATAGCTGGCAATGCGCAGGGTTGAGGCTTGGGTCATGGACGTCCTGTGATTGGCAAGAAGCGGTGCGCGTCTATCCGATTACTCTCAAAACTGCGTAACCATCAAATTGACAGGCTCGCCCCCTTCGGCGGACGACGCATGGCCCGTTCCGGTGACATCCTCCGCCCAGAACAGATCACCGGCGGTAAAGTCGCGGACCTCACCCGACCCTGCCTGAACACGAAACGTCCCCGACAGAACCGTCGCAAGCTGCCGCTTGGGAGAGCGGTGCGGTATCCCTTTCCACCCTGCAGGCAAAGTAAGGAAGACAAAGCGCGAGGCATCATATTCCCCGGAAACGTGAAACGCGGCTGCGGGCGGGGCAAAGGTCTTGAGTTCAAGGTCAACGTCCCGGTCTTCAAAATACGAGACGCCTTCTGCGTCTTCCAGCAATATGGAGTAGCGCATTCCGTGCTCCCTAAATCAAATCTGAATATTCCCCTGGAACACCCATTATGCAGCATTCTTCCTTGAGGGTAAGCCGCGGGGTGATTTGAAGTGACAGTTTTCCTGTCCCCGGTTCACGAGTTGCGGCAAGGGAATGTCAATTCAACCCCTAGCTTTGGTGCGGTGGCATCTGAAACGTCAAAAGGACGTCATTGGCGATCAGAAAGCTTGCGTTGCGACATTACCTCGCTGATCTCATCCCCGGACATCGCATCACGGGCATAGTCAAAGGTTCCGTTAACCCTGACTTCACGCGCGGCTCGCTGTAACGCTCCGAATGCCGCGCGGGCAAACGATCCCCCCACGCTGATCCGCTTGACCCCGGCCTCGGACAATTGCGCGACGGTATAGGACGGAGCCTGCAGCCCCATGACAACATTCACGGGCTTGTCCAAGGCGCTGCATACGGTTCGAATCGCGTCGATATCCGGAAGCCCAGGCGCGTACAAAACATCTGCCCCCGCATCCGAGAACGCCCGCAGACGCTTGATTGTTTCTGACAGGTCTTTTCGACCCCAAAGAAACCCCTCGGCCCGGGCGGTCAACAGAAAGGGTTTTCCCCACACCGAGTCCGCAGCCGCACGAATACGATCAACCGCAATTGGCAGCGCGTAGATCGGATCGCTTTCATCACCCGTCGCGTCTTCGATCGAGCCGCCGACCAAGCCAATATCGATTGCCTGCCTGATTGTTTCAGCGCAGGTTTCCGGGGCGGCGCCACACCCGTCTTCCAAATCCGCAGCTACCGGTAAATCCGTTGCCTGAACAATCTCGGCCGCGTTCAACAGAATTTCGTCCCGTCCAAGGCTGGCAAATGAATCCCGCTTACCCTTTGAAAAGGCGTATCCGGCACTTGTAGACGCCAATGCATCAAACCCCATGCTGGCCAGCAATCGCGCAGAGCCCGCATCCCAAGGGTTCGGAATAACAAATGCCTCATCCATATCGTGAAGCGCTTTGAAGCGTTTGAATTTTGTGTCCTGATTCACGTCGCATCCTCCCGGCAGCGGGAAGTATAACTATCCGGAACAGGCAGAGAACCGTTTTCTCAGCCTATTTGAAGGCCAAGTCACGTCCCGCAGAACGTCGCGTGGACCACTTCCTTTTCGGTCGGAGGATAGGTCAGGTCGGCCGCCTCGGGCTGATCGTCGTAGGGCTGCGCCAGAACCTTGGTCAAACGATGGAACGGGACATAGTCGCCCTGAACGGCCGCCTGTATCATCTGCTCAACTCGGTGGTTGCGCGGAATAAAGGCCGGGTTGGCGGTGCTCATCACCACCCGCGGATCCTCTTCCCGTTCCAGCCGTGCCTGCCAACCGACGGCCCATGCGTCAAAGGCCTCCGGCGTCAGGAATTGATCGCGAGCGTTGTCACTGCCCAGCGTCCGGAACGTGTTGGTGAAATCGGCATTGTTGTGTGCCATTTGCGTCAGCAGATCAGTAATAAGCGCTTCGTCGCCGTCCTCCTCAGAGGTCAGGCCAATCTTGGCGCGGAACCGGCCCTGCCATTCCTGGTGGATCAGACCCGGCATGGCGTGCACGATCTCGGTGGCCTCTTCGACGGCAGCCTCGGGGTCATCGACCTGCTGGATCAGCGCCGTAGCCAATTGCGCAAGGTTCCACACCGCAATGTCCGGCTGATTGGAATAGGCATAGCGCCCCATCTGGTCAATCGAGCTGTAGACCGTATTCGGATGATAGCTGTCCATGAAGGCACAAGGCCCATAGTCGATGGTTTCACCGGCAATCGAGCAATTGTCGGTATTCATCACCCCGTGGATGAACCCCACGCTCATCCACTGTGCGATCAACTGCGCCTGCACATCCCGCACCGCGCGTAGCAGGCCCATTGGCCCCTCGGCTTCGGGATAGTGGCGGGCAATGGCGTATTCGGTCAGTTTGCGCAGGTTGTCGGTCTGCCCGCGCCCGGCGAACACCTGAAACGTGCCCACGCGCAGATGGCTTTGCGCCACGCGGGTCAGCACCGCGCCGGGCATCGGGCCTTCGCGCAGGACGATCTCACCGGTCTCAACCGCCGCCAGGGCGCGGGTGGTCGGGATGCCCAGCGCGTGCATCGCCTCGGACACCACGTATTCGCGCAGCACCGGCCCCAGCCAGGCCCGGCCATCGCCACGGCGGCTGAACGGTGTCGGACCGGACCCTTTCAGTTGAATGTCCCGCCGAATGCCATCCGTTCCGACCGTTTCCCCCAGCAGAACCGCACGCCCGTCGCCAAGCTGAGGGTTATAGCTGCCGAACTGGTGCCCCGAGTATAGCTGCGCAATCGGCTCGGCCCCATCAGGCAGAGTGTTACCCGCAAAAGCGTCGGCCATCTCATGCACGTCACCGGGCGTGATGCGCAGGATTTGCGCCAGTTCTTCGTTAAACGCGACCAGCCGCGGCGCGCGCACCGGTATTGGCGCCTGCCGCGCATAAAAGCTGTTGGGAAGCCGGGCGTAGCTGTTGTCAAACGGGATCGTCAGGGTCATGCCGCAAACATATTGCTGAACCACACGAATACCATAGCGGATCGCGTCCTTGCGTGCATAATCGCGCCAAACAACTCCGAGGCCCCCATGACCGCGCAAGAGATCATCGACCACCTGAACCTGTCCCGCCACCCCGAAGGAGGCTGGTTCCGCGAGACATGGCGCGCCGATAACGAAGGCCGCGCTACCGGCACCTGTATCTATTTCCTGCTGCAAAAGGATGAGCGCAGCCACTGGCACCGCGTCGATGCCACCGAAATCTGGCTGTATCACGCTGGCGCGCCGCTGACCTTGTCGCTCAGCCCCACGGATGACGGCCCCGCGACCGACCACCTGCTGACCCCGGACCTGACCAAGGGCGCACCGCAGGTCATCGTGCCCGAAAACCACTGGCAATCGGCGCAGACGACCGGAGATTACACTCTGGTCAGTTGCACCGTCTCACCGGGGTTCGAGTTTGACGGGTTCGTGCTGGCCAAACCGGGTTTTGATATTTCCCGCACCTAAGGCATGGATCACCGCGACCTCATATCGTCAATACCGCCCCCGGTGAAAGCCAGACTGCAGCACCGCTCGAACACGGCCGGGATACGGCATCTTGCGCTTTACCTTGCTGGGCTGACGACTACGACCACCTGTATCGCGCTCAAGGTTCCGTTTTGGCCTGTTTTCTTGATGCCCCAGGGGGTGCTGTTGGTCTTCCTGTTCACCCTCAGCCATGAATGTACTCACAAGACACCATTTCGCAACGGATGGCTGAATGACATCATCGGGCATCTGATCTCGATCCCCATTGCCTTGCCTTTCACGTGGTTCCGGTATTTTCACCTGGCGCACCACAAATGGACCAACCACCCCGAAAAAGACCCCGAGCTTGCGGGTAAACCGCGGCCAGACAACTGGCCCGAGTTACTGATCTATCTCAGTGGTTGGCCCTATTGGACCGGAATGGCGAAGACGCTGCTGCAAAACGCTTTTGGCCAGATCAACGCGCCATACCTGCCCGGCCCCCAACACCACGCCATGCGGACCGAGGCGCGGCTGTTGTTGGCTCTCTACATTTTCGCCTGTGTCAGCCTGTTCTACACGCCGCTTTTGTTCTGGGTGTGGTTCTGTCCGGTCCTGATCGGGCAGCCTTTTCTGCGCCTCTACCTGCTGGCCGAGCACGGGTTATGCCCCCCGGTCGCCAACATGCTGGAAAACTCGCGCACCACCTTTACCAACCGAGTCGTCCGATTTCTGGCTTGGAACATGCCGTATCATGCGGAGCACCATGCCTTTCCCAACGTGCCTTTCCACCAATTGCCGGCCTTGCACGATTGGACGCGAGCGCACCTGCTGTCCACCTCGGACGGGTACACGGAATTTACGGGTGAGTATGTCCGGTCTCTCAGATGACCATTCAAACTGATATGCCCTTTCACGCCCCCCAGAGGATGGCATCCTGAAACGGTCGTGCCCATTGTCAGGCGCGCAGGTTCCATGCCGGTCTGGTGTCTGGTGACTTCAACAACGCATGTTCCTGTTCGAAATAATCGTCACAAGCCCGCCATCTGAAAGTAACGCGGCCACCTGCGGATAAAATGGAATTGATCTTCGCGTTGGTTCGGCACTTTTGCAGTTGCCCACCCTTAAACGGATGCCGCGGGGAAACCGTACCGTATTGAACGCTTAGGCGGTTATGCAGGTTTTTCGCTCGGCCGATGTAAACAACGACTTCGTCAGCCAAGATCCAGTAGATCCCCGAGGTTTTCGGTGCGTTGATTTTAAACGAACAATAAAGCGCATCGTATTCCGCCCCGAGGGCATAACCTTTTGGATTCGAAAAACGGTCCTGCGGTCTGAGGTTCAGGTCTGCGACAACGCTCTGTTCACCATCATAATCCATCCCTTAACCTCAAACCGCGCTCAACACGCCGCCCCCAACCAGCGCCTTGACGCCCGTCGTACCCGGGCATGAGGTCGGCAGACCACGCGAAACCCGCACGGCCAGATAGGCAAAGGCCTGCGCCTCGAGCATGTCTCCGTCCAGTCCCACGGCCTCGACCGGTTCGACCTGACAATCGAGCGACACGCGCAGCATCTCCATAAGCACCGGGTTGTGGCGCCCGCCTCCGGTCACCAGCACGCGGGCGGGAGGTTTGGGGCAGTGCTCCATCCCCTGCACCACGCCGGCTGCGCACATGCCCGTCAGGGTTGCAACGGCATCAGAGTCGGAAAGTTCCCGCACCAGCCCAATCATCTCGGCAAAGTCGTTGCGATCCAGGGATTTCGGCGGGATGCGGGTAAAGAAGGGCTCGGCCAAGAACAGCTCCAGCGCGCCGGTTTCAACGGTCCCGCCACGTGCCACCGCGCCGTCGCGGTCCATCGGCAAGCCAAGCCGGGCCTGCATCAGATCATCGACCGGCGCATTGGCCGGGCCAGTGTCAAAGGCAAGCAACGCCCCGGGGATTTCCGGCCCGTCAAAGCTGGGGTCCACGTAAGTCAGGTTACCAACGCCACCGAGGTTGAGGAAACACAGCGGTTCGGTCGCGCCGATCCATTTGGCACAGGCAAAGTGGAAGAACGGCGCCAGCGGGGCACCCTCGCCCCCCATCGCCACATCATCACTGCGGAAATCCCAGACGACCGGCACGCCCAGCGCCTGCGCCAACCCCTTGCCGTCGCCCACCTGCAACGTGCCCTTCCCGCTTGGTTCATGCGCAAGGGTCTGACCATGGAAGCCAATCAGATCAACCTCTTCGAATTCCGAAAGCGCCTCGGCATGGGCAAAGGTCACCAGTTCGGCCGCGTTGTCCACCGCAGGTCCGTGCCACTGGCCAAGGGCGGCGCGCAGGTCGGCGCGTTCGGCGTCGGTATAGGCGCGATAACCGCTGGGACCAAAACCGATAATCCGGTGCCCGTCGGTTTCAACCACTGCCGTATCCACACCGTCCAGCGATGTGCCAGACATCGCACCCAGGGCCTTGATTGGCCCGCTTTTCCTGATGGCCCGGTTCACGCTCACCTCTTGTGTTTATTGGCGTCGACTGCCCGACGCGGCGCGCCAAACCTGCACGTTTCAAGCAGCCCAAGGCAAGCCGGAACGCACCTTCCGCGTGTATTTTTGACGCCATGTGCGCGCTTGCAACCACATCAAACCCAAGGGGCAGTTGCGTGACAGCGCGGGCTGAGTAACCATTGCGGCCATCTGCATCCCGAGCGGACGGCCATGACAGACACCGAGACACCCAAGCAACCCGCCGAAGGGCGCAATTACCAGCTGATCTTCTGGTCCGGATCGCTGGCGACGATTGGCGGGCAGTTGGTGAACCCAAATCTGGTGCTGCCGTTCCTGTATCTGGCCTTGGGTGCACCGACGTTCTTCGCCGGTCTGCTGCTGCCTTTCGTGACCGGATCACGGTTGATCGCCGAGATCTTCATGTCTCCGTTCATCAATCGGGTGACCCGCGCGAAACTGGCGGTCTACGTGCCCAACATCCTGACCGCCGCGATTCTGGCCATCGTGGCCCTGTTCGCGACCAACCTGCCCAATGTGATGATCGTGCTGCTGTTCCTGACGACCGCTTTGATCATGGGGCTGTGTCAGGGCATCGCCAGTCTGGGCACCAGTCAGATTTACGGCATCTCTGTCCCCAATGAAAAACGCAACCGGATGGTGTTCGCGCAGGCCACGATCTCGGGCATTCTGGCCATTCTTGTCGTCTGGATCACCCGAGACCTTCTGGCCTCGGACCAACCGATGCAGCGACATATCGTTGTGCTTTGGTGTGGGGTCATTGCCATGTTCGCCGCCGGGATCAGCTTTGCAGGTGTCCGCCTGCTGGAAGAGGAACAGGCCCGTGCGCCTGCGCCAGCGGAAAAACCCAAACCGCTGGCCGAACTGGTGACCGGCTTCAAAACCGGCATGGCCTATGCGTGGTATCGCAAGTTCCTGACCGCCCGGCTGATCTTTGTCTCGGTGGAACTGGCGATGCCTTTCTACACGATCCACGCGGCGACCTTTCATGTGGGGACCAAACACTCGCTGAGTTACTTCGTCATGGCCGCAAGCCTTGGGATGGTGCTCGGCTCGATCATCTGGGGTTGGCTCAGCGGGCGGATCTCGGTCAAGCCGGTGATGTGGCTGGGCTGCCTGATCTCGGCGGTTTCGGCCCTATTGGCGTTGGCCTTCACCTTCATGGGCTATGCGCAGAATGTCTGGATTTATGCGCTGGTCATCCTGCTGCTGTCGCTGGGCGGGAACGGAGTGATCTACGGGCGCTACCTCTACATCATAGAAATGACCTCGGAAAAAGAGCGCCCCTATCTCGTTGCCCTCGGCGATGTCAGCGCCGGGCTGGTCGGTATGGTCTTTGCCGCGATCCTTGGCGCGGTGGCGCATCTGCACGATCCGGTGACGCCGATCCTGGCGCTGGCGGTGCTGAACCTGATTGCGATGGGCTATGCCTTCCGCCTGCCCCCGACCAAAAGCTGACATCGCAGCGCTTTCGATGAAAACGTGCCTTTTCCTTGCCTGAAGCGCCGCCTATACAGTGCCCCGCAACTTCAACCCAAAGGGCACGCTATGACCTACCATCCCAAATCGGATTTCATCGCCACGATGATCGAGCGCGGCTTTCTCGCCGACTGCACCGATTATCAGGGCCTTGACGAAGCGCTGATGAGTGGATGCAAGCCGGCCTATATCGGCTTTGATGCAACGGCCAAGTCGTTGCATGTGGGCAGCCTGATCCAGATCATGATGCTGCGCTGGTTCCAGAAAACCGGCCACCAGCCGATCACCCTGATGGGCGGCGGCACCACCAAGGTGGGTGATCCGTCCTTCCGCGCGGATGAGCGCCCCCTGCTGGGCCCCGAACAGATCGACGAAAACATCGCCGGCATCAAAAAGGTGTTCTCGGCCTATATCGACTATGACAGCGACGCCGAAAACAAGGCGCTGATGCTGAACAATGCCGAGTGGCTGGACGGTCTGAACTACCTCGATTTCCTGCGCGATATCGGACGGCACTTCTCGGTCAACCGGATGCTTTCGTTTGAATCCGTGAAATCGCGGCTGGATCGTGAACAGTCGCTGAGCTTTCTCGAGTTCAACTACATGATCCTGCAAGCCTATGACTTCCTTGAGCTGAACCGCCGTTACGGCTGCGTTCTGCAGATGGGCGGCAGTGACCAGTGGGGCAATATCGTCAACGGCATCGACCTGACCCGCCGCGTGCTGGATCACGAGATTTATGGCCTGACTTCGCCCCTGCTGACCACCAGCGACGGCAAGAAGATGGGCAAGTCTCAGGACGGTGCGGTCTGGCTGAACGCCGACATGCGCTCGCCCTATGAGTTCTGGCAGTTCTGGCGCAACACCACCGATGCGGATGTTGGCCGGTTCCTGAAGCTTTACACCGAAATGCCGGTGGATGAGTGCGACCGTCTGGGCGCCCTGCAGGGATCCGAGATCAATGAGGCCAAAATCCGTCTTGCCAACGAAGTGACCACCCTGGCCCACGGTGCCGCAGCTGCTGCGACCGCCGAAGCCACCGCCCGCGAAGTATTCGAAAAAGGCGGCATTGGGGGCGATCTCCCGACCCTGACGCTCAGCGCCGCTGAACTGGGTGACGGCATGTCCATCGTGCAAGTCATCGTGAAATCGGGGTTGGCAAAGTCGGGGAAAGAGGCCAAGCGCCTGATCGCCGAAAACGGCGCCAAGCTGGATGACGCCCCGCTGACGGATGCCGGGTTGATGATCGACGCGGGTGCACTGTCGTCGCCGATCAAACTGAGCGCCGGTAAAAAGCGTCACGCGTTAGTGCAGCTGGGCTGATCCTGCCCCAAACAGCAAACATCACGGCCACCCGATCGGGTGGCCGTTTTCTTTTTCAGCATTGCGGCCTCAAACCTTCGCAGGTTTAGCGTTTGCCGCCTTTGCCGCCGCCGTGGCCGCCCTTGCCGCCACCTTTGCCATCGCCGTTGCTGCCACCGTTGCCGTGACCGCCGCCGCCATGGCCAGAGCCATTCCCGTGACCGTTGTTGCTACCGCCGTTGCCGGTTCCGGGGCCGGATCCGCCGTTGTTTCCTCCGCCATTGCCAGAGTTTCCGTTGTTTCCGTTCCCGTTACCGGGGCCGCCATTGTTGCCACCGTTTCCACTGCCATTGTTGCCGCCGCCATTGTTGCCGCCGTTGCCTCCGCCGCCACCATTGCCGGGATCGCCGCCGTCACCAGGATCGCCACCACCGTCGCCAGGGTCGCCACCACCATCGCCGGGATCACCTCCTCCGTCACCGGGGCCGCCGCCATCACCGGGGTTGCCGCCCCCGCCACCACCGCCCGAGCCCGAGTCATTTCCGTTGTCCGAACCGGACCCAGCAAACTGGTCATTGCCGCGCACCTCTCCCAGACTTGCCGATGCGCTGATCGAGCCGGTCGGCTGATCGGTCAGCAAAGCTGCCAAACCCGGACATTGAGCAGTTGTGTTGAGCAGCGTCGTTGGGAAATCCGACCGCACCTGCAAACGTTTCAGAAAGCTAGGCGTCACCTGCTGGCAATCGCACAGCGTCTGATAGTCTCCGCGGTTTGCCGCATCCCGCGCCGTTTTCCAATTGCACACTTCGGGGGCTGCGGCTGCACTGCTTACTGCCATCACGGTCAGAAACGGAGCCGTCACCAGCACGGGAATTCCAACCTTCAAACTCTTAACCATAACGATTGTCTCCTTGCACGACGCCTCGTTGACGCGTCATTTCGCCTGGTATCGATGTGAGACCCGCGCATTAAGCAGACATAAAGGTCTTCTGAGAAAGGCTTGAGAAACGCCCGAAATCATAGAAAGCAGGCGCCAAAAATGATGGACATCACCTAAATCGTCAGATTAAATGAACATACGTTCATATCCTGATGGGAGGGAGCCGTCATGCAATTGTCCACCACAGCCGCGATCGTCACCGGCGGGGCCTCGGGCCTGGGTGAGGCCACCGCCCGCCATTTTGCAAGCCAGGACGCGCAGGTCACCATTCTGGACCGTGACGCCGAACGCGGCGCGCGGGTTGCCTCGGAAATCGGTGGGCATTTCGCGGAAACGGACGTGACCGACGAGACCTCGGTCGCGGCAGCGATTGCGCAGGCAACGGACAAAATGGGCCGGATTACGGCAGCGGTAAACTGCGCCGGTATCGCCTATGGCATCAAGACGGTCGGCAAGGACGGCCCGCACGCGCTGGACGCCTTCCAGCGCACCATCGACATCAATCTGGTCGGCACCTTCAACGTCTCGCGCCTTGCGGCGGCCGAGATGGCCAGGAATGACCCTGATCCCGATGGCGCACGCGGGGTGATCATCAACACCGCATCGATCGCGGCCTTTGACGGGCAAAAGGGTCAGGCAGCCTACGCGGCCTCGAAAGGGGGCGTGGTGGGAATGACCCTGCCGATGGCCCGCGATCTGGCCTCGACCGGAATTCGGGTGATGACTATCGCGCCGGGCATTTTCATGACCCCCATGCTGGCCGGTCTGCCCGAAGAGGTGCAACAGCAACTGGCCGCCGACGTTCCCAACCCCGCCCGCTTGGGCGACCCAAAGGAATATGGCCGTTTGGCCGGGTTCATCATCGAGATGGGCTACCTGAACGGAGAGGTCATCCGCATCGACGGCGCCCTGCGGATGCGGTAAATCTGCCCCATGACCGAGTGGGAGAAGATGCAGGCCGGGCAGTGGTATAGCTGTCTGGACCCGGAACTGGACGCCCTGCGTGCACAAGCCCGGCGCGCGGTTCATGCGCATAATACGTGCCCCCCGGATAACCGTGGCGCGATGGCGCCGGAACTACGGGCACTACTGGCCAGCATCGGGCCGGATTGTTTCCTCGAAGCCCCGTTCCATTGCGCTTATGGGATGAACATCCACCTCGGCGCGCGGGTCTATGTCAACGCCGGCTGCGTGGTTCTGGATACGGCACCTGTACGGGTCGGAGATGACACGATGTTCGGCCCGCACGTTCAGATCTATTGCGCCCAGCACGCCAAGGACCCGGCTGAGCGGGCGCAGGGTCTGGAAATCGGGTTGCCTGTGACCATCGGCCGGAACGTCTGGGTCGGCGGGGGCGCCATCCTGATGCCCGGCATCACCATCGGCGACAACGCCACCATCGGCGCGGGCAGCGTCGTTACCAAAGACGTCGCGGCCGGAGAAACGGTGGTTGGCAACCCTGCCCGTCCGCTGCCCTAAGCGCCCTCGGCCTTCTCTTCCAAAGCCAGCCATTCTTCCTCGGCGGCGGCCAGCTTTTCCTGCCGCTCAACCAGAGCCTCTGTCGCCTTCTGGAACTTGACCGGCTCGCGGGTAAAGAGTTCCGGATCGGACATGAGTTCTTCCAGCTTGCCGATCTCGGCCTCAAGGCGTTCGATCTCGGCCGGCAGTTTCTCAAGCCGGTGCTTTTCCGAGAACGACAGGCCGGATTTCGGTTGGCTATCCTGCTTTACCTTCGGCTTGGAGGACTTTGTTTTTTCTTCCTTCTTCGGCAGAATATCGCCCCTCTGCGCGATATAGTCCGACCATCCGCCTGCATAGACAGTCGCGCGGCCATTGCCCTCCATCGCGATAGTCGTGGTAGCGACCCGGTCCAGAAAATCCCGGTCGTGACTGACCAGCAAGACGGTGCCGTCATAGTCATCAAGCAGTTCTTGCAACAGGTCGAGTGTCTCGACATCCAGATCGTTGGTCGGTTCGTCCAGCACGAGCAAGTTCGAGGATTTGGCCATAAGCTTGGCCAACAGCAACCGCGCTTTTTCACCGCCAGACAGAGATTTAACGGCCGCTCTTGCCTGCCGTTCGTCGAACAGGAATTCCTTGAGGTAGCCGACCACATGTTTGGGCTGACCACCGACCATCACCTGATCGGCTTTGCCGGACACGCGCATCTCGGGGTCGCCGGTCAGGCTGTCCCACAGACTCATTTCCGGGTCCAATTGCGCGCGGGTTTGGTCGAACACGGCGATCTCAAGGTTGGTGCCCAGTGTCACCGAGCCTTCATCCGGTTGCTCCTGCCCCAACAGCATCTTCAACAAGGTCGTTTTGCCCACACCGTTAGGGCCGACAAAGGCCACACGGTCACCGCGCTGGACCAACAGATCAAAGTTTCGCACAATCTGCTGCGCGTCAAAAGACTTGGCCAAGCCCCTGGCCTCAATCACCTTTCGCCCGGATTTCGGCCCTGACTCCAACGTCATCGCCGCCGAACCCTGACGTTTAATCTGCGCCGCCTTCTCGGCCCGCAACGCCTGCAGCGCCCGCACCCGGCCCTGATTGCGCTTGCGTCGGGCGCTGATGCCTTCCACGGCCCATTTGGCCTCGGACTTGATCAGGCGGTTCAGCTTGTGGCGTTGTTGATCCTCTTCGTCCCAGACTTTATCGCGCCACGTTTCAAACGCATCAAACCCCTGCTCTTGCCGCCGCACGGCGCCGCGGTCGATCCATAGGGTCGCGCGGGTCAGCGCGCGCAGAAACGCCCGGTCGTGCGAAATCAGGACAAACGCCGCGCGGGTCGATCCCAGTTCGCGTTCCAGCCACGCGATGGCTTCGATATCCAGATGGTTGGTCGGCTCGTCCAGCAGCATCAGGTCGGGGGCCTCGGCCATTAGCTTGGCCAATGCTGCCCGCCGCCGTTCCCCGCCCGAGGCGGTTTCGACCGCACGAGACGGATCGAACTTCAGCCCCTCACCGGCGCGCTCGACCTTATACAGCTCGCCCGGCTCCAACCCGCTCGAAGCATAGTCGCCCAGCGTGGCAAACCCCTCCATGCCGGGGTCCTGCTCCATGTACCCAACAGACTTGCCCGGAGGCACCACGATGTCGCCGTGATCAGGTTCAACCAGACCGGCCATCACTTTCATCAGTGTGGATTTACCCGACCCGTTCCGCCCCACCAAGGCAACGCGGTCACCCGGCTGAACCACCAGATCAAGCTCGGAAAACACCGGATCACCCCCAAAGGTCAGGGAAATGCCGGACATCTGCAACAAAGGAATTCTCGCCATGCCCGCCAGCTAAACCGGTAGACAGAAGGCGTCAACGCCCCGGCTTCATCTTTTCAGAAATACTCATTCTACCCGGCCACCGCCCGCAGCAGACGTTTTCGGGCTGGGGGAATCGCGCCGATCTCGAGCCCGGTGAAGACATGCAGCGTGTTCATATGGCGATCCACCACCGCATGATCGCTGACCCAGCCCCCCATCAACAGGTAAGTACGCAGCAAGGGCGGCATCCGCAGCATCGCCTTTTTCGCATCCGGCTTGCGTCGCAAGCGGGCCGCAAACCGGAACACGTTCGGAGCCTTCACCCGTGGCAACCAGCGTTTCGGCGCCAGATGCCGGTGTTTGAGCATGGCAAACGCGTCGAGATAATCCTCGGTCTCGGTTCCGGCAAATGAGGAACAGCCGAACAGCATCTCGACCTTATTCTGATCAACATAAGCCGTCATCGCCCCCCACGCGACGCGCAGGATGTCCGGGTCAGTCCAGTCGGGATGAATGCAGAACCGCCCCATTTCGACCATGCGCCCGTCGAACCCTTGCAGCGCCGAAAGGTCGTAGAATTGCGCCGAATAGCTGCGGGTGACCTCAGCGCCGTTTTCCATCGTCAGCATGCGGAAGCAGCAGACCAACTGCCCGCCTTCTCGCATGTCCGCGACCAGGATATGGGCGCAGACCGGATCAAAATCGTCCTGATCAGTCAGATTCGTGCCAAAAGCCAGCGTGCGCAACCGCTGCGCAGCCGCCACATCCTGTGGCGATTGCGCCAGCCGGGCGCGATAGCGGCCTTTGCCAAGCAATAATGCCATGGTCGCATCCTCCGCGGTTGCTGACCCGTTACGTCTTGCGGCGTCACTATCACACCATGTGTGACTGTCATGTGACCATAGCAAGGTATGGCTTTCGTTACTGCGTCGCGCCGGGGATATTGGCCGGGTTGAAGTTGCCGATATTACCCAACAGCTGACGGATAAAGCCCTGACCCTGAATGGTCGATTCGGTCACGCGGCGATCCAGCGTTATAACGATGCCATCCTCTAGCCCGAACCGTTCGATATTTCGGACGACGCCCCGGTTATCAAAACTGATCGCGACCAGCTCGCGCGAGACGACTTCGGGTTTCTTCGGTCCGTAATGCCGAACGCGGGACCGAACGTAGTAGAACCCGGAATCGCGCACCACACCGGATGAGCTGGGCGCGCCAACGGTTTCCAGCACACTGTCGCGGGTATCGACGCCGACCTTGATCTCGGCCAGGTCTTCCGCAGGAGGGATATATCCGTGATTCTTGAAGACCGGGGTACACGCGCTGGCCGCTGCCAGACAGGCCGCAAAGACAAGCGTTCTGGACGCCGGTTTCAACCTGTTCACAACCTTCAACATTTACACCCTCTTGCCTTGGCCCTATGCGGACCCTATCCGCTTACATCAAACCGCAGCCCCGGTTCAACACAGGAAAGGGTCACGAATGAGCAACCAGACATCTCTGCGGGTGGCCGACCTGCCCCAAAACGCCCCAACCCCCTTTGACTTACGCCCGGACAGCAAGGCGTTGGAGGCGATCCGGGACGATCTGGGCCTGCTGGGCCTGCGCAAGCTCAGCTTTACGGGTGACGTAAGGGCACAGGGCAAACGCGACTGGGCGCTGAACGGAAAATTGGGCGCCACGGTGATTCAGCCCTGCGTCGTGACACTGGAACCGGTGACCACGCGCATCGACATCCCGGTTACGCGGATCTTTGTGGCGGACTGGTCAGACCCCGATGAGGAAGAGTTCGAAATCCCCGAAGGCGACGAATCCGAACCTCTCGGCCCTGAGATCGACCCGGCCCTGGTGATGATCGAGGCGCTGTCTCTCGCCCTGCCCCAATACCCGCGCAAGGACGGGGCCGCGCTGGATCAGGCCGACTTTACAGAACCCGGAAAACAGGCGATGACGGACGAAGATGCCAAGCCCTTTGCCGGGTTGGCAGGTTTGCGCGATGCGCTGAAAAAAGACGAGTGACATAGGTCTGTTTTCCTGTCATAGCAGGCGCTCAGAAAAATCGCTTGAACATGTCGAGAATCGCAGTATTTTCGCGCGCTCATCGGAATTTGGGTTGGACAACGTGGGGCTCGTACCCTAAACGCGCGTCAAACCACGAGAAAAACGAAGAATGAAACCCGGTCGGCGGCGAATCTGCTGACCCTCAGTAGACAAAGGTTGAGACCATGGCCGTCCAACAGAACAAAGTTTCCAAGTCGCGTCGCAACAACCGCCGCGCACACGACGCTCTGGTTGCTGCAAACCCGAACGAATGCCCGAACTGCGGTGAACTGAAGCGCCCGCACCACGTCTGCGCATCCTGCGGTCACTACGATGATCGTGAAGTCGTCGCACAAGCCGACGAAATCGATCTGGACGAAGACGCGGCCTAAGCCTTTAAAAGCGCAGGCAAGGCATGACGGAACAGCCCACGCACGCCGGACGGATTACCATCTCGGTTGACGCTATGGGCGGAGACTCGGGGCCCGCAACTGTGGTTGCGGGCATTGCCAAATCGGCAAACAAGAACCCCGATATCGCCTTCGTTCTGCACGGACCTGAGCAGGTTCTGCGCAAACTTGTCGCCAAACGGCGTGTCCTGCAGGGGCGCGTCGTTTTTCGTGATTGCCCCGATGTGGTCACGATGGAGGACAAACCCAGCCAAGTTGTTCGCAACGGCAAGCAGACCTCGATGTGGTCGACGCTGGATTCGGTCCGCAATGGCGAGGCCCACGGCGCTGTCTCTTGTGGCAATACCGGCGCGCTGATGGCGCTGTCGATGATGCGGCTTCGCAAACTGCCGGGCGTGAACCGTCCGGCAATTGCGATTCTGTGGCCGTCACGCAACCCGCAGGGGTTCAACGTGATGCTGGATGTGGGTGCGGATGTGCGCGCCGACGCCAAGGATCTGCTGCAATATGCGCTGATGGGGGCCTCTTATGCCCGCAACGGCATGGCACTGGAACGCCCGCGCATCGGCCTGCTGAATGTCGGCACCGAAGAACACAAGGGCCGAGCCGAACTGAAAGAGGCCCACGCAATGATCGCGGAATTCGCAGAGCAGGCGAATTTCGAATTCGTCGGCTTCGTCGAAGGCAGCGACATTCCCGGCGACAAGGCGGATGTCATTGTAACCGATGGCTTTACCGGCAACGTCGCGATCAAGACCGGCGAAGGCACCGCCAGCCTGATCGGTGACCTGCTGCGCGAGGCGTTCAAATACTCACCGCTGTCGCGCCTGGCCTCGGTGCTGGCGATCACGTCGCTCAATCGCCTCAAGAAACGTATCGACCCGCGCCGTGTGAATGGCGGGGTCTTCCTTGGCCTCAACGGTACCGTGGTCAAATCGCATGGTGGCGCCGATGCCACCGGAGTCTCGGCGGCAGTCAAACTGGCCTTTACCCTGGCCCAGTCTGGTTTTGCCGAAAAATTGGCGGCACGGGTTGCATCAACAGCCGAGCTTGCACAAGATGCCGCCCACACGCCGCCAAAGGCCGGCGAATAACAAAAAAGGCAGTACCCAACATGGCAGGCCGTTCAGTTGTCGTAGGTGTCGGACATTATTTGCCAGAGCGCGTCGTTCCGAACTCCGAGTTTGAAAAGACGCTCGATACAACGGATGAGTGGATCAGAACCCGTTCGGGGATCGAACGCCGCCATTTTGCTGCCAATGATGAATCCACTTCGGATCTGGCCACCAAGGCGGCCGAGGCCGCGCTGGCCGATGCGGGCCTGACGGCGGACGATATCGACGCGATCATCGTGGCAACTTCGACCGCTGATCTGACCTTTCCGTCTGCGGCAACCATGGTTCAGGCGCGGCTGGGCATGACCAAGGGCTTTGCCTTTGACGTTCAGGCCGTCTGCGCCGGGTTTGTCTTTGCGCTCAGCAACGCCAATGCACTGATCCTGTCCGGTCAGGCCAAACGGGTTCTGGTCATCGGGGCCGAGACCTTTTCGCGAATCATGGATTGGACCGACCGGTCGACCTGCGTTCTGTTTGGCGACGGGGCGGGTGCGCTGGTGCTGGAACTGCAAGAGGGCGCAGGCACCTCCGATGATCGCGGCATTCTGGCCACCGACCTGAATTCGGACGGTCGGTACAAGGATTTGCTGTATGTGGATGGCGGCGTGTCGACCCAATCGACCGGCCATTTGCGGATGCAAGGCAATCAGGTCTTCCGCCATGCCGTTGAAAAACTGGCGAAAACCGCAGAAACCGCATTGGGCTCGGCGGGTCTTGGCAATTCAGATATCGACTGGATCGTGCCGCATCAGGCCAATATCCGCATCATTCAGGGCACCGCGAAGAAGCTGGGTCTTCCGATGGATAACGTGGTCGTCACCGTGCAGGACCACGGCAACACCTCGGCGGCATCGATTCCGCTGGCCCTGTCCGTGGGCAAACAGCGCGGCCAGATCAAGCAAGGCGATCTTATCGTAACCGAGGCGATTGGCGGCGGTCTGGCCTGGGGTGCGGTTGTCCTGCGCTGGTAACCGGCGCAAAACGGCTTACACACAGACCTGCAATTCATTGATATTGACAGCGAATTTCCCCTCGCCCTATTCTCTGGTATCAACAGGGGAAATGGTATGGGCGATAAAACACTGACCCGAATGGATCTGAGCGAGGCCGTCTTTCGCGAGGTTGGCCTGTCACGCAACGAAAGTGCGCAGCTGGTGGAAAGCGTTCTGAACCACATGTCCGACGCCTTGGTGCGCGGCGAACAGGTGAAGATTTCGTCATTCGGCACCTTCAGCGTTCGGGACAAAACCGCCCGCATCGGCCGCAACCCCAAAACCGGCGAAGAGGTTCCGATTCAACCCCGCCGGGTTCTGACTTTCCGCCCGTCGCACCTGATGAAGGATCGCGTCGCGGCAGGGAACCGCAAGTAAGATCAGGGCGGCACGGTCATGAGCAAGTCCCCCGACGCGTTTCGCACGATCAGTGAAGTTGCGGATTGGCTGGGCGTTCAGGCTCATGTCCTGCGATTCTGGGAAAGCCGTTTCAATCAGGTCAAACCGGTGAAACGCGCCGGTGGTCGGCGATATTACCGACCCAATGACATGCGCCTACTGGGCGGCATCAAGAAACTGCTGCACGAGGACGGCATCACCATCAAGGGTGTTCAGCGTATCCTGCGCGAACAAGGCGTGGCCCATGTCGCGGCGCTGTCGCAGGGACTGGATGAGGTCGCCGAGCCGGAGACCCCGCAAAACGACAGCGTTGTCGTTCCCTTCACATCAAAACCAGCCCAGGCCAGCGAACAGATCGATCTGGACTTGGGCGATTCCGCACCCGAATCCACGCCCCCGCAAGCGGCAGAGGCCCCTCAGGCCAAACCTGCAGTACCGGAACAGGCCGCTCCACAGGCCGAACCGGAATACCTGGATGAAAGCCCCCTGCTGGGTGGAATCGCAACGCAGGCGTGGAATCGCACCGACTTTGACGATCAGTTGCTGAAACAGATCGCACCGGTGGCAAAGGACTTGCGCGCCGTTCTGAACCGCATTGAAAATCGATCGGCGGGATAAGAAAAAAGGCGATGATTTCCTCTTGCCCCCGCCGGGAAAGTCTTTATGAACACCTCAACGTCGGGCTATGGCGCAGCCTGGTAGCGCGTCCGTCTGGGGGACGGAAGGTCGCAGGTTCGAGTCCTGCTAGCCCGACCAAATCACACCGACGTTTATGGCAGACAGGCCAGATCCCGCTCTGGCATCAGGGGGGATCGGAATGACAGGTGTATGCCCAAACCAGCAGATCGAAGGCATGATTGCGCGCGGTGAGATCACCGCCAGCCCCGAGGTCATTCCTGCTCAGGTTCAACCAGCCAGCCTTGATTTGCGTCTGGGAACAGTAGCTTACCGCGTGCGCGCATCCTTTCTGGCGGGCGAAGGGCGCTCGGTTGCCGACCGTCTGTCCGAGTTCGAGATGCACCGCATCGACATTTCCGACGGCGCCGTGCTGGAAAAAGGCTGCGTCTATCTGGTGCCGCTTATGGAATCGCTGGCCCTGCCCGATAGCGTGACCGCTGTTGCCAACGCCAAAAGCTCGACCGGGCGGCTGGACCTGCTGACCCGCGCCATCACCGATGGCGGCACCGAGTTCGACCGGGTGCCTGCGGGTTATACCGGCCCGCTTTACGCCGAGATCTGCCCCCGCTCCTTCTCGGTTCTGGTGCGTCCGGGAATGCGGCTGAACCAGATTCGCTTCCGTCAGGGCCAGGCGGTGCTCAGCGACGCGGAACTGACGGCGCTGCACACCGACTCGCCGTTAGTCGATGGCCCGGCGGTGATTCAGGACGGGCTGGGATTCTCGGTCGATCTGCAACTGCCTGATACCGATCTGGTGGGATACCGCGCCAAGCCGCATACCGGCGTGATCGATCTGGACCGGATCGGTGAATACGATCCGCAGGAATACTGGGAAGAAGTGCGCACTCGTGATGGTCGCATCATTCTGGACCCTGGCGCGTTCTATATTCTGGTCAGTCGAGAGGCCGTCCACATCCCGCCGATGTACGCCGCCGAAATGGCCCCCTATCTGGCAATGGTCGGTGAGTTCCGGGTGCACTACGCAGGATTCTTCGATCCCGGCTTTGGCCACGCCGAAGCCGGTGGCGCAGGGTCGCGCGGTGTGCTTGAAGTCCGCTGCCACGAGGCGCCCTTCGTGCTGGAGCACGGTCAGGTCGTCGGACGGCTGGTCTATGAGAAGATGGCCGAGATGCCCACGCAGCTATACGGCGCGGGCATTGCGTCGAACTATCAGGGACAAGGGCTGAAACTGTCCAAGCACTTCAAAGCAGTTGGTTAAGGGCGGGCACCCGCGCCCGATCTGGCTTCAACCGCGATTGTTGGAGTTTCCGCGACCCGCATCCGAGTCATCCTGCCGGGGCGACGGTTGATTGGCCTTGCGCCCCACCCGACCGGCCATGTCAAATCCCTTGTTCACGCCCGAATTGACAAGGCGGCGCATAACTTGGCGCACGATCATATTGATGATCTGATTGGCGTTCATTGCTCAACTCCGTTTTCTGAGCCCCAACATAGGTGATTTATGCGGCAACAAAAGGGCTGCGCGATCACTCTTCCTCGAACAGTTCGGTTTGATCTTCGTCTTCTTCGTCCTCGCGCCCTTCCCCCATGGGGATGGTGCCCGGCGGAGGCCGGTTTTCCAGCAAACCTGCAGCGCGCAATTCCTTGAGACCCGGCAGGTCGCGGGCATTTTCCAACCCGAAATGATCAAGGAATTGCGGGGTCACCACAAAGGTCACCGGGCGACCCGGCGTCATGCGACGGCGGCCCAGACGGATCCACTCCATTTCCAACAGCTGGTCGATGGTCCCGCGCGACACCGACACACCGCGGATTTCTTCAATCTCGGCCCGAGTGCAGGGCTGGTGATAGGCGACAATTGCCAGCGTTTCGATCGCGGCCCGGCTGAGTTTCCGTGTCTCGACCGTTTCCTTCTGCATCAGGAAACCCAGATCCGGGGCCGTGCGGATGGCCCAGGCCTCACCCACGCGCACCACACGCACACCGCGCCCTTCATAGCGTTTCTGAAGCATTTCAACCGCTTGCGCCGCGTTGCTGCCATGGGGCATTCGCGCCTCAAGATCACCAATCGTCACCGGTTCGGCGCTGGCGAACAGCACGGCTTCGACCATCCGTTCCTGTTCCGCAATGGGCGGCGCTTCGAACAGAGTGCCGGTGCCTTCATCTTCGGGGGCGTCAGTCACGTGTGTCAGTCCTCTTGCGCAGATGGATCGGGGCAAAGGTTTTGCTCTGCTTGATCTCCATATGTCCTTCTTTCACCAGCTCCAGCGAGGCCGCAAAGGTCGCCGCCGTCGCCGAGCGTCGACGCACCGGATCAGCATCCCAGCCGTCGGGCAGATAGGTTTCCATATCCGTCCAGGTGCCTGCGAACCCGATCAGCGGCCGCATCCGTTCCAGCGCCTGTTCCATCGTGAACACGGCGTCGCGGTCCATCACAAACGGGCGGAATTCGTCACGGGTGCGAATGCGGGCGTACCCCTGCATCAAGTCCAGCAGCGTGGCGGAATAGGTGACTGTGCGGATGCGGGTGATATCCTCACCCTGCCCGCGTTTGAAGAAATCGCGGCCCAACTGGTCGCGCGCCATGAGGCGGGCAGCAGAGTCACGCATGGCCTGCAAGCGCTCCAATTGGAACGCCAGATGTGCGGCCAGTTCCTCGCCCGACGGGCCTTCGTCATCCGGATCGGGCGGCAGCAGCAGGCGCGATTTCAGAAAGGCCAGCCAGGCCGCCATCACCAGATAGTCGGCGGCCAGTTCGATCCGCAGCGCGCGGGCTTTTTCGACAAAGGACAGATACTGCTGCGCCAGCGCCAGAACCGAAATTTTTCGCAGGTCGACCTTTTGCGTCCGCGACAGGGTCAGCAGTACGTCCAACGGGCCTTCGAACCCGTCGACGTCAACGATCAAAGCTTCGGCCGCAAGGCGATCCGCGACCGAGACCGGGTCTTCGCTGAAAAGATTATCGTTCATATACCTGCCCGCCCATTAGGGCAGATAGTTCCGCCTCGGCGGCATGGATGTCAAGTTCCGCAGGCTTTTGCCGCATCGCCAGCGCCTTTTCTGCGCGCTTCCCGGCCTGTTCGGTCATTTCCCCAGCGGCATCCAGAACCTTGGCGCGCGCGTCGAACGTGCCATTGCAGTGCAGAACAACATCGCACCCGGCGTCCAGCGCCTGACGGGCGATGTCCTCGGGCGCGCCGCTGAGGGCCTTCATCGAGATGTCGTCCGTCATGATCAGCCCGTCAAATCCGATCTTGTCGCGGATCAGTCCGATCATGGTGGGTGAGATCGTCGCTGGCTGCGGGTCAATCCGGTCATAGACCAGATGCGCCGTCATCCCCATCGGCAGATCGTTCAGATCGCGAAACGGCGCGAAATCGGCCTGTTCCAGCGCGCCCTGCGTCAGGTCCACATGCGGCAGGTCGTGGTGGCTGTCGAGCGTGGATAGGCCATGCCCCGGCATGTGTTTGATGACGGGCAGAACACCGCCATCCAGATGGCCCTTGGCAACGGCCCTTCCCAGCCGCGAAACTTGTTTGGGATCAGATCCATAGCAGCGGTTTTTCAGAAATTTGTGTGTGTCCTCACGCGCCAGATCGACCATCGGCGCACAATTGCTGTCGATGCCCAACCCGAACAGCTCGTCCGCGATCAGACGATAGCGCAGATACATCGCCCGTTCGGCCTGATCACCAGCCCGCACGGCGTGATCCAGCGGCGGCAGCCATTCGCGGGCCAAAGGCGCGCGTAGGCGTTGCACCCGGCCGCCCTCTTGATCGATGGTGATGGGGCAATTGCGGCCCACGGCCTCGCGGAAATCATCGCACAGGGCGCGAACCTGATCAGCTGTGTCGATGTTGCGGGCAAACAAAATGAACCCGAACGGGTTCATCTCGCGGAATAGTCTCTTTTCCTGAGGCGTCAGGCGCAGGCCTTCGGCGTCGGTGATCGCCGCACCGAAACTCACCGAGCGGCCACCGGGATACAATCCGCGCCACGTGCCTCGAGCGCGGCACAGAACTGACGCGAGTCGCTCAGGTCATCAAACCCCAAAACGCGCAGGCGATAAAAGGTCCGGCCCCCGCGTGAGGTTTTCTGGATAACACGCTGTTTTCCATCCATATAATCGCCAAATCGATTATTCAGACGATCCCATTCAGCGCGCGCAACGTCCGAGCTTTCATAAGCACCAAGCTGTGCCATGCGCGTGCCCTTGGACAGCGTATCAGGGTCGATATCCACCCCGACGACCGCTTTGACGGCAGCGTTGATTGCGGCTTCGGTGCTGCTGTTCGACGTAATGCTGCTGGGCGTTGCCCGGGCCGGACGCGTGATCGGGCGCAGAGATCGACGGACCCCCGGCAACGCGGCAAGTTCCGGATCGGGCCGCTGCGCGGCCAGATCGGCGGGATCGATCGCAGGTTCTTCCTCGGGCAAGGACAGGGCGGCCAGCTGCACGCCCTCTTCCGCCGGTTCATCAATCCGGGCGGCATCCCCTGCGAGCTCGGAAACCAGCGCGTCCACCGTGCCTTGACGCAGCTGCGCGGCCTCTTGGTTTGAAATCTCTTCCTGAACCACATGCACGGCCGGAGTGGGCTTCAGCGGTTCAACCGGCGTGTCTTCGTCGGTCAGTGATACCGGGCGCGGCGCGAGGATCAGACGATCCGCTGGCGGCGCAGCGGTTCCCACCGCGGCGACGGCGTTGACGGCCAGCCCCTGATGATCCGCAGGCGTTCCGCCGGGGTTTTCGGGTTGAATGCGCATCGGCCCTTCGATGGCGCGCACGACCGGTACGCCGGACACATCGCGCATCACCAGCTTATACCCCCAGACGCCAATCCCGGCGACCAGAGCCAGGGACGCAACCGCCCCCATAGCGTTGACGATACGGCTCAGCCCCGCTGCACGCGGAGCCTCTTCATATCCGTGCATGTCGTCGGAATACTCGTACCCATCCTGAGGATGCGGTTGATTCGTGTAATGCATCTGCTCGGGGCGCATCTGCCCCGAGTAATCGTAACTTGCCATATCCGCCTCACCGCCCGATTGCGCCTTAAAACGTGGCGCGCGGGTCATTTCTTGCCTACCTCGAACCGGTGCTTCGGGCGGTGTTAGTTACCGCATCTCCTGCGCCGGGGTAACGCCAAGAATACCCAAGCCCGCTGAAATCACAACAGAAACAGCCCGGGCCAATGCGATTTTTGACTGGCTTGTGGCAACATCGCCATCCTGAATGAACCGCAATTGCGTCTCATCGTTACCCTTGTTCCACAGAGCGTGGAAATCCCCTGCAAGTTCATACAGGTAAAAGGCAACGCGGTGCGGCTCGTTGGTCCGCGCCGCGATTTCGACCAGACGCGGCCATTCGGCCAGCTTCTTGGCCACGGTCAGTTCCGAGGCATGGTCGTTCTTGCTCAGGTCAGCTCCGCCAAGGGTCGCATCATCTGTGGCAATCCCGGCCTCGGCTGCGCGGCGCAGCACGCTCATGACGCGGGCATGGGCGTATTGCACGTAGAACACCGGGTTTTCGCGGCTCTGCTCCAGCACCTTGTCAAAGTCGAAGTCCAGCGGCGCATCGTTCTTGCGGGTCAGCATCACGAAACGGGTCACATCCGGGCCCACCTGATCGACCACATCGCGCAGGGTGACAAAGTTCCCTGCCCGCTTGGACATCTTGAACGGCTCGCCATTCTTCCACAGCTTCACCAGCTGCGTCAGCTTGATATCCAGCGGCACCTTGCCATCGGACAGAGCCGACACCGCCGCCTTCATCCGTTTGACATAGCCGCCGTGGTCCGCTCCGAACACGTCGATCAGCGCGTCAAAGCCACGGGTCACCTTGTCATAGTGATAGGCGATATCCGGGGCGAAATAGGTCCAGCTGCCGTCGGACTTCTTCACCGGACGGTCGACGTCATCTCCATGTTCGGTCGATTTGAACAAGGTCTGCTCGCGCGGTTCCCAATCCTCGGGCTTTTTGCCTTTTGGCGGCTCCAGCACACCTTCGTAGATCAGGCCCTTCTCGGTCAGTGACTCCAGTGCGGCCTCGATCCGGCCGGTGCCATAGAGCGATTTCTCAGAGAAAAACACATCCATCTCAACGCCCAGCGCCTTCAGATCAGCGCGGATCAGGTCCATCATCGCATCGGTCGAGAATTCGCGCAGCTCGTCCAGCCATTCGCTTTCCGGCTTGTTGATCAGGCTGTCGCCATATTTTTCTTTCAGCGCCTCACCGATCGGGATCAGGTAGTCACCCGGATAAAGCCCCTCGGCGATCTCGGGGCTCAGGCCGTTGGCCTCGCGATAGCGTTCATAGGCCGAGCGCGCCAGTACATCTACCTGCGCGCCACCATCATTGATGTAGTATTCGCGGGTCACGTCATGGCCGGAATAGGCCAGCAGGCTGGCCAGCGCATCGCCGAACACAGCGCCCCGCGTATGCCCCACATGCAGCGGGCCGGTCGGGTTGGCCGAGACATATTCCACGTTCACCTTCTGCCCATGACCCATGGTCGAGCGGCCATAGTCCGTGCCCTTCTCCAGCACCGCTGCCAGCACACCCTGCCAGACAGACGGAGCAAGACGCAGGTTCAAAAAGCCCGGTCCAGCCACCTCGGCACTGGTGATCCGATCATCGGCGGCCAGTTTTCCAGCGAGTACATCAGCAATGTCGCGCGGCTTCATCTTGGCCGGTTTCGCCAGCACCATTGCCGCGTTGGTCGCCATGTCGCCATGTGCGGCGTCGCGCGGCGGTTCGACCGCCACGTTGTCAAAGCTCAGCCCCTCGGGCAGCGCGCCTTCGGACTGCATCTGTGCCAGCGCGTCCAGTACAAGGCCGCGGATCTCGGAAAACAGGTTCATTTCGGATGTCCTTTTGCTTGCCCGGCGGTTTACCACGCAAAGCGGCAAGGTCAATGCAAGCGATCAGTTTCCGCTTGGATTAACCGTAAACGGGGCTAAGGTCTCAGGAAATACCAACCCGGAGACCGTTTCATGCGCCTAGCCCTGCCCCTCGCCATCGCCCTGACCATTTCGTTGCCGGCCTGGGCCGAAATGCCTGCGCCGCAAGGCCACGTTTTGTTGACGCTGGGCGGCGCAGTCACCGAAGCCAACCTGCCGGCCCGGGGTGAGAATGACGGTGGCCTTTTGGGGTATCTTGAGGTTCAGCACGACGGGGCCGCCGGGTTTGACGCCGCCCTACTGGATGGTCTGGAACAGGTCGAGATCACGATCACCTACGGCCCTGAAGGCAACCAACGCGACATCGCCTTTTCAGGCCCGCTTCTGTCTGACGTGATGACGATGGCAGGTGCCGCGGGCAAAACCGCAAAGCCGATGGCGCTGGACGGCTATCAGTCAGAAATTCCGTGGCAGAGCATCACGGCGCATCAGCCGATTGTCGCGACCCACGCGGATGGCAGCCCAATGGGGATTGGCGGATATGGCCCCACCATGATCGTCTTCCCCCCAACCGACGATGCGGAACTGGCGCAAAAACAATCCGGCCAACAGGTGTGGGCGCTGGCCTATATCGGGGTTGAATAATTAGCCGCCCGTCAGCCGTTTGTGATCCTGTAAGGCGAAGCGGTCCGTCATCCCGGCGATATAGTCCGACACAATCCGGGCCAGTGCTGTTTCGTCCTGCGCGGCCTCGATATCGTGGTGCCAGCGCGCGGGCATCTGCTTGGGATCATTGAGGTATATCGGAAACAACTCCTGCACGACTGCGCTGACTTCGGCGCGCACTTCCATCACGCTGGGGGCCCGATACATCCGGGTGAACAGGAAAGCGCGAATTTCCCTGAGTTGCGCCCATAGGCCGTTCGAGAACTGAACAACCGGATAGCCAAGGTGCCGGATGTCTTCGACCGTCTGCGCGCCTGACGCGGCGATCAGCCCGCGCGACGTGTCGATCACCTCGGACACCATGACCCCAAACACCCGCCGCAGCGCCTCATGCCGGCGGCGATAGGGGTCGAGACCGGGGTATTGGCGATCCACTTCTGCATAGCAGTCGCCCACAACTGGTAATTGCAGGATTTCATCGTCTGTAAAAAGGTTGGCGCGCAGGCCATCCAGCAGATCATGATTGTTGTAGGCGATGTCGTCCGATAGCGCGGCCACCTGCGCTTCGGCACTGGCATGGGTGTGCAGTTCCAGATCGAAGCACTCATTGCACTCGTCCAGAGCCCAGGGCAATTCCCCGACGACCGGCCCGTTGTGCTTGGCAATGCCCTCAAGACACTCCCAAGTCAGGTTACATCCGTCAAACTCGGCATAATGCCGTTCCAGCTTGGTGACGATCCGAATTGCCTGAGCGTTGTGGTCGAATCCGCCATAGGGCCCCATCAACGCATGCAGAGCGTCTTCCCCGGTATGGCCAAACGGTGTGTGTCCAAGATCATGGGCCAGCGCCACCGCCTCGGTCAGTTCTGGGTTCAGGCCCAAGGCCCCAGAAATCGTGCGTGCGACCTGTGCCACTTCGATCGAATGAGTCAAACGGGTGCGATAGCTGTCACCTTCATGCTCGACAAACACCTGCGTCTTGTGTTTGAGCCGCCGAAACGCGCTAGCATGAATGATACGGTCGCGATCACGCTGAAAGCATGACCGAAAACTGCTCTCCTCCTCCGGCACAAGCCGCCCTCTTGCGCGGCCTGGGTCCGAGGCAAAACCCGCTCTGTCCAAAGGTCTTGTCCTTGTCGCCTGTCCTTAGGTTTCATATATTGTACTGTGGTAAGGAAATAAACCTTTGGAGTCCGGCATGAATCTGCCCCCAACAGTCACAGAACGCGCCTTTGAGCGTCTGGCCGAGATCGGCGCGGCCGATCAGGGGCAAGCCCTGCGCGTTGCAGTGGAAGGCGGCGGATGTTCCGGTTTTCAATACGAAATCGCGCTGGACGAGCCGAAAGAGGACGACCTTGTACTGGAAGGCAATGGCCAGAAAGTCATCGTGGATTCAATTTCCCTGCCGTTTCTGGAAAACGCGGTAATCGATTTCACGCAGGAACTGATCGGTGCGCGCTTTGTGATCGAAAACCCAAACGCCACGTCCTCTTGCGGCTGCGGCACGTCTTTTTCGATGTAAGCGCCGGTGGGGGCTTTGCCCCCACACCCCCAGGATATTTTTGGACAGATGAAGCAGGGATCCGCTCTCCGACCTTCCGCCGGAGAGCTTCACCTGTCGCGGTCATCGGCGTCCCCGCCTGTACCGCCCGATCTTCTTCACTCAAAATGGTTAAGAATCCGTTTCTTCATCTGTCCAAAAATATCCCGGAGCGCGAGGCAGAGCCTCGCAACCAAGCCAACCGCCTTGCCGTTGGGTTGGTTCTGGGCGATAGGTTGCCATAAGCCACCGGAGGATCGCGCATGAAAATCGCAACGTTCAATATCAACGGCATCAAAGCGCGGGCCGAGGCTCTGCCCCGGTGGCTTGACGACGCGCAGCCGGACGTTGTTCTGCTGCAAGAGATCAAGTCGGTCGACGAGAACTTCCCCCGCGAGATGTTCGAAGAGCGAGGCTATAGCGTCGAAACGCACGGGCAGAAAAGCTTCAACGGCGTGGCGATCCTGTCCAAGTTACCGCTGGAAGACGTGTCTCGCGGCCTGCCAGACGATGATGAAGACGAACAGGCGCGCTGGATCGAGGCTACGGTGATTGGCAAACAGGCGCTGCGTATTTGCGGACTGTACCTGCCCAACGGCAACCCGGCCCCCGGTCCGAAATACGACTACAAACTGGCGTGGATGGAGCGGCTGTATCTTCGCGCGCGCGACTTGATGGCCAGCGAAGAACCGGCATTGATGGCAGGTGACTACAATATTATTCCGCAAGCCGAAGACGCGGCCCGCCCGGATGCTTGGCGCGAAGACGCCCTGTTCCGTCCCGAAAGCCGCACCGCGTTTCGCAAGATTCTGAACCTCGGGTTCACCGAAGCCTTCCGCGCGCGCACTCAGGGACCCGGTCATTATTCCTTTTGGGACTATCAGGCCGGGGCGTGGAACAAGAATGACGGCATCCGCATCGATCATTTTCTACTGACGCCGCAGGCCGCTGACCTGATGCGCGACTGCCAGATTGACTCAGCGGTGCGCGGGCACGAAAAGCCATCGGATCACGTGCCGGTCTGGATTGATCTCGACCTTTAACCGATCACGCGGTGGCGTCGTAGCTGTAGATCCACTCGTATTTCTTTGCCAGTTGCGCTCCAACGGCCATCAGCGCCATCTGTGCCGCCAGTCGCATGGGGCCTCGCAGGTGAAAGTTACGCGCATTTGCTCCGGCGGCGGCGACCACTTGCCTTGCCCTTGGGCGGCGTTGGGTTTCATAGGCGGCAAGGGCTTGTTTAACCCCCGATTGGTCTTTGAACGCGCGGGCCAGAATCCACGCATCCTCCAGCGCCAGACATGCGCCCTGCGCCATGAAGGGCAGCGTCGGATGCGCGGCATCCCCCAGCAAGGCGAGACGCCCGTTTTGCCAGTTTTGCGCAACGGGGCGCAGGAACAGGGCCCAGAGATGGGTCTCGGTCACCTCGGCCAGAATGTCGCGCACCGGGCCGCCAAAATCAGCGAAACGAGCGCGCAAATCCTTCGGATCGCCTTGCAGACGCCAGCCTTCATCTTGCCAGTCCGAGCGCTCTTCAATCGCCACCACATTCATCAGACGTTGGTCGCGCAACGGATAGGTGACCACATGTCGCCCCGGCCCCATGGTCAGCGACGCGCGCGGTATCTCTTCGCGCAGCGACCAGGGGATCGTTGCGCGCCAGGCGATCTGATGGGTGAACTGAGGCGTCTCGGAACCGTTCAGGATAGGGCGGATTGTGCTGCGCCCTCCGTCTGCGGCAATGACGCATTCCGACCGCAGCCGCTCGCCGCTGTCCAGCACGACGTCAGCCTCGCTTGGGTATTTGACAACCTGCGTCACCCGCGCGTCCAGCCGGATATCTACGTCTGCATCCCGCGCCGCCCGGTGCAGCAGGTCCAGCAGATCGGCACGATGATAATAATATGTCGGACCGGCCGCGGGCGCGGGCACCTTGCTGATCACACGGCCTTTTCGGTAATCACGCAGAGTCGTTCCGTGCGACAGCTGCCCGTACTCGGGCTCGGGCCCCGCGACGCCAAGCGCCCGCAGAACCGCCATGCCGTTGGCGCTGATCTGCAACCCTGCGCCGACCTCGGTCAGGGCCGCAGCCTGTTCCAGAACCGTGACCTGCGCGCCGCGTTGCCGCAGCGCCAGAGCGGCCGCCAGCCCCCCGATACCGCCGCCGATGACACTGAATTTCAGACCGTCGATATTCATGGCACCGCCTTAACGCAAAAACGCCGAAGCCACAGGCCCCGGCGTTCGAGTTTTCCCGAATTTCCCAGCGATCAATCGTCGCGGTGAACCTTCTCGCGGCGCTCGTGGCGCTCTTGTGCCTCAAGCGTCATGGTTGCGATCGGACGCGCATCCAGACGTTTCAACGAGATCGGATCGCCCGTCATCTCGCAATAGCCGTACTCACCTTCGTCGATGCGGCGCAGGGCCGAGTCGATCTTGGCCACCAGCTTGCGCTGACGGTCGCGGGTGCGCAACTCGAGCGCGCGGTCGGTTTCCTCGCTCGCGCGGTCAGCAACGTCCGGAATGTTACGGGTGTTGTCCTGCAGCCCTTCGATCGTGTCGCGGCTGCCCGCCAATAGTTCGTTCTTCCAATCCAGCAGCTTGCGACGGAAATACTCAAGCTGACGGTCATTCATGAAAGGCTCATCTTCAGCCGGACGGTAGTCCTCCGACAGAAAAACTTCCTGCTTCATCTTTGCTCCCTCGGTATGGCCAGAAACGTCGGTAGCGGTTGTTTCACCTGACATTTGGCTCTCCCTTCTGCGGAGCGTTTATCTGACGCGCATGGGAATGTCACTACACAAACGCCGTGTTGATTCGTCACGCCTCTGGCCTTGTCTAAATATGAGACATGTAACAACAAAACCTTGTTTTTCTGCGGAATTCGTTGGGCATTTCTGTGGCAAACCACAACCAGCGGGGCATCCAATAACCGCCGAATCAAGCAAAACGGACCGGAGTCGCGGCGAAGTTCGCGGTTCGGGACGCCGCGGCCCGCTTGTCAAAATCATCGCCTCTCTGTAACCCCAACGGCACAGATCGCGCGAAACCACACGAGGGGCCCATGACCGCACGTTTCCAAGGCACCGCAGAATATGTTGCCACCGATGACCTGACCATTGCGGTAAACGCTGCCGT
This sequence comes from Ruegeria sp. AM9, assembly GCF_056540565.1. Classification (NCBI taxonomy): domain Bacteria; kingdom Pseudomonadati; phylum Pseudomonadota; class Alphaproteobacteria; order Rhodobacterales; family Roseobacteraceae; genus Ruegeria; species Ruegeria sp. AM9. Next base: position 205,384 of record NZ_JBQFWY010000002.1, read on the forward strand.
GACGCTGGAACGCCCCCTGCTGGTCAAGGGTGAGCCCGGAACCGGCAAGACCGAACTGGCGAAACAGGTGGCCGGTGCGCTGGGTCTGAAGATGATCGAGTGGAATGTGAAATCCACCACCCGCGCGCAGCAGGGCCTGTATGAATATGATGCCGTCAGCCGCTTGCGCGACAGTCAGCTGGGCGATGAGCGCGTGCATGACGTGTCGAACTATATCCGCAAGGGCAAGCTGTGGCAGGCGTTCGATGCCGACGAAAAGGTCGTTCTGCTGATCGATGAGATCGACAAGGCCGATATCGAGTTTCCCAACGACCTGCTGCAAGAGCTCGATAAGATGGAGTTCCACGTCTACGAGACCGGCGAGACGATCCGCGCCAGGCACCGTCCCATCGTGATCATCACCTCGAACAACGAAAAGGAGTTGCCCGATGCGTTCCTGCGCCGCTGCTTCTTCCACTATATCCGCTTCCCGGATGAGGCGACCATGCGCCGGATCGTCGAGGTGCATCACCCCGGCATCAAGGATGCGCTTCTGACCACCGCGCTGACCCAGTTCTATGAAATCCGCGAGACACAGGGGCTGAAGAAGAAGCCTTCGACATCCGAGGTTTTGGACTGGCTGAAGCTGCTGCTGGCCGAGGACCTGACCTCCGAGGACCTCAAACGCGACGGCGCCAATGCCCTGCCCAAGCTGCACGGGGCGCTGCTTAAGAACGAACAGGACGTGCATCTGTTCGAACGTTTGGCCTTCATGGCGCGCGCCAAACGTTGAGGCTGCTGAACCTTCGGTGATCGCCGCTTGCCTTGGGCAGATCAGCCTGTCAGCATTGCAGGTGGCGGCCCGGTGCATCCGGGCTATGTAAGACCGGACAAAACGGGGCAATCTGATTGGCTGACACTCTGACCATCCGCGCGTTGCGGTCCGAAGACCGCGCTGAATGGTCCGACATGTGGCGGGACTATTTGGCATTTTATGAAACGACCGTGCCGGATGAGGTCTATGACACCACCTTTGCCCGCCTGCTGGGCGACGATCCGCATGATTTCTCGTGCTTTGTTGCCGAGGTCAACGGGCAACTGCTGGGCCTGACCCACTACCTGTTTCACCGCCACGCATGGAAAGTCGAATCCGTCTGCTATCTGCAGGACCTGTTTGCCCGACCCGAGGCACGCGGCACCGGCATCGGGCGGGCCCTGATCCAGGCGGTGTATGACGAGGCCGACCGGCAAGGCGCCCCCTCGGTCTATTGGCTGACGCAGGATTTCAACCACACGGCCCGCAAGCTGTATGACCGCATCGGCAAGCAGACCCCGTTCATCCGGTATCAGCGCCCATGACGCGATGGGCCGCGATCCTTGCCGCCCTGGCGCTGGCGGGCTGCGCGACGGTAGAGCCGATCGAGGTTCCGACCCGTGTTCAGGCGATTGAAGAAAAGCTGCCGCCAGCCAAGTCTTTCACCCGTTCGGCCCCGACGCCCCCCGGGCGCTCGAACGCCAATATCGCGGCCGATTTCGTCTCGTTGCATTTCGCATTGGAGGGCGGCGCGCAGCTGCCGGTGTTCACCCGGTTTGAAACCCCGATCACCGTGCGTCTGACCGGAGCCCCTACCCCGTCGATGCAGCGCGACCTGACCCGCTTGCTGAACCGCCTGCGCAACGAGGCCGGGATCAACATCAGCCAGGTCTCAAGTGGTGCTGCCAACATCACCGTCGAGGCCGTCAGCCAGGAACAGATCCATGCCATCCTGCCGCAGGCGGCCTGTTTCGTGGTGCCGAATTCCTCAAGCTTCGAGGAATACCGACGCGACCGGCGGAAACAGAAAAGCAGCTGGTCCCGCCTGCGCAGCCGTGAACGTCTGGGGGTGTTCATCCCCTACGACGTCAGTCCGCAGGAAAAGCGCGACTGCCTGCATGAAGAGATCGCGCAGGCGCTGGGGCCGTTGAACGACCTCTATCACCTGCCGGATTCAGTGTTCAACGACGACAACATTCACACCGTTCTGACCGGGTTTGACATGCTGATCCTGCGCACGGCCTATGCGCCCGAATTGCGCAGCGGCATGACCCGCGAACAGGTCGAAGCCGCCCTGCCCGGCATTCTCAGCCGCCTGAACCCGCGCGGAGACGCCCTGCCCACGCAACCGGTTTCCGACACACCGCGTGAGTGGATCAATGCGATTCAGAAATCTCTGCGGCCGACACGCGGGGCACAGAGACGTCTGAAAGACGCCCAAAAGGCCGCCCGGATCGGGCAGGAACAGGGATGGACGGACCACCGCCGCGCCTATCCGTACTACGTGATGGGCCGCATGGAGCAGTTCGACAACCCGCAAGAGGCATTGCGCAACTACCAGACCGCCCTGCAATTCCTGCGCACCACCCCCGGCACCGAAGTGCATCAGGCTTATATCACCACCCAGACCGCCGCCTATGCGCTGGCGCAAGGCAAAGGACCCGAGGTTCTGCCCGAGCTGAACAAGGCCATCGACGTAATGACGCGCGCCGAGAATGCCTCGCAACTGGCGACGCTGCTGCTGTTGAAATCCGAAGCGCTCAACCAGGCGGGGCGGACTGCTCAGGCACGTTCCGTCAGGCTGGACAGTCTGGGGTGGGCGCGCTACGGGTTCGGCTCGGAGACGGTGGCCCGGTCGCTGATGCAGGATGTTGCGGAAGGGCCCCCCAACAACAGGGGCGGATAACGCATGGTCGTGGTTTTGGGAATGGCGATACTGGGGGCAATCCTTGGGGCGCTGACGGCACGCAAACGCAACGGTAACGGCGCCGACATGGCCCAATACGCGGCCGGCTATGGCATCGCCTTTGCGCTGGTCGGGCTGGTGTTGTCGCTGATCCTTGTCAGGTTTGTAGGGTAAGCGATGTTCCTGCCCTTTTTCGAAAACCTCCGCAAAGCTGGCATTCCCGTATCCTTGCGCGAATACCTGACCTTTCTGGAGGGCATGAAAAAGGGTCTGGCCACCTATGATGTCGAGGCGTTCTACTACCTCGCCCGCGTCTCGATGGTGAAGGACGAGCGCAACATCGACAAGTTCGACCGCGCCTTTGCGGCCAGTTTCGAAGGTCTGGACGAGATCAGCTTTGATCAGGTGCTCGACGCGGTGGACATCCCCGCAGACTGGCTGGCCAAGATGGCCGAGAAACACCTAAGCGATGAAGAAAAGGCCGAGATTGAGGCGCTTGGCGGTTTCGACAAGCTGATGGAGACGCTGCGCGAGCGTTTGAAAGACCAGCAAGGCCGACATCAGGGCGGCAACAAGTGGATCGGCACCGCCGGAACGTCCCCCTTCGGGGCCTATGGCTACAATCCCGAAGGCGTCCGCATCGGCCAGAAGGAAAGCCGCCATCAGCGCGCGGTCAAGGTCTGGGACAAGCGCGAATTCAAGAACCTGGACGACACGGTCGAACTGGGCACCCGCAACATCAAGGTCGCCCTGAAACGCCTGCGCCGCTGGGCGCGTGAAGGTGCGGCCGAGGAACTGGATCTGGACGGCACCATCCGCGCCACCGCCGAGCACGGCTATCTGGATGTCAAAACCCGCCCCGAGCGTCACAACGCGGTCAAGGTGTTGCTGTTTCTGGACGTGGGCGGCTCGATGGACCCGCATATCAAGGTGGTGGAAGAGCTGTTCTCGGCTGCGCGCACCGAGTTCAAACATCTGGAATATTACTACTTCCACAATTGCCTGTACGAGGGCGTCTGGCGCGACAACCGCCGCCGCTGGGATCAGCAGACCCCGACGCATGAGGTGCTGCGGACCTATGGCTCGGACTACAAGTGCATCTTCGTCGGCGACGCCTCGATGAGCCCGTATGAGATCGCCTATCCCGGCGGTGCCAACGAGCACTGGAACAAAGAGGCCGGACAGGTCTGGCTGCAACGTGCGCGCGAACAATGGCCATCGAACCTGTGGATCAACCCGGTGCCCGAAAAATACTGGGGCTACACCCATTCCATCGGCATGATTCAAGAGATTTTCGAAGACCGCATGGTACCGATGACACTGGCCGGGCTGGAACAAGGGATGCGGGAACTGACGCGGTAAGGCGGCCCTCGCCGGGGGTTAGGGCTTGTATGCGATCTGACTGACATAGGACATGAATCCGAAGAAGGTGTTTTTGTCCACCCGGTCCCGCGCCTCCTTCTTCAGCGCGGCTGCGGTCTCAGACCCCAATATCCCCTCTTCGAACATCCGGTCGGCGCCCCGGTCGATGACCGTCAGAAAATAGGTGGCGTCGCCCTCGGCCACGTAACCGTGCCCCTGCCGCGCCCCCAGCCGGAATCCGAATTCGTCCAGCAACCCCGATATCTGACGCATGATCCACAGATTGGTGACGTTCTGGTTGATCATAAAGCGGACAAGCTGATCCAGCGGGTCATAGTCGGCTATCTGGGCTGTTGCGGTATCGTAATCCCCGTCGCAAATCGCCAACACACCACCCGGTTTCAGCAACCGGTGGGCCTCGGCAAGAACCTCCCGCGGCTGGGGCACATGGCACAGCAAGGTATGCATCAGGATCATGTCGAACGACTCGTCAAGGAAACCGGTGTTCTTGGCATCGCCAATTTCGAAGCTGAGCTGCGGATTGTCAGAAAACTGTTCCGTTGCGCGGGCGACCATGACCGGAGACGGCTCAATCCCGATGGCTGAGGTCGCCCCCGCCAGATGCAACAGGTCCTCGGTCACATGCCCGGTCCCCGACCCCATCTCAAGCGCCTTTGCCCCGGCCGAAAGGTTGATATCGGCAAGATAGGCTCGTCTGATCGCCTTTTGCGCCGGTTCAAGACAACGTGCCTCCATGGCGTCGGCGATGCGTTCCTGCATGTGTTTCTGTTGCGCGGCGAGATCGGAATAGGGATCGGACAAAGGACGGCTCCTGACTAAATGTCCCTATCATACCTCACATTGGGGAAATGCTCACCTGCCGCGACCTGTATGGCGGCGAAACCCAAGCGTGCCGGGCTGAATAGGCAGATTTGTGTTGCTCTGTCGTGCTGGCCAACCCATATCTAACCCATGCTTCGCCTGACCCCAATCCTGCTGGCCATCGCCTATGCCGTCGTGATGTACCGGATTTCCGTCTGGCGCACCCATCGGGAACTGGATGCAAAATCGACCGAACTGGCCGATCCGGCGCTGAAACGCATGACCGACCGGCTGGCAGCCGCGTTGGAGATCGACCGGGTGCCCGTCTATATCTATGAGATTGATCCGGTGAACGGGCTGGCAGCCCCGGACGGGCGGATATTCATCACCCGCGGGTTTTATCGCAAGTTCCGTAACGGAGAAGTCTCGGCCGACGAAATGGCCAGCGTGATCGCACATGAATTGGGGCATGTGGCCTTGGGTCACGCGCGGCGGCGGATGATCGATTTCTCGGGCCAGAACGCGTTGCGCGCGGCGTTGATGATGCTGTTTGCCCGGTTCATTCCCTTTATCGGCGCGTGGATTGCCAACATGCTGACGCATCTTCTGGCCTCGCGTCTTTCGCGCGGGGATGAGTATGAGGCCGATGAATACGCCGCCGCTTTGCTGACCAAGGCCGGCATCGGGATCGGGCCGCAAAAATCCCTGTTTCACAAGCTGGAAGACCTAACCCAGCAACGCGCCGGTGTGGTTCCGGCTTGGTTGATGAGCCATCCGAATACCGATGAGCGGATTGCGGCGCTGGAAGCGCTTGAACGGCGTTGGGGCTCGGGCGGATAGATTCGGATGCGAGGGGCCAGCCCGCCGCCATTGGCGCTCGAACCAATGGCGGCTCCCCGAGGTATTTTTGGCCAGATGAAGAGGGATCCGGGTTTAAGCGGTGAGGGCTTTGCCCAGACGCGGAAGGCGTGCCTTTTTCATCAGCGCACGAAGGGTCCACTGATCTCCGGACAGGCGGTTGGCCTCGGCCAGGACGCGGTTGGCTGTTTCGGCCATGCCATCTGGATCTTGTTGCCAGAACCCCTGCAGCAGGCTGTCGGGGTCTCTGCGCTCAAGCCCTTCCTCCGACAGGATATTTCTGGGGAAATCCTTGGCATTGACAGTGACAATGACATCCGCCGAGGCCGCAATGGCCGTTGCGAGAACGTGTATATCCGCGCTGTCGGGCAGCCAGAGGCGCTGTTCGACACCCGGTTGGACCGCGCGTTCCGCGTCGGGCCAATGCGCCTGCGCGAGGGCGATTTCAGCGCGGGCCTGTGCCTCGCCCGTAGGGCCCAGTTTGCGGGCGGCGCGGGCCCATTCTTCGAGGATTCGGGCGGACCAAATGGGCTGGAAATGGCCGCGCTTGGCCGCGCCCAGCAGCATCTCTCGCATCACCGTGGGGTAAATGACGCAGGTATCCAGAACGGCTTTCACAGCCGATAGAACACGGCTTTGAGATAGCCACTTTCGGCAAGTTGCGGCAGTTGTGGGTGGTCGGGTCCAGCAAAGCCGGTATGGATCAACTGCGCCTGCCGCCCTGCCCGGCCAATGCCCCGCGAAGACGCATCACGGAACCGACCCAGATCTGCCGCATGGGAACAGGAGCACAGGCCGAGATAGCCGCCGGGTTTCACCAGCGGCGCCGCCAAACGTGCGATACGTTCGTAGGCGCGAAGCCCAGCGTCCAGCGCCTGTTTCGAGGGCGCAAAGGCGGGTGGGTCGCAGATGACGACGTCGAATTGCGCACTCTCTTCGCCCAGTTGTGTGAGCATGTCGAAAGCATCGCCCTGTCGGGTTTCGAAGCGATCAGCGCAACCCGAGGCCTGCGCACCCTGTGCGGCCAGATCGAGGGCGGCGGCTGATCCGTCGACCGACAGGGCCTGCGCCGCCCCTCCGGCCAGCATTGCCAATCCGAAGCCGCCCACGTGGCTGAATACGTCCAGCACTTTTGCGCCCGGCTGAACCAGCCGCGCCGCGAAGGCATGGTTGGGCCGCTGGTCGTAGAACAGGCCGGTTTTCTGTCCGCCGGTCAGGTCGGCCATATAGGTGGCCCCATTCATCGGAACCGGCAGGGGCGCATCGGGCGCCACTCCTCGCAGGGTTTGGTTTTCGTCATCCAGCCCTTCCAAGCCCCGCGTGCGGCCCGAGGCGTTTTTCAGCACGGTCTTAACCCCGGCGACGCGGACCAGAGCATCAGTCAGCGAGTCCAGATGCGCCTCGGCCCAGGCGGCGTTGGGCTGGATGACGCAGGCATCCCCGAACCGGTCTACGATCACGCCGGGGAAACCGTCCGCTTCGGCGTGGATCAGGCGGTAGTACGGCGCGTCGAATAGGCGCTCGCGCATGTCCAACGCGCGGCGCAGGCGGGTTTCGAACCATTCTGCGTTCAGTTCGGCATCCAGATCGCGATCCAGAACACGGCACATGATCTTGGACTCGGGGTTCACTGCGACCAAAGCAATAGGCGCGCGCTTTTCATCCTCGAGCACGGCCAACGCACCAGCGGGGATTTTGCGCGTGCGGCGGTCGGTGACGATGTCATTAGCATAGACCCACGGGAAGCCATGGCGCAGACCGCGCGCGTTGGCTTTGGGTTTCAGTCGGATACGGGGGCGGTCAGTGGCTTGGGTCATGACGCCCTCATAGTGGTGAACACGTCGGGGGGGAAGCCCTAGCGAGGCCGGGATCGCCAGCCACCACGCCGTTTCGGTGCCTGCGCCGATTGCAGCCCTTCGGCCAGCACCTGAGTCATCGGGTGATCAGCCTCTTGCGCGGCGTAGACCGCGTGCAGCTCGGTCAGGGCCTGCTTTTGGTCGCGCTCGGCCGGCAGGCTCAGCGCCCAGTCCAGAAAGATGCTGCGGCATTCGGGCAGCGTGATGCCGTCGATGCGATAAGCCTCTCGGATCAGGCCCTTGTGATCATTCGGATCGTCACTGCGCGGCATCTTTCCCCTCCTCGATCACGCTGCCGATGATCCCGGCGGCGGTGGTATACCCGTCCTGCAAGGCGGCCTGAAGCTGTTCGACCTGTTCGAACCCGGTAGCGCGGCACAGGAAGGCCGCGCCGCCCTCGCCGATCTTGTCGGCCTCGATCACCTTGCCCGACAGCAGCCGGGCCGCGCATTGCACCGACCAGCATAGATCGTAGCAGTCCCTGAGCGTCTGTGCCTGAGCGACGTCCAGCAATCCGGCAGCGACAGCCCCCTGCAGCCCGGACTGCACGTCGCGCTGCGCAACGCCCGACAGCAACGCCCCGGTTTCCGCCACCAGTTCGATATCCATCATCCGGCCCGGACCGTTCTTGGCATCCCATATCCCGGCCGGAGTTTTGGCCGCCGCCAGACGGACGCGCATCTCGGCCACCTGGCGCAGGACTTTTTCACGGTCTTCGGGCTGTTTCAGAAAATCAACGCGGAAGGTCTCGATATCCTGTGCCAGCCCTGCGTCTCCGGCCACCACGCGGGCGCGGGTCAGGGCCAGATGCTCCCACACCCAGGCTTCGTTCCGCTGATAGTTGGTGAAGCTGGCCCAACTGGTCGCCACCGGCCCCTGATTGCCCGAGGGGCGCAGGCGCATGTCGACCTCATAGAGCCGCCCTTGCGACATCGGCGCCGACAGCGCCGTGATCAGCGCCTGCGTGAACCGGGCGTAATAGGTGCGCGTGGCCAGAGGGCGCGGACCGTCGGACATATCCTGATCTTGCGGGTCGTAGATCACGATCATGTCGAGATCGGACTGCGAGTTGATCCGCCCTGCCCCGATCGAGCCCATACCCAACACCGCTGCGCCACGTCCTGGCGCGGGGCCGTGTTTCTTGGCGAATTGTTCGACGACACAGGGCAGGATCGCGGCGATCACTGCGCTGGCCAGTTCGGCATATTGCTGCCCGGCCTGCGATCCGTCGATCAACCCGCGCAGGTGGTGAACCCCGATGCGAAAATGCCATTCCTTGCACCAGCGGCGGGCGTAATCCAGCTGCGTTTCATAGTCCGCCTCCTGCTGTAACGCCTGTGACAGTTCGGCCTGCAAGATTGCCTGCCCCGGCCAGTCATTGAAGAAACTGCCGCCAATCACGGCGTCAAACACGGCGGCATTGCGCGACAGATGTCCCGCCAGCGCGTGCGACGTCCCCACGATGTCCACCAACAGGTCGATCAGGTGTGGGTTGGCGTCGAACAGGGAAAACAGCTGCACTCCGGCGGGCAGACCTGACAGGAACCCGTCCAGCGCCATCAGCGCCTCCTCCGGCTTCGCTGTTTTCGACAGGCGCGACAGCAGTTCGGGTTTCAGCCGTTCGAAAATCCGCGCGCCCCGCTGCGAGCGCAGCGCCGGATAGGTGGGCCAGCGCGCCAGAACGCTTTGGTCGAATTCAGCCTCTTTGGCCGGAGCCGGGGTCGAGGAGCCGGGCGCGAAGAACCCTTCGGTCAACTCATGCACCTCGGTCAGACGGTGGGTCAACTCGGCGGTCAGCGCGGTGCTGTCGATGCCCATCAGACAAGCGACGCGGTCGATCCCGTCCTGCGATTGAGGCACCTTGTGGGTCTGCGAGTCATGGACCATCTGGATGCGGTGCTCGACCTCACGATGGGCGCGGTAATGTTCGGTAAGCTTGTCGGCGACCTCCTGCGGCACCCACCCCTTTTCGGCCAGCGCGGCCAGACCGGGCACCGTGCCGCGAACACGCAGATCGGGGTCGCGGCCTCCGGCGATCAACTGGCGGGTCTGGGTGAAGAACTCGATCTCACGGATGCCACCCTGCCCCAGCTTCATGTCATGGCCCGGAATGGTCAGCGCCCCCCCAGTGCCCTTGTTCTCGCGAATGCGCAGGCGCATGTCATGGGCGTCCTGAATGGCGGCGAAGTCCAAATGGCGGCGCCAGACGAAGGGGCGCAGGGTATCCAGAAAGCGTTGACCCGCGGCCAGATCGCCAGCGCAAGGGCGTGCCTTGATATAAGCGGCGCGTTCCCAGGTGCGGCCAAGGCTTTCATAGTACCGCTCGGCCGCCTCAGCCGCCATGCAGACCGGAGTCACGGCAGGATCGGGGCGCAGGCGCAGGTCGGTGCGGAAGACATAGCCATCAGCGGTCTTGTCGCTGAGCGTGGCGCAGAAATTGCGCGTCGCCCGCACCATGCCTTGCCGTGCGTCGTAGAAATCATCCGGGTCAAAGAGGGTTTCATCGAACAGCACGATCAGGTCGATATCCGAGCTGTAGTTCAGCTCATGCGCACCCATCTTACCCATCGCCAGAATGATCATCCCGGCGGCGGTCTCGACGTCATCCGGTCCCATGCCGGGCAGCTTCCCACGCCGGATCAGTGCCGCGATCTCGGCCTTGGCGGCCACATCCGCCGCCAGCGCTCCAAAATCCGTCAGCGCCGCCGTGACCTTCTCCAACGGCCACGCCCCAGCCAGATCGGCCAGTGCGGTCAGCAGCGCCATTTGCCGTTTCGCCTGCCGCAGGCCCGGTTTCAATTGATCCGGCGGCAGAGCTTTTGCCGCAGCCATGACATCAGCCAGCGCCTGATCCGGCTGCTGCAAGGCCTGCGGCAACCAATCACGTTCGCGCTCGATCAGACCTTTCAGATAGGGGCTGGACCCTGCCGCCCCGGCGATCAGTTCCCCCTGTTCGGTCGTGAGGCCGGAAACTGCATTCAGCGCCTCATCACCCAACGCGACATCAAAGGCACGCGGAACGCGGTGGATGGTCAGCGGGCCGGTCATTTTGCCTCCAACGGTGTATCCTGGCTGAAACTGTTGACCCAGACACCCAGTCGGCGCTCCCAAAGAGAGGAGATCAGCATCGCCTCCCACCCCTCTGATCCGGGGCGCTGATAGTCTGCGCGATAGGTCAGCAACACGATGTTCGGAGTCAGAATTCGCAGTTTTGTCTCGCTCAACTCATACCGGGCCATGGTCGGCGCATCGGCAAACTGGCCGACATGATCGTCGCGATTGGCAAAACCGGTGGGGTACACCCCCAGGAAATCCGCACTCAGCAGCGCCCGGTCGGCCGAGGCATTGCCATCAACCAGCGCAGCCCAAACCTGCTTTTCCAGATTGAGAATTTCGTCCAGCGCCGGAGGTGTCGTGTCGTCAGTATTTTGCATGTGCGAAACCTGCGCCTGATCCGGAGTGAGGTCAACCGAAGAACGCGTCGGCACACCCAATGTAAATCTTTTTCACATCGACCCCTTGCAACAGGCCGCACGCTCCCCATCTTAAAAATGTGAAAACAATTTACATCAACCCCGGAGACCACAAATGACTGCACTTTCCGACCACGCCGTCCCTGAAAACCCGGGATGGCTTTCCCGAGCCGAAGCCTGGATGGATGACAAGGGCAAAGGGGCCTGGATCGCCGCCATGGTTCTTGGGTTCATCTTCTTCTGGCCCGTTGGCCTGGCCCTTCTGGCCTACATGATCTGGAGCAAACGCATGTTCAGCAAATCCTGCAGCCGCCGCAAATCCTGGCACAGCCACATGAGCGCCATGAAACCCTCGGGCAACAGCGCGTTTGACGCCTACAAGGCTGACACCCTGGCGCGGCTGGAGCGCGAGCAGCAAGATTTCGAGGCCTTCCTGCGTCGCCTGCGCGAAGCCAAGGACAAGGCCGAATTCGACCAGTTCATGGACGAACGCGCCCGCGAAAACCGCGATGAGGCCGAAAACGGCGAACCCGCCTGATCCAACCTTGCCCTGTCCCGGATTTCGGGACAGGGTCCCCTTATCAACGACGCGGATTACATTGAATGACCCACCTGCCCGATCCAGACAGCCAACCCGAATTCTATCAGTCGGTGGCAACCAAACGCTTTGTCGCATGGCTCTTTGACATCGCCTTAATCTCGCTGCTGTGCATCGTGCCGGTTTTCCTGACACTCGGCGCGGGGCTGTTCTTTCTGCCGCTGATCTACGGCGTCATCAGTTTCGTTTACCGCGTCGTCACAATTGCCAACGGATCGGCAACGCTGGGGATGCGTTTCATGGGTATCGAATTGCGCGACGCCTTTGGCGCCCGGATGGATACGGGCAAGGCCGTGGCCCATACCGCAGGGTATTTTGTCAGCATGGCGTTCTTTGTGGTCCAGATCATCTCGGTCATCATGATGCTGACCAGCGCGCGCTGTCAGGGCCTGACCGATGCGTTCCTGGGCACCGTCATGATCAACCAGCGGGCATAATGATCAGCCAATTGAATCACTTGGCGGCTCAGGGAACCGTTGTTATCATCCTATCTCAGGAAACACGGAACCTTCATGCGACACACGCTGCCAATCGCGCCGCAATTCTATGTGACGGCCCCCCAGCCCTGCCCCTACCTTGAGGGCAGGATGGAGCGTAAGCTGTTCACCGCCCTACAGGGCGAAGGCGCCGATCAGCTGAACAATTCCCTGTCGCAACAAGGGTTTCGCCGGTCGCAGAACGTACTCTACCGCCCCTCCTGCACCGATTGCGCCGCCTGCCTGTCAGCCCGGATCGACGTTTCGGCCTTTCGCCTGAGCAAAAGCCAGAAACGCGCCGCCAAGCGCAACGCCTACCTGCGCCGCCGGGCAAATTCGCCCTGGGCAACGGATGAACAATACGAACTGTTCCGCCGCTATCTGGATACCCGCCACGCCGATGGCGGCATGGCTGACATGGACGTGTTCGAGTTCGCTGCGATGATCGAGGAAACCCCGATCCGCAGCCGCGTGGTGGAATACGCCGACCCCGAAACCGGAAACCTGATCGCCGTCAGCCTGACCGATGTTCTGGATGACGGGCTGAGCATGGTCTACTCCTTCTATGACCCGGAGCAGCCGCAAAACTCTCTGGGTACCTATATGATCCTCGACCACATCGACATCGCGCGCGAGGCCGGACTGCCTTACGTCTATCTCGGCTATTGGGTGCCCGGCAGCCCCAAGATGGGATACAAGGCGCGCTTTTCCGGCCTCGAGGCCTACATTCAGGGCAACTGGAACCGCGTCGACAATCCGGCTGCACTGGCGGACGCCAGTCATCACCCCTTGTCCACGGCCCCGATCGCCGAACAGGTCGCAGGCATCCAACTGCCCGACCGCCACCCGACCAAGGGCTGACTCCCATGCGCCAGAGCCTTTTTGCCGTCACCCTTGTGGTGCCGGATTACGATGCCGCCATCGCGTTCTACACCGGGACACTGAACTTCACCCTGACACAGGACATTGATCTGGGTGGCGGCAAACGTTGGGTGCTGGTGACGCCTCCGGGTTCAGCCGGTGCCTCACTGTTGCTGGCCCGGGCTGACGGCCCGAACCAGATCGCCGCCGTCGGCAACCAGACCGGAGGTCGCGTCGGCTTCTTCCTGCAAACCGATGACTTCGACCGCGACCACCGCGAAATGCGCGCCAGAGGGGTCCATTTCGAAGAAGACCCGCGACACGAACCCTACGGCACGGTCGCTGTCTGGCGCGACCCGTTCGGCAATCGCTGGGACCTGATCCAGTTCACCTGATCCGCTCTTCATCTGGCCAAAAATATCTCGGGGTTGAATTGGCCGCAGGCCAAGAAGGGGCTGGCCCCTTCCCCAAGGCAGCAAAGCAAAGGGGGCCATACGGCCCCCTTTTCCATTTGGTCATGCAACAGATCATTTCGGGATCAGATCCGGCACAATGGTCACAATCGACGGGAAGAACCACAGGATCGCAATCCCCACCACCTGAATGATCACAAAGGGCACGATGCCGCGATAGATATGGCCCGTCGTCACCTCTTTCGGCGCAACGCCCCGCAGGTAGAACAGCGCAAAGCCGAACGGTGGCGTCAGGAACGAGGTCTGCAGGTTCACCGCCACCATGATCGTCACCCATTTCGGATCGAACGACCCGCCATAGATCACCGGGCCCACGATGGGGATCACGATGTAGATGATCTCAAGGAAATCCAGCACGAAGCCCAGGAAGAACAGCACCAGCATCACGATCAGGAAGACCGTGAACTCGTTGTCAAAACTCTTGAGGAATTGCTGGATATAGTGCTCACCGCCGAACGAGATCACCACCAGGTTCAACAGCTGCGACCCGATCAGGATGGTAAAGACCATCGAGGTCACCTTGGCCGTCTCGCGCACCACAGGGGTCAGAACCCCGCTGGAGAACAGGACCCAGCAGGCGTAGATCAGGCCGAACAGCGCATACAGATACGCCGCATAAGCCAGAACAAACGCAATCCAGGTCTCGACCGTGACGCTACCCTGATTGACGCGCAGGTCGAAGTTCACGCCCAGAACCAGACAGATGATGACAGCAAAGGTCGACCAGATGATCACCTTGCCCGAGCGCTCCTGATCCTGCAGCTTGCGATAGGCCGCCAGCATGATCGCTCCGCCCGCCCCCAGCGCAGCCGCCGGTGTCGGGTTGGTGACGCCGCCGAGGATCGAGCCGAGCACCGCGATGATCAGAACCAGCGGCGGAAAGACCACCCGGATCAGGTCATTGGTTGAACATCGGATCGCCGCCTCTTTGGCCCCGTAGATCGCCAGTGCAAACGGCAGCGCCAGCAACAGGAACGTGGCCCCGGATGAGGTCGTAGGCGCGATCAGCACCAAATCAACCAGCAGCATCAGCAAAAGGCCAATGGTCCCGAGGATCAGCGGCTGCGGCGATTTCGACGGTGCGATACCGCGCCCCATCAGCAAGGTCAGACCCAGCAGCACCACAACCACGGCGACGCCATTGCCAATCGGAGCAGCCGCCGCAATCTTGGCTTCCTGCGCTGCGGCCAGTTCTTCCTCGTTCAGGCGGGTGGATGCGGCCGCTCCACCAGCGGCGTCAATGGCCTCTTGCTCGGCCACGGCCTGATCCCAGGCGGACTGACCGTGCAGTTCGATCATCGATGCCTGACATTCCGCGGACACGTTGGTGCGCAACGAGGCACCAGCGCCGATATCCGAGAAGGCGGACACGTTGATGTTCTGGCTGCCAATCACACCCGCACTGCCCAGCATGACCACGCCGACGATCAGCGCGACCGGAGCACCCAACAGCCAGGTCAGGCCTTCGGCGCGGGTGATCGGCTCACCACTGCCGCCCGAAATCTCGACCGCCGGGGCCTTTTCGGGGTTCAGCAGCGCATAACCAAAGGCATAGAGCGCATAGAGCAAGGCCAGCATGATCCCCGGCAGCAGCGCCGCCTGAAACAGCGTGCCCACCGAGACCACCGCAGGCTCACCCAGATAGGTCAGCGCGTCGGTACATCCGGCATCAACCGCGCGGGTTTCCTGCGCAGTGGAATAGAGGTCTCCGGCCAGCGTACCCAGCAGAACGATCACGATCGAGGGCGGAATGATCTGCCCCAGCGTACCCGAGGCCGCAATTACACCGGTCGCCAGCTCCGGCGAATAGTTGTTCCGCAGCATGGTCGGCAGCGCCAGCAAGCCCATGGTCACCACAGTCGCGCCGACGATCCCGGTCGAGGCCGCCAGAAACGCCCCAACAACCACGATCGACACGGCCAGACCACCCGGCAGCGGGCCAAAGACACGCGCCATTGTGGTCAGCAGATCGTTGGCGATTTTGGAACGTTCCAGCGTGATCCCCATCAGCACGAACATCAGCACGGCCAGCAGGGTCTCGATGGATTGACCGGCCAGAACACGCTCGTTGATACGGTTCACGATGAACGAAACATTGCGGTCCAGCGCGGTTTCCCAGCCCTGCACAAAGACCGGCTCGGCGATCCTGGGTAAGTCCGGGTATCGGAACGTGGACACGGTATCGGGTTTGACCCCGGAATTGACCAGATCCCGATAGGCTTGTGATCCGGTGTCAATCGCCTGATGGATCAGCAGACCGGCACTGTCCAGCGCCGCGATGATCCCGAAGGAAATGATACCCGCGCCGCCAATGGCAAACGCCACCGGAAAACCGGAAAGGATGCCCCCGAAAAGGCATAGAAATACGATAATGAGGCCTATCTCGACGCCATCAAGTCCGAATAGCATTGTCTTGGTCTCCGTCCTTAATGTGCGCCTTCGTAGGCTTCTTCGCCCTCGCCAAGGCTGTCCTTGTCGAGGTATTTTCCAACGCTGTCGGGTCCTTCCACGTATTCCAGATACGACCGGTACAGGAAGGCAATCGCGTGCAGGAACACCATGGCTGCAAAGCAGACCAGCAGGATTTTGAACAGGAAATAGGCGTTGAACCCGTTCGGGCTGAACCCGATGGTTTCCACGTTCCAACGCAGCGCGCGGGACTTCGCGATCAATCGATCCAGCGCGTCACTGGCCGAGGGTTTCGGCACGATCAGATGCCGCCACATGAAGTACCAGCCATACATCCAGGTCAGCACGGCGATGGGCATCATGAACAACAACGATCCCAGCATATCGACCACGCGCTTGGCCCGGTGGCTGATCCCGGCATAGACCAGATCAACCCGCACATGACCGCCCTGAACGAAGGTATAGGTGCAGCACAGGCAGACGACCATGGCGTTATATAGCTTCAGCTCTTCCGCGTACCAGCTGATGTCCTGACTGAACGGGATACCCAGACCAAATGACATATCCGGCCGGGCGAACACCCGCTGCATGAACACGATAACGATCTGTTGGATCACCATCAGCAGTCCCGCCCAGGCAAAGAAGCGCCCGGTCGTGTTGGCGAACCCTTCAAGAACCCGCACCATCCCCCACATGAAGCTGCGGTAATACAGGCCGATGGCCGTCAGCACCAGAAACAGGGTGAACACCACAAAGAAGAACTCGACCGATCCGCCATAGTAGACAAAGCGCATGATCGCTTCTTTGTCCGACCAGTTCAGCCAGAGCTGCGGATGCGTGATGGCGTATCCGAAATTATAGAAGGCTTCGGCAATGTTCTGAACGAACCACACCAGTCCGTTCCACAGGGCGCCGAAGAACGAGATACCGTTATCGTCCTGCATGTTGTCCCCAGGTCGTATCGGTTGCACTGCTGTTTATCGCGGATTTGTCCGAACCGCGCATGTGCAACGGGAAAGGTTTCCCCGCGCAACGCGGGGAAACCGTTTGATCTTAAGGCTGATGCTTAGCCAAGAACTCGGTCGCGCTGTGTGGTATAGGCACCCTCGGAAATCGACAGCCACCCCGAGGTGTTTTTAATCGCATCCCTCACACTGTCGTGAATCTTGGCGAATAGTTCATCACTGCGATATTCTTCCATAACAGCAACCGTTTCCGCCCCGAAGGCATCCCAAACACTATCAGGGAACTCAAGGATCTCGACTCCCGCGGACCGCAAGCGGCCAAGCGCCGGACCGTTATTTGACAAGAATTGCGCATAGTTCCATTGATTGGTTTCAGCCGTTGCACAACTGATGATGGCCTGATGAGCAGCCGAGAGACCATCGAAGACTTCGCGGTTTACAGCGCAAGACAGCCCAACACCAGGTTCGTGGAAACCACCGGTATAATACTTCTTCGTGATCTCGAAAAACCCTTGCTTTTCGTCAGCCCAGGGACCAATCCATTCCGTCCCGTCAATCGCACCCGAGGACAAAGCTTGGTACACTTCCGAACCCGGGATGTTTTGCACAGACGCGCCCAAGCGACCTAGAACTTCGCCGCCTAGTCCCGGCATACGGAACTTGAGGCCATTAAAATCCTCAGGACCGTTTATATCCTTTGAGAACCAACCGCCTGCCTGTGCGCCAGTATTGCCGGCAACAAAAGACTTCAATCCGAAAATTTCGCCAAGTTCATCGTGAAGCTCATGTCCACCTTGCTGGTAATACCATGTATTGAATTCTTGAGTGGTCATACCAAACGGAACACCGGTGAAGAAGGCATAGCCGGGATGCTGCCCAACATAATAGTAGTCCGCTGAGTGATACATATCAGCCTGCCCCGCGCTAACGGCGTCAAACACTTCAAACGGGCCGACCAGTTCACCACCTGCCTTGATGTCCACGCTCAGCGAGCCATCCGACATCGCAGCTACCGAATCCGCTACACGTTGTGCGGCATCGAAAACGCCAGCTTGCCCCCGCCCCCAAGTTGTCACCATGGTCAGTGTGCGCTTGCCCTGCGCATAAGCCGGAGCTGCCAGCGTGGTGGCAGCAGCTGCCGAGCCGCCCAGAGCAGATGTTTTTAGAAATGAACGACGATCCATATGAGTGTTCCTCCCCTACATATTCAAAACCCGGACAGAGTCCGGGTGCAGTCGTTATCAGTGTGCGTCAGCTTAAACAGCGGATATTGAATGTGAATACCAACAACTACGTAGAGGGTTGGGTTTTTGAAAGCGAGACAGGTCAATTCCGTGAAAAATCCCTTTGACCCCCGACCTCTCAGGCCGCATCTGCATCTGATTGCCCAAAGATTTTGCAATTTTCCGCAGTCTTGCGTATCGATTCGACCATGAGGGGATACCGGAACCTGATTTCGCTGACCTACGGCCAGAAACTGTCGTTGGTTGCTGCCATTCCGCTGGTTGTGGCGGTGGCAGCAATCGCGGTGCTGGTGACCCATGAATCCCGCGCCACGGCTGAGCGCGAGATACAGGCGTTGGAACGTCGCCTGATCGAGGCCAAGAAAGAAGAGCTGAAGAACTATGTCACGCAGGCCCGAAACGGGTTTGCCTATATCTACGGGCGCGCTTCCCCGGATGACGCGGTTGCAAAAAACCTCGTGACGCAAATCCTGTCGGCGATGATCTACGGAAAAGACGGGTTCTTTTTTGTCTATGACTATGACGGCACCAATCTGGTCAGCCCCCGCCAGACCGAATTCATCAATCGCAACTGGGAAGGCCTGACGGACAGCGACGGCACCCCGATTGTGGACGAACTCATCAGCCTAGCCCGGCAAGGCGCCGGATGGCACAGTTTCATGTGGCAGAAACCCTCGACCGGGGAAGAGGCGCAGATGATCGCCTATGTCGTTGGTTTGCAGGACTGGCGATGGGCCGTTGGCACCGGCGTGTTCATCGACGATATCGTCGCCACTGTCGCCAACGCCCGCGCCGAGGTCGAAGCCCGCGTGCAGCGCACCTTCATGTATATCGGCGGCATCGTTCTGGCCGCGGTGCTGATCGTTTTTGCCTCGGGCATGTTGCTGAATGTCCGCGAGCGGCGGCTGGCGGATGCCAAGCTCAAGGAACTGACCCAGCGCGTATTCGATGCGCAGGAAGAAGAGCGTGGCCGCGTGGCGCGCGAACTGCATGACGGGATCAGCCAGATCCTCGTCGGTGTGCGCTACGCGTTGGACAATACACGACGACGGCTGGATCGCGGCGATGACGATGGTGCCCGTGCTCCCTTGGATAAAGGCATCGACCATCTCGGCACCGCCATCACCGAGGTCCGCCGCATCAGCCGCGACCTGCGCCCCGGTGTCCTGGACGATCTGGGCCTCGGCCCTGCCCTGAAAACGCTGACCGACGATTTCCGCGAACGCACCGGGATCGAGACCGAGTTCACAACGGTGGTGTTCCGAAACCGGCTGGATCAGGACAGCAAGATCGCCCTCTATCGCATTGCGCAAGAGGCCCTGACGAATATCGAACGCCACTCTGGCGCAACCCGTGTTAACATCGACCTGCGCGGTCACAAAAAGGGCGCCACGATGCGCATCACCGATAACGGTCGGGGCCTGCCCAACGGACAGGACCAGACCAGCGCCGGGATCGGCCTGCGCAACATGCAGGAACGCATCGAACAGCTTGACGGTTCCCTACGCATTCTGTCATCACGCGGCCCGCGTGGCGGCACCGTGATCGAGGCCAGCCTGCCGCTCAGCCACCTGCTCCCGCCGCGGGAGGATTCATCTCCGAACCGAAAGGCCGGTACATGACAGTCCGAGTTCTCATTGTAGACGATCACCCGATGGTGGCCGAAGGGATTCAGTCGATCCTGGAAAGCTATCCCGACATCGCTGTGGTTGGCACGCTCGGCACCGGTCAGGAGGCTGTAGATCGGGTCGCCGATCTGTGCCCCGATGTCATCCTCATGGATCTGAACATGCCCGGTCTGGGTGGCCTCAGCGCAACCGAAATGATCCTCGAGCGCCTGCCCGACACCCGTATTCTGATCCTGTCGATGCATGACAGCCCGGAATACATCTCGACCGCACTCAGCCATGGCGCCAAAGGATATGTGCTGAAGGACGTCCCCACGGATGAGATCAAGCAGGCCATCGACGTGGTGATGCGCGGCGAGCAATACCTGTGCACCGGGGCAAGCGGATCGCTGGAACCCAAGAAAGACAGCGCACGCGAAGCTTTGACGGGCCGCGAACAAACCATCCTGCTGGAACTGGCACAGGGCAAATCGAACAAAGAGGTCGCGCTGGCACTGGAAATCTCGGTGCGCACGGTGGAAACCCACCGCAAGAACATCAAACGCAAGCTGGGGATATCATCCACCGCCGGCCTGACCCGCTACGCTCTTGAACATGGGGTGCTGCAAGGCACCAGCCCCGGTTTCTAAGCGCACCCGCAGCGCGGCACGCGCTGCCCGGCCCAACCGGCGGAGATGCGCCGCAGGCGCATCGACAACGGGCGGGAGGGCCTACCCTCTCGGACGGATGTCCTGACCGAAAAACACCAACGTGCCGTCCTCGTCGATGACATGGAACTCGCGCTGCTGGTAGGGCTGATCGAAGGGCGGACGTACACGCCCCTCGGGCAGGTCCGCCAAACCCGGATGCAGGCTCTCAAACAACGCGTCGATCCCGTCCACATCGATGTAAAACGACTGATCATCCCCCAGCGGCAGACCGTCCTTGCGGGGTGGGCATTCCAATAACCGGATGGCCACGGAGCCCAAAGACAGAAAAGCATAATTGTCCTGCCGGAACCCGCAGGAGAACCCCAACCGGTCACAATAGAAATCTATCTGCTTCTGCAGGGAAGAGCACAAAACAAAAGGCGTAAGCTGCAAAGTCTGAGGCACCAGTCCCTCCGGCCGCTGAATAACACAGCCACAGCCTAACACACCTCAGTCCAGCAACTGGTCCTTTCTCAGCCCTTCCCGTTCGTGATGACGCGGCAGCACCCGCCCATAAAGTTGCTGTGTGCGTTCGACACTGCCGCACATCCCCTCGGCCTCGACAAACGAGAAAATCCCGACGTAACGGCTGCGCGTACCCTCTACCGGGGCCACCCTGTGCAGCGCGTAGCGCCCTTTGAATATCTGCAGGTCACCCGGTTGCAACTCCAGTTCCCGCACCCGCGACATGTTCCCATCCAGAACGGACGCCACTTCCTTGAAGTTCTCATCCTCGGCGGTTCTCAGGTTCGGGACATATTCAAAGGTGCCACCGGTCTCACCGTTCTGGATGGCCAGCGTCACCGTGTAGTTGTTGGTGTCGAAATGCCAGGGAAAGCCCTGCCCCTTTTCCACCACGTTGATGATCACATCGGCCAGCGGATCGTCATAGCGAAAGAACCGGTCTTCGCTTTCGTTCAGGGCGTCGCGGATGAACGGCATGAAGCCTTCGAACTCATAGATACGACGCAACGGGCCGGTTGGCGGAAAGCTGTCCGCCGGAACAAAAGCGTTCGAGCGGTCGTAAAAACGGCGGATCGGGTGGCCGATCCCAAAGCTCGGGTCATCCTTGGTGAAATAGGGGTTGGTGCGATTGAAAGACCGGTGCGCCCGGGGTGCGACAGCGTCGGCCTCGTTGACCAGCACCTCAAGCCCCGCCTCATGGGCAAATCCCGGCAAAACCGCGCACCCGTCCTCGTCCAGTTCCCGCCGCAAATCCGCAATCATCTGGTCGTATGCGCGCGAGCCCGGACAATCGATGGGATACCGACCAAGATCAACCAAATCCGCCAACATGAACCGCCTCCGTGACCGCAACCGTTGGGATCAGGGTGCCGCAGGCAAAGGAAGGTCTCATGTCAGTTTAAGACACCGCCCTGACGCAAACTGACCAGTTCAAATTCAGATTCTCTCCCCTCCGGTCACGTCAAATTGGCGGAAATTCCCCACCTGCGGCAATCTGCGCAATAAAATGTCGCAAAATCCGCCATTCGGGTTACAAAATTGGTACGATTGCCTGTTGACGCCCCGTCGCACCGCTCATAATGTCCCTGCACGCAAAAAAGGAGCCTCTGGCGATGAAAACGCTAGTCGTAATCGTAGGAACCACGCGCATGGGCCGGTAACGGTAAACCATATTCGAACCCATGCGCCTCCGAAAATCTCGGGGGCTTTTTTTTGGCAATACGCAAGACACATGTCGCGAACGGAGCAAAGCAGATGACACGTGAGATGACCGGCGCAAAGATGGTGGTTCAGGCCCTCAAGGATCAGGGCGTGGACACGGTATTCGGATACCCCGGTGGCGCCGTGCTACCCATCTATGATGAGATCTTTCTGCAAAACGACATCCGTCACATTCTGGTGCGGCATGAACAGGGCGCGATCCACGCCGCCGAAGGTTATGCCCGCTCGACGGGTAAACCCGGCGTTGCGCTGGTGACCTCGGGCCCCGGCGCCACCAATGCGGTGACCGGCCTGACGGATGCGTTGCTGGATTCGATCCCGATCGTGGTTCTGACCGGACAGGTTCCGACCTTCATGATTGGCTCGGATGCATTTCAAGAAGCCGACACCGTGGGCATCACCCGCCCCTGCACCAAGCATAACTGGCTGGTAAAAGACACGGATTCGCTGGCCGAGACCATTCACGAGGCGTTTCATGTAGCCATCTCGGGCCGCCCCGGTCCTGTGCTGATCGACATTCCCAAGGACGTTCAATTCGCCTCGGGCGAATACACGTCCCCCAAACCCTCGACCTCGCACTATCAGCCGGTTCTGAAAGGCGATCTGGAAGAGATCACCGAATTGGTCGCGGCCATGGAGACAGCAAAAAAGCCGGTCTTCTACACCGGAGGCGGCGTCATCAACTCGGGCCCAGCGGCCAGCCAGCTGCTGCGCGAGCTGGTGGATGCGACCGGTTTCCCGATCACCTCGACCCTGATGGGTCTGGGTGCCTACCCGGCATCCGGTGAAAACTGGCTGGGCATGTTGGGGATGCACGGGCTGTACGAAGCCAATCTGGCGATGCATGACTGCGACCTGATGATCAATGTCGGCGCACGGTTCGACGACCGGATCACCGGGCGGATCGATGCATTCTCGCCGAATTCGAAAAAGGCGCATATCGACATCGATCCCTCGTCGATCAACAAGGTGATCCGTGTTGACATTCCGATTGTCGGCGACGTGGGTCATGTGCTTGAGGATATCCTCAAGGTCTGGAAGGCGCGCGGGCGCAAGACCGATGCGGCGGCGGTCGCCAAGTGGCAGGCGCAGATCAGCGACTGGCGCAAGGTCAACTGTCTGGCCTACACCAACAGCGAGAAGACCATCAAACCGCAATACGCGCTGCAACGTCTTGAAGAGCTGACGAAAAAGCATGATCGCTACATCACCACCGAGGTTGGCCAGCACCAGATGTGGGCGGCACAATACCTCGGGTTCGAAGACCCCAACCGCTGGATGACCTCGGGCGGGCTGGGTACGATGGGCTATGGCTTCCCGGCCTCTGTTGGCGTGCAGATGGCCCATCCCGATGCACTGGTGATCAACGTGGCCGGTGAGGCCTCGTGGCTGATGAACATGCAGGAAATGGGTACTGCGGTTCAGTATCGCCTGCCGGTGAAGCAGTTCATCCTGAACAACGAACGTCTGGGCATGGTGCGCCAGTGGCAGGAATTGCTGCATGGCGAGCGCTACTCGCATTCCTGGTCCGAAGCCCTGCCCGATTTCGTCAAACTCGCCGAGGCGTTTGGCGCCAAGGGTATCCTGTGCTCGGACCCTGCCGATCTGGATGACGCGATCATGGAGATGATCAACTATGACGGTCCGGTGATCTTTGACTGCCTCGTTGAAAAGCATGAAAACTGCTTCCCCATGATCCCATCGGGCAAGGCACATAACGAAATGCTGCTGGGTGAGGCGGAAACGCAGGGCGTAATCGATTCCAAAGGATCGGTTCTGGTTTGACGAAATACCGTTGGGCGCCCCACGCGCCCGACATCACGAGGATGATGAAAGGGACGTAAATGTCTGCCCTACATATCAAAAAAGGCGCCAGCCGCCATTCGGCCTATAACCTACGGCCCACCTTTTCGGACGTACAGGAACGTCACACAATCGCGGTTCTGGTCGAAAACGAACCCGGTGTACTGGCCCGTGTGATCGGGTTGTTCTCGGGCCGTGGCTATAACATCGAAAGCCTGACCGTGGCCGAGGTGGACCATACTGGCCACCTCAGCCGCATAACCATCGTCACCACCGGCACCCCGCAGGTGATCGAACAGATCAAGGCTCAGCTGGGCCGAATTGTCCCGGTGCACGAGGTCCACGACCTGACCGTCGAAGGCCCCGCCGTTGAACGCGAGCTGGCCATCATCAAGGTTGTCGGCGCGGGCGATAAACGGGTCGAGGCGCTGCGCCTGGCTGATATCTTCCGCGCCAATGTGGTCGACAGCACGCTGAACTCTTTCATCTTTGAAATCACCGGCGCACCGGACAAGATCGACGCTTTTGCCGATCTGATGCGCCCGCTGGGCCTGGTCGAAGTGGCCCGCACCGGCGTCGCGGCCCTGCTGCGCGGCGAGTAAGTACTGCCCCCACCCCGTCGGCGTGTCTGGCGCGGGTGGGGGAACCCCGGTTTGTCCGCCGAATTTGGCCGTCTTCACCGTCCCCAGTGCAATACAGCCCAAAAAGATCACGCAAAACAGGATAAAGCCTATTGCGTTTGTGGCATTGAACGTTAGCCTCGGATTAAGACGCGGTGTTGGGATGCGCCCGTTCGTGTCATCTGTACGATTTCTACGTTGAGTCGACCTCTTGGTCGATCATGTTGCGTATATCGAAACAAGTCGCGGGAACCGAAGACGCCTATGACCGATTACATCCGTAACCCGGACGAACTGCGCCGAATGTTCGGTGCCAATCTCAGGCTTCTTGCGCGGCAATACACGTCAGTATCCGAACTGTGCCGGCAACTGGGCATCAACCGCACGCAATTCAACCGTTACCTCGGCGGCGAGAGCTTTCCCCGCCCGGATGTGTTGGATCGTATCTGCCGTTTTTTCGAAGTCGATGCCCGTATTCTGCTGCGACCCCTGGATGAGATCGACCGCGCACCGTCGCATCCTGCGGCCTCGGCCCTGACCGATTTTCTGGGCTCGGGTCCCGCAACTCTGACCGAGAACCTGTTTCCGGCCGGGTTTTACTATGCCACCGAAACCGAGTTGGATGAAACGCAGCCTTCGCGGCACAGGTTGTTTCACGCGCGCCGCCTTCCGCAATGCACGCTGGTGCGCGGGTATGAGCCCCGCCCCGGAATGCCGGAAGCGGCCCCGAACGACCGCGAGGTTCAGGGGATCGCCGCCTGCGCCGGTCGGCAGATCTATATTCTGATGTCCAGCCGGGAATCGCAGAACAGCCGGATTTATCTGGTAACGCGCGGATCGGACGAAAACGCGGACCGCTGGCGCGGGGTTGCAATCTGCCTGTCAAAAACCAATGCCAGCGCAACAACTATGCGTCGGATCCTGCTGCGCCATCTCGGCGAAAACCCCTCGGCGATACTGGCGGCGGCGCGCACCGCGCGCCGCTCGGAACAGCCGGCACGGCAAGCTGTCGGCTGAGCTATCCCGCCCCTTGTGCCGATGCCTGCGTGATCAACCGATAGAGATGCCAGCTTGCGTGCCCCAACAGAGGCAACACGATCAGCAAGCCCAGAAACCAAGGGATCATCGCCACAAAGGTCAGGGCGGCAATGCACGCACCCCAGACCAGCATCACTCCCAAATGATCCCGCACATAGCTGAAGCTGGCGATCATGGCGGTCACGAAATCCAGCTCGCGGTCCAGCAACATCGGGATTGAAAGCACGGTGATCATATACAGGATTGTCGCAAACGCCGCGCCCACGGCAGTTCCCACGGCCAGCATCGTCAGCCCGTTTGCCGTGAAATACACTTCCAGCGACGTCGAGACATTGGTCATCGTCGACAGGCCCATAAACAGGGCAAAGATCATGTGCCCCAGAAAGAACCAGAACAGGAACATCACCACAATGATCGCGCAGATCGAGGGCAACTGACGCCGACCCTGCTGTATGACAACGCCAAAGATCGCGCTGAAATCCAGAGGCTCGCCCTGCTCCAACCGGTGTGACACCTCATACATCCCGACCGCAGCGAACGGCCCCAGCAGGGGGAACCCGATTGCCGCCAGCACCAGCCAATACGAGGTTCCGGTTCGCACCGTTACCCAGGCGATCGCCCATCCGGCCAGCACATAGAAAGCGGCGAACATCAAACCAAAGACCGGCGCACGCCGGAAATCGACCCAGGCCCTGTGCAGCGCTTCGCGCAGCATCTCTGTGTTCACCGGCCCCATGTCGGGAACGCCGAAAGGTTTGTCCATTATGTCTCTCCTCCCTTGCCGGCCCTGAAATCAGGCCGGTCGTTTTTGTGGCCATCTGGTCGCGGCGTGATAGGCCGCACCGATTGACAAGATACGGGCGTCCGATCCCCGCGGGCCAAAGACCTGCATCCCCATCGGCAGCCCCTCGGTCCCGAACCCGACAGGCACTGACAGGCATGGCAGGCCGATCAGGCTGACCGGCACCATGACCTCCATCCATCGGTGATAGGTATCCATCTCAGTCCCGGCGATATCCGTCGGGTACGGCGTTTCAATCTGGAACGGCCAAACCTGTGCCGAGGGCAATATCAGTGCGTCATAGTCCTGAAACAGTTCAGCCGCGCACCGGAACCATTCTGATCGCGTTACGCTGGCCTCATGCACCTGCATCGCAGTCAGGGCCTGTCCCCGATCCAATTCCCACTGTGCGGTATCCTTCAACGCCGCCCGCCGTTCGGTCAACGGTGCAAGACTGGCGGCCACGCCCCACGCGCGCAGCGTGGCCCAACTGTTCCAAATCCGCTCAGCTGCAAAGGGGGGAGCAACGGGGGTGATCTTGGCCCCGAGTTGCGAAAACACGTCCAGCGCGCTGCGACATAATTCGCGAATTCCGTGCTGAAACGGATAGGCCGTGCCCCAGTCATCCAGCCAACCAATCCGCAGGCCCCGCATATCGCAGGCCTGAACCGGCGACGCTGACGGGCTGGCGTCCCCATAGGGCTGCCGCGGATCCGGTCCCGAGATCACATCCAGCAACAGCCCCAGATCCTCGGGGGTGCGCGCCATCGGGCCAAGCGTCGAGAGCTGATGCAGATACCCGTCGCCTGCAGGCTCGGACGGCACCCGCCCCCAGCTGGGCCGGAACCCGTAGACATTGTTCCAAGCGGCCGGGTTGCGCAGGCTGCCCATCATGTCGGACCCATCCGCCAGCGCCACCATACCGGTCGCCAGCGCCACGGCCGCGCCGCCCGACGACCCGCCGCAGGTCCGCGTCGCGTCGTAGGGGTTGCGTGTCGCACCATAGACCGGGTTGAAGGTATGAGAACCCAACCCGAATTCCGGCACATTGGTCTTGCCGATCAGGACCGCCCCCGCCGCCCGCATCCGCGCGGCAATCAGATCGTCCCTCTGCGGTACATGATCCTTAAAAATCGGCGAGCCCTGAGAGGACACGATCCCGGCAACATTGACCAGATCCTTGACCGCAATCGGCAACCCGTGCAGCGGCCCCCGGCTCGGCCCGGCATCCAATGCCCGTGCCTCGGCCAGCAAATCATCCGGGTCACGCAAGGCAACGATGGCATTTGCCGACCCGTTGACAGTGGCAATCCGGTCCAATGTCGCTTGCATCACCTCAACCGCCGACAACCGCCCCACAGCGATCGCGTTCAACAAGTCGATAGCAGTCGTCTGGCTCAAATCCATCCCTGGCTCGTCCCTCCTTGGGGGTCAGCCTAGCCGGGGCAATTCTCTATTTAAACCCACAGATTGAATACATCTTTTGACAATGTTCACCGGCGATCAACTGGATGATTGACCAAATCTCAGGTTGCTGTCACGCCCAAGAAAATACTTCAGGCACAGAAAGATCGACAAGAAGCTGAGGATAAGCCAAACACCGCCCCACAGCATGGTGGTGCCGCCAAATTCCTTGGCCAACATATACGCATCCGAACGTATGCCCGCGCGGCGGATCGTGTCGTCGAAAATATCATAGGGAACATAGATCATGCTGGTCAGCCCAATGA
Source organism: Ruegeria sp. AM9 (assembly GCF_056540565.1). Classification (NCBI taxonomy): domain Bacteria; kingdom Pseudomonadati; phylum Pseudomonadota; class Alphaproteobacteria; order Rhodobacterales; family Roseobacteraceae; genus Ruegeria; species Ruegeria sp. AM9. Next base: position 233,455 of record NZ_JBQFWY010000002.1, read on the forward strand.
TCCGCAGAAACAGATCGCAAATCGGCCGGCTCAGATACCACGCCATGGCAAGCATCCCGGCACCGACAGCACCACAGAATACCATCGCAAATGGTTCGCGGACGTAAAGTAGGGTCACCAACAGCATGACCGCGCCAAAGCCGCCCAGCACGGCCCGGTCCCAATGCGTGCGCAGGGCAAGGAACAAGAGCCCCATGCCAAGCGCCAATGATCCGAGGTAGCCCGCCGACAGGCTTAGAAAGCGATTGCCTCCTCGGGCGGTCACAAGCCCGCCCTGTCGCGGAGAGATAGAGAAGCTTTCCACCGACCCGCCGGTTACAACAACCACGATCGCGTGTGAAAGCTCGTGCAGAAAAACGACAAGAATTTTCAGCGGAAGCACGACCGGAGTATGCCAGAGCGCAAACACCAGCGTGACAATCACGATCAGTTGCCAGTGGCCTTTGATCATATTCATCACGAGTTTCCCGTAGGTTTGCGGTTAACCTTCGCCCTGCGCCTCGGACCGGCTTTTGCCCGCCACGTTCAACGCCAGCGTTGCCGCCATGAACCCGTCCAGATCACCATCCAGCACCCCTTTGGTGTCCGAGGTTTCATGGTTGGTGCGCAAATCCTTGACCATCTGATAGGGCTGCAACACGTAAGACCGGATCTGGTTGCCCCAGCCCGCATCGCCCTTGGCTTCATGCGCCGCGTTGATATCCGCGTTCCGGCGGTCCAGCTCCTGCTGGTACAGGCGGGACTTCAGGGCTTTCATCGCAATGTCGCGGTTCTGGTGCTGCGACTTCTCGGACGAGGTCACCACGATTCCGGTCGGGATATGCGTGATCCGCACAGCCGAGTCTGTGGTGTTCACGTGCTGTCCGCCCGCACCCGAAGACCGGTAGGTATCAATGCGGATTTCCGAGGGATTCACTTCGATCTCGATATTGTCGTCGACGACCGGATAGACCCAGACCGAGCTGAATGAGGTATGCCGCTTGGCCGCCGAGTCATAGGGCGAGATTCGCACCAGCCGGTGCACGCCGCTTTCGGATTTCAGCCAGCCATAGGCGTTATGACCAGAAATCTTGTAGGCGGCGGATTTGATCCCCGCCTCTTCCCCTGCGGTCTCAGACTGCAGCTCGACCGTATAGCCCTTTTTCTCAGCCCAACGCACATACATCCGCGCCAGCATCGAAGCCCAGTCGCAGCTTTCCGTCCCACCAGCGCCCGAGTTGATCTCGAGGAAGGTGTCATTACCGTCCGCCTCGCCATCCAGCAGCGCCTCAAGCTCTTTCTTGGCGGCTTTGGCTTTCAGCTTTTTGATGGCGTCTTCTGCATCAGTGACGACCTCTTCGTCCTCTTCCATCTCACCCAGTTCGATCAGCTCGATATTGTCGTTCAGATCGGTCTTGATGGATTCATAGGTCTCGATAGCATCGACCAACATCTGACGCTCTCGCATCAGTTTCTGCGCGTTCTCGGGGTTGTCCCACAGGTTGGGATCCTCGACGCGGGCGTTGAATTCCTCAAGGCGATGAGGCGCGGTTTCATAGTCCATACGCTGCGCCAGCAGCTCCAGCGACTTTTCGATTTCCGCCACGGTATTCTGGGTTTCGGCGCGCATGGTCTTGTCCCAACTTTCTCAATCAGGTGTGCGTGATAGCAAGAGGTTCAGGCCACCACAAGACAGCGGTGACCCGAAACGTTTCTGTTGTCAGTAAAGGCCGCCGGTTGACAGATCGCCCTGACTTGCATTGGGGCCAACCGTGACGGTGTTGCCCGTCGATGTGGTGACCTGACGGCCCGAGCTGGCTTCCTCGAACAGCGGCAGGTCTGATCCCATGGCAAAGCCACCGTCATAGACACGGTCGATAAAGCCATCGACACCATCGCGGAAATACTCGGCAACGACATAGTCACCGGTCGCATCCGCAGGCAAGCGCGCGCCGCTGAAGCGGTCGATCTTGATGAAATGGCCACCCTCGGGCACTTCAAACGGACCGCCACCGTATTTCTCGACAGCTGTTTCCATAAAGCTTTGGAATACCGGACCGCACATTGTGCCGCCATAGGCCCCCCGCCCCATCGGGCGCGGACGGTCATAGCCGATATAGCAACCCGCCACGATGTTCGAAGTAAAGCCGATGAACCAGGCGTCCTTGGATTCGTTGGTCGTGCCGGTCTTGCCTGCGGTCGGAACCGGCAGATTGACATGTGCTGAAGCCGTGCCGCGGTCCACCACGCCCTTCATCATCGAGGTCAGCTGATAGGCCGTGATTGCATCCATGACCTGGCTTCGGTTGGTCTCGATGGTTGGTGACTCATCCGGCTCCAACCAAGCCGAGTTACAGTCCAGACACTGGCGGTCGTCGTGACGATAGATCGTCTTGCCGAACCGGTCCTGAATACGGTCAACCAGAGTTGGTTCGACCCGTTCGCCACCATTGGCGAACATCGCGTAGGCGGCGACCATCTTATACAGCGTCGTCTCCTCGGACCCCAGCGAGTTCGCAAGGAACGCGCCCATCCGGTCGTAGACACCAAAGCGTTCAGCATAGCCCGCCACAACCGGCATCGTGACCTCTTGGGCCAGACGGATGGTCATCAGATTCCGCGATTGCTCGATCCCGGTACGCAGCGGCGTCGGGCCGTAGAATTTGTTCGACGAGTTCTTCGGCCGCCACAGACCCTGCGGCGTGTTCACCTCGATCGGCGCGTCCACCACGATGGTCGCGGGGCTATAACCGCTGTCCAAAGCTGCGGCATAAACGAAGGGTTTAAAGCTCGACCCCGGCTGGCGCTGCGCCTGCGTGGCGCGGTTGAAAACCGAGTCCTGATACGAGAACCCGCCCTGCATTGCCAGAACACGGCCCGAGTTCACGTCCATCGCGACAAAGCCGCCCTGCACTTCGGGCACCTGACGGGCGGACCATTGGCCCTCATCCCCGGCCATCACCAGAATGACGTCGCCACGTTTGAAATTGGCCGCGAAATCGCCCTGCATCCACTGGATGTCCGAGCGCGGGATGACACCATCCGCCGGGCCATTCTCGACCCCCACGGTCAGCGACTGGTCGGCCACGTTCAGAACCACCGCCGGGTACCACTGCGTCGGCAGCACCACATCGCGCGGAATCTCCATGATCGACAGCGCGTCGCGCCACTGAGATTCGTCGGCCAGTTTTTCCTCGGGGATCACCTCGCCCGTGCCGCGCCATTTACCGCGCGACCGGTCGTATTTCTGCAAGGCCGTACGCAGCGCCTTGGCGGCCTCAACCTGCATTTCCTCATCAACCGAGGCGCGGACGGTGAAGCCGCCGGTAAAGAACTCACCCTCACCGAAATCCTCGCTCAGCTGGCGGCGGATTTCATCGGTAAAGTAGTCACGTGGCGGCAGCGCGGTGCGGAAACTTTCGAAATCACCGTTCTGGACTGAGCGCAGGGGCAATTCGACCTCGGCCTCATAGGTGGCCTGATCGATATAGCCGTTCTGCTGCATTTCCCGCAGCACGTAGTTTCTGCGATCCGTCGCATAATCTTTATTGCGAACTGGGTGTGTATGCGTAGGTTTCTTTGGGAGTGCCGCCAAAAATGCTGCTTCGTGTGGCGCAAGTTCGGACAAAGTTTTGTTGAAATAGGTCTGCGCAGCAGCGGTCACGCCGTATGAATTTTGTCCAAGGAAAATCTCGTTAAGGTAAAGTTCCAGAATCTGGTCCTTGGAAAGCACACGTTCGGCCCGAGTGGATAGGATTAGTTCTTTGATTTTCCGCTCCGCAGATTTGTCACCTGAAAGTAGAAAATTCTTCATCACCTGTTGTGAGATCGTCGAAGCGCCCCTCAGTGTTTCACCTTTGGACTTCACCGCCTCAATCGCAGCAGCGACAATCCCACGCGGGTCATAGCCCTGATGGCTGTAGAAATTCTTGTCTTCGGCCGAGATAAAGGCCTGTTTCACCAGATCGGGAATCTCTTCGGACGGTGTGAACAGGCGGCGTTCCTGCGCGAATTCGTCGATCAGCTGGCCTTCGCCCGAGTAAATCCGGCTGATCGTCGGCGGTTTGTATTGGGCCAGCGACTCATGGCTGGGCAGGTCGCGGCCATACATCCAGAACACCGCGCCAATCACCAGCGCGGCCATGAAAATACCCAAGGTGACGAGGCTGAAAATCGCCCCGAAAACGGAAAGAATGAAACGGATCACGTTGCTGCCTTTTACTCGCGCTGCCGCCTATATAGGGATGACGCGGCGCAGGGTCAAAACACGATGGCCAATAATAGCCGGTTTGTGCCGCAGGGTCACTGGCCAATCAGGGACCGCTTGACCAGATCGTCCTGACGCCATTGCTCCAACCCGTTCAGAATGCCAAGCGCCATGCCCTTGCGCCATTCGGGATTTTGGATGTTTTTTAGGTCTCTGGGGCTGGACAGAAATCCTAGCTCGACCAGGACCGAGGGAATGTCCGCGGCCTTGAGCACAGAAAACGACGCGGTGCGGTTTGGTCGGCGGTTCATCGGACCGCCCTGCTGGGTCATTCCGTCGGCCAAAGCCCGCGCCAGCGCATCGGTGCGGGGTCGGGTTTCCTGCCGGGCGATGTCCAGCAGGACGTCGGCCACCTGATCGTCCGCACCGCTGAGGTCCACGCCCGAGATCAAGTCGCCCCTATCGTGCCGTTCGGCCAGTTTATGGCTGGCCACGTCCGAGGCATCGTCGGACAGCGTGTAAACCGCAGCCCCATGCGCCCGCCCTTCCGACAGGATATCCGCGTGCAGCGAGATGAACACATCCGCCCCCGCCCGATGCGCCAGAGCGATGCGGCGTTCAAGGCTGACGAAATGGTCATCCACGCGCGTCAACACCACCTGATACCCCCCTGCCCGCAAAAGCGTTTCCCGCAACTCGCGCGCGAAGGTCAGCATCAGGGTTTTCTCATCCGTACCGCCAGCCTCGGCGCCGGGATCGATGCCGCCATGTCCGGGGTCCAGCATCACCAGCAAGGGACGCGTACCATCACGGCCCGGCTTGGCCGGTGTCACGGCGGGTTCCGGCAAGTCCCAGCCTGGCTGGCGTGGCGCACCTGCACCGGCGGTGAAACTGTCGAAATCGGTGCCGCGCAGGTTCAATGACAAATGCGCCGTCCCCGTGACTTCATCCACCCTCAGTTCCGACGTATCGACGGCCAGCGGCGCGCCAAGCTCCAGCACCATGCGCGACCAGCCCGGAACATAGGCTCCAAATTGCACGCCGCTGATCCGGTCGGTTTGCAAGAAGGTATCGGCATCCAGCCCGGTCCAGTCAACTTCCTGAAAATCCAGCACCATGCGGTAGGGATCGCGCAGAGTGAATACCCGGTACGGCACCCCCTGGCTGAGACCAAGGTCAACCCGAACACCGGCACGCCCGTCATCGGTGATGCGGCTTTGGTCCGGTACGATGCGGGCAAGCGCACTGAAATCATGCGCGTACGCAACACCGGTCAGCGCCCAGATCAGCGCTATGACGTAGAAAATCCTGCTCATGGCCTCAAGTTTTCCCGAGATCGTTTGACCGCCAGCCTACCCGACCCGAGCGGTTTTGTGAACGCCCTAGGCCTGTTCGGTGATCGCACCGCGCTCGGCCATGAAGCGACGCAGCCGTAGCAGGCCCTCTTCGATATCTGCCGAAGATCGCGCATAGGAAAACCGCAGCGTGTGATGCCCACGCGCCGGGTCAAAATCCAGCCCCGGCGTGACGGCAACTCCGGCCTTGTCCAGAATTTCGGCTGCAAAGGCGCGGCTGTCGTCGGTCAGGTCGGACACATCCGCATAGACGTAAAAGGCCCCGTCAGGCGGTGCGATATTGGTGAACCCGGCCTTGGGAAGCCCGTCCAGCATCAGCGCGCGGTTGCGGCGGTAGACGTCCAAGTTCCCCTGCAATTCCTCTTCGCAATCCATCGCCGCCAGCGCGGCCACCTGACTGGCGTGGGGCGCGCAGATGAACATGTTCTGGGCAATCCGCTCGACCACCCGCACCTGATCCTCGGGCACGACCATCCACCCCACGCGCCAGCCGGTCATTGAAAAATACTTGGAGAAAGAGTTGATCACATAGCACTCATCCGTCAGTTCCAGCGCGGTGACGGCTTTGGCCTCATATTCCAGACCGTGATAAATCTCATCGCTGATGAACGAGGCGCCCTGCCCATGCGCGGCCTCGATCAACGCCCCCATCGCGGCGTGATTCAGCATGGTGCCGGTGGGGTTGGCGGGCGAGGCCACCATCAGCCCCTGCAGGTTCAGCCCAGCAAAATCCCCCGGCACCGGCTGCAGGCGGTTTTCCGGCGCGGTGGGCAGATCGACCGGCACCAGACCCAGCGCCTTGAGAATCTGTCGGTACGACGGATAGCCCGGCGCGCCGATGCCAACGCGATCCCCACTGTCGAACAACGCCGTGAAGGTCAGCAGAAAACCGCCTGACGAACCCGGCGTGATCACCACACGGTCGGGGTTCAGATCGACATTGTACCATTCACCATACAGCCGTGCGATCCGTTGCCGCAGCGCAGGCAGGCCCAACGCGACCGTATAGCCCAGCGGAGCTTGCTCCATCGCCCTGGCCAATGCAGCGGTTGCCCCTTTGGGCGCACCGGTTCCGGGCTGGCCGACCTCCATATGGATGATGTGGCGCCCGGCCTCTTCAGCCTTGCGCGCGGCCTCCATCACGTCCATCACGATGAAGGGATCGACCCCGGATCGGGTTGAGTTTCTCATGCCCATCTCCCATGTTGCAGCCATGGCTTTTGAACGCTTATCCAGGGTGGCGTCAATCCCGGCCCTGTTGCTGGTTGCAGCGACATGGATGGCAAGTGCTGTGCCGTCAACCGCGCAAAGCCTGATCCGGGACCCCGATATCGAATACGGACTGCGTGAGCTGGCCTTTCCCGTCCTGCGCGCAGCCGGGCTGAACACCAACCGGGTTCGGATACTGGTGGTCAACGACAGCACGTTCAACGCCTTCGTGATCGACTATGGCGCGATCTACGTGAATTACGGGCTGATTCTGACCGTTGAGAGCCCCGAGATGCTGCAGGCCGTCATCGCCCACGAGGCCGCCCATATCGCCAATGGCCATCTGGCGCGGCGGGTGGAAAACCTGCGCGCCGCAAATCGAAATGCGGGCTTGGGCACCGCCCTTGCCCTGATCGCAGCCGCAGCGGGCGGCGGTGAGGCCGCCGCAGGCATTGCTGCGGGCACCCAAAGCGCCGCGCTGCGCGGCTTTCTGGGGCATACGCGGGCAGAGGAATCCTCGGCCGACCAAAGCGCCGCCAGCTATCTCAGATGGGCCGGTATCTCGCCCAGCGGCATGGTGGCGCTGCATCGCAAATTCGCGGGTCAGGAATTGCTGAGCACGGTCAACCAGGACCCTTATATGCGCTCGCACCCCACCAGCCGGGAACGCCTGCGCGCTGCCGAGACGTTTATGGAACAATTCGGGGACAATGCGCAGCCGAACCCGAATGCCGATTACTGGTTCGCCCGCGTCAAAGGCAAATTGTCGGCGTTCCTGCGGTCGCCGGGCTGGACCCTGCGCCGCGCAAAGGAAGAAAGCGCGCAGGATATCCGCCTGATGCGCGAGGCCGCAGCCCATCACCAAAACCGCGATCTGGCGCGGGCCCGCGCGGCAATCGACGCGGCATTGGCCCTACGTCCGGACGATCCGTATTATTACGAGCTCAAAGGCCAGATCCTGTTGGAAAACCGGCAGGTGCAAGAGGCGATTGCAGCCTATAGCCAGGCCGTCGACATGGCCCCGAACAACGCCTTGGTCCTTGCCGGTTACGGACGGGCCATGTTGGCGCAAGGCCAGACGAAGAACGCCCTGCAAGCCCTTGAAAAAGCAAGGCAGCGAGACTACCGAAACGCCCGCCTGATGCAAGACCTCGGGGTCGCTTATGCGAAGGTCGGCAACAACGGCATGGCTTCGGCCGTGACCGCAGAACGATATGCCTTGCAGGGCCGATTGGCCGATGCAGGCATCCACGCAAAACGCGCCGTCAGGCAATTGCCCGAAGGGTCACCGGGTTGGCAACGGGCACAGGATGTGCTGATTGCCTCGGAACGCGCTACGAAATCAAAAAGGAAACGGAAATGATCCTCAGACATGCAGCACCCGCCCTTCTGGGGCTTTCCCTGATCACCGGCCCGGCACAGGCACTGGACCTGAATGCCCTCAGCGAGGCCGAAAAGGCCGAGTTCGGCAAACAGGTGCGCGAATATCTACTGGAAAACCCCGAGGTGATCATCGAGGCGATCGACGTCCTGGAACAGCGCAATGCCGTTGCCGAAGCGGCCGCCGACAAGGAACTGGTTCAGACCAACGCCGATGAGCTGTTCAATGATGGCTACAGCTGGGTCGGCGGCAATCCCGACGGGGACATCACTCTGGTCGAGTTCATGGACTATCGCTGTGGCTACTGCCGCCGGGCCGTGCCCGAAGTGGCCAGCCTGCTGGCCGAAGACGGCAATATCCGTCTTGTGATCAAAGAACTGCCGATTCTGGGCGACGCTTCGGTCATGTCCGCGCGCTTTGCCGTTGCCACGAAACACGTCGCCGGTGACGATGCCTATAAACAGGTCCACGACGCGCTGCTGGAATTCAGCGGAGAACCGACCGAGGTCACCCTGCGCCGCATCTCGGACGGGCTTGGGCTGGACAGTGACTCAATCATCGCGGCGATGGACAGCGATCAGGTCACTGAGGAAATCGCCCAGACCCGCGCGCTGGCGCAACGGATGAAAATCTCTGGCACGCCGTCCTTTGTGCTGGGTACCGAAATGCTACGCGGTTTCCTTCCCGCCGCACAGATGCAGCAGATCGCCGACGGTGTGCGCGCAGATCAGAGCTGATGGATTGGGGCGGTTTGACCGCCCCTTGCCTTTCTACAGTCCGGACAATTGTTCGGCTCGGGCGACGTACTTGTCGTCAAACCGAGCAAACCCATCATCCAACCAAAACCGAAAACTGGCCATAGGCGACATGCGGTCAAAACTGCGCGTGGTCTGCATGTCGGTGCCGGTAGATGTTTCTTCGAACGTCCGCGTCATTCTTCCGCTTGAGCCGTTCGTGCCCTCTTTGGAGCTCATTGCCTTAAAGCGCACTCCGAATTTCACTCCAGGATCAAACTGTTCTATGGTTTGCAACTCTTCAACGCGGCTCAGGTCGTCGACCTGCGAGACTTCCAGAAAACTCGCGCCCGGCTCCACCCATTCGATCGACACCGTGTTCTCATCTCCGTAGATGTCCACTGCATCAGGTGTCACGACAAGGAATGGCCAAAGCTCTTCGGGTGCGAGGCGAGTTCTGACTTTGCTGTAAAATGTCCTGCTGCGAGCCGGAAAGAACCGATCCACCCAACCGCCACCGTAAACAGCAAACGTCAACTGACAGATCATAATGGCGACGACCAAAAAAAAGAATTCGGTGAAGCTGCTGTCCGATTTCTCGATAACCAGGAATATGCAAATTACCGGCAACGAAAATGCCACGGACTCCGTTGCCGTACGAACTTTCGGGAACAACAGCGCGATGGCCATCAGCACAGGCGTCAAGAGCAATAGGAATGCTACTGCGCAAGCCAACTGAAAGGGTATTCCAAACACAACACGGTCTTGGTTGATACCGGCGACAAGCCCCGCGACGAACATCATCAATGCAATAGCGACCAGCCTGCGTCTTTCCCGGAATAAGCGGCGTCTCAATGAAATCATAGAACACTCCAATCAACTATAGCGTGTTCTTGATCCGCAATTGAGGCGCGAGTTTGACAGGCATGGGGCCAATGCCCTGACAAACGGTGTTTTCCAAATTCGGCACCCAAGTCAGGATGACCGAAGGCCCGGCAATCAGCAGTAATCAGCGCATTTTCTGAACGGCCTGCCAACTAAGTTTCAAGTTCACAATTTTTGTGTTGAACGCTACTTTGGTCTCGGGCATTGAACGCACCAAAGTAATTGATCCAAAGCCAGAGGCACGAATGAGCAATAACACAAAATCTGGTTTGTCCCGTGCAGCCGCCAAGGTGCGCCAGGCTGGCCGTGTTCTTCGCGGAAAAAACAACGCTCAAAAAACCGCCCCCCTGAGCAACATACCCGAAGTCAAAACGGCCGCTGAACCGGCGTTTCCGCCCGCGGATCAGGGCATCATCGTCGATATCGGCATGAATGACGGTACAGACTCGTATTACTATCGCAAAAGGGGTTTCCAGGTCATTTCTGTTGAGGCCATTCCCGACCTTTGTGCAGAGGTGTCCAAGAAGTTTGACGAGTTGGGTATCGATGGTATCGACATCAAAAATTTCGCGATCACCGACTCGGATGCGGAAGAAGTCACATTTTATGTGAACAAGTTTGACACCGAGTGGAGTTCGGTCGACGAAGAGATCGGAAGCCGGGCGGAAGGTGCGGAAAAGATCGTCGTACCGGCGATTGACGTCTCGAAGCTGCTTAAGGATGTTTCGGAACAAATCCGCTATGCCAAGATCGACATCGAAGGGCTGGACAGCGTTGCCCTGGCGCAAATCATGTCTTTGCCTGATCGTCCCCCATATATTTCGGTCGAGAATGGCAGTTCGGACATGCTGCAGACTCTGTATGAGAACGGGTACGACAAGTTCAAGTTCTCCAACCAGAAATACACGCATTACCAGACAATTCCGCGTCACTCACCGCACGGCAAGGTCTTTGACTATCAGTTCCCTGACGGGGCGTCCGGCCTGTTCGGAGAGGACCTAGAAGGCGAATGGCTGTCTTATGAGGACGCAATGAAGGTTCAGAAAGGTCTGAATCTCGCTGCGCAGAACGCGCCGAACAACCTGTTTGCGGTTGTCATCGGCTGGTTTGATCTGCACGCCAAGCATTCTTCTGCCAAGTGACACTGTCAGCCCCGCCCTTTTGGGCGGGTGCTAAAAAACTTGCGGTGCCGTATTCGCAATACCCGGAACGGCGGGCATGCCAGATGCCTATTCGGCCGCTTCCTGCGCCGCGTCCAGTTCTGCCGCTTTTCTCTCGACCTCTTCGACGATGTGATCGATCATCTGGTCGTTGGACATCTTGTGGCTGGCTTTGCCCGCCAGGTAGACCATACCCGACCCGGCCCCACCGCCGGTAAAGCCGACATCGGTCATCAGGGCCTCACCTGGGCCGTTCACAACACAACCGATGATCGACAGGCTCATCGGAGTTTTGATGTGTTCCAGCCGCTGTTCCAGCGCTTCGACCGTCTTGATCACGTCGAACCCCTGCCGCGCGCAGGACGGGCACGAGATGATGTTCACGCCGCGATGGCGCAGGCCCAGGGATTTCAGGATTTCATAGCCAACCTTGACCTCTTCGACCGGATCGGCGGACAGGCTGACCCGGATCGTGTCGCCGATCCCCATCCACAGCAGGTTACCCAGACCAATCGCGGACTTGATGGTGCCGCTGACCAGCCCCCCCGCCTCGGTAATGCCCAGATGGATGGGCGCGTCAGTGGCCTCGGCAATGCCCTGATAGGCAGCAGCGGACAGGAACACGTCGCTGGCCTTCACGCTGATCTTGAAGTCGTGAAAGTCGTTGTCTTCCAGAATGCGGATATGTTCCAGCCCGCTTTCGACCATCGCCTCGGGGCACGGCTCGCCGTATTTCTCAAGCAGGTGCTTTTCCAAAGAGCCCGCATTCACCCCGATCCGGATCGAACAATTGTGGTCGCGTGCCGCTTTGATCACCTCTTTGACGCGCTTTTCGTCACCGATATTGCCGGGGTTGATCCGCAGGCAGGCGGCACCGGCCTCGGCGGCCTCAATCCCGCGTTTGTAGTGGAAATGGATGTCGGCCACGATCGGCACTGGGCTTTCGCGGACGATCTCTTTCAGGGCCTTCGACGACGCCTCATCCGGGACAGAAATGCGCACGATATCCGCGCCCGCTTCGGCCGCCGCCTGCACCTGCGCGATCGTCGCCGTCACATCGGTCGTCAGCGTATTGGTCATCGTCTGGACCGCGATTGGGGCATCGCCGCCAATGGCAACGTCACCAACCATGACCTGACGGGATTTGCGGCGATAGATATTGCGCCACGGGCGAACGTGATTGAGCGACATGAGGACGGGTCCAAGACAGCCTGAGTTGGGTCTTAAATAGTCCGCCTAAAGGGCCATCGCAATGGCTAGATCACTCGGCGGTGTCTTCGGTGTCCTGCGCCTGAAACTCGGCGATCAACTGCGTGATGGTGCTGTTCTGCTCGGCCGGAAGATCTGCCACGGCATAGGTCTCAGCAACCGAATCCTTGGACAGAACCACGCCTTTGGCGACAGTCCCCGGTGCACCAGCAGGCCCGTAGTGTTCGCCGTTCATCGTGAAGAACACAGACCCCGACGCGCCCGCGCGCAGCAGAGGCGGTTCTTCGGTCAGGGGCACTTCGAACACACTGCCCTGTTCGACCGTGCCCAGAGTACCTTCGAAAATCACGCTGCCATCAGCAGCGGTGACCCGCATCCAGGCTGGGTTGACCGCGACGATCTTGAGCGTTGTGTCGATCTGCTCGACCACCTGCGGCAGGGCTGGGCGTTCAACGGTGTGAATCTCGGCCACTTCGACCTTGGGCAATTCCTGCGGCTGGAATGTACCGACGGTGCGCGGATCAAGCGTGGAAATCGGCGCGTCACGGGCGACCAGTACCGGAACGTCCAGAGCTTGCGGGCGATACAGACGGTCCAGAGCCTCGGCGCTGGGGGTTTCGGCGACAGCAACCTCGGTCGTGGCAGTGCCAGCGGTGTCCAGCGGATCAAGGTCGGACAGAACCACCGGGGCTTGTTCAACCGGGCTGACCTGCACTTGCTGGATCTTGTTCAACACCGACCAACCGCCATAGCCAATGCCACAGATGACGGCAATCAGAACAAGCGACGAGCCAATCGCCCGCGGCTCAATCTGACTGACAAGGGATTCCTTGCCCGGAACAAAGGGCGTGTTAGGCGAAATGAAGGGATCGCGACCCATCGGCCCCCGCGCGGGTAGACCGCCCGCAGGTTTGCGGACAACCGACGCCTCTGCCGACATGCCATGCGCAACCTCGAACCCGCTTTCCTTGCAGAAGGCGGCAAAGGTTTCGTCCGGGTTCATCCCCAGGTAACGGGCATAAGAACGCACATACCCGGCGATGAAGCCGGGTGTGTCGAATGCCTCGGGATCGGCGTCTTCGATGGCAGCGATATAGTTGGCCTTGATCCGCAATTCCCGCTGCACATCCAGAAGAGACTTGCCCATGGTGGCGCGTTCACCGCGCATCCTGTCGCCAAGCCGTACCTCATAATCGTCATAGCCCTTCGGCCTGACGTCGGTATCATCTTCGGAATCGCGCTGAGATCTGCGCCCAATCATCCCTGCTGCCCCATTCTGCCTGCGCGTGTTTCGCGCCAACGGCGAATCGTCCCATTAACGATTCGTCCGCTTAGTTTGTTAGCGTAAGCTTAACACGCGACAAACACGATGCACACTTTAGCGTCAGGTTAACCTGCAAGTTCGGCGCGATTTAGCGCACAATGTGACCAAAGTTCGTCCATAGCCACCACCAGACGGTTCATTTCGTCCGGCCCATGGACCGGCGACGGGGTAAAGCGCAGGCGCTCGGTTCCGCGGGGTACGGTCGGGAAATTGATCGGCTGGACGTAAATGCCAAAGTCATCCAGCAGCCGGTCACTAAGGATTTTCGTGTGCACCGGGTTCCCCACGATCACCGGCACGATATGGCTGCCGTGGTCGATCAGCGGCAGGCCCAGCCCCTTGAGCCGCAGCTTGAGAATCTTGGCCTGGGTCTGGTGCTGCTCACGCAGTTCAGACGCGGTCTTAAGATGAGCAACAGACGCTGCCGCCCCCGCTGCAACCGCCGGCGGCAACGAGGTGGTAAAGATGAATCCCGGCGCATAAGAGCGCACTGCGTCACACATTTTCTCACTGGCTGCGATATAGCCGCCCATCACGCCATAGGCCTTGGCAAGCGTGCCGTTGATGATGTCGATGCGATGCGCCAGATCATCACGCTCGGTCACGCCACCGCCGCGCGGGCCATACATGCCAACCGCGTGAACCTCGTCGATATAGGTCAGGGCGCCGAATTCGTCCGCCAGATCGCAAATCGCCTCGATCGGACCGAAATCGCCGTCCATCGAATACACCGATTCAAACGCGATCAGCTTGGGTGCTTTGGGATCGTCCGCTTCAAGCAGTTCCCGCAGATGCGCGACATCATTGTGACGGAAGATACGCTTGGCGCCACCGTTGCGACGCACGCCTTCGATCATCGAGGCATGGTTCAGCGCGTCGGAATAGATGATAAGACCAGGGAACAGTTTCGGCAGCGTGCTCAGCGTCGCATCATTGGCGATATAGGCGCTGGTGAACAGCAGTGCGGCCTCTTTGCCATGCAGGTCTGCCAGTTCAGCCTCAAGTTGTTTGTGGTAGACCGTGGTGCCCGAGATGTTGCGCGTGCCGCCCGATCCCGCTCCGGCTGCCTCAACAGCTTCGTGCATCGCGTTCAGAACAACCGGGTTTTGCCCCATGCCCAGATAATCATTGCCGCACCACACAGTGATGTTCTGCTGCGATCCGTCCGGACGCGTCCGGACCGCATGCGGGAAATGGCCGTTCCGGCGTTCGATATCGATGAAAGTCCTGTAGCGTCCTTCATCATGCAGCCTGGCAATCGCTGTATCGAGCTGAGCAGTATAGTCCACCGGTTTCTCCTTACCTGCCCGACCAATGCCGCCACCGGCCGGACATCCTGTTCTGACGCCCGCCTCGAACGAATCCGAGTGAGCGCCGATGCGTTCCCCTGTGCCCATCACGTATAAACAACATTGGGATCACATATTTGATTTGCATCAAATATCCCGTCGCATTGGTTCCGACAAGTAAAGTTACGGCTATCGGACGCGAGGAAACGACGCAGGCCTGTGCCAGCGTTTCCGACATTATATCATATTCCCGCCAAAGCGCACTGGACGGCGCCGGTGGCGCTGATAGGGTTCCGCCAAATCTCAAAAAGCAGGAGACCCCCATGTCGCTGGACTCTGTTCTGAACCGCATCGACGCTGATCTGCAAACCTCGATCGACCGCCTGACGGAACTGCTGCGCATTCCGTCGATTTCCACTGACCCGGCCTATAATGCGCAGGTGGATCAGGCCGCCGACTGGCTGGTGACCGACCTGCAAAGCATCGGCATCACCGCCGAAAAGCGCGAGACATCCGGCCACCCGATGGTCGTTGGCCATGTCGGAGAAGACAGGAACGCGCCGCATGTCCTGTTCTACGGGCACTATGACGTGCAGCCGGTCGACCCGCTTGAGCTGTGGAACCGCGACCCCTTCGACCCGGCCATCGAAGACACCGACAACGGCCCGGTCATTCGCGGTCGCGGTTCTTCGGATGACAAAGGCCAGTTGATGACATTTGTAGAGGCCTGCCGAGCATGGAAAGCAGTGCACGGCACCCTGCCCTGCCGCATCACCTTTTTCTTCGAGGGCGAAGAGGAGTCCGGCTCTCCTTCCCTGGTACCGTTCCTGCGCGAAAACGCCGCCGAGTTGAAAGCTGACCTGGCACTGGTTTGCGACACCTCAATGGTGTCGCGGGGCGTGCCGTCGATTGCCTCGCAGCTGCGCGGTATGCTCAAGGATGAATTCACCATCACCGGTCCCCGTATCGACCTGCACTCGGGACATTACGGCGGCCCCGGCCTGAACCCGCTGCGGGAACTTTCGAAAATCGTCGCCTCTTTCTATGATGACGAAACCGGGCGTGTGGCCGTCGAAGGCTTCTATGAAGGTGTCCACGAAGTGCCGGACGACCAGTTGCGCCAATGGGAAGGCTGCGGTTTCGACGAGGCCGAATACCTAAGTTCCGTTGGTTACTCGCAGCCACACGGCGAAAAGGAGTATTCGACGCTGGAACAGCAATGGGCCCGCCCAACGCTCGAGGTCAATGGCCTGTGGGGCGGCTACAACGGCGCAGGCTCGAAAACAGTGATCCCGTCGCAGGCGCATTGCAAGATTACCTGCCGCCTCGTCGGCGACATGGACCCTGACGCCCTACGCAACAAGGTCCGCAAACATGTGGAAGAGCGCCTGTCGACTGATGCCACAGTCGAATGGGACAATGACTTGGAAGGGTCACCGGCTTCGGTCATGAACCTCGAGCGCCCCGAATTCGAGGCCGCCCGCGGCGCGTTGTCCGATGAATGGGGGCGCGAGGCCGTATTCACCGGTATGGGCGGATCAATCCCGGTTGTGGGCTACTTCAACACCGAACTCGGGTTGGATTCTATGCTGGTCGGCTTTGCCAATGACGACGACGCCATCCATTCACCGAACGAGAAATACGACGTGAAAAGCTTTCACAAAGGCATCCGGTCCTGGGCCCGCATTCTGGATGCGCTGACGAACAAGTGAGTATTTAGCGAGGCTCTGCCTCGCGCTCCGGGATATTTTCGGACAGATGAAGTGCGGATCCCCTGCTTCATCTGTCTATAAATATCCCGGGGGAGTCGCCCAAAGGGCGGCGGGGGCAGAGCCCCCTAACCGCGCTGATCACATGTGAATGACCTTGCCGTAAGCGTCCAGAACGCTTTCGTGCATCATTTCCGACAGTGTCGGGTGCGGGAAGACCGTATTCATCAGGTCTTCTTCCGTGGTCTCCAACTGACGGCCCACTACATAACCCTGAATCATTTCGGTCACCTCGGCGCCGATCATATGCGCGCCCAGCAATTCGCCCGTCTTGGCATCGAAGATCGTTTTGATCAGACCTTCAGGCTCACCCAAAGCAATGGCCTTGCCGTTGCCGATGAAGGGGAAGCGACCCACTTTGATGTCATACCCCAGCTCTTTGGCTTTCGCCTCGGAATACCCGACCGAGGCCACCTGCGGCTGACAATAGGTGCAGCCCGCGATGCTTTCGGGTTTAACCGGATGCGCATGTTTGCCTGCAATCAACTCGGCGACCATGACACCTTCATGGCTTGCCTTGTGGGCAAGCCATGGCGCGCCCGCGATGTCGCCGATCGCATAGAGACCTTCGACACCGGTCCGGCAGAACTCGTCGGTCACCACATGGGTGCGGTCGATCTTCACGCCCAGAGCTTCCAGCCCCAGGTTCTCGACATTGCCCACGATGCCAACGGCCGAGATGACAGTGTCAAAGTCGTGTTTCTCGACCTTGCCTTTCACCTCGATATGCGCGGTGACCTTGCCCTTGGCGCGGTCTAGCTGCTTGACCATCGCCTTTTCCATGATGGTCATGCCCTGCTTGGTAAAGGCTTTCTTGGCAAAGGCGCTGATTTCGGCATCTTCGACAGGCAGTACGCGGTCCATGACCTCGACAACAGTCGTATCGGCGCCCAGCGTGTTGTAGAAGCTGGCGAATTCGATCCCGATCGCGCCCGAGCCGATGACCAGCAGTTTCTTGGGCATCCGCGGTGGCTGCAGCGCATGCTTGTAAGTCCAAACCAGATCACCATCGGCCTCAAGACCCGGCAGCTCACGTGCCCGCGCGCCGGTGGCCAGAACGATGTTCTTGGCGGTCAGTTCCTCGGTCCCCTTGTCCGTCTTGACCGAGACCTTGCCCTTGGCGGGGATCGTTGCCTCACCCATCACCACGGTCACTTTGTTTTTCTTCAGCAGGTGGCCAATGCCGCCCGAAAGCTGCGCCGCCACACCGCGAGAGCGCTTGACCACAGCGTCCAGATCATAGCCGATCTTGTCCGCCTTCAGACCGAAATCCTTGGCGCGTTCCATCAGGTGGAACACTTCCGAAGACCGCAGCAGCGCCTTGGTCGGGATACAACCCCAGTTCAGACAGATACCGCCCAGATGTTCACGCTCAACCACGGCAGTTTTCAGGCCCAGCTGTGCCGCGCGGATAGCCGCCACATAGCCGCCCGGACCGGCGCCGATTACGATCAGATCAAAAGATTGTGCAGCCATGGTTTCCTCTCGGCACAGGTCGAATGAAATTTAGTTTACCATTAAACTAATTTTCGCAACGCATCAACACGCCTTGCCCGCGACAAAAGCGACGCAAGGTCAACGACACCAGTTTCTGCGGATTTCAGCCTATACCGGACAAGTCTCAATGGCTAGAACATAGGGGCCGGGTCCGCCCGTTCATTCCTTAACACAAGTCATTCGAAAGGCTTACCATGGCCAAAACACTAAAGGATCTGCTGATTGCTCTGCTCAACGCCACCCTCATTCTGGTGGCACTCTGCCTGTTTCTGGGGTGGAAACTGGCCTCGACCGTGGAAGGCATCACCACGGTTTTCGAGGAAAAACTGGAGGTTGTTGCGCCCCTCAAGGATGAAATTCGCGGTGTTCGGGGCGAGCTTGCCGCCCTGCGCAGCGATCTTACCAAACTTCAGGCAGATGGCGCCGTGACGGATATCGCCGAGAGAGTACGACTTTCCACCGCATTGGTGACGCTGGATAATCTCGAAGCGCGGATGCAGGATTCTCAAGCCCGCATCACGGAAATCACCGAGTCCCCGGACATGCTGATCAGCACCGCCATAGAAAAATCGGCCGACGTGGTTGCCGACCGAATTATCGCAATTCGGGGATGTGTGCCGTCGTCCTAGCCGCCGGCTTGCAGTTCACGCACCGTGGCACCGTATCCGCCCATGTCGACATAGGCCGCTTCGTGCTCGGTCATCGGGCGTTCCAAAGCTTCGTTGCGATAGGGGAACCGTCCGAACTTGCGGATCACCTCGCGATGCGCCCGTGCGTGCAACAGATTGCTTGGATCGCTGTCCGTCATGTTCTGGCACATCAGGCGAACACAGCGTTCCTGGTCGCACAGGTTTTCCGAGTGCATCATCGGCAGATAGAAGAACTGCCGCGCCGGTTCGTCAATCTTGAGGTCCCACCCCTTGTCCACCGCGCATTTGGCGGCCGACAGGGCCGCGCGATCTGACGAGAACGCCTTGGCGCTGCCGCGGAACATGTTTCGCGGGAACTGATCCATCAGAATGATGTAAGCCAGTACCCCGCTGGGATAGGTCAGCCAAAGAGAAAACTTGCCTTCATTCGCGGCTTCCCAGGTGGTCAAAAACCGTTCGCGAATTTTAGCATCCAAGGCGTCGTCTTGCAGATACCACCCCTCGGGACCGACCTCATCCAACCAAAAACTCAATACGTCTTCAGGCCCTACCATTGCCCTAACTCCGTCGTGTTGCCCTCCCCAGGGACGTAAGGTCATTTAATGACGTTTTACAGATTTGTAACAGTAAAAAATTGCAACACTTGCGTCATAATCTTGTGTCATGGGCAACATCTTGCGTTTCCTGCTCGGCTTCGGCGGCCTCAATAGCGACTTCCTGGGCTACCTCAAGCGCGACCGGAGAGGCCGTCGGATAGAACGGCGACATCGTTCCGGTCTCATCAACCGGGATCGCGGCACGCTGTGTCGTGCGGTAAAGCGCGTAGGCCGCCATCGTGGCCAGCAACGCGGCGATGAACAGGAAAAAGCCCGGAGGACCAAAGACAGCATCCCCCATAAGCCAACCGGTGATCAGCGGCCCGGCAATGGCGCCAAGTCCGTTGATGAACAACAGACCGCCCGACGCGGCAGCCATGTCTTCGTGATTGAGAAAGTCGTTCGCGTGGGCGATCAGCAGCGAATATAGCGGGTTCGACATGCCACCGATCACAAAGGCCGCCCCCAGCAGGATCGGGAAGGTCAGCCCGAACAGCATGCCCACCACAGCAGCGCACGCCCCTACCCCCGCAACCAGCATGATCAGGAAACGGCGGTCCATGCGATCCGACATCCAGCCCAACGGATACTGCAGCACCAGGGCACCGATATAAAACGCCGCGACAAAGGTTGAGATTTCCACCAGCGTCAGGCCCGCGCGGGCACCATAAACCGATGCCATGCCGAACTGGGCCGAGAACACTCCGCCCAGAAGGAACATGCCGACACAGCCCAGCGGAGAGCTATTGAACAATTCGCGCAGGGTCATCGGCTTGGTTGTGTCAAACGCCGGTGTGGGCGAAATCGACAGGAGAATGGGGGCAAAAGAGACCGAAACCAGGATGGATGCGATTACAAAGGTGTCAAACCCGGCCGGGTCGCCCAGCACCACCAACCCTTGGGCGCTGATGATGCCGGTCATCTGAAAGATCATATACAGCGACAGCGCCTGACCGCGGTTTTCGTTACTGGCCGCGTTGTTCAGCCAGCTTTCGGCGGTGACATACACCCCGGAAAAGCAGAACCCGATGACGAAGCGCCCCAGAACCCAGACAATCGGATTGGTCATCAGCGGGTAAAGGATCATGACCGCCGAGATGAACGAGGCCAGCGCCGCGAACACCCGCACATGCCCGACTCGCCGGATCATCTCGGGGGCAAGTCGTGACCCACCCAGAAAACCCATGAAATAGGCCGACATCACAAAGGACATCTCGAGCGTTGAAAAGCCCTCGATCTCGCCCCGGACACCCAGGATCGTACCCTGCAGGCCGTTGCCGACCATCAGAAGCCCCATACCAAGAAGAAGCGCCCACGCGCTGGAAAGGACCTGAAGCATTGGGGTCTCCGTATTATTTGCCGACCGGACTTAAAGATTCGTTTTGATATGAAAAACGGCTTGGAACCCGCTTGTCTACGACATTGCGGGGACGTGATCCCGACATCGCGCCCTTTACGGGATCAAAAGCGACGCATCGCCATATGAGAAGAACCGATATTTCCGTTCAATCGCATGGACATAGACGTCGCGCATCCGGTCCTGCCCCATCAGCGCCGAAACCAACATCAACAATGTAGATTTTGGCAGGTGGAAATTGGTCATCAGCGCGTCGGTGACGTGGAACTGGAAGCCGGGATAGATGAAAATGTCGGTGTCGCCCTCCCACGGTTCGATCTGACCCGAACGCGCTGCGCTCTCGATCAGCCGCAGCGCCGTGGTGCCGACCGGGATGACCCGCCCGCCAGCGGCTTTGGTGGCGCGGATTTCCTCGACCGCGCTGGCACTGACCCTGCCCCATTCGGCGTGCATCTTGTGCGTGGTCACGTCCTCGACCTTGACCGGCAGGAAGGTGCCCGCGCCCACATGCAGGGTCACATGGCTGAATGTCACGCCGCGCGCCAGAAGCGCCTGCATCAACGCCTGATCGAAATGCAACGAGGCCGTGGGGGCCGCAACAGCGCCCGAGTTGCGCGCCCAGATCGTCTGGTAATCGGTCTTGTCCTGATCGTCCGCCGGGCGTTTGGCGGCGATATAAGGCGGTAACGGCATCGCGCCGGCCTGTTCCAGCGCGGTATCGAAATCGTCACCTGTCAGGTTGAACCGCAGATAGGCCTGTCCGTCCTCGACCCGGTCCAGCGTGGCACTGAGGTCATCAGAGAACTGTATCTCTTCGCCCAGTTTTACCTTTTTCAGCGGTTTGATCAGCGCCGCCCATGTGCCGTCTGCCTGCGGGTCCAGCAAGGTGGCCTCAATCGCGGCAGACACCGGCCCCTGCGCGCTGTCACGGTGACGGCGCCCGTTCAGGCGCGCCGGGATCACGCGGGTGTCGTTCAGCACCAGCCGGTCGCCGGGTTGCAGCCAATCGGGCAGATCGAACACATGCGCGTCCGTCACCGCATCGCCGTTGGCCACCAGCAAACGCGCCGAGGACCGCGGGTTGGCGGGCCGCGTGGCAATCAGGTCATCGGGCAGGTGGAAATCAAAATCGCTGAGTTTCATGGCCGCGCCATACAGCGCACTCCATCCCAGTTCAACGGTCTGATGCGGGTGCCCCGAAAGTTCGTTTCGGCTTATCCGGTTTGACCGGCACTGCGTTTGGTCCGTCGGTGACTTTGGGCGGCGGCGCCCTCAGCAAATTGCGCAGGAACAGCGGTGCCAGACCCGAGAGCGGATTGACCGAAACCTTCGGCTGCTGCAACGGCCCGGTCAGGGTATAGTTAAAGCCAATAATACCCTCACCCTTCTTGGTGAAGACGCTGCCAATCGCGTTGATCAGGTAGATCGGAGAGATCGCGCCGCGCAGGTTCAGCAATCCGTTAACCGTGTCGATGGTGCCGTCAAAAGACAGGCCCATCGACGGCCCGATCGCACTGCCGCTGAGAACCTTGACCTGAGTCGGGGTGATACGCATCCGGCTTTCGATGGTTCCGAAAAAGATGCCCTGCCCGGCCATTTCGTCCAGCAGCCCCACCAGGCTGATGGCATTCAGCAGCGCGGCCATCGCCGGGGCGTCCTTGATGCGGGTGTTAGAGATTTTCAGGTTCACGTCGTAGTTGCCGGGACCCGCGACCGGCTCCAATCGCAGATCCATTCCCCCACCGCGCGCCTGCGTGATCATACCGGCCGATCGCAAAACCGCCCCTGCATCGCCCGAAGTCAGCGTCACCGCACTGCGCCCTGCGCGCGGCGAGACCTGCCCACGCACCGCAGCGCCGCCATTGACATTGGCGGTGAAGGCACCGTTGACGCCCCCGGTGGTCTGAAACGTTCCCTTGAACCCGGTCAGGGCTATGGTCTCGGTGACTTGCAGACGATCCAGCGCCACATCCAGCCTGGGTCCGGGGCCGGATGTACCGCCACCGCCGCTGCTGCCGAAATTCGCGCGCCCAAGGTTCATTACGCCGCCCAGCACCCGGATGTCCGGAACAGAACCACCGCTATTGACCAACTCGGCGGGCACCGCCAGCCAATTGCCCAGATCGAAGGAACTGAACTGCACACGGTCGAAATCCCCGTCGCGGAACGAAATCGACGCGGTGGTGCGCAACCCGGCGGCGTCCAGCTTAAGCTCATCTACCCGCAGGTTGCTGCCCAGCGTCGCCGCGACGGTCATCGTGCCGGTCGTACCTGCCCCCTTGCGCCACCCCAGCTCCGGAATGGCCAGTGCGATACCCGCCAGATCGGACGACGCCGTTAGTTTCGGCGGTGTCCCCGCACCGATACCTAGTGTGATGTCAGCTGTACCCTGTCCGGTCAGCATCCCCTTTGGCAACCCGGCTTTCAACTCGGTCATCAGGCGGGGGGACAGTTCGATTTGCCCGGTCAACTCGCTGCGCTGCGGTTCGGTGCCGCCGATGGGCTGGCGCCATGCGGCCCGAAGCGGAACATCGCCAAACAGCCCGTTGCCCGAAACCTCGACCCCGGTCTGGTCGCCTTGCAACTCCAGCCGCGCCGCACTGACAGAAAAGCCGGGGACCAGCTTGTCGCTTTGCACATCATCAACGTGACCCGCAAAGTGGAATTCGGTTTCTTCGAACTTCAAGCCTTTCTTCATCGGCAGCGACAGGGTTCCGGTCAGGCTCACTGCGCCGTCTGCCAGATCAACCGGCAGGTTTGCCTTGGTCAGCAACTCAAGCGGTGGCCGGTCAAGCAGCGACATTGCCGCCGTAACGCTGCCCTTGGCGGCGATCCGGGTGACCGACGGAGACACCCCCTTGATGCCCGTATCGGGGATGATGAACGACGTGCCGGTGGCATCAATCGCACCGCCCTGATCGGCGATGACCTCGCCGGATTCCGCCGTGGCCGTGAACCGGCGGTTGATCAGACTGGCCTGCCCCTGCGCATCAACAAGCGGCGGCAAGGTCTTGGCAAATCTGATCTTTGCCTGATCGAACCCGAAATCCAAATAGATCTCGGGCTTGTTTTCGGGCTGCAGGCGCAAGGCAAAATCAACGTC
Organism: Ruegeria sp. AM9; assembly: GCF_056540565.1. NCBI lineage: Bacteria > Pseudomonadati > Pseudomonadota > Alphaproteobacteria > Rhodobacterales > Roseobacteraceae > Ruegeria > Ruegeria sp. AM9. Next base: position 257,159 of record NZ_JBQFWY010000002.1, read on the forward strand.
CGAGAACTGCCCCTCATAAAGGTTGTCCGCAACCCAGAGCCGTGGCTTTGACGCCAGACGCTCTGGCCAGTAGTTCAACAGCTGATCCGCGTTCATGTGGTCCAGATGCGCATCCACCTGCACCGCCCAGCCCTCTGGTTCACCCGTCAGCTTGCCCGAGCCCAGCAGCCGGTAGTTGGCGTCTTGAACCATGATCTGACCAAGGTGCAGCTCGAACGGGGCCAGTTTCATCTGCATGTCCAGTTCCGCCCGCGCCAGTTTCAGCGATTCTGGGAACAGGTTGGCCGGGTTGATGTTGATGCTGCTGAAGCTCAGCTGCGAGGTCAGGCTATCCAGCGCGCCATTTTCGATCCCGTTCAGAAAGGCCTTGCCCTCGCCCTGAAACGCGCCCCATGCCGAGATCACTGACACCTCGTTGAAATCCAGCTCCTGAAGGTGGGGGGTGTAGGTGAAATAGGTGCTGGCGGATTCGAACGGAATCGGGCGGGTCTCTTGCGTTGGCTGTACCGCGCCCGCGCCAAGGTTCAGAGTGGCAAAGAGCGGACCCAACGCGGCATCGCCGTCAACACTACCGCGCAGCGCGCCCGAGATCGGCGCCTTGAGGACCTGCAACCACGACAGTGCAAGGGTCTGACCGGCAAGGTCTTCGGCGGGCAGATCGGTTATCGCTACGCCGAACCGTGCCTCGGGCGTGCCCAGAACACTGGTGTAGTTCGCCTCGATCGAACTGGCATAGTCGCGCCCAGTCAGAACCGAGAATCCGGTGGCCAGATGCATTTCGTCACCGCTGCGGGTGGCCGTGATATGGCCGCCGTCAAACACCCATGCGCGGCCCAATCGCAGGTCCTTGTAGTCAAGCGTCAGGGATTCAAGTTCGACCGAGCGCAGCCCTGACAGGATCGGGGACAGAAACACATCGTCCGACTGCTCGATCAGTTGCGCTAGATCCGGGGCTTCCTGTACCGGGGCGCTGCCCGACCCGACGGTCAGCGACAGGGCCCCGTCCAGACCCCGGGTCAGGTCAAATTGCGCGCCCCGCACAGTGATGCGGCGCGGGCGAATCTGACCCCGCAGCAAACCACGCATGGACAGCCGAGTGCGCAAGTCCGAAACCCGCGCAATCTGCTGCCCAGCGGCGTCGCTGATCGTTACATCCGTCAGTTTCAGGCGCGGCCGCCAGTCTTCGTTGACGATGAAACTGGCGTCGCCAAAGCTGAATTTCAGCCCACCCAGGCTTTGCTCCAGCCGTTTTTCGACCTTGTGGCGCACCCATTCCGGTGCGTGCAGGTTCTGGCCGAACAGAAAGAACCAGCCCGCAAACACCAGCAAGCCAATCGACAGACACGTCCAGATGGAAAAATGCGCAGCAATCCGACGGCGCGACCGACGTCGCCGGGGCTTCCCGGGCTGCGTCGCACTTTTGTCTTCGTGCTGCACCAATTTTTTATCCACGCCTTCCAACCCGCTTGCGCCGCCCTATGATGTCGGGCAGCCCTTAAAAAACTTTAGCGGAGTTTCCAATGCCCGACGTTTCAGACATCGCCCCTGATTTCACTTTACCCCGCGACGGAGGCGGCGAGGTCACCTTGTCGGCCCTGCGCGGCGGCACCGTGGTTCTGTTCTTCTATCCCCGTGATGATACGCCGGGCTGCACCAAGGAATCCATCGGTTTCTCGGAACAACTTCAAGCCTTTGCCGATGCCGGTGCTCAAGTTTTCGGCATCTCGCGCGATAGTGTTGCCAAGCACGACAAATTCGTCGCCAAACACAGCCTGACCACGCCGCTGTTGTCGGATGAGGGCTCCTCGGTCTGCGAGGATTACGGCGTATGGGTCGAAAAGAACATGTACGGGCGCAAGTCGATGGGGATCGAGCGTTCGACCTTTGTCATCGATGCCGAGGGCAAGATCGCCCGCGTCTGGCGCAAGGTCAAAGTGCCCGGTCACGTGGATGAGGTGCTGGAGGCCGTCCGCGCCCTGTGACCCCTCTCGACCACGGTCGCCATCCGGTCTAAGACCCGCACACCTGACCAAGCGGAGAAACCCGGTGTCGAAAACACTGACCCAGATGGCGACCGAAGTTCTGACCACGGCGGATGGGCGGGAAAAAACCGCCCTGTCCAAGCGTCATGCCGCCGCGTGGTTCGCGTCGCGCAAGGGCGAGGCCCCTGCGATTGAGATCGGCACCGCGACACCTCCGCTGCGACCGGCGCGACCGGACCGGCCCGAATTGCTGTCTCCGCGCGAGGTCCCGAAACGCAAGCCCGGAACCGAGGCCGGCCGCATCGCCCTGCTGCACGCCGTTGCTCATATCGAGCTGAACGCGGTGGACCTGCATTGGGACATCATCGCCCGTTTTGGTCACGTACCGATGCCCATCGGCTTCTATGACGACTGGGCCAAATGCGCCGAGGAGGAATCGCGCCACTTCGAGATGGTCTGCGATTGTTTGGAACGCATGGGCAGCCACTATGGCGCCCTGCCCGCCCATGCCGGCATGTGGCGCGCCGCCGAGGACACTGCCGAGGACCTGATGGGTCGGCTGGCCGTGGTTCCGATGGTGCTTGAGGCACGCGGGCTGGACGTCACCCCCGGCATGATCGACATCTTCCGCAAGGCCAAGGATGACGGGGCCATCGCCGCGCTCGAGGTCATATATGCCGAAGAGGTCGGCCATGTGGCCTATGGCTCGAAATGGTTCCATTTCCTGTGCGGGCGCGAAAATGCCGACCCCAAGGACGTGTTTCACCACTTGGTGCGGCGCTACTTCCACGGGGTGCTGAAACCCCCGTTCAACGAAGAAAAACGCGCCGAGGCCGGGTTGCCGCCTGACTTCTACTGGCCGCTGACCGAAGACCTGCCACCGCCCGGAACCGCGCCATAAACGCGCTCAACTTGACGTTATCGGCAAATTCCCGCCGAGAATTGGCGGGAATATGAGGCTTTCTTGTGTGAACTGGTTAACAAACTTGCCCAAAGCAAAAGTGCCCTCTATGCAGTTCGCCCAAGGGACGGACATCACTCACAACCGGTCCCGATCTTGGGGATGAGAGGTGAAGACGCGTGCGAACACGTCTGGCAATCAAACTACACTCACTGTTCGAGCGGTATTTCCCGGAACGCCGGGTCTTTCTGAAATCCGATAACGACACGCGGTTCATCCGGCTCAGTTCGGAAACGCAGGTCGCTGCCGTCGCCGGTGTTGCGGTGATCGTTGGCTGGACAGCGGTCGCCACGGCGATCCTGCTGATGGACAGCATCGGGTCGGGCAACTTCCGCGAACAGGCCAAACGGGATCAGGCGACCTATCAGGAACGTCTGAACATCCTGTCCACTGAACGCGACGCCCGCGCTCAAGAGGCACTGGCCGCGCAAGACCGGTTCAACGCTGCGCTGAAACAGATTTCGGCGATGCAGTCGGAACTGCTGGCCTCGGAAAATCGGCGCCGCGAGCTTGAGACCGGGATCGAGGTGATTCAGACCACCCTGCGCGCGACCATGAAACAGCGCGAAGAGGCCCGCACCGAACTGGCCAGCGTACAGGTCGAGGCCGATGACGGCGAAATGTACGTGACCGCTCTGGCCACCCCCGAACAGATGAACTTCATGACCGAGGCTCTGACCCGCACCGCGCAAGAGCGCGACCAGATTGCGGCCGATGCCAAGGATGCCCTGGACCAGCGCGACGAACTTGAGCTGGAAATCCAGCTGATGCAGGAACGCAGCGACGAGATCTTCCGCCAGCTGGAAGAGGCGATGGTGATCTCGGTCGAACCACTGGACAAAATGTTCCGCCAGGCCGGTATGCCCACCGACCGTATTATCGAAGAGGTCCGCCGCGGTTACAGCGGTATGGGCGGACCCCTGACCCCGATCTCATTCAGCACGCGCGGCGAGGACCTGACCCCCGACGAGATTCGCGCAAATGTTCTGCTGCAGCAGATGGATCAGTTGAACCTGTACCGCCTTGCCGCCGAGAAAGCGCCGTTCGCCAATCCGGTGAAGACCGTGGTGCGGTTTACAAGTGGTTTCGGCACCCGCCGCGACCCGAAAACCGGCGGACGGCGTATGCATAATGGCGTCGATTTTGCCGGCCCACAGGGTACGGACATCTACGCCACCGCAGATGGCGTGGTAACACATGCTGGCTGGCAATCCGGTTTCGGGCGGCTGGTCAAAATCCGCCACGCCTTCGGAATTGAGACACTTTACGCCCATAACACCAAGATCCGCGTCAAGGTTGGTCAAAGGGTCTCGCGCGGGGATCATATTGCTGATATGGGTAGCACCGGACGGTCTACCGGCACGCATCTGCACTATGAGGTGCGCGTAAACGGAAAACCTGTTAACCCAATGACTTACATCAAGGCTGCGAGAAATGTTTTCTAAGAGCAAAATCAACGAGCCCGGATCCAATGCACCCGAGGCGGCGAAACCTGCCGCTCCGGCCACACCGGCGACCCCTGCACCGGCGGAAACCAAGGCCAGCACCGCGCCCAAGCCCAAGCCTCCGGCATCGGTTCTGTCCTCGGACCTGCACATCACGGGTAACCTGAAGACCACCGGCGACATTCAGGTCGAAGGCACGGTCGAAGGCGACATCCGTGCGCATCTGCTGACCATCGGCGAAACCGCCACCATCAAGGGTGAAGTCACCGCCGATGACGTCGTGATCAACGGCCGCATCGTGGGCCGTGTGCGTGGTCTAAAAGTCCGCCTGACCTCGACCGCACGTGTCGAAGGCGACATCATCCACAAGACCATCGCCATCGAAAGCGGCGCGCATTTCGAAGGGTCGGTGCAGCGTCAGGACGACCCGCTGAACCCGGGCCGCAGCGCCAAGGCCGGTGCCAACCCGGCGGCCGAGGTCAAGCAGTAACGCTGATCCGATATCCGAATGATCAAACGCCGCGGGTCACCCTGCGGCGTTTTTCTTTTGCCCTTGCCGATGGGACCGGTCGGTATAGGGTTCTGACATGTTGATCTTTTTCTCACTCCTGCTGCTGATCGCGGGTTATTTCCTGTATCGCCACTGGTCCAGGTCACAGGCGCGGCAAGAATTGCTGGCCACACCTCTGACCGACCACCAACGCCGCGTGATCGAACAGCAGGTACCGCTGATCCGCCGCCTGCCCCCTGACCTGCGCGCCAAGCTGGATGGCAAGGTGAACCTGTTTCTGGATCAGGTACAGTTTCACGGCTGCGACGGGCTGGAGGTCACCGAAGAGATGGAACTGGCCATCGCCGCGCAGGCCAGCCTGCTGCTGGTGAACAGCGACCTCTGGTACGACCACCTGACAACGATCCTGATCTACCCCAGTGCTTTCAAATCGCGCCAGCGTCGGCAGGACGGCTATGTGGTCAGCGAAAAGGAAATCGTGCGTACCGGCGAAAGCTGGGATCGCGGGCCGGTGATCCTGTCATGGTCACACAGCCGGAAAGGCGCGGCAAATGATCATGACGGGCAAAACGTCGTATTGCACGAGTTCGCGCATCAGATTGATGACCTGTCAGGCGGCACCAACGGCGTTCCAATCCTGAATGACGGGCAGAGCTTTGCCGAGTGGGAACGCGTCTTTTTGAGCGCCTATGACGCCCATGTACGTGCGGTGGAACACGGCCAACACACTGTCATTGATCCCTATGGCGCGACTGGCCACGAAGAGTTCTTTGCCGTCTCGGTCGAGGTTTTCTTCGAACAGCCGCGACAATTGAAAGCCTCCGTGCCCGAGGTATATGAACAGCTGTCGAAGCTGTTCCGTCTGGACCCGGTCAGTTGGGCATAACTGCCCACTCAAACACGTCGGATCATTTCTGAACGGCTCGTCTAGAATTTCCCCGTTTCTCGGTATTTCACAAAATGCGATTATTGAATTAACCTTAAATCAGTGTTTTCAGGAGGGATTTTCATGTCATCAAAACTCATGGCCGAGTTTTTCGGCACGTTCTGGTTGGTTCTGGGCGGCTGCGGCAGCGCCGTATTGGCGGCAGGTGTCGCAGATGTCGGCATCGGCTGGCTGGGCGTTTCCTTTGCCTTCGGTCTGACGGTTCTGACCATGGCCTATGCGGTCGGCCACATCTCGGGTGGGCATTTCAACCCGGCGGTCAGCCTTGGCCTGATGATGGGCGGCCGGTTTCCGGCCAAGGATTTGATCCCCTATTGGATCGCGCAGGTCATCGGCGCAATTGCCGCCGCAGCTGTCCTGTATCTGATCGTCAGCGGTGCTCCCGGGTTCGAGGGCGTCGGCGGGTTTGCCTCGAACGGGTATGGCGAGGCATCGCCCGAGGGCTACTCGATGATGTCCGCGCTGGTAATCGAGATCGTGATGACCGCGTTCTTCATTATCGTCATTCTGGGCGCAACATCCAACTTTGCGCCTGACGGGTTCGCCCCGATCGCCATTGGCCTGTGTCTGACGTTGATCCACCTGATCTCGATCCCGGTGACCAATACGTCGGTAAACCCGGCGCGGTCCACCGGAGTGGCCTTGTTTGCGGATGCACCGGCCCTTGGTCAGCTTTGGCTGTTCTGGGTCGCGCCGCTGATCGGCGCCGCCATCGGAGCGCTGATCTGGCAGGCGATGGGCGACGACTGATACAAAAAAGCCCCGAAGCGGAATGCGTCGGGGCTTTTTACTTTATTCGGTGACCGTGACTTTTTTCATCACGTCCGGCTGACCGATGACGGCGCCGTTCGGGCCGTCACCGCGCTTGATCGCATCGACCACATCCATGCCCTCGGTCACTTGACCAACAACCGTGTACTGGCCGTTCAGGAACGGGCCCGGTTCGAACATGATGAAGAACTGCGAGTTCGCGCTGTCGGGATCCTGTGCCCGCGCCATACCCACGACACCACGGTCATAATTGTAATCCGAAAACTCGGCAGGCAGGTTAGGACGATCAGACCCACCGGTACCGGCACGGCGCATGTCACCACCGATACGACCAAATTCAACGTCGCCGGTCTGCGCCATGAACCCGTCGATCACGCGGTGAAACACCACGCCATCGTATTTGCCCTCAGCGGCCAGAGCGCTGATCTGTTCAACATGTTTGGGGGCGAGATCTTCGAACAGGTCGACGGTGACGGTGCCGTTTGCGCCCTCGCCCTCGATCTCGATCTGAAGCCCGGTGGCGAGCGCAGGGCTGGCCAGAAGGGCAAAGGCAGCGGCCAGCTTATACATCGGCTGCCACCTTCACACTGATCATACGATCCGGGTTCGCAGGGGGCTCACCCCGTACGATGGCATCCACATGCTCCATCCCGTCAATGACGCGGCCATAAACGGTGTACTGACCGTTCAGGAAGTGGTTGTCCTTGAAGTTGATGAAGAATTGCGAGTTGGCCGAATCCGGGTTCTGTGAGCGTGCCGCGCCCAGCGTACCCCGGTCATGCGGCAGCTTGGAAAACTCGGCCGGGACGTTCGGCAGCGACGAGCCACCGGTGCCCGCCATACGCAGGTTGAACCCGTCTTCCATATCGCCGTGCTGCACGTCGCCGGTCTGCGCCATGAAACCGTCGATCACACGATGGAAGGCCACGTTGTCGTACTCACCACCGCGCGCCAGATCTTTCATCCGGGCCGAGTGCAGAGGGGCCACGTCCGGCAGCAATTCGATGACGACATTGCCGCCCTTCAGTTCGATGATGATGGTGTTTTCGGGATCCTTGATCTCGGCCATGAGGCCCTCCTGTCGTTTAACTTGCGCAAATACCTATGATGCGGGCGCGCGAATGCCAAGTGACGCATTGACCTGAGGGCAAAATGCAGGAAAAGAACCGCCTAAATCTGTTTCACATCTCCGAGGATTGCACGATGGGCTGGAAAACTCTCGACGACATGGACTTGAACGGCAAACGCGTGCTGGTGCGCGTAGACATCAACGTGCCGGTTGTGGACGGAGTCGTGACCGACGCGACCCGCATTCAGCGCATCGTGCCCACGGTTCGCGATATTCTGACCGCCGACGGCAAACCCATCCTGCTGGCGCATTTCGGACGTCCGGGTGGTGAACGGCGCGAAAACCTGTCGCTGAAGCAGCTCGTCCCCACGCTGGAAGATGCCTTTGGCTCCTCAGTTCTGTTCGCCGCCGATTGCGTCGGCACCGAGGCCGAACTGGCCGCCGAGGCGCTGCAACCCGGCCAGGTGCTGCTGTTGGAAAACACCCGCTTTCACGCGGCTGAAACCAAGAACGATGCTGATCTGGCCGCAGGCATGGCCAAGCTGGGCGAGGTCTATTGCAACGATGCGTTCTCGGCCGCCCACCGCGCCCACAGCTCGACCGAGGCCATCGCCCGCCTGCTGCCCTCATGCGCTGGCCGCCTGATGCAGGCGGAGCTTGAGGCGCTGGAAGGCGCTCTGGGGGCGCCCAAACGTCCGGTGACCGCCGTGGTCGGCGGTGCGAAGGTTTCGACCAAGCTGGAGCTGCTGGGCAATCTGATCACCAAGGTGGACTATCTGGTGATCGGCGGCGGCATGGCGAACACGTTCCTTGTCGCTCAGGGCCTGAACGTCGGCAAATCTCTGGCCGAAACCGCGATGAAAGACACCGCGGCCGAAATTTTGGCTAAGGCGGAAAGCACGGGCTGCACCATCGTCCTGCCCACCGACATCGTCGTCGCGGACAAGTTCGAAGCGGGCGCCCCGCATCAGGTACTGCCCACCGACCAATGCACCGAGGACGGCATGATCCTGGACGCCGGCCCCGAAAGCGTTGCCGCCATCACCGAAGTATTCTCCAAAAGCCAGACCCTGATCTGGAACGGTCCGCTGGGCGCGTTCGAGATCGAGCCCTTCGACGCCGCCACCAATGCCGCCGCGTTGAAAGCCGCCGCGCTGACCCGCTCGGACCGGTTGGTGTCGGTCGCGGGTGGCGGGGACACGGTCGCCGCGCTGAACGCCTCGGGGGCGGCTAAGGACTTTTCCTATATCTCGACCGCCGGTGGCGCATTCCTGGAATGGATGGAAGGCAAAACCCTGCCCGGTGTTGCCGCGCTGGAAGGCTGAACCGCGCAAATTGGCCGTGTATTCAAAGTCATGGTAAAATCCTCACATTCAGTGGAGATTTTGCCATGAGAGTTTTTGCCTGCCTGATCATTGCCCTGTTTCCCCTGCCCGCTATTGCCCAATCCAGCTGCAGTGGTCAGACTCAGCTGGATGCGAATTTCTGCGCCAAGGAAAAATGGGAAATCGCCGACCGCGAACTCAACCGTATCTGGAAAGAGGTCAAACCTCTGGCGGATGCGCGTGGCAATGGACAAGCCCTGCTGACCGAACAGCGCGCCTGGCTGAAAACCCGCGACGCAACCTGTGAGCCTGAACTGAAAAGCGACGGCAGTGCGGCGCCGATGTTCTACTGGGCCTGTATGGAAGAGCAGACCCTGATCCGCAATCACGCGCTGAACGCATGGCGCTGACAATGCGCCGCCAACAAATTTGGAAAATTGCGAATCAGGGGATTCACAACCCGAATCACCTGTGACATAGTGCGGACAGATGCTCGCAAAGGGCACGTTATTGAGGCAATTCATACGGCGGTAAACAGAGTGTCCCGTTCTCATCGGCCCGGTTTGGGCGCAGTCGTTTTCTTCATGGTGGCGTTTATGCTGGGTGTGTACTTCACCTTTGCCGCCGTGCAGGGCGACTACGGCCTGTTCCGACGGGTCGAGATTGCGGCGGAACGGGACGCCCTGTCACGCGACCTCGCCAAGCTCGAGGCTGAGATCACCGAGATGGAAAACCTGACCCGCCGCTTGTCGGATACCTATCTGGATCTCGATCTGTTGGATCAACAGGCACGCTCGGTTCTGGGCATGATCCGCTCGGATGAGATCGTCATCCGCTGATCCGGGCCAGAGTTTTCAACGAAAACTCTCTGCACGCCAGTATCCTATTCAACAAAAAACGGCCCGTTTCCGCAGGAACGGACGCTGCGTCACATTTCCCCTCGCCAGAAAGCAGGAAATGCTTTATGAGATAGTTTAACGCTAAACTATCTGTCCGAAAGGGGGAGATCGCCACGATGGCTGCGCGAAAAACCACAAAGAAACCAAACGTTTCTGCGGAAGAGCTCAAAACCTACTACCGCGAAATGCTTTTGATCCGCCGATTCGAAGAAAAGGCGGGCCAACTTTATGGCATGGGTCTGATCGGTGGGTTCTGCCACCTTTACATCGGGCAGGAAGCCGTTGTTGTGGGCCTCGAGGCCGCAGCCAAGGAAGGCGACAAGCGTATCACCTCCTACCGCGACCACGGCCACATGCTGGCCTGCGGCATGGACCCGGGCGGCGTGATGGCCGAACTGACCGGGCGCGAGGGCGGATTGTCCAAGGGCAAGGGCGGCTCGATGCACATGTTCTCGAAAGAGAAGCATTTCTACGGCGGGCACGGTATCGTTGGCGCGCAGGTCCCGCTGGGTGCAGGTCTGGCCTTTGCCGACAAGTACAAGGAAAACGGCGGCGTGACCTTCACCTATTTTGGTGATGGCGCAGCGAACCAGGGTCAGGTCTATGAGACCTTCAACATGGCGGCGATCTGGGACCTTCCGGTGATCTTCGTGATCGAGAACAACCAATACGCCATGGGCACGGCCCAGGCGCGCTCGACCTCGACCAAGGATATCTACCACCGTGGCGAGGCGTTCGGCATTCCCGGTGAGATCGTCAACGGCATGGACGTGCTGGCGGTCAAAGCCGCTGGTGAGAAAGCCGTTGCACATTGCCGAGCAGGCAAAGGCCCCTACATCCTCGAGGTCAAGACCTACCGCTATCGCGGCCACTCAATGTCGGACCCGGCCAAGTACCGCACCCGCGAAGAGGTTCAGAAGGTCCGCGAACAAAGCGACCCGATCGAACACGTGCGCGAGCTGCTGCTGACCGGCAAACATGCATCCGAGGATGACCTGAAGGCGATCGACAAAGAGATCAAAGAGATCGTCAACCAGGCCGCTGAATTCTCGAAAGAAAGCCCCGAGCCGTCGCTGGACGAGCTCTGGACAGATATCTACGCCTGAGAGGACGATTAAGACATGGCAACCGAAATTCTCATGCCCGCCCTTTCGCCCACGATGGAAGAGGGCACGCTGGCCAAATGGCTGGTCAAGGAAGGCGATACCGTATCCTCGGGCGATATCATGGCCGAGATTGAAACCGACAAGGCGACGATGGAGTTCGAAGCCGTCGATGAAGGCATCGTTGGCAAGATCCTGATCGCCGAGGGCACCGAAGGCGTCAAGGTCAATACCCCCATCGCCGTTCTGGTGGAAGAAGGCGAAGACGCCTCCGCCCTGCCCGCGGCTGCCCCCGCAGCCGCAGCGGAGACCGAGGCCGCCCCTGCGGCGGTTGAGGCCCCCGCTCCTGCCGCCGCACCTGCCGCTCCGGTCGTGGACCTGTCGCCCGACTGGCCTGCCGACGCCGAGATGGCGCAGCAGACTGTCCGCGAAGCCCTGCGCGATGCGATGGCCGAGGAAATGCGCGGCGACGAAGACGTTTACCTGATGGGCGAAGAAGTCGCTGAATATCAGGGCGCGTATAAAATTTCCCAAGGTCTGCTCGACGAATTCGGTGCCAAACGCGTGATCGACACCCCGATCACCGAGCACGGCTTCGCCGGTATCGCGGTCGGCTCGGCCTTTGGGGGGTTGAAACCGATTGTCGAGTTCATGACCTTCAACTTCGCCATGCAGGCGATTGACCAGATCATCAACTCTGCCGCCAAGACGCTCTATATGTCCGGCGGCCAGATGGGATGCCCGATCGTGTTCCGTGGTCCCAACGGTGCGGCGGCCCGCGTGGCTGCGCAGCACTCTCAGGACTACGCCGCATGGTACATGCAGGTTCCCGGCCTGAAAGTTGTGATGCCGTATTCAGCGGCTGACGCCAAGGGCCTGCTGAAATCGGCAATCCGCGATCCCAACCCGGTGGTCTTCCTGGAGAACGAAATCCTCTACGGTCGCTCCTTCGATGTGCCGCAGGTGGATGACCTGACCGTGCCGCTGGGCAAGGCCCGTATCTGGCGCGAAGGCTCGGACGTGACCATCGTCAGCTTTGGCATCGGGATGCAATACGCTCTGGAGGCCGCCGACAAGCTGGCCGAAGACGGCATCAGCGCCGAGGTGATCGACCTGCGCACCATCCGCCCGATGGACACCGGTGCGATCATCAACTCGGTTATGAAGACCAACCGTCTGGTGACCGTCGAAGAGGGCTGGCCGCAAGGCTCGGTCGGCAGCTACATCAGCTCGGTGGTGATGCAGGAGGCGTTTGATTACCTCGACGCACCCGTCATTACGCTGACCGGCAAGGACGTCCCGATGCCCTACGCCGCGAACCTCGAAAAGCTGGCCCTGATCACCACCGATGAGGTGATCGCCGCCGTCAAACAAGTGACCTACCGGTAAGGAACAGTCATGCGGCCGCTCGACCCACCAGATGAAGTAGAAACTAATGAGACTGCCCACGAGATGGTTCGTTTCTGGATTGCTGATGAAGAGCATCAAATAACATTGAATATCGGGCTGTTTGACCCCGATGAGGAGCCCCGCCTTTGGGGCTCCATCCTGGCCGATATCGCACAGCACGCTGTTAACGGAATGCTTCAAGACCGCCCGGACGCGGGTTCCACAGACCAACTTCTGGCTCAGATCGAAGCAGGGTTTGCAGATCGTTTGAATCAATACCCGGAGTTTTCGGGATCGCTCCAAGGGAGTAAGCACTAATGCCCACAGAAATTCTGATGCCCGCCCTTTCCCCTACGATGGAGGAAGGCACCCTTGCCAAATGGCTGGTCAAGGAAGGCGACACTGTCTCGTCCGGCGACCTGCTGGCCGAGATCGAAACCGACAAGGCCACGATGGAGTTCGAGGCCGTTGACGAAGGCACCATCGGCAAGATCCTGATCCCCGAAGGCTCCGAAGGGGTCAAGGTCAACACCGCGATTGCGGTCCTGCTGGAAGATGGCGAAAGCGCCGATGACATTGGCACTGCACCCACCACAGCTCCCGCGGCTGCACCCGCAGCCGCCGCGGGCAACGAGGCTGCCGCGCCAGCGGCGTCCGAGGCGCCCGCCCCTGCACCGGCAGCACCGGCCAAGGCCGATGGCGGTCGTATCTTCGCCTCCCCGCTGGCCCGACGTATTGCCGCGCAAAAAGGTCTGGATCTGACACAGATCGCAGGCACCGGCCCGCATGGCCGGATCGTCAAGGCTGATGTCGAAGGCGCAACGGCAACCGCTCCGGCCCCTGCCGCTGCACCTGCCGCAGCCGCCCCGGCAGCCGCAGCCCCGGCTGGCCCATCGGCGGATGCCGTCGCCAAAATGTACGAGGGTCGCGACTACGAGGAAATCAAGCTGGACGGGATGCGCAAAACCATTGCCGCGCGCCTGTCCGAAGCCAAGCAAACCATCCCGCATTTCTACCTGCGCCGCGATATCAAACTGGACGCTCTGCTGAAATTCCGCGGCCAACTGAACAAGCAGTTGGAAGGCCGTGGCGTGAAGCTCAGCGTCAACGACTTCATCATCAAGGCTGTCGCCAACGCCCTGCAGCAAGTTCCCGCCTGCAATGCGGTCTGGGCCAGTGATCGCGTTCTGCAACTGAAACCTTCGGATGTGGCGGTCGCCGTCGCCATCGAAGGCGGCCTGTTCACGCCGGTCCTTCAGGATGCCGACACCAAGTCACTGTCCGCACTGTCGACCGAGATGAAGGACCTTGCCGGTCGCGCCCGTGAACGCAAGCTGGCGCCGCATGAGTATCAGGGCGGCACATTTGCGATCTCGAACCTTGGCATGTTCGGCATCGACAATTTCGACGCCATCGTGAACCCGCCCCATGCCGGTATTCTGGCTGTGGGCTCCGGCGTCAAGAAACCGGTTGTCGGTGCTGACGGCGAGCTTGCCGTAGCTACCGTCATGTCGGTCACAATGTCGGTCGATCACCGGGTGATTGACGGTGCGCTAGGCGCAGAGCTGCTGCAAGCCATCGTCGACAATCTGGAAAACCCGATGGTCATGCTGGCCTGATCAAACATCACCCGCCGGGGTCAGGCCCCGGCGGGTGCTCTCACGATCACCGCCACGATGTGAGCAAGCGTGATCGCCCGGCTGGTTGCCCAAGCAACCGCAGTCCCCCACCTTTGATGCAGACGGCTTTGCAACTTAAAGGTGGACCATGCGCTTTTCTGATTTGACCAAGACCCTGCTTCTGGTCGCGCTGACGGCCACCACAGCACCTGCCGCCGCCATCGCAAAACCCAACAGCTATCCCGGCGAAAATTCCAAATTCAAGTCGACCGACCCCGCTGTCATCGCGCAGCAGAAAGCCGAACGCGAACGACGCATTGAACTGCGGAAACAAAGGCGCCAGGAACGCAGGCGCGAGCGGCAGGAGCGGCGCAACAACCGCTCGAACTAGATCGCTTTGCGTTTGATTTGAATCGAAATACGCTGCCTCACCCTGCGGTCGAACGCGCATTTCGATAGCTTTGCCTCAGACAAAACGCAAAACACTTTAGATCCTTACTGGTCCTTGCCCAGCATGTGGTCCATCGAAACCGAAGGCTGGTCACAGCCCGCTTCACCCACGATCTTGGCAGGGATGCCCGCCACGGTCGTGCAGGCCGGAACCTCTTGCAACACCACTGAACCTGCGGCGATGCGGCTGCAATGGCCCACCTCAATATTGCCCAGAACCTTGGCCCCGGCGCCGATCAGAACGCCATCACCGATCGTGGGATGGCGCTGCTCCTCTTCCTTGCCGGTTCCGCCAAGGGTCACCGAGTGCAGCATCGACACATTGTCGCCAACAACCGCCGTTTCACCGATCACGATGGAATGGGCATGGTCGATCATGATACCCTTGCCGATCTTCGCGGCAGGATGAATGTCGATCCCGAAAATCTCGGACGAGCGCATCTGGAAGAAATACGCCAGATCATGACGGCCTTTGTTCCAAAGCCAATGCGCCACACGATAGGCCTGCATCGCCTGATAGCCTTTGAAGTACAGGATCGGCTGCAACAGGCGGTGGCACGCCGGGTCGCGTTCATACACGGCCATCAGGTCCGCACGCGCGGCCTCGATCAGCGACGGGTCACCCGCATAAGCCTCGTCCACGATTTCACGCAGCACCATCATCGACATCTCGTTCGAGCACAGCTTGGCCGACACCCGGTATGACAAAGCCCGTTCAAGGCTGCGGTGGTGCAGGATACAGGCGTGCACCAGACCACCCATAAGCGGCTCGCTCTCGACGGCCGCCTGAGCTTCGGTGGTGATACGGGTCCAGACCGGATCAACCGGTCTTACGAGACTGCGCTTTTCCAACATGGTTTTTGATCCTTTGCTGCGCCTAGAATGCCATTTAGTTGTAAAAACACCAAACGCAAACCCGTGATTTGCAGGGTAACGAAAATGAATGAAACCAAATTGGCAGGCTTTGCCGCAAGGATTCAGGCCCGATTGATCGAGATTGCGGATCATTCGGCCTCGGAAAAAGATGCGCAGGCCATTGTCGAATTGGACCAACAGGCCGTTGGCCGTCTCAGCAGGATGGACGCGTTGCAGAATCAGGCCATGGCCAAAGCGCAGCAAGCCAATCGGGATATCGAGACACGACGCTTGCAGGCCGCGCTGGCCCGCATTCAGGAAGGTGAGTTCGGGTATTGCGAGGATTGCGGCGACGAGATCCCCAAAGGTCGGCTGGACCTCGACCTCGCCGCCACCAAATGCGTCAGCTGCGCGTCCGGTTGATCTGAAACCGGACCAGATGGCGCAGAACCATTTCAAAACACTGACAATATTGCGGGTCGTCAAAACCCGGTTCATCCGCCAGCCGCCTGCTGCGCGCCGCTGCCATCAACGAGCCATTTCCGAACATTGGATGAATCCGCCCGGTCTGGCCAACATGTTTGTCGGCCAGTTCCGCTTCGTGGATCATGCGGGAGCAGAGGCGATTGCGCTCCACCGGCGGCGCGGCCAGCAGGGCACGCGCCGCAGCGCTGACATCTCCGTGTAAAACAGGGCGCATGTCGCGGTTTACCCGACTGCCAGGCTGGTCGGCAGGCCCGGACCGTAGCTGGCCGAGACCTGCGCCACCCGAACCTCATAGGCCCCGCTGAGCCCATCCGCCGTTTGTGCCGCGGCCGAATAGAACCAGTTCGGCGCGCTCACGACCTGTTCGCGTACAGGCGCGCCGTTGACGCGAATTTGAACAAGGTAGGATTCGCTCTCTTCCGCCAGCGGCACGTCCAGACCGGCCCAATCGTCCCCATCCAACCGAGTGCGGCGTATCCAGGACAGCTGGTCGCCTGTGGCCGAGGAAACCGCCCTGAGATGCACCGGCGCATAGGGACGCAATCCGTTGCCATCAAAGGTTTCGACAAGGTGAGTGAAGGACGGGTCGTCATATCCCCGCGTCGCCGGGCCGATGCGATAGTGTTTGGTCACCCGCCGCTCGGACCGCAGTAGGCTTGTCTGATAAACCCGCTGATCCAGCAAAACGAACATCGACCCTTCGGGCCAGATATCGGGCATCGTCGCATCTGTCCCCAACTGGCCGCGCAAACGCCCGGACAAGGTATACGTACCTGCCTCCTGCAGAGTCGCATTTGCGAACTGGAAAACCTCCCAGTTGCCGGGTGTCCCATCGCCGATTGCCGCCAGATTGGCGCCGTTTAACAGAGCCTCACGCGGGCGCGATTCCAGCACCCCGTCGACCAGATTGACCCGCAGTGGTGCACCTTCGTCCCAGATACCCGCACCCGCCTGCCTGAGCGGCGTTTCGGTGAACCCAATGACCGCCTGCCCCGAGATGACCTCTTGCAGTGCATAGTCTTCGTCGCTGGCCGCCGAGTAGACGGCAACGCTGCCGGGCCAGGGGTTAGCCGACGCCGCAAGATACGGGGCGTGCGGTGCTTCTGACCCGGTGATCAGCGGCAAATCCATGAATACGGGAAGGACGGGAACAGGTGCGATAAAGGGCTTTGCGGTCACCTCGTCATCGGGCAGATCGGACGGCGCATAGAGGCCGGGTTCGATCCGCACCGCGTCAGCCAATTGCAGATCGGCCTGCTCCAGACGGTCGATGCGATACCGCGCACCTTGCCCATCTTTGGTCAGAGTGACGACGTCACCCGCACCCAGATGCAGCATCGACGGTGGCAACGCAAACCGGGCCGTTTCACGCGAAACCCGCGCTTCGCTCAGCCAGCGCTCGGCGGTCTGGCGGCCTTCCGAGCGTGTCATCGACAAAGGCATCTCGTTCACCGACACGGAATGCGTGCGGGTATCCGGCAGGACAGCCTCTTCTGACACAACGTCATGGTCGGCATCCGATTGCACAAACCGCAACCGTACGCGGCCCGTCAATTCGGCCTCGGCCTCTCGGCGATATTCGACACGTCCTTCAATGTCCGCACTTTCGGCCAGCAAATCACTGTCCAGCTCAACCGGTCTGCGACCATCGCGCATCCGAAACAGCAACACACCATCCCGTTCAATCGCATCAAAGCCGTAGCGCAACATCAACGGCTGCAAGGCCGCACGCGCGCTGGACACGTCTTCAATCGCATACCCCCGTACCACGCCATACAGCCGCGATACATCGATATGCATCACCCCGGCGCCGTGGCAGATTTCCGTGACAACCGAGGCCAGAGTACGCGTTCCCGATCGCCCGTTCAGCCAATGACCGCGTGGGTAGTTCACACCATCGCTCCACTGGCTGCGGAGGTTGGGGAAGGTGGGAAAGGGGCGTGCGTCCCAGGCCCAGACATAAGCGTTCGCCATGTCTACCATCGGCCCACCATATTCATCCGAAACCGGGTTGATCGCCGGATCGGACCAATAGCCCAACATCGCCTTCAGATACTGCATCTGCATGAAATCGTCACGCAGACCGTTGGAGTATTTCGGCAGGCTGGATTCCGAGGATTTGGGATCGAGAAACTTGTTCGGCTGATTGGACCCTTTGTCGATCGCCGCACAGCCAAGCTCGTCCACCCATGCCGCATCGAATTGCGGCCCCCGCAATCCCTCGGGATCATGCGCCGAGAACGCCTGCGCCTCGGCCCCGTTAGGCCAGATCAGCTTGCGTTCCGATGCCTTCCACTGCGGCCGCCGGTCCGGGGGCGAACAGTGCAATATCCCGCTGTCGCCAAAGATCATCACATCGCGCACCTGATCGAAGGTCTCACCGACCAAAGCCACCCTGCTGGCCTCTCCCCTATCCAACGGCTTGGACCCCTCGACCATCGACCGCACCCATTCGGACCCAGCGCGTGTCTTGCCTGCGCCGCGCCCTCCCATGATCACCCAGGACCGCCAGTCACCCTCGGGCGGCAATTGATGCGGCATCGCCCAGAACTCGAATAGGAAAGGGAGGGCACATAGCCCCCCCTCCCCGATCTCACTCAGAAATCGGTCCCGAACCGCAGCATCGGCGGAGGCGAGCCAACCTGCACCCGATTTCAAATCGAGCGCGCTCAAGGTCGAGCGCATACCCCCCTTGGGCAATTCCGGCTTGTCTGTGATGTTGTTCGACAAAGCTTGTCTCCACTTTCTGACAACTTCGGATCAGCCCCTCTAACTGCCCGAGTTGTTTGGCTGTACCAGCCAGGTCTGCATCCTCCCCGGTTCCGATTTGCCTGTGCAGTTCTTCCGCTGCTTGGCGCAAACCGCGAATGGACGTCTCAAGCGACTGCAAAAGTTCCGCCGTCTGGGACATCCGCTCTTCCGGGGTAATCAAAGTCATGTTTGCCTGTGACCTCATGCGTGAGTTTTTCCGCACGAGAGAAACGAAAAACGGCCGCCGGGTGTCCCCGGGGCCGTTGCCCACTTCTTCTAGCATGACACAACTTATACGAGAATAAGCACGCAAAGTCAATGATTTGCGCAACAGGGGCGCAACACCCAGAGTACGCTCCGAGTTAAGAATACCTGAACGACCACGCGCATTACGGTTGGATTGCCAGCATTTCAGGCCGCTACTCTGGGTACGATGACAGGAGGACATTCCCTACACAACGCATTCCTTTGATGTGGTGGGACGGGTCGCCAATGAGATGATGAAACCTTCACGCGGATGAGGATGCCGGTGCCTCTTCAGTCTAGTTTAAACACCCGGCGAAAGACGTGCTTGCTGCAGTCGGAACAAAACCACGGAGGTCGGTTCTCGCTGGGGTCAGGTAATGACGGGGATGCGGTCTTATCCTGCCCCCGCCCCTTCAGTGAACCATATCAAAGCTTGACAAACCCGCACATAAGTCGCATGTGCCGCAGACCAAGCGCTGACGCGTGAGCATCTGGCCGACACGGCCCCACAGCGCACTACACATCTCTCAGTTCCCCTTCACG
Organism: Ruegeria sp. AM9; assembly: GCF_056540565.1. Classification (NCBI taxonomy): domain Bacteria; kingdom Pseudomonadati; phylum Pseudomonadota; class Alphaproteobacteria; order Rhodobacterales; family Roseobacteraceae; genus Ruegeria; species Ruegeria sp. AM9. Next base: position 276,510 of record NZ_JBQFWY010000002.1, read on the forward strand.
CAGGGTTCTTGATGCGACGGCCGGACATATGGGACTCGCCCGTATGTCCCGAGGCTTCGCATAAACCCTGCCGGTCGCGCTGTTTGCGTGGCCTTACGCTTGTGTCCGGTGCGGAAAGCCGTCCCGGATCAAAAAGGAATGATACTTGTTCGACTTCGACATGCTGGGCCTTGCCCCAGCCCTGAATGACGCGCTGCAACGCGCCAACTTTACCCAACCCACGCCGATCCAGAACCAGGCGATCCCGCTGGCCCTGCAGGGCCACGACATCCTCGGGCTGGCCCAGACCGGCACCGGCAAGACGCTGGCCTTCGGCCTGCCGCTGATTGATCACCTGCTGGCGCAACCCAGCAAACCGGCCCCCAAAACGGTCAAAGCCCTGATCCTGGCGCCGACCCGCGAATTGGTGAACCAGATCGCCGAGAGCCTGCGCAACCTGACCAAGAAAACGAAACTGCGCGTCGCCACCGTCGTCGGCGGGCAATCCATCGGCAAGCAGATCTCGTTCCTGTCGCGCGGCACCGACATTCTGGTCGCCACCCCGGGCCGCCTGATCGACCTGATGGAGCGTGGCGCCGTCGACCTCAGCACGGTACGTCATCTTGTGCTGGATGAGGCCGACCAGATGCTAGACATGGGCTTTATCCACGCTTTGCGCAAAATCGAGCCCGCTTTGGGCACGCCGCGTCAGACCATGCTGTTTTCGGCGACAATGCCGAAGCTGATGGAGGAACTCAGCCAGTCCTATCTGACCAACCCGCAACGGGTGCAGGTTTCGCCCCCGGGCAAGGCGGCGGACAAGATCACACAGTCTGTCCACTTCCTCGACAGGGCCGAAAAACCACGGAAACTGCGCGAGGTTCTTTCAGCGGATATGGACGCCCTGACGCTGGTCTTTGCCCGTACAAAACACGGGGCAGAGAAACTGATGAAAGGCCTTGTGGCGGACGGGTTCAACGCCGCCTCGATCCACGGCAACAAAAGCCAAGGTCAGCGCGACCGCGCGATCAAGGCGTTCCGCGCCGGAGAGATCAACGTGCTGGTCGCCACCGATGTCGCCGCGCGCGGCATCGACATTCCAGGTGTTGCCTACGTGATCAACTATGACCTGCCCGAGGTGCCCGACAACTATGTCCACCGCATTGGCCGCACCGCCCGCGCCGGGCGCGAAGGCGAAGGCATTGCTTTCTGCGCACCGGATGAACTGGATCAACTACGCCAGATTCAGAAGTTGATGAAGATCGACATCCCGGTCGCCAGCGGCACCATGCCCGAATTCGCCGAACCCAAGAAACCGCGCAAGCGTGGCGGGTTCCGGGGACGCAGGCCGCACGGGGCAAATGAAGCGTCAAAACCCGCGCCGTCCAAACGGCGCCGTCCACGCCGACGCCCCGCCGCATAAAAGAGAAAGGGCCGCGTTTTTCGACGCGGCCCTTTTCTTAGTTGCTCGAGCTGTTTCTCTCGGCTTCGATCTCTCGCCATTTGGCAACGTTGCGGTTGTGCTCATCCAGAGTTTCCGCAAAGGCGTGCCCGCCTGTTCCATCCGCTACAAAGAAGACGTAATTGGTCTCTTCCGGAGCAACGGCGGCCTCAAGGCTTGCAAGCCCCGGATTGGCAATTGGCGTCGGCGGCAGACCATCGATTACATAAGTATTCCATGGCGTTGCCCGGCGAAGTTCACTCCGGCGCAGACCACGACCCAGCACGCCCTGACCCTTGGTGACACCGTATATGACGGTCGGGTCCGTCTGCAGTTTCATGCCTTTTTCAAGCCGGTTCACAAAGACGCTGGCGACTTGTCCGCGCTCATGCGGAACACCGGTTTCTTTCTCGATTATCGAGGCAAGGATCAACATCTCCTCGGGGCTGCTGATCGGCAAATCGTCCTGCCGGTTTTCCCAGACCGCGTTGATCCGCAACTGTTGCTTTTCCTGCATGTCCTGCAGCACGGCAGCCCGGTCATCGCCCGGAGCAAGCTCATAGCTGTCGGGGGCCAGCATACCCTCGGCCGGAACCTCGGACACCTCACCGGTCAGCGCGTCGATGCCCTTTAGCGCCTCAACCACCTGCCACGAGGTCACGCCTTCGGCGACCGAGACGCGATAGCGGGTGTCGGCGTCCTGACGCTTTTCAGTGTATTCAGCGGGGGCATCTTCTTCACCGGCCTCGAAACTAGCGATCTCGACAAAGTCCAGCGTGGCCGGGTCCAGTTCGCGCACACGGGTCTGCACGCGTGTCACGCCGATACGATACTCAATCTCGGACCCACAGGTGCTGGCACCGCTGCTGGTGATCTCGTCGATGATCTGCTCCATCGACGCGCCTTCGCGGACCAGAAAGCTGCCCGCTTTCAGTTGCTGGGCCTTGTCGGTGTAATCTGCGCCCATCCGGAAGATCATGGCGCTGCTGATGGCGCCCTCATCTTCAAGCTGCTGGCTGACGCGGCTCATGTTCGATCCGCTTTTGACCTGCAGGCACATGGCAGTTTGCAGCGGGCCCTCGGCCTTGTATTGCGACTGCCCCCACAGGATCAGACCGCCGATCAGAAACAGGCTGACCACCAGGATGGTCAGCGCGTTCGATGCCAAAGCCCGCCACATTTAGCTGACCTTTCCGAAAATCACGCTCGCGTTGGTGCCGCCAAAGCCGAACGAATTCGACAGGGCCACGTTGATCTCACGCTCGCGTTTGGCGTTGGGTGCCAGATCAATCGGGGTTTCAACTGCCGGGTTGTCCAGATTGATCGTCGGCGGCGCGACCTGATCACGGATCGCGAGGATCGAGAAGATCGCCTCGATCGCGCCAGCCGCGCCCAGCAGGTGACCGGTGGCCGATTTGGTCGAGGTCATGGTCGCGTTGCTGGCGTGGTCGCCCAGCAGACGCTCCACGGCGCCCAGCTCAATCGTGTCCGCCATGGTCGAAGTGCCATGCGCGTTGATATAGTCCAGGTCCTTCGGCTCCAGCCCGGCGCTGCGCAGGGCGGCTTTCATCGAACGCTCGGCCCCATCGCCATCCTCAGACGGCGCTGTGATGTGGTAGGCGTCGCCGGACATGCCATAACCCAGAACTTCGGCGTAAATTTTCGCGCCGCGCGCTTTGGCGTGTTCGTATTCTTCCAGAACAACAATGCCCGCGCCTTCGCCCATGACGAACCCGTCGCGGTCGACATCATAGGGACGGCTCGCCTTTTTGGGGTCATCGGCATATTTGGTCGACAGCGCCTTACACGCGTTGAAGCCCGCGATGCCAATCTCGCAGATGCAGCCCTCGCCACCACCTGCAACCATGACGTCCGCATCACCCGCGCGGATGATACGGCTGGCGTCACCAATCGCATGCGCACCGGTCGAACAGGCCGTTACAACCGAGTGGTTCGGACCTTTGAAACCGTGACGGATCGAGACCTGCCCCGAGGCCAGGTTGATCAGCGCACCGGGGATAAAGAAAGGCGACACGCGACGCGGGCCCTTGTCGCGGATCAGGTTGGCCGTATCCGCGATGGACCCAAGGCCACCAATGCCAGAGCCGATCAGAACGCCGGTGCGCAGGCGCGCGTCTTCGTCCTCGGGCGTCCAGCCCGCATCCGCACAGGCCATGTCGGCCGCTGCGATGGAATACAGGATAAAGTCTTCGATCTTGCGCTGCTCTTTCGGCGGCATCCAATCGTCGGGGTTGAACGTCCCGTTGGTACCGTCTCCGCGCGGCACTTCGCAGGCATAGGTCGTGGTGACCCCGCTTGCCTCAGCGTCGAACTGAGTGATCGGGCCCGCACCGGATTCTCCGTCCAGCAGCCGCGACCAGGTTTCCTCGACCCCGCTGGCCAACGGAGTGACCAATCCCAGACCGGTTACAACGACTCTGCGCATGAAATGCCTCTTGCCTGCTTCCTGTTTGAGAACCGCTCATACCCCGGCCCGGGGGCCGGGGGCAAGAGCAACGGCATATTCCCTTCCGGCAGCATCCTGCCAAAACGGAAAGAAATTCAGCTCATCACCACAAGAACGGCTCAGAATTAAAAAAACCGCCCGCTGCCTCGATCGGCAACAGGCGGTTTCCGAATGGTCCGTCAGTTACTGGAACTGTGCAACCGGTTCATGTGCGGTTTTGGCCACTTCCAGCGCCTCCGCCAGATCAAGCGACTTGCGGAACAGCGCCCGCCCAACAATCGCGCCCGAGATATTCGAGATGTAAGCCAAGCGCGAGATATCGTCCGCCGTGCGCACCACACCGCTGGCGATGATCGGCGTGCGGGATTTCTCAGCAAGACCGGAGATCAGGCCCAGTTGCGCCTCGACGTCCTCCATATCGCTGTCGATATCCGTTACCAGAATGGCGGCAAACGGGGTATCGGCGAACGCCTCGATATAGGCTTCCGGGGTGAAAGCACTCTGGCTGCGCCAGCCCTCGGTCATCACCTGACCTTGCCAGACATCCACGGCCAGAACGATCTGATCCGGATAAAGCTTGGCGAGTTCCTTGACCAGGATCGGATCCCAGGCGGCCAATGTACCAAGGACGATACGTCCAGCCCCCTTGTCGATCCAATACTCGACCTGCTCGCGGGTGCGCATACCACCAGCCAGTTGCACCGGCATTTCAGACGAGCGAATGATCTCTTCGACCAGCTCGGCGTTGGTGTCCCGCCCTTCGATCGCGTCGAAATCCGTCAGTTGCATCCATTCCGCACCTGCGGCTGACCAACCACGCGCTGTTTCAACAGGGTCCACGTGCCAGATCATGGCTTCGTCCAGACGGCCCTTTTCCAGCGTCACACACCGGCCGTTCTGCAGTTCCATTGTGGGGTAAATCCTCATGAGCACGCTCCTCCGCTCATTCGCATTGCAATTCACTGTACCATACACGTCCGCAGAATCGCGAATGCCACCAGTTTCGGCAAACTGGAGACATTTTGCGGCATCACAACCAAGTTGAGACTAAAGGCGCGCGGGCGGTCCGTTCCGGCGCAGCAACACAACCGGAGTGTCGTTGTATTTGCATTCACGCATCACCGTGTAGCCAAGCTTTTCTGCCAGCTTGTGCGAGGCGTGGTTCGCTGAGTTCACCATTGCCACCAACGGTCCGGGCATGATGCGGTCAAACCAGTCATGCGCGGCCTGGGCCGCCTCGAACCCCAACCCCTGGCCCTGTGCCTCGGGCACCAGAATCCATCCGGCTTCGGGAAAACTGTCGAAATCATCGCCCAAAGACCGGTTACCATAGAAAAAACCGGCCTGCCCGATCATCAGCCGATTCGATTGCTGCAACACGGCCCATTGCCCGAACCCGGCCATCTGCCAATGCCCGGCATTGCGCAGAAACGAATCCCATGCCTCACCACGCGAACGCGGCTTGCCGCCAATATGGCGCACGATACAAGGGTTGCGCCAAATCTCGGCGAACCGGTTGAAATCCTCGGGCCTCATGCCGCAAAGCATCAGGCGCGATGTGTTTATCGTCGGGGTGGATCGTATCATGCCCTGCCCGCATAAATATTTTGTGCCTCAGGAGGATCGTTGCGAACGTAGCCTTACTCTGACAAGCCCGAAATCCGGGCAGACATAAAAAAACGGCGCCTCCGTTGCCCGGAAGCGCCGTTTTTATAAGATTTCGAGGCGATCAGGACGCTTCGGAGATGAATTTGACGGCGTCGCCAAAGGTCTGGATGGTTTCAGCTGCGTCATCCGGGATCTCGATGCCGAACTCTTCTTCGAAGGCCATGACCAGCTCAACGGTGTCCAGGCTGTCGGCACCCAGATCGTCGATGAACGAAGCGTTCTCGGCTACTTTGTCCTCTTCAACACCCAGGTGCTCAACAACGATCTTTTTAACGCGATCTGCGACGTCGCTCATGTCTATTCCTCATTCCATTTTCAGGGCGTAATGCCCGGTTCAGCCCTTGCCCGCTCAGGCTGGCTTTGATTTTGCCCGGTCCGGGCGGTTGGGTCCCCGAATTACCGGGAAAGTAGAAGGCCGACCGTTTGGCCGACCCCTGCATACATGTGCCGCCTATAGCACAGACAACGCCCGAGGCAAACGCTTTCGCGCCTGCCTCGGCGTGCGATCACAACATGGCCATGCCGCCATTCACATGCAAGGTCGCTCCTGTAACATAACCCGCTTCAGGGCTGGCAAGGTACAGAACTGCCGCAGCAATTTCCGATGGCTCACCCATACGACCGGCCGGAACCTGTGTCAGGAGGGCGGATTTCTGATCGTCGGTCAGCTTGTTGGTCATCGCCGTCGTGATGAAGCCTGGCGCCACCGCGTTGGCCGTGATTCCGCGGCTTGCGACCTCGCAGGCGAGAGACTTGGTCATGCCGACCATACCCGCCTTGGACGCGGAATAGTTGACCTGACCCGGGTTTCCGGTTGCACCTACAATGGACGAGATATTGATGATCCGGCCCCAGCGCGCCTTCATCATGCCGCGCAGAACGCCCTTGCACAGCTTGGCGGTGGCGGTCAGGTTCACGTCGATCACGCTCTGCCATTCCTCGTCCGACATGCGCATGAACAGGTTGTCCCGCGTGATACCCGCGTTGTTGACCAGAATATCGACCGACCCCATTGCATCCGCCGCCTGCTTCGGCAGCGCTGCAACGGCTTCAGGATCACTCAGGTTGCAGGGCAGCACGTGGACGCGCTCGCCCAGCTCATCCGCCAGTGCCTGCAGCGGCTCGACCCGTGTACCAGACAGCCCGACAGTGGCGCCAGCGCCGTGCAGCGCGCGCGCGATATCGCCCCCGATACCACCCGAAGCGCCTGTGATCAGCGCGTTCTTACCTGTCAAATCAAACATTCGGTTTCCCTTTTCGTGCGTCCCAACGGGACGTTTTCAACTTACGATTCGGCCTGGGTGACCTTTTGCACGTCTTCCGGCGTGCCGACGGCCTTGCCCGCAATGTCGCGATTGATCTTGCGGATCATGCCCGACAGAGCCTTGCCTGCGCCGATCTCCCATGTCTCGGTCACACCCTGCGCGGCCATGTACTGCACGCTTTCGCGCCAACGGACCGAACCGGTGACCTGTTCGACCAGCAACTGGCGGATCAGGTCCGGGTCGGTGACCGCTTCGGCGCGTACGTTGGCCACCAGCGGCACGGCAGGCGCCTTGATTTCAACAGCAGCCAGAGCCTCTGCCATTACATCTGCAGCAGGTTGCATCAGCGCACAGTGAAATGGAGCACTTACAGGCAACATTACCGCCCGTTTAGCGCCCTTTTCCTTGGCGATCTCAGCCGCGCGTTCGACGGCGGCCTTGGCACCCGAGACCACAACCTGAGTCGGGTCGTTGTCATTCGCGGCCTGACAGACCTCACCCTGCGCGGCCGCTTCGGCAACGGCGCGGACCGCGTCCAGGTCCAGCCCAAGAATGGCGGCCATCGCGCCCTCGCCCACCGGCACGGCGCTTTGCATTGCCTGACCGCGGGTGCGCAGCAAACGGGCGGTGTCGGCAACCGACAACGCACCGGCAGCGGCCAAAGCCGAGTATTCGCCCAGCGAATGACCGGCGACAAAGGCCGCATCGGTGACCGAAACGCCCTCGGCCTCCAGCGCGCGCATCGCGGCGATCGAGGTGGCCATCAGCGCCGGCTGCGCGTTCTGCGTCAGCGTCAGGTCTGCGATGTCGCCTTCCCAGATCAGGCTGCTCAGCTTTTCACCCAGCGCCTCGTCGACCTCGTCGAACACAGCCTGAGCAGCCGGATAAGCCTCGGCCAGAGCCTTGCCCATCCCGATGGTTTGGGCGCCCTGCCCCGGAAAAACGAATGCGCGTGTCATTGCGACCTCTTGGATGACGTTAGGTTGCCGGGGGGTGTAAACCGAGTGTGGACGCGGCACAAGCATTGCCTGACCTCTGCACTGTGGCACTTTTGATGTGCGCATCACGCTATTGAGTCCTGATCCCATGGCTTTAGGTTGACATCAGCCACCCCAGCCCCGGAGCAACAGATGCCCTCGACCAACACCTTTTCCAATTATGGCAGCGTGACCAAGACGTTCCACTGGCTGACCGCCCTGCTGATATTCACGGCGCTGCCGCTGGGATGGATCGCCAATGATCTGGCCCATGCGATCTATGACCCCTCGATTCCGACCACCGAGGACGATATCGCCCGGGCGACCCGTCTGTTCTCGCTGCACAAGACCGTAGGGGTCACTGTTTTCTTTGTCGCCCTTGCCCGCATCCTGTGGGCGGTGACGCAAACCAAGCCGGGGTTGTTGAACGCCGAGAACAAACCCGAAGCCTTCGCCGCCGAAACCGTTCACTGGATGCTCTATGCTTCGCTGGTTCTGGTGCCGCTGACCGGCTGGCTGCATCATGCCGCATCCGAAGGGTTCGCGCCGATCCTGTGGCCCTTTGGGCAAAACCTGCCCTTCGTACCCAAGTCGCCCTTTGTCTCCGAGGTCACGTCCGGCCTGCACTGGCTGTTCATCTGGGTTCTGGCCGGGTCTCTGGTCCTGCACATCGCCGGGGCCCTCAAGCACCACGTGGTCGACAAGGACAGCACCCTGCGCCGCATGTTGCCCGGCCAATCGGATGCGCCCCAGCCACCTGCGCAGCATCATTCGATGATCCCGGCTGCCGCGGCGCTGGCGGTCTGGGTAGCGGTTTTGATCGGTGGCTGGTCCATCGGCATCTTCTCTGACCACTCTGCTGCGACGACCGACACCGCCGAACTGACCGAGGTACAATCGGACTGGCAGGTACAGGACGGCGACCTGTCCATCACCATCACCCAATTGGGCAGCCCTGTGACCGGCCGTTTCGCCGAGTGGACCGCCGCAATCGCCTTTGAAGATCCGGCAGAACCGGGGTTGGCTGGTTCAGTGGACGTGACGATTGCCATCACATCGCTAAGCCTTGGCACAGTCACGGATCAGGCCCTGGCCGCCGATTTCTTTGACAGCGCCCAGTTTCCGACCGCCCAATTCAAAGCCGACATCTACAAGACGGACACCGGATACGAGGCGCGTGGCCCCGTGACCATCCGCGACAAATCGGTGGACGTCGTGCTGCCGTTCACTCTCGACCTGCAGGAAAACACCGCAACGATGGCCGGAGAACTTCAGTTGAACCGTCTGGACTTCGACGTTGGCACCTCGCAACCGACCGAAGAGTCGCTGGGCTTTGGGGTCGTGGTCTCGGTCAACCTGACGGCCGAGCGGCAGCGCTAAAAAAACCGCCGGGGCGCAACGCCCCGGCGGTTTCATTTCAGAGGATCGAAACCGAGTTATTCGGCTTTCTGTGCCTCGATCGAAATCCGAACTTCGACTTCATCGCTGACGAACGGTGCAAACTGACCCAGTTCGAAATCGCTGCGCACCAGCGTGGTGGTGGCATCGAAACCTGCCCAAGGCTTGTTCGCCATCGGGTGATCAGCAACCTGATTGAGCTTGGCGTCCAGAACGACCGACTTGGTCACGCCGTTCATGGTCAGATCACCAGTAATGTTGGCGGTGCCTTCACCGGTGACCTCAATACCGGTCGAGGTAAAGGTGATCATGTCACCTTCGGCCACGCCGAAGAAATCCTCGGTCATGAAGTGATCTTCGCGCGGCTTCCAGCCGGTGAACATCTCGACCACAGGCATCGACACGGAAACGCTGGATGCGGCGGGGTCTTCCTGATCGAACATGATCTCGCCCTCAAAGCCCGAGAACATGCCGGTAGTGGTCGAGAAACCAAGGTGGTTGTAAGTGAAGACCACCTGGCTGTGGCTGGGGTCCAGAGTGTATTTCTCGGCGCTTGCAAACGCCGAGGTCGCCGAAACGGCCAGTGCAGCAGCAAGAAGGGTGGATTTCATGACAATCTCCGCAATTTTGTGAATGCAAACCTGTTGGGTTGCTCAATAACAAAAATGTGCTGCCTAAAGGCAGCACACAAGTATTATTCTCTCACAGTTTCTGTTCTTTCGTGAACAGAATAAAACTTAGGCGAAGATTGTTACACTTCCGCTCAGTTGGCCTTTCAGCGCCCGACCGACATCCGCCGACTGTAGCGGCAGCTTCATCAGCAGGCTGCCATCGACATCGAACAGCTCGACCTGTTCGTCGTCAAAGCGCGCACCGCCCAGTGTGTCATAGCTGCGGCGCAGAACGGTTTGCGGCCGTCCGTTTTCGTTCTTCTGCAATACCCGTACCTCGCGGCGGATCGGGTCGAAATAAGCATCAGGACGGGCATCGAGGATCTGGATCGTCAGCAGGCTGACCCCGACCAGCAGGAACATCAGCGACGCGGCCAGTTTGATCGGCCAGACCTCGGTTCCCATGGCGGAACCGTCCATCAGCCACATGGAAAACGCCATCACGATCAGAAACGCCCCCGCAACGCGGGCCAATACCATTCGGACCTTCCAGTTCGGCTCGAACCCGATCAGCACTGGTACGGTTTTCTCATAGCTCGCGGATTTTGCGGACTCTTCGAATGTATTCGTATTCATCGCGGTCATATCTCTCACCCTGTTTTCAGGTTGCCGTCCTGGGTCCGGTTTCTCCGGAAGTTCCCCGGTATGAAAACAACTTTGAGCCGAAAAACGTCAGGAATTGGGCAGTGCGGTGGAATTAGCGCGACTTCACCAAGGCACCTGTGGCAGGGCTTGCCCCCCGGGCTGAAACGTGTATATGGGGCCATCCTTCGCAAATCACATGAATCGCGCAGCCTCTCGTGGCAGGGTCGCGAAGGACCAAACGGCCCCGCCTATGAAATGCGCCTTGATAGAAACAGGAGTGCACATGCCACTGTATGAGCATGTAATGATCGCGCGTCAGGACCTGTCCAACGCGCAGGCAGAAAGCCTCGTCGAACATTTCGGCACCGTTCTGGCTGACAACGGCGGCAACGTCGTCGAAAGCGAGTACTGGGGCGTCAAGACGATGGCCTACAAGATCAACAAGAACCGCAAAGGCCACTATGCCTTCCTGAAGACCGACTCGCCTGCTGGCGCGGTTCAGGAAATGGAACGCCTGATGCGCCTGCATGAAGACGTCATGCGCGTTCTGACCATCAAGGTCGACGAGCATGCCGAGGGCCCCTCGGTCCAGATGCAGAAGCGCGATGAGCGCGAAGGCCGCCGCGAGCGCCGCTGATCAACGCCTGACGAAAGGACATAAACCATGGCCGCAAAACCATTTTTCCGCCGCCGCAAGGTCTGCCCGTTCTCGGGTGAGAACGCGCCGAAAATCGACTACAAAGACACCCGTCTGCTGCAGCGCTACATCTCTGAGCGCGGCAAGATCGTACCTTCGCGCATCACCGCCGTTTCGGCGAAAAAGCAGCGTGAACTGGCCCGTGCTATCAAGCGCGCCCGCTTCCTCGCCCTGCTGCCCTACGCCGTGAAGTAAGGAGAGACTGACATGCAAGTTATCCTGCTGGAACGCGTTGCGAAACTGGGTCAGATGGGCGACGTCGTTGACGTCAAGCCCGGCTACGCCCGCAACTTCCTGCTGCCCCAAGGCAAAGCCCTGAGCGCATCGGACGCCAACATCGCGTCGTTCGAAGCCCAGAAAGCACAGCTTGAGGCACGCAACCTGGAAACCAAGAAAGAAGCTGAAGCACTGGCTGAAAAGCTGGACGGTCAGCAGTTCATCGTGATTCGCTCGGCATCGGATGCCGGCGCTCTGTACGGTTCGGTCACCCCGCGTGACGCCGCAGACGCCGCGACCGAGGCTGGTTTCACCGTCGACAAGAAACAGATCGCCCTGATCGCTCCGATCAAGGAACTGGGTCTGCACTCGCTGGCAGTCAAACTGCACCCCGAGGTCGAAGTTGAGATCAAGATGAACGTTGCCCGTTCGGAAGAAGAAGCCGAACTGCAGGCATCGGGCAAATCGATCCAGGAACTGGCCGCAGAAGAAGAAGCCGCTGCTGAATTCGAGATCGCCGAACTGTTCGACGATATCGGTTCCGCCGCTTCCGACGACGAAGAGCTGGTTGCCGAAGAAGCTCCGGCTGAAGAAGACGAAGCCAAAGCCTGATCCGGCTGAGGTGAGATTTGAAAAGGCCGCACAATTTGTGCGGCCTTTTTTCTTGCACAAGCCAAACGGGCAAAATTCAGCCAGAATTAAGACCTATGCTTGCACGCGGCTTCGTGTTTCCTATCATCGCGGCTGAATTTCGGAGTACTCAGATGACATCTTTCTTGCGCCGCAGCGTCCTCGCCATCCTGCTGACAGCCCCCTTTGCCGCCTGCGGCGGGCCAGACACGCCGACACAGGATGCATTCGATCCACCGCTGTACCCCAACGAAACGCCCGAGCTGCGCGCATCGATCAACCATTGGGCGGACCACTACGAGGTCCCGCGCGAACTGGTGCACAAGCTGGCAATCCGCGAAAGCACGCATCGCCCCTGGGCCGTGAACCGCCCCTATTACGGCCTGCTGCAGATCCTGCCCGCCACGGCGCGCTCGATGGGCTATTCCGGGAATGCTCAGGGCCTGCTGGATGCGGATACCAACCTGGAATTTGCGGGCAAGTACCTGCGCGGTGCGTGGCTGCTTTCGGACGGTGACCAGCAACGGGCGATTTTTCTGTATGCCAAAGGGTATTATCCGGAAGCCAAGGCGCGGGGTATGCTGGTCGAAACCGGGCTTCAACCTTCACCGTAGGATTTTGAATCCTTTCGCATAGGATATTTTGCGTACAACCGATGAAATAGTGTCCAAAATGCTTATTTCCCAACAATACCTATCCGAAATGATCGGACAGTTTCCCCTTGTCTTGTCATATTCCGGAAAATGTGCTGTCCTAATTTACTCAAGGTAAGACAGTTACACCCTGGGTAAGGTTCTGGCCCGAAGACACCATCGGGTCTCAAATCTAGTTGTGGTTCGCAGGCGCAAAATGGAAATAATCGATCTGAGTACACTGTCAGGTTCAGAATCTCGGTTTACCGAGTTTCTGCAACAGGTGTGCGAAAAGTTTGAAATGGACCATGCAGCCTATGCCGGAATGAACCCGTCAGAGGGGAAAGTTGCGGGCCACGTTACCTATAATGACGATTGGAAGGAACATTACCAGAAACACGATCTGGTAATGATTGACCCGACCCTGCATATGGCCAAACGCAGTATTGCTCCGGTTGATTGGAGTCGCTTGGAACGCAGCCCCAACTTCCAACGCGTTTTCCGGGATGCGCATGATTTTGGCTTGTCCAGTCAAGGGGTTACCATTCCCGTCCGCGGACCGTACGGCGATGTAGGGTTTCTAAGCGTAACGCGTAACTGCCCCCAGGAAGAATGGCGCAAACTCTCCGCCCACACCATCAGTGACCTTCAAGCCATGGCGGTACACATTCATGACAATGTGATGACCTCGGACGCGTTCACCGGTGCGCTGTACCACCCCAATCTGTCCACCCGTGAAGCAGAGATTCTGCAATGGGTTGCAGCAGGGAAATCGCAGCAGGACATAGGCGACATTCTCTCTATCTCTCACCGTACGGTCGAGGTTCACCTGCGTTCAAGCCGGGAAAAGCTGTGCGCGCTGACCACACCTCAGGCCGTGGGGCGTGCCATCGCAGTCGGGCTTATCGGCACGGGTTAAACACAATAACCCCACAATCTGAACAAAATACGGGAAACCCCCAATAGATATTCCCCCTCGAAACTGTAACGTTTGGTTTACCGAACAACCACTCGAAGGGGGAAGAAATGATCATCGTAGTAGATGGGCTGAACAGACATCTGTTCGGCGAAGTTCTTGACGAAATGTTCGAGTTGAGAGCGCGCGTATTTGGCGACCGTCTCGGATGGGATGTCAAAATTGAAGATGGCAAAGAGATCGATGAATTTGACCACCTCGATCCGACATACGTAATCGGGTTCGACGACGAGGGGAATGTCGTCGCAGCCGTGCGTGCTCTTCAGACCACCGGCCCTCATATGCTGGCCGATGTTTTCTCGGCCATTCTGGACGGAGAACCGCCAATTCGAAGTGCGACGCTGTGGGAATCCACCCGCTTCTGCGTCGACACCCAACGTTTGACCCGCGGCAAAGGCCAGAACTCGTTGTCCTACGCCACTTGTGAACTGATGATTGGTTCGCTGGAATATGCCAAAGCTGCAGGCGTCCAGGACATTGTCACAGTCATTGATCCGGTGATGGATCGGGTCCTCAAACGCTCGGCCTGTGCGCCTTACGACTATGTCGGGAAAACCGTGCCGATGGGCAAGGTTTCGGCCTTGGCGGCGCTGGTGGACTGCACCGATGAGCGCATCGCCAGCCTCCGGGAATTTGCCGACATCCAAGAGAGCGTGTTTCTAACAGAAGATCAGGCTCTGGCTCTGTTCAACAGCAAGAAACCGGCCGACCCGAGCGTTGCGAACCGCGACCACCAACCGCTGACTGAGCTTGAAAAGTACTTTGTCGAACAAATGCATTCGGCAACAACGCAAGACGAAGTCAACGATATCCTGAAACTGATCGAAGCGCTTTCGGACCATTTCACACCAGAGCAGAAGACCGCTCTGTTAAGTACCCCCCGTGCTTTTGCTCATGAGGCCTGACCCCCTCACCTCATAGTACAAAAGCCACCCACCGGAGCCGTCTGATTTACAGGCGGCTCCGCTTTTTTTATGCCCATGTTGTTGATGGGCGGAAGAGGATTACTCCTCTTCCAGTGCCTCAACGGCTTTTTGCAGGTCGTCTTTGCTGACTTCTTTGTCGGCAACCTGAGCCAGCTCGACGATGTAGTCGATGACCTTGTCTTCGAAGATCGGCGCGCGCAGTTGCTGCTGCATCTGAGCGTTCTGCTGCACGAACTCGAAGAACTGGCGCTCTTGACCCGGGTACTGACGCGCCTGGTTCATGATCGCCTGGGTCATCTCGGCATCGGTGACCTCAACCTCGGCCTTCTGGCCCAGCTCGGCCAGCAGCAGGCCCAGACGCACGCGGCGCTCGGCCAGCTTGTTGTGCTCGTCGGTGGGCTCGATCTCACCGTGGTCGTGACCTTCCACTTCCGGGTTTTCTTCGTGCCACAGCTGGTGAGCAATCTGCTTGGCCTCAGCTTCAACCAGCGACGGCGGCAGGTCGAACGAGACTTTCTCGTCCAGAATGTCCAGCAGGGCGCGCTTCATCACCGCGCGCGACGCGCCGGCATATTCGGCTTCCAGACGCTCGGCGATCTGGCCTTTCAGCGCGGCCAGGTCTTCGGCACCGAATTTGGTGGCCAGTTCGTCGTTGATTTCGGCGGCAACGGGCTCTTTCACCTCTTTCACGGTGCAGGTGAAGACAGCGTCTTTACCGGCCAGATGCTCGGCACCGTATTCTTCGGGGAACTTGACGTTGACGTCTTTTTCTTCCTCGGCCTTCACGCCGACCAGCTGCTCTTCAAAGCCGGGGATGAAGCTGTTCGAGCCCAGAACCAGCGGGTAGTCTTCGGCGGAACCGCCTTCGAACTCTTCGCCGTCCACTTTACCGACGAAGTCGATCACGACCTGATCGCCATCCTTGGCTTTGGAACCTTTGCGGCGCGCTTTGAAATCCTGAGCGGTTTCGGCCAGGTTGTTCAGCGCTTCTTCGACAGCTGCGTCGTCTGCTTTGACAACCAGCTTTTCCAGCTCGACCAATTTCAGGTCAACTTCCGGGATTGCCGGCAGCGCCTCATAGGACATCTCGACGTGGACGTCGTCGCCCTCTTTCCAATCTTCATTGGTCATCTTCACCTGCGGCTGCAGCGCAGGACGGTCACCGCTGTCTTCGAAGTGCTGGTTCATGGCGCCGTCGATGCTTTCCTGCATCGCTTCACCCAGCAGGCGCTGGCCAAACTGCTTTTTCAGCAGCGCCATCGGCACCTTGCCTTTACGGAAGCCCTTCATCTCAATCTCAGGCTGCGCTTCGACCAGTTTTTCGTTCACCTTGTCGTCCAGCTCAGCCGCGGACACGACGATGTTGTAGCCGCGTTTCAGACCTTCGTTCAGCGTCTCGGTAACCTGCATTATGGTAGTCCCCATAGGATTCGGGGCGCGCAAAACGGCGCGCCGGGCAAATTTGACGCCTTCTATTTGCCCAGCCGCCCGCGTGCAAGGGGCAAAGCCCGGATCGGTCTTGTTTTGCCGCCGATTTGAACAAAAAAAAGCGCCCCGGAACGAACCGGAGCGCCTGTCCCTCAGACCACCTGGATCAGAACTTCCAGAGCGCGCCCAGAACCCACGCTTCGTTTTTGTCAAAATCGACGGTGTCGTCGAAATCGTGGTTGCGGTATTTCAGGTAGGCATCGGTATTGATGCTGTCGATCCGCTGAACGACTGCAATACCCCAGGACTTGGTGCTGGATCCCTCGTTTTCGAAATCCGAGCCGTCAAAGTAATCGATACCGACGCCGGTTTTGCCCCACGACACCCAGTCCCCTTCATAGGCCAGCTTGGTGTACCAATAATCCGGATCGCTAGCCCCGGTCGCCGTGTCGTCTCGCGTGCCCAAGGCGGCCGTAAAGCTGAAGCCGCTCGGCAACAAAACCGAAGCGGACCCGATCGTGTCTTTCCGCTCACCCGAGCTGTCGTCGAAATCACGCACCGCATAGGCCACGCTCGCAGCGAACTCGACGCCGTTGGCGAAGGTGTTGCCGTAAGAAATCGCGATATCGTAATAGTCGTCGTCATCGCTGCTGGACAGGATGTTCTGACCATAGGCAATGGCGCCCGAGAACCCGTTGAAATCCGGGGTGTCGTAGCGGATGCGCCCGCGACGCCCACCGTCAAAGTTGCTGGACGAGTCGCCCACGGTGATATCGCTCAGGACACCGTCAGTTCCGCGATAGAAGAAGGCGCCGTTTTCATCGTTGGTGAACGAATACAAGGCCGTTCCGACATAGGACAGGTCAGTCTCGGCAGCCCCGTCCGAGGCCATGCTGCCCTGACCGGCCGAGAATTTACCGTAGCCACCTTTCAACGAGAAATCGACGTGGCGGATATCGCTGCGCGTCCAGCCATTGGTATTTGTCCCATCCTGGTTGGCCGTTCCCGTACTTGGCAGGCCCAGCCCGGATTCAAACCGGAACATGAACTCGTTGCTGCCGTAGGGCTGCATCAGGCGCAGACCAACGCGGCTGTTGGACAGATCATTGTCCAGCAAACGAGTCTCGGTTTCCTCACCATCATCGACGGATACGATCACCGGGTCGAACTGACCGTATAGCTCCACATAGCCGCCACTGTTGTTTTCGTATTTCAAATCGGCTGCGGCCGGAATTGCCGTTGTCGCCGCCAGCACAGCAGCCATTGAGGACAGTTTTAGTTTCTGCGTCATTTCATTCACCTTGAAATTTCCGGCTTTCGATGTTCATCAATCGCGCGCATGACGCCGATGCTCCAGTAGCTGCCCCCAATACTTTCAAAGTATTGCATACTTACCACTAAGAGCACGAAAGCCAGAATTAATTCCCATTACAATCAACATTTTATCTGCATAAAGACGGCAGATGGAGGCCCACTCCAAAGGAATTCTGACGCCCGGCTGCGCGTCTGGCAAACACTCGCTTTGACACCACAGCAGATCGGTCGGCCAAATGCCGCCGAAGACCTGATGGATCGGCCAAAAACCGCCTGCAAAATCATATATCAAGTTGTTTGAAAACTTTGGGCAACTGCTCGGGCAAGTCTTCAGCGATAAGCCCTGGGCCAAACGTGCGCGCGCACTCCACGTGCAGCCACGCCGCCGTTTCCGCCGCCTGCATCGGGCTGAGCCCTCGGGCCAGCAGTCCGGTGATGAACCCGGCCAGAACATCGCCCGAGCCTGCGGTCGCCAACCACGGAGCCGCGCGCTCGTAAAAGGCCGCATTGATGGAACACCTCCCATCCGGGGCTGCGATTACTGTATCTGGCCCCTTGAACAGGATCACACAGCCTGCCCGCTCGGCGGCTTCGCGCGTTGCATCCACTTTGGAATAGGCCGGGCCTGCGGTAGGTGTTACCGCCAGCTTCTCTGCAATATCCGGGAATAGCCGTGCAAATTCTCCTCCATGCGGCGTCAGCACACAGTTTTCGTGGAGTTGTGAGAACAACACTGCCGGATCATCTGCAAACGCCGTCAGCGCGTCGGCATCCAGAACCGTCGCGCGCTTAGCACTCAGAGCAACCGGCACCAATTCCCGTGCGCGTTCAAGACCCAATCCGGGGCCAAGGCACAGAGCATTCAGCCGCTCATCCTCCAGCACATCGGTCAGACCATCCGTGCCTTCAACCCGCTGCAACATGATGGCCGTCACCTGCGCCGCGACCTCCATCTGAGCGGCCGGAGGCACCGCCAGGGTCACCAACCCGGCCCCAATACGCAAAGCCCCCCGCGCCGCCAATCGCGCCGCCCCGGTTTTGCCCGCGCCACCTGAAAGGATTACCGCGTGGCCGTACGAGTATTTGTGTGGACCCAAATTTGACCTTTTGTCGAGGTCGAACCCAGGCCAAATGCGCCCAGACCTTCCCTTTGGTCGATCGAACTCCAAACCGATAACACAGTCCTTTGGCCTTGGAAGTTGGAGATGTCCGTGATGTCTGTCCTCGGCCCCCAACCCGATATCAACGACGCGAACCGACGGGCTGGTATCAGACAGAGCGTGACCAATTTTCTTTCTGTGAAAGACAACTGTAAGATCAACTCGAAACAACCGTTTTGACGCGTCCTTTTCCCACCAGTTCCAACGGGTTTCCAAGTCCTGTTCTTCGTCACCCTTGAATTTCGGCATCTCAGGGAAAAGAACCTTGCCGCTGTCTGTGTCGAACCCGGATGGGCAATCAACTGCGACACGGTGAAATGGAACAAGCCACGGATGCCTTTCGCCCACATTACGCGCCTCGACCGAATGGTAGGCTTTTGCCAAATCCAGTGGGATGGCGCGGGACAGACCTGTGCCAAACATTGCGTCAACCAGAACGTCTGGACGGTCGCCCTGCCCCACAGCTTCGGCGGTCAATTTTTTGGTCGGTCCGAGCGCACTCCACCGCCCATAATTCTTACGCGCGTCCGGAGGCAGTTTCATTGGGTCTCCGAATAGAAAGACCTCAACCTCCCAACCCCGACTTTTGAGCAGTCGAGCAACAACAAAACCATCGCCGCCATTGTTCCCCGGCCCGCACAGAACCACAGCCCGGCCAGGCGATTTTGCCAGTTCCGGCCACTCTTCAAAAATCGCCTCGACAACGCCGCGCCCGGCCCGCTCCATCAGCTCCAGCCCAGTCACCTCACCGGACTCAATCGCGGCCAATTCGATGGCCCGCATTTGCGCAGCTGTCAGCAATTCCGTCATCTCAAATCCCTCAGCGATTCAATTCTGATTACTTTTTGTGCAAGTCGATCAAAATTTCACCTGCCGCCTATTTTCTCGGCACGCGCGCGCCGCCATTTTAGCAATCAGATTGCCGAGTGATCTTAGACGTGATCAGTGCCTTTCTGACAAGTGTTATAGGGAGCCCGGGATGAAGAAGATCGAAGCGATCATCAAGCCGTTCAAACTGGACGAAGTGAAAGAGGCGCTGCAGGACGTGGGTGTCCAGGGTCTCAGCGTGATCGAGGTCAAGGGTTTTGGCCGCCAGAAAGGCCACACCGAACTGTATCGCGGTGCGGAATATGTCGTCGACTTTCTGCCCAAGGTGAAGGTCGAGGTCGTACTGGA
This sequence comes from Ruegeria sp. AM9, assembly GCF_056540565.1. NCBI lineage: Bacteria > Pseudomonadati > Pseudomonadota > Alphaproteobacteria > Rhodobacterales > Roseobacteraceae > Ruegeria > Ruegeria sp. AM9. The sequence continues at coordinate 296,116 of NZ_JBQFWY010000002.1, forward strand.
CGACGATCAGGTCGATGCCGCCATCGAGGCCATCGTTTCGGCCGCCAAGACCGACAAGATCGGCGACGGCAAGATTTTTGTCTCGCCCATCGAGCAAGCCATTCGCATTCGGACCGGTGAAACCGGCTCGGAAGCGCTGTAATCGAACACTCCAAGTAGAGGAATAGAGAATATGAGCAAGGACGCAGTTCTTCAGCTGATCAAGGACGAAGGCGCCGAATACGTCGATGTTCGTTTCACCGACCCGCGCGGCAAGCTCCAGCACGTCACACTGATGGCTGATCAGGTTGACGAGGACTTCCTGGAAGAAGGCTTCATGTTCGACGGTTCGTCCATCGCGGGCTGGAAGTCGATCGAAGCATCCGACATGAAGCTGATGGTCGACACCGACAGCGCTTATGTCGATCCGTTCTACGCGGAAAAAACCATCTGCGTGCACTGCTCGGTGGTCGAGCCCGACACCGGTGAAGCCTATGAGCGTGACCCGCGCGGCACCGCCCAAAAAGCCGAAGCCTACCTGAAAGCATCGGGTATCGGCGACGTTGCCTACATGGGCCCCGAAGCTGAGTTCTTCCTGTTCGACGACGTCCGTTTCTCGAACAGCATCAACAAGGTATCCTACGAAGTTGATGCAACCGACGCATCGTGGAACACCGACACCGAGTACGAGATGGGCAACATGGGCCATCGTCCGGGCGTCAAAGGCGGTTACTTCCCGGTCAACCCGATCGACGAAGCGCAGGACCTGCGTTCGGAAATGCTGTCGACCATGAAGCGTCTGGGCATGAAGGTCGACAAGCACCACCACGAGGTTGCTTCGTGTCAGCACGAGCTGGGTCTGATCTTCGACAGCCTGACCAAACAGGCTGATGAGCTGCAGAAGTACAAGTATATCATCCACAACGTCGCGCATGCCTACGGCAAATCGGCAACTTTCATGCCGAAGCCCATCGCAGGTGACAACGGCACTGGCATGCACGTGAACATGTCGATCTGGAAAGACGGCAAGCCGCTGTTCGCGGGCGACAAATACGCTGACTTGTCGGACGAAGCGCTGTACTTCATCGGTGGTATCCTGAAGCACGCCAAAACGCTGAACGCCTTCACCAACCCGGCGACCAACAGCTACAAGCGTCTGATCCCCGGCTTCGAAGCCCCGGTTCTGCGCGCCTACTCGGCACGTAACCGTTCGGGTTGTGTCCGTATTCCGTGGACCGAAAGCCCCAAAGCCAAGCGCGTCGAGGCCCGCTTCCCCGATCCGGCCGCAAACCCCTATCTGGCGTTCGCAGCTCTGCTGATGGCCGGTCTGGACGGCATCAAGAACAAGATCGATCCGGGCGAAGCCATGGACAAGAACCTGTACGATCTGCCTGCCGAAGAACTGGCCGACATCCCGACCGTCTGCGGCAGCCTGCGCGAAGCGCTGGAAGCTCTGGCATCCGATCACGACTTCCTGCTGCAGGGCGACGTGTTCACCAAAGACCAGATCGACGGCTACATCGCACTGAAGATGGAAGAGGTCGAAACCTACGAGCACACCCCGCACCCGGTTGAATACGGCATGTACTACAGCTGCTGATCCGGTTTTGGGTTTACATCTGCAAGGGCGTCCAATCGGGCGCCCTTGTTTCGTTTGGCACGATCTTTCACACTTGGCACCACCATGGTCAGGAGAGATTCAATGCCAACTGATGATCCCTTCTTGCAATACTCCGACTTCGTGACTTCGGTGGAAGAACTGGAGCGTATTACCGGCGCGCCCCTGCCACAGATCATTGCCAAGGAAATATCCGCGCTGGACCAGATGTGCCGCGACTTTATCGCAGCCTCGCCGTTCTGCCTGATCGCCTCGGCCAATCCGGACGGGCATCTGGATATCTCACCACGCGGAGACCCGGCCGGTTTCGTTCAGGTCATTTCGGATACGCTGATGGCAATTCCGGACCGGCCCGGCAACAAACGCGTGGACACGTTCCACAACGTGCTGCTGGACCCGCGCGTCAGCCTGATCTTCTTTGTCCCCGGCAAAATGGAAACGCTGCGCATTCGCGGAACCGCCCGGATCTGCGCCGATCCCGAACTGCTGAAAGGAATGGCGGTGGCAGACCATGCGCCCAAGCTGGCCCTGCTGATCCATGTTGAAACCGTGTTTGCCCATTGCCCCAAATGCGTCATCCGATCGAACCTGTGGCAGCCCGAAAAATGGCCGGACTCGTCGAACCTTCCGAATATGAACGCGATGATGGTCAAACACGCCAAAATCGACAAAACGCCCGAAGAGTGGTTTGAAACTCTGAAAGACACCGGAGAATTGGATCTTTATTAACTCCTTTGAGGATTAGGAATTGCAGCTTACCCTTGCTATCAGCCTTTATTTGACCGGATTTTACTGATGTTACGATTTGCTTTGATTTTCGCCCTCACACTGCCAACGCTCGCAACTGCTGCCCCCTGCGGCAATACAAGCAGCGGTTTCGAGACCTGGAAACGGGATTTCGCGAAACAGGCCAAGCGCGCCGGCGTAAAAAAGAAAGGGCTGCAAGCGCTGGCGCAAACTCAATACGCCACGCGCACCATTGCCGCAGATCGCAATCAGAAAAGCTTTAAATACTCGCTGGACAAATTCATGCGGGTCCGCGGCGCCGATACGATCGTGGCTCAAGGGCGCAAGCGCAAGGCGCGCAATCCAGAATTCTACGCCGCTCTGGAACGGCAATACGGCGTCCCCAGCGGCGTGCTGATCGCAATCCACGGGATGGAAACCGGGTTCGGCAACTTTATGGGCGACAGTCAGGTTGTTTCCGCAATCACGACACTGGCCTATGATTGTCGCCGATCCGAGTTCTTTATACCCCATGCCATAGGGGCGCTGAAACTGGTCGATCAAGGCAGCATTACGACCGCCACCAAAGGGGCAAAGCATGGCGAATTGGGGCACACTCAATTCCTGCCCGGCAATGCGCTGGTCTATGGGGTCGATGCCACCGGCGACGGCCAAGTGGATTTCTACAATATCACTGACGCACTGGCCTCAACCGCGAATTTTCTACGTCAGAAAGGGTGGCAACCGGGGCGCGGCTATCAACCGGGGCAACCCAATTACACGGTGATCCAGCAATGGAACGCGGCCTCGGTCTATCAGCAATCCATCGCGATAATGGCGGCCCGAATCGACGGCTGATACGCGCCAGTTTTCCGCGCCAATCCACCGCAATCCGGCCACATTATTGCCACAGACGTTAAATGGCCCTTAAAATGCCTAGGTTTCCAATGAGTAATCAATCCTGCTGATTTTTCATTTTTTTCCATTTTCGCCAAAATCTGCCCCATATCCGTTGTTAACCTGTTTCTCAGGACAGGATACGACAAAGGAATGCGTGGTGACTTCGAAGCACAGCTATCACGGCGGTCTTCAGTTCAACGGAGAAACCGAGGGCGCGATTGAGCGTTTCAGCGCCATCGTTGCAACGACCTTGGGGGACTATGGTCACCTGGTCGAACGCAAAAACATGCTGAGCGAGACCGAGGCCAGCATCGTATCCAGCCAGTATCTGGTTCGCCTGACTCTGGACACTCAGGTGGTTGGCGCAGAGGATCGGTTCGGACGTCTTGACCGTGCTGCAGGGCTGAAGACAGCTAGCAGACCGGTTGCTACTCTGCCGAAGAACCGGCTGACAATCACGCTTTCGCCGGTGTCCCCGTTGTTGGATGACAGCGAAATCTCTGAGCTCATGCTGGTGGTCATTCTGTACCGTATGGTCGATATCTGCGCGACACAGCGTGTCGAATGGCTGTCGCCCAATACGATCCTGACCGTTGAACAGTTCATGAGCGCGTTCGACACTTTGACGCCCTCAAAACCACGAAACAGAAAACAGATTTTCGAGGCAGTGACAGGCCCGTTTGCGGGGCTGAACATTCCTGACGAAGAAAACCTGGGCGAGCCACAAAAAAAGGCGCTGACACAAGCAGCCCGGCCGATCCAGTTGTCTGACGAGCAATTGCTCAGCATCGCTTTTCGGACAGAAACCAACGAGCAGCCTACTGATGGGGACGAAGACACGCGCCCCCTCGACCACGACAAGCCCAGTGATATCCTGCGACTGACCAGTTGGGGTTTGACCGGCGCCGTGGCCAGCGTGTCAGTACCCATCGCGGTCTCTGTGGCCGCCGTGAACCTGATCAGGGGCGAAGATTTTCGCCTTAACACTCAGGTTCTTGCCTACACCGTCGCAATCTCTGCTCTCAGCACAAGCGGAGCTTTCGCCGGTGTCGCTAACGCGTTGGGCATGTAGCACTAAACTTCAATACCCTCCTAGGAGGCCCCGCCGTCAGGCGGGGTTTTCCATTTTGTGCAGGCGCTGCGCCTCTAGCACATAGGTATGGATCGAAAACACCACCGCCCGCGTTTCCGGCAGGCGCAACAATGTCTGTCGTTCGCTGCGCAGGAACCGCGCGGCTCCCGGGTCGCGAACCTCGCGCCGGTCATTGGCGCTGCGGGGCTGGTGCAGTTCGGCGTCCTCATACCATAACGCATTGAACCGCCAGAGCGGCCGCCCCGGCTGTATCCCGTCGAACAGGCGCTGCACGCGGCGGGCGATATTTTCGTCATAACCGGATACCGGGATGTGGATGTCGATCAGCGGCCGCATTAACTTTTCCGACAGGCACCAACTGGCGGGAAAACACAGAATGGCGCCGGTCAGGACGTGTTGATCCCCGTGTTTTTGCAGAATGCAGAAATCCTCCTGCACCAGATGGCACAACGTGTCCAAAGGGCGTGTGCGATCGATTTCAACAACCTGCCCGTCCGGGCGGGTGACCTGATTGGCGCCATCCGTATAGACCTGATGCAGGACCAGTTCCAAAAGCTCTTGCGCAGCAGGTTCGGCTGCGGAATCCAGCGCCAGAACGTCCGGTCGCTGTTCCCGCAATAGCACCTCGCGCCGCTGCATCTGCCCAGAAAACGCATCATCGCAATGCAGCCAGTCATCCATGCTTGCCGGTTGGATTCCCGGCAAAGGGCGCGGGGTCAGTGGGTCATAAGGGATTGAGGTCTGTAGGATCGTCATGCCATCGACCTACCACCGGTTGATCGGTTTGTCGGCCCAAAAGCGACGGCTGCGCCGTCGCAAACTTTCAAGACGCTTGGAAAATGAGTCGTCACGCTAAAGGCAGGCAGGGAGGCCCATCATGAACCAGCACTATCGCGACAGCCGCAAGATCGACCCAAGCAGGGGCGCAACACTGGGCGATGGCACCCCAAACGATCTTGACCGGATCGAGATCGGTCCGACGCAGCTGGCTTTTGCGGAATGGGAATCCGCCGGCCTAGCCCTACCCGATCTGGCGCGAATGCGAGAATTCCGGTGGAAACGCCTGACCAAGGCCATCGTTGAACGGGGCTATGGCGGGCTGCTGATGTTTGATCCGCTCAACATCCGTTACGCCACCGACAGCACCAACATGCAGCTGTGGAACACCCATAATCCGTTCCGTGCGGTGCTGCTGTGCGCAGACGGGTACATGGTTATCTGGGACTACAAGAACTCCCCGTTCCTGTCGAAATTCAACCCGTTGGTGCGTGAACAGCGCTCGGGCGCGGACCTGTTCTATTTCGACCGCGGCGACAAGGTGGATGTGGCGGCCGATGTGTTCTCGAACGAGGTGCGGTTGCTGATCGACGAACACGGCGGCGGCAACAAACGTCTGGCTGTCGACAAGATCATGCTGCACGGTCTGCGCGCATTGGAGGCGCAGGGGTTCGAGATCATGGAAGGCGAAGAGGTCACTGAAAAGACCCGCGCCATCAAGGGTCCGGATGAGATTCTGGCCATGCGCTGCGCCAGCCACGCCTGCGAAACCGCCGTGGCCGAGATGGAAAAATTCGCCCGCGCCAATGTGGGCGACGGCAAGACATCCGAGGATGATATCTGGGCCGTTCTGCACGCTGAGAATATTCGGCGAGGTGGTGAATGGATCGAAACCCGTCTGCTGGCGTCGGGGCAGCGCACCAATCCGTGGTTTCAGGAATGCGGGCCTCGGATCACCCAAAAGAATGAGATCATCGCCTTCGATACCGACCTGATTGGGTCCTATGGCATCTGCATCGACATCTCGCGCACATGGTGGATCGGGGATGAGACCCCCCGCACTGACATGGTCTATGCCATGCAGCACGCACATGAGCACATCATGACCAACATGGAAATGCTGAAGCCCGGCGTGATGATTCCCGACCTGACCGCCAACGCACATAAGCTGGACGACAAGTTTCAGGCGCAGAAATACGGCTGCCTGATGCACGGCGTGGGTCTGTGCGATGAATGGCCGTTGGTCGCCTATCCGGACAAGGCGGTGGCGGGGTCATACGACTATCCGCTAGAACCCGGCATGGTCCTGTGTGTCGAAGCCGCCGTCGGTGAGGTTGGCGGCGACTTCTCGATCAAGCTCGAAGATCAGGTTCTGATCACCGAGAACGGGTATGAGAACCTGACCACCTATCCGTTCGATCCGCAGTTGATGGGCCAGATTTAAGGCCTCAATCAGGCCAGGTGGAGCGCCGAACGTTGCCGTGCCAGTCCTCGGACGGGATGGTGATTTCAGGTGTGGCCGATGCCGTCGGCCAGGTCTGACCCAGCGTGAAGCCCAAAACTCCGGTCAGGGCGATAACGATCAGAAGATCGGGGCGGAAAACAACGCCGCGCGGGGCGGATGCGGTGAAAGACATGTGAGCCTCCTTGGCTTGCTCTGTGTGATAACTGCAAGATGGGGGCATCCCTTAAATTAATAAAACGAATATTTATCATTTATTACATCACAAAAATTGAACGTCGGAAAATCGGCCTGCCTGACCCCAAAGCGCTCACTTTCCTCACCTTCCCGTGACGCGTCTTACAATGGGGTTGAGGCACCAGCCCGAAGTACACACTATTGGCTCCATCCCGACACGTAAGGAATAGCCATGCCCACCGAACGCATTACTTTTGCCGGTCACGACGGCAACCAGTTGGCTGCACGCCTGGATCTGCCGGATGGGCCAGTGCTGGCGACAGCATTGTTTGCGCATTGTTTTACCTGCTCCAAGGACATCCCCGCCGCCCGCCGAATCGCCGCTCGACTGGCTGGCATGGGCATCGCCGTTTTACGCTTTGATTTCACCGGGCTCGGCCATTCGGGCGGAGAATTCGCCAACACCACCTTTACCTCGAATGTCGAGGACCTGATCGCCGCTGCACATTATCTGGCCGGGCGTAATATGGCCCCCGCCCTGCTGATTGGGCATTCCCTTGGTGGGGCTGCCGTCTTGCGCGCCAGGGCCGGTATTCCCAGCGTCAAGGCCGTGGTCACGCTGGGCGCACCCGCCGACCCCGGCCATGTCTCCCACCATTTCGAGGGCGCCCTGCCCCAGATCGGTCAGGACGGATCGGCCGAGGTGATGCTGGGGGGCCGTCCCTTCCGCATTGGAAAGGCCTTTGTCGATGACATATCGGAATCCGCACTGACCCCGGCGATTGCCGATCTGAAAGCGGCCCTGCTGATCCTGCACGCGCCGCGTGATGAAACCGTCAGCATCGACAATGCCAGCACCATTTTTCTGGCCGCCAAACACCCAAAAAGCTTTGTCACGCTGGACGATGCCGATCACCTGATCACCCGCGCCTCGGACGCGGAATACGCAGCCGACGTGATTGCGGCATGGGTGTCGCGCTATATCCCTCTTAGCCCGCCCGCACCGCCCCCCGGAGCGCCCGAGGGCGTGGTGCGCGTGACCGAGGTTGATCCCTCGGGGTTCCTTCAGGACATCCAGTCCGGTCCCCGGCATCACGCGGTGGCGGATGAGCCTGCCTCGTATGGTGGCACCGACAGAGGCATGTCGCCTTACGGGTTCGTTTCCTCGGGTCTGGGGGCGTGTACGTCGATGACGATCCGCATGTATGCGCGGCGCAAACGGTGGCCGTTGACCGGCATCACCGTCGATGTCTGCCACAACAAGGTGCACGGGCAGGATGCCGGGTTGGCCAGCGACGGCAAAATCGACCAATTCCGCCGCAAGATCCGTCTGGAAGGCCCGCTGGATCCGGAACAGCGCGCCCGGCTGTTGGAAATCGCCGACAAATGCCCCGTTCACAGAACGCTGGAAGGGTCAGCCCAGATCACGACGGAATTGCTGGCCTGACCCCGACACGCTATCGGCGCGGGCGCCCGGCAGGGCGGTGAATCGGCGGTCTGGCCACGGGCGGACGCGCCACAGGCGGGCTTGGCCGCGCCGGAGGTTTGGCGATCGGCGGTGTCGGTCGTACCGGAGGCCTTCCGTTCGGCGGGTTCGGCCGCACCGGTCTGTCGACATCAATATCCACATCGACATCGTGGTAATAGTCGTTCCACAGCATCGAGTCATAAAACGGGTCATAGCCATACCCGACACCGACCGTGACACCATCACAGGCCGACAGGGAAAAACTCGCAGCCCCAAGGCCCAGCGCAAGAAACAGACGTTTGATCGATTTGGTGGTCATCGGCGCCTCTCCTTACTGCAGGGCCCGGAACGACGCGAAAACGTCGTTCAGAACGTCGACATAGGCCGGATCAGCACCGTCGCGCAGGATCGCGACAATCACGGCCACGCGGTCTCTTGGCAGGTCGATCACGGTGGCGGTGAAGTTGATACCACGCCCGTCGCGGGTGCCGGTGCCCCGGATCACACGCGCCGGCAACCCGCCGATCCGGGTGTCGGAGGTCCTGGTAACCGTCGGGTCCTGGGCCAGAAACTTGTCGATATCCTCCAAATACCGCAGACCGCCCTCGATCGAGGCGACCCCCGCCGGTGAGACAAACCCCATCCAGACATTGTCATCGGTCACGGGCCGAAGCCCCATGACGCGCGCAACAGCACGTGGATCGCCCAATTCGGTGTCCTCAATCTCGCGCGGGCCGCCAGTGCGCACAGCCCAGAAGTCGGGTACGGCAAAGCTGAACAGCGCGCGTCCCGCATCGGTATAGGTAACCGGAGTGTCCGCCGAAGCCGGAGCCACCGCCCCAAGCCACAGCGCGGCGCAGGCAGCCAGGGTCGAGCCAGATAAAATACGCATATCTCAATAACCTGATGATTTCTGTGGCCTCAGATTGCCCGCTACGGGCGGGATTTGTCCAGCCTCTCAAAAACGTTGGGAAACCCACGGTGTCCCGGGAAATATGCGGATTTTCTTGCGCCGCTGATCCGATCAAAGCACCTGAATCACATCTCCGGTCAGATAGCAGACCTCTTTGACGGCCAAAACGTCGGGTCAGAGGGTCAAAATCAGGGCAAACCGTCTCATCTGCACACTCGCATCTTGTTCCTTTGGCGGCTCGGGTTTAAACCCCGCGGCATCGCCTCCTGCCAAATCACGATAAGGTGCAGCTGCCAATGATCCCACGTTATTCCCGCCCCGACATGGTCGCCATCTGGTCACCCGAGTCCAAGTTCCGCATCTGGTATGAGATCGAGGCCCATGCCTGCGACGCCATGGCCGATCTGGGCGTGATCCCGCGCGAAAATGCCGAGGCCGTATGGAAAGCCAAGGACGTGGAATTCGACGTGGCGCGTATTGATGAGATCGAGGCCGTCACCAAACACGACGTCATCGCCTTCCTGACTCACCTGGCCGAACATGTCGGCAGCGAAGAAGCGCGTTTCGTCCATCAGGGCATGACCAGCTCGGACGTGCTGGATACCTGTTTCAACGTGCAGCTCACCCGTGCCGCCGACCTGCTGATCGCCGATCTCGAAGGTCTGCTGGCTGCCCTCAAGCGCCGCGCGATTGAACACAAGGACACCGTCCGCATCGGCCGCAGCCACGGCATCCACGCCGAGCCGACCACCATGGGCCTGACCTTTGCCCGCTTCTACGCCGAGATGGACCGCAACCTGTCCCGTATGCGCGATGCCCGTGCCGAGATCGCCACCGGCGCGATCAGCGGCGCGGTCGGCACCTTTGCCAATATCGATCCGGCGGTCGAAGAACATGTCTGCGACAAGCTGGGTCTGGTGCCCGAGCCGATCAGCACGCAGGTCATCCCCCGCGACCGCCACGCCGCGTTCTTTGCCACTCTGGGCGTCATCGCCAGCAGCATCGAAAACGTCGCCATCGAAATCCGCCACATGCAGCGAACCGAGGTGCTGGAAGGGGCGGAGTTCTTCTCGATGGGTCAAAAAGGCTCCTCGGCCATGCCGCACAAGAAAAACCCGGTGCTGACCGAGAACCTGACCGGTCTGGCACGTATGGTGCGCGCAGCGGTGATCCCGGCGATGGAAAACGTGGCGCTGTGGCATGAACGTGACATCTCACATTCCTCGGTCGAACGGATGATCGGGCCGGATGCCACGATCACGCTGGATTTTGCGCTGGCCCGTCTGACTGGCGTGATCGACAAGATGCTGATCTTCCCCGAAAACATGCTTGAGAACATGAACAAGTTCCCCGGTCTGGTGATGAGCCAGCGTGTTCTGCTGGCGCTGACCCAAGCCGGTGTCAGCCGCGAAGATGCCTATGCCATGGTTCAGCGCAACGCGCTGAAGGTTTGGGAACACCGCACCGATTTCAAAGAGGAACTGCTGGCAGATGCCGACGTCACCGCCGCGCTGAGCCCCGAAGAGATCGAGGAAAAATTCGACCTCGGCTATCACACCAAGCATGTCGACACGATCTTCGCCCGCGTCTTTGGCGAATAAATCCAGACCGATCAAACGGTTCAAAAGGGCCCGGGTTGCGCAACGCGATCCGGGTCCTGTTCTTTTGCCAAAACGGGCAAAATCGGCTATGGTGAGCGCGTATTTCCGAACAGGAGAAACAGCATGATCCGCACTCTTCTCTGCGCATTGGCCCTTGCGTGTTCCGCATCCGTGGCTGTGGCCTGCAGCGGCCATTCCAAACAAACCCAGTCCTGCGCACCGGGTACATATTGGGACGCTGAAAGCCAAACCTGCGCGAAAAGCGCCAATAGTTGAAAAACTTCTTTCCTACCTGTGAATAAAAGCGAGCAGCCGATTGTTAGCTTTTTATCAGATCACGCTATGCTTGATCAGAGCAGCCCAGAGAACGGAGTAGGAAAATGCGCCTCGTATTAGTTTCAGCTATTGCCCTTCAGGCCTTTGCCTTCGCACCGGCCCTATATGCGGCCGGCGGTGGTGGTGCCACCACCCCACCGAAGCCCACCAACACGACAAGGAAATGCCTGTTCGGCCGTGTCTATGACAAGGATGCGGGGCGCTGTGTCAAACCGAACAAGACCAATTTTACACAAGATGAGCTGTACGACGCCGTCCGCGAGCTGGCCTATGACGGACAGTTCGAGAATGCGCAAAACATCCTGCGCATCATGGATCAGGACGATGATCGCGTACTGACTTATTGGGGCTTTACCTACCGCAAGCTGGGCGAGCTTGAGCTGGCGAACCTCTTCTACACCGACGCCATCGAAGCCAATCCCGACAACATCCTGGCCCGCAGCTATATGGGTCAGGGTTTCGTGACCGAAGGGAAAACCGATCAGGCCATCGAACAATGGCGCGAGATCAAGGCGCGTGGCGGTGAAGGCACCTGGGCCGAGGCGTCCCTGCGCGAAGCGATCCGCACCGGGCTGACCTTTAACTACTGAGCTTCAGTCTTTCTTTACCCGACTCTCCGTAATCTGCCTGTGGAACAGAACTTTGGCACCGCAGGCAGATGCAGGACACGAACAGTTTGGTACAGGTGGCACCGGGGGCGGCTCCGGTGGCTGATCAAAAGAACGACGCGCCCCGCGTCGTTCCCCGCGCCCTCAGCAATCGGCAGAAGGCCGCTGTTGTCGTCCGACTTTTGCTGAACGAAGGCGCCGATATCCCGCTGGAAGAGCTTCCCGATGATTTGCAGGAAAAATTGACTCATCAATTGGGGCAGATGGGTCTTGTCGACCGCATCACGCTGGATGCAGTGGCGCAGGAATTTGCCGAGGCTCTGGACGGCGTCGGCCTGTCCTTCCCGCATGGTCTGGCGGGGGCTTTGGACGCAGTGGATGGCAAGATTGGGTCAGCCACAGCGGCGCGGCTTCGCAAGGTCGCCGGAGTGCGCCAGATCGGTGATCCGTGGCAGCGCCTGCGCGAAATCCCCACCGAGGATCTCGCAGCGATGGCTCAGGCGGAAAGCACCGAGATTGCCGCCGTGATGCTGTCCAAGTTAGAGACCGCGAAGGCGGCGCAGCTACTGGGTCACCTGCCCGGCCCTATTGCCCGGAGGATCACCTATGCGATTTCCAAGACCGCAAATGTCACCCCCGAAGCGGTTGAGCGGATCGGCTGGTCGCTGGCGGCACAACTGGATCAGCGCCCGTCTCAGGCTTTTGCCGATGGTCCCGGAGCACGGGTTGGTGCAATCCTGAACCAATCGGCAGCGTCCACCCGCGACGGGCTGCTGACCGCGCTGGACGAAGAGGATTCGGATTTCGCCAGCGTCGTGCGCCGCTCGATCTTTATCTTTGCGCATATCCCGGCCCGAATTTTGCCCCGCGACGTGCCTGCGATTCTGCGCGGTGTGGATCAGGCCGATCTGGTCACAGCACTGGCGGGTGCCGTGGCGGATGACGACAAAACGGCAGCCGAATTCATGTTGTCCAACATGTCCACGCGAATGGCAGACAACCTGCGCGAAGAGATGTCGGAACGCGGCAAGGTCAAACAATCCGACGCCGAAGAGGCGATGTCTCAGATTGTGGGCGCCATCCGCACCCTTGTGGATGAAGGGACGATAACGCTGATTGAAGAAGAAAGTGAAGGCTAGGCGCTTGGCCTAATCCACTGGAACGCTTGTGGTCGGGGAATGTGCCTTGTATGTCTGGCCGGCAAATCGCAACAGCCGGTGAGACCAGAATATGCCCGTCGAAAAGTCGGAACTAAGCCGCGGGGCGCTTAGAAAATACTATGTCACCGGTCTGTTGATGAAAGGTGTGATCAGCGCGATGCGACTGCTGCCGTATGAGCGGCGCATTGCAACGATGGGGGCCATCGTGCGGGGTCTTGCCCCTCTGGTCGGGTTTACCGAGCGGGTGCGCCGGAACCTGAAACTGACCTGCCCTGATCTGCCGGATGCCGAGGTGAAGCGCATCTGTCGGGCCGTCCCCGACAACGCGGGCCGCGCGATCATGGAGCATTTCTCGCCCGAAGGGTTCACCGAACGTCAAAGCACGGCCAAGATTTCCGGCCCCGGCATTGCCGCCTTTGACACGGCCGTGGCCGAAGGGCGCCCGGTGATGATGATCACGGCGCATTTCGGCCACTATCTGGCCGCTCGGATTGCCCTTCAGGCCCGCAGTGAACAGCCAATCGGCTGCCTGTATCGTCGAATGGCAAATCCGTATTTCAACGACGCCTACGTGGAAGCGTTCTACAAAACCGGTGCACCCATGTTCGAACAGGGGCGCCGTGGCATGGTTGAGATGGTGCGCTCGCTCAAGAAGGGCGGCATCATCGCTATCGTCTCGGACCTTCACGCCCACGGCGGGGAAGAGCTGACTTTCTTCGGCAAACCGGCGGTCACGTCAGTTCTGAACGCCGAACTGGCAATGAAATACAAGGCCGAGTTGATCCCCTGCTACGCCATCCGCCAGCCAAACGGCATTGATTTTGAGATCGTGCTGCACGATCCGGTTCCGCATACCGACCCCAAGATCATGACCCAGTTCACCAATGATGATCTTGAGGCCGTGGTCCGGCAGCATATGGGCCAGTGGTTCTGGATTCACCGGCGCTGGAAAGCCTGGAACGGGCTAGGTGTACAGCCCGAGGACATGCCCTGATCACCTGATCCTGGCGGCGGCAACGATCGGGCCGTGCCCGGCCCTCTGCACCAGAACAACCGCTGGCAGGTCTGAGGTCAGCGTGACGGAAAACCGTTGCGGCGCGACCCCGTCCCACTGCCCGGCCACCTGCCACGAGTCCACGACATTCGCGTAATCCAACTCGTGCCCGGCCAACTCTCCCCGCCGGATCGAGGCGTGGCGCATCGGTGAATACTGCACCACCCGCACGTCATAGGCCTGACCTTCGGGCAACTCGACCGGGGTGACTTCGACGGTTACCTCATTGCCCGACCGTTTGGCCGCAACTTCGGCCTCGGGCGCGGCTGTCAGATGCGCGTTGATCAGGCGCTCCAATTCGCGCGATTGCGCGCCGACCACGTCCTGCTGACCGTTAACCACCATCTGTGGCGTGTAGATCATTGATCGCCCGCCCTGACGTGCATAGGCGCGCTGCCGTTGGGTATGGTCCGGATTGGCGTATTCGTCTTCCCATCCGATGTAATCCCAATAATCCACATGCAGGGCCAGGCCGATCACATCATCGCGTTTGGCCAGATCATGCATCAGCCGGTCAGCCGGCGGACAGGACGAACAGCCCTGCGAGGTAAACAGCTCGACCACGACGGGATCGTTTTCAGCCGCTGCCGGCGCGGCAAGAGCGAGAGAAAGCGCAGTGGCAATGACGGCGGTTCTGAGCATGTGTGACCTCGGGCTGATAACTTTTCTGTCTGTGACCGATAAGATACCTGAATGGTTTAAACCCTTTGGACCTCACCCTCCAATCAAGGTTTCTTGAAACCGACGCGCGCCCGACGACGTGCCCTGCGGCCAGACTAGACCGTATTTGCGCGTCTTGGTCCTTGAACCCCGACGAAACGTGATAAAGATTGCTGTTAGCAAACCCCGTTACCCAAGTCATTTAAGAGGGAGCCAACACATGCCCATTAAAGTCGGACAGGATACCGCCAAGACACGCCGCAGCCTGAACGTGAATGGCAAGTCCATTTCCTATTATTCGATTCCCGCCGCGCAAGAGGCCGGTCTGGGCGATTTTTCGAAACTCCCTGCCGCGTTGAAAGTGGTGTTGGAAAACATGCTGCGGTTCGAGGATGACGGCTTTTCCGTCTCGGTCGATGACATCAGGGCCTTTGGTGAATGGGGGGCCAATGGCGGCAAGAACCCGCGCGAGATTGCTTATCGTCCCGCCCGCGTATTGATGCAGGACTTTACCGGCGTTCCTGCCGTGGTCGATCTGGCCGCAATGCGGGACGGGATCAAGGGGCTGGGTGGCGACGCGCAAAAGATCAACCCGCTAAACCCGGTGGATCTGGTCATCGACCACTCGGTCATGATCGATGAATTCGGCAACCCGCGCGCCTTCCAGATGAACGTGGACCGTGAATATGAGCGCAACATGGAACGCTACCAGTTCCTGAAGTGGGGTCAGTCGGCGTTTAATAACTTCCGCGTTGTCCCCCCCGGCACCGGCATCTGCCATCAGGTGAACCTGGAATACCTAGCCCAGACCGTCTGGACCGACACCGACCAGACCGGCGAAGAGGTCGCTTATCCCGACACGCTGGTCGGCACCGACAGCCACACCACCATGGTCAACGGCATGGCCGTTCTGGGATGGGGTGTCGGCGGGATCGAGGCCGAGGCCGCGATGCTGGGTCAGCCGATCTCGATGCTGATCCCCGAGGTTGTGGGATTTGAACTGACCGGTGCGATGGTCGAAGGCACCACCGGCACGGACCTTGTGCTGAAAGTTGTTGAGATGCTGCGCGAAAAGGGCGTGGTCGGCAAGTTTGTCGAATTCTACGGCGAAGGTCTGGACCGCCTGCCGCTGGCCGACCGCGCGACCATCGCCAACATGGCGCCGGAATACGGCGCGACCTGTGGCTTCTTCCCCATCGACAGCGAGACCCTGCGGTATATGCGCAATACCGGACGCGACGAGGACCGTCTGGCACTGGTCGAAGCCTATGCCAAAGAGAACGGTTTCTGGCGCGACGAGAATTACGCGCCGATCTACACCGACACCCTGACGCTGGACATGGGCACCATCGTTCCCGCGATCTCGGGCCCGAAACGCCCACAGGATTACGTGGCGCTGACCGATGCCAAGGCGGCTTTCCTGAACGAGATGGAGAAGACTTTCAAACGCCCGATGGGCAAGGAGATCTTGGTCAAAGGCGAAAACTACGCGATGGAGTCGGGCAAGGTCGTGATCGCCTCAATCACCTCCTGCACCAATACTTCGAACCCCTACGTAATGATCGGTGCCGGTCTGGTGGCGAAAAAGGCGCATGAGCTGGGGCTGAACCGCCAGCCCTGGGTCAAGACCTCGCTGGCGCCCGGTTCGCAGGTCGTGTCGGAATACCTTGAGGCTGCGGGCCTGCAACAGCATCTGGATGCCATCGGGTTCAACCTTGTGGGTTATGGCTGCACCACCTGCATTGGCAACTCGGGCCCGCTCCAGAAGGAGATCAGCGAAGCCATTGCCGAGGGCGATCTGGTCGCGACCTCGGTTCTGTCCGGCAACCGCAACTTCGAGGGGCGGATTTCGCCCGACGTGCGCGCCAACTACCTGGCCTCACCGCCGCTGGTGGTCGTCTACGCGCTGGCGGGCACCATGGATATCGACCTGACCTCGGAACCGATCGGGCAGGACAAGGATGGCAACGACGTCTTCATGAAGGACATCTGGCCGACCCAAAGCGAAATCGCCGATCTTGTGCAACAGACCGTTACCCGCGACGCCTTCCAGTCGAAATATGCCGACGTATTCAAGGGCGACGAGAAATGGCAAGCGGTCGAGACCACCGACGCCGAGACCTATGACTGGCCCCCGAACTCGACCTATATCCAGAACCCGCCCTATTTTCAGGGCATGGGGCCGCAGCCGGGCACGATCACGAATATCGAAGGCGCCAAGGTTCTGGCCATTCTTGGCGACATGGTCACCACCGACCACATCTCGCCCGCCGGGTCCTTCGCGACCACCACGCCTGCAGGCAAATACCTGATGGACCGTCAGGTGCAGCCGCGCGACTTCAACTCGTACGGCTCGCGCCGGGGCAATCACGAGGTCATGATGCGCGGCACCTTCGCCAATATCCGCATCAAGAACGAAATGCTGGACGGCGTCGAAGGCGGCTATACCAAGGGGCCGGATGGCGAGCAGACCTCGATATACGACGCGTCGATGGCCTATCAGGCGCAAGGCACGCCGCTGGTGGTGTTCGGGGGCGAACAGTACGGTGCGGGTTCCTCCCGTGACTGGGCGGCCAAGGGTACCGCGTTGCTGGGTGTCAAAGCCGTGATCGCCGAGAGTTTTGAGCGCATCCACCGTTCGAACCTGGTTGGCATGGGCGTGATCCCGTTCGAATTCACCGGCAACGACAACCGCAAGACACTGGGGCTGAACGGTGATGAGACCGTCTCGATCCACGGGCTGGACTCGGTTGAGCCGCTGCAAGAGGTGCCCTGTACCATCACCTATGCCGACGGTGCCGAGAGAACCATCCTCCTCAAGTGTCGCATCGATACCGCGCCCGAGATCGAATACATCGAAAACGGCGGCGTGCTGCAATACGTGCTGAGAAACCTGGCAAAAGCTGGTTAAAAGCAACAAAGCCCCGGCCAACGTGCCGGGGCTTTTGAACTGCTCACATCAATCCTTAGGGCCAACCAGAAATCAAGCGCGTGCCGCAGGCACGCTCCGCCTGGCAACGGTTAAATCTACTGGCCTGCTTTCTCCAGCGCAGGCCGGATGGTGCTTTCGATCACGCGTTCGGTGATCGGCCCGGCAAACCGGAGGATGATCGTGCCCTCGCCATCGATCACATAGGTTTCGGGCACACCATACAGACCCCAGTCCAGCGCCATGCGTCCCTGTTCATCCCGTCCGATGGCCGTGTACGGGTCGCCCAGATCGGTCAGAAACGTCTCGGCTTTGCCCAAGGGATCCTTGTAGTTGATGCCGTAGACGGGGATGCCTTCCTCTGCCAGAGCCTCGAGATTCGGATGTTCAGCGCGGCAGGGTGCACACCAACTGGCCCAGTAGTTGACCAGCTTGACCTCGCCATCGCGCAGGGTCGCATCGTCGAACATCGTCTTGCCCGGAAACTCGGTCAGAACGACCGGCGGTGCGGGCTGGCCCTGACGGGCCGACGGCAGCGTGTCGTCCGAACCATCCTGCAACTGCACCAAGGCCGCGACGGCAAACGCGCCAAAGATCAGCGGCGGCGCCAGCATCAGGGGCGAGATCTTAGCCATTGCGCGTCATCCTTTGTTCGACCTTTTCCATCTCGGCCCGGACCTTGCGCCCGCGCGCGATGCTGAACACGACCAGCACCACCAGCAGCGCAATCGAGGCCGCATAGGACCACAGCACCGTATCGGCATATTTTCCAAGATCAGGGATCATCCGTTTACCCTTTCCCGTGCCTGCAGCGCCTTGATCCGCCGCGCCCGGATTTCCGTTCCGGTGCGATACAGAACCAGCGCGATGAATAGCAGCACAAACCCGATGATGCACAGCAGCAGCGGATAGAAGTAGATGTTGCTGACCTTCTCTTCGGTATCCGCCCCGGTTACGGCCGCCGCACGCATCACCGATGCGCCCTGATGCAGGCCCTGGTTCCAGAAGTTCACCGCATAGCGGCTGAGCAGCGCAAAGACCGAGCCCACAAGGCACAGGACCGAGGTCAGATCAGCCGCCGTATCGGGGTCTTCGATTGCCTCCCACAGGGCGACGTAGCCCAGGTAGAACAAAAACAGGATCAGGAACGAGGTCAGGCGCGGATCCCAGGCCCACCAGGTACCCCACATCGGCTGCCCCCAAATCGCCCCGGTCGCCAAGGCGATCAGCGTCATGACGATGCCAATGGGTGCCGCCGCACGGGCAGCCAGCGCGCTGACATGGTGCCGCCGGACCAGCCAGACCAGCGAGGTCGCCAGCATCATCAGCCAGCAATTGATCGCCATCAGCGCCGCTGGCACATGCAGATAGATGATCTTGACGGTCGAACCCTGCTTGTAATCGTCCGGCGTGAAGAAGAACCCCCAGACCAGTCCGACAACGATGCACGCAAGCGAGGTCACCCAGAAAAACGGCATCACCCGTTCGCTGGTGGCAAGGAACTTGCGCGGGTTGGCGTATTCCCAGAGGGCGTTGGCTTTGGCTGCGATAGACATGGGCCTTATCTAGTCCGAGTCGGGTGCGTTCTCAATTGACATTGGTCAAAGTTTGAACGCGTCACCGAAGGTTGATGCGCAGAACCGCTGCGCTGGCAAACGGCAGCAGGGCAATCGTGGCCGCCGTGATCCCCGCCAGCATCAGCAGGGGCGTTTGTGTCTCCATCCCCGTGGCACCACGGCGCGCGACCTCGGCGCCAAAGATCAGGGTCGGGACATACAGCGGCAGGACCAGCAGCGACAGCAGCAAGCCGCCGCGTTTCAGGCCTACGGTCAGGGCTGCGCCGAAAGTACCGATGACGCTCATGGCCGGGGTGCCGATCAGCAGCGAAACCACCAGCCAGAAGAACCCCGGCACCGGCAGGTTCAGCAGCACGCCCAGAAACGGCGCAGCCAGAACCAGCGGCAGACCCGTCGTCAGCCAGTGCGCCAGCGCCTTGATCGAGACCACCGATTCCAGCGGCAGCGGCGCGGTGGCCAGCAGGTCCAGCGAGCCATCCTCCCAATCCAGCGCCAGCAGGCGGTCCAGCGACAGCAGGCAGGCCAGCAGCGCGCCCAGCCACAAAACGCCTGGAGCAATCGTGGACAGCAGCGAAGATTGCGGCCCCACCGAAAACGGCACCAGAACGGTCACGATCAGAAAGAATGCCAAACCAAGGCCAAAGCCCCCGCCCGCGCGGAGGGCCAATTTCAGGTCACGCAGCAAAAGAGCGATCACAGGAAACCTCCGTCGAAATCGTCGATGGGTTTGGGTTTTGCCTTATTGGGGCCGACATCCAGAACCTCGCCATCCAGGCCGAGGTCGATATGGGTGGCGATAAGCGCAGACCCGCCCTGCCCCAGATGCGCACGCACAGCGTCGGCGAACATCTGCACTGCATTACGGTCCAGCGATACGGTGGGTTCGTCCAGCATCCAGATCGGCCGCCCGGTCACCAGCATCCGCGCCAGACCCAGCCGCCGTTTCTGCCCCGCAGACAGGTTGCCCGCATGACGGTCCGACAACTCGTTCAGTGCAAAGGCGTCCAGCGCAGGCTGGATACCATTCGTGCCAAAGACCGAGGCCCAGAAAGTCAGGTTTTCGACGACGGTCAACGTCGGCTTCAGGCCATCGGAATGCGAGGCATAGGCGATCTGATCCTCGGCCCCTTCGATCTGTCCGGTCAGCGGCGGCTGTAACCCCGCCAGCGTGCGCAGCAGCGTCGTCTTGCCGATCCCGTTCGGCCCGCGCAGGATCAGCGCCTTGCCGGGTGGCAGCGCAAAGCTCAGCCCTTCTAGGACGGGAACGCCGCCACGGGCGATGGCCAGATCGGTCACAGTCAGTGTCATGGGTTCCGCTTATCCGATTGCTGACAGAGGCAAAAGGCAAGATTTGCCGCAGGCTCTGCGACTGGGTCAGACCGGCAATAGCGCCAACGCAACACGGCGGCCTTCGGACAACAGCACATTGTAAGTGCGGCACGCCGCAGGGGAGTTCATGATCTCCACCCCAACTCCCGCATCTTCAAGCGCCGTACGCAGGTCGGATGGGATATGCGTCAGCGCCTCTCCGGTGCCAATGAACAGAACGTCCACCGCCTCGGACAACGCCAACAGCGATGCGTCATCGGCGTACCCGCCCCAGTCTGCGGTGCCGGCGGGACCTGTCAAAACAGCCCCGTGGTAAACCTGCCCGCCAATGCGAAAGAAGCCGGGGCCGTAGCCATCGATCGGAACTGCGTTGTTATAGGATATCTCATTCAGGCGCATGGGCACCTTCTAGCCCCAAAGCGGCAGGCCCGACAAGGCCGCAACCGCAATCGCCAAATAGGCAGCGGCGCGGTAAAGCCGTTCGTATTCGGGTCGAAACAGCCAGCCTCCCAGCCAATTGCCCAGAAGGTTCGGCACCGACAGCATCAGCCCCAAGGCCACAGCGGGCCACGTGACCCGTCCCATGCCGGTCAGGTACCCAAGGATGAGGAAATCGAACACGAACAGGAACAGCAGGATCGTCGCGCGGATCACCTCAACCGGTAAGGGCCGCGACATGTAGAAAAGGATCACCGCCGGACCGGGCAAGCCCGCCACGCCGCCCAGAAACCCGGCAGCGCCACCGATGCCAGTGACCATCGCGCGACCTACCCGCCCGTGATACCGCAGCCCGAGAATCAACACGGCCAGCATGAAGAGCGCCAGAAAGCTGACCGCATAGCGGAACACTTCGGGTTCAACCCGCGTCAGCACCCACAACCCCACCGGCAACAACAGCGCGCATCCGGCCGCCAGTCGCACCAGATCACCCCGGTCCACGACACGCCAGGCCCGGCGCAGGTTCGGCAGCGGCCCGAATATATCCATGATGGTCAGGCCGATCAGGGCTCCGAACGGGCCAAGGAACGGCGTAGCAATGGGAAGAAAGATCAGCGCAGTTCCGAACCCGGAAAACCCGCGCACAATGCCGCTAAGAAAGGCCGCAAAAATGATAACGGCCAGCCCCGTTGGGGACTGGCCGAATATCTCAGGCGTCGATGTTGGCAAACTGATTGCCCGCCGTATTCGACGGTTTGGACCAATCGCGTTTGACCCCCAGCCACAGCAGGATGGTCGAGGCCACGAAGACCGACGAATAGGTCCCCACGATCACACCCCAGATCATCGCGAAGACAAAGCCGCGGATCACGTCGCCGCCCAGCACGTAAAGCGAGATCAGCGCCAACAGCGTGGTAACCGAGGTCATCACCGTCCGGCTGAGCGTTTCGTTGATCGAGATGTTCAGAACTTCTTTCAGGTCCTTCTTCTTGTACTTCCGCAGGTTCTCGCGCACCCGGTCGAACACGACCACGGTATCGTTCAGTGAATATCCCACGATGGTCAGAAGCGCCGCGATGATGGCCAGATCGAACCGGATTTGCAGCTCTGAGAAGATGCCGATCGTCAGGATCACGTCATGCACCAGCGCGGCAACAGCCCCCAGCGCAAACTGCCATTCGAAGCGCAGCCAGATGTAGACCAGCACCGCCCCGATGGCGAGCATCACCGCGATCACAGCGGTCTGGATCAACTCGCCCGACACTTTGGGTCCAACGGATTCGACCGAGACAAATTCGATATCCGGCGCGGCAACCTTTAGCGCCTCTTCTACCGCGCTGACCGTGGCGGCCGAGACCGCCTCGGCATCAGCCTGCGCCTGAATGCGGATCATGGCGACGTTTTCGTCCGCGCCGAAGGTTGGATCGAAAATCTCGGTGATCGTCACATCGCCCAACTCCAACGGCGCGATGGCGTCACGATAGGCGCCGATGTCGATCTCTTGCGTGGATTGGGTCCGGATCGTGGTCCCGCCGCGGAAGTCGATGCCAAAGTTCAGCCCCTGCAGCATGAAGGACGTAAACGCCACAACCATCATCAGGGCCGAGATGCCCAGCCAAACCTTCCAGCGGCTGAAGAAATCGAATGAGGTGTTCTGGGGTACGAGTTTCAGTCTCATGTCAAACCTCGATCGTTTTCGGACGGCGGCGTTCGAACCACATCACGACAAACAGGCGCGTGACGAAGATCGCAGTGAAGGCCGAGGTCAGAATACCCAGACCCAGCGTAATCGCGAAACCGCGCACCGGGCCGCTGCCCATGGCAAACAGGATCACGGCGGTGATGAACGTCGTCACGTTAGCGTCGACAATGGCCGACAGCGCCTTTTCATAACCCAGCTCGATCGCACGCGCCGGGCCTCTGGCGGATTTCAGTTCCTCGCGGATACGTTCAAAGATCAGCACGTTGGCGTCCACCGCCATACCCACCGTCAGAACGATGCCCGCAATACCCGGCAGGGTCAGCGTGGCCCCGATCAGCGACAGCAGGCCAAAGATCAGCCCCACGTTGATGATCAGCGCGATATTGGCAAACACGCCGAACAGACCATAGCTGAGCGCCATGAAGCTGAGCACCGCAACAAAGGCCACGATGGTCGCGGTTTTACCCGCGTCGATACTGTCCTGACCCAACTCGGGGCCGATGGTGCGTTCTTCCAGGAACTCCAACCCGGCAGGCAGCGCACCGGCGCGCAGCAACACGGCCAGATTGGTGCTTTCCTCGACAGTGAAGTTACCGGTGATGATGCCTGACCCACCTGGGATGTGGCTTTGGATCACCGGGGCCGAGATCACCTCGTCATCCAGCACGATGGCGAAGGGTGCACCGATGTTGTCGCGGGTGTAGTCGCCAAACTTACGTGCGCCGGACGTGTTGAACCGGAAGCTGACCGCCGGGCGGCCGTTTTGGTCGAAGGAAGGCTGCGCATCCACCAGTTCCTCACCAGTTACGACCGGTGCGGATTCGATGATGTAGTACACGCCACTTTCGTCAATCGATGGAACCACTTCTTGCCCGATGCCCGGAACGGCATCCGGATCGGTGCCGCGCCCCACAACCGGGTTGAAAGTCAGCTGCGCGGTGGTGCCGATGATATCCTTCAGCTCACCGGCGCTGCCGATGCCCGGCACCTGGATCAGAATACGATCCGCGCCCTGACGCTGAATTGTGGGTTCACGGGTACCGACCTCGTCAATCCGGCGACGGATGATTTCCAGCGCCTGACGTACGGTGCGGTCGTCCGAGGCCAGCTTCTCAGCCTCAGACAGTTGCACGACGATGGTGTCACCCTCGGCACGGGCTTCGATATCGGTAGCACCAACGCCGGTGAGCGTCTGTACCTGACGGGCCAGACCACGCACGACTTCCAGCGCGCGGGGCATGCCCTCGGGCTGGCTGATGCGAACGCGAATCTCATCCGGGGCCGATTCCTGTTTTCGGATCGTGCCCACCGTCGCGCGCTCATCCCGCAGGGCGTCGCGGATTTCCGGCCACATCGCCTCCATCCGGGATTCGTAGACATCTTCGACCTTCACTTCGGCCAGCAGATGCGCCCCGCCGCGCAGGTCGAGGCCAAGATTGACCAGCGACGACGGCAGCCAGTTTGGCCACTGCGCCGCCTGCGCCTGCATTTCGGGGGTGTCGATGCCAAGCTCGATCGCGGCCTTGGCATCGTTGGATTGCTCGACGCGCGTATAGAACGCATTCGGCAGGGCCATGAGCAGGCCGGTCACACAGACCAGCCAGATCAGAACCCGCTTCCAGGTATCAATTTGCAGCATTACCCTGCCTTTTCAAGGGATTGTCGCGCGAAGTTACTTCGCCGGCTCGGTCTTGTTCAGAACCTGAGCGATGGTCGACTTGACCACGCGAACCTTGACGTTATCGGCCAGCTCGACTTCGATCTCGTTCTCGCCTTCCTTGACCTTCGACACCTTGCCGATCAGACCACCCTGGGTGACCACCTGATCGCCCCGGCGCACGGCCTCGACCATGGCCTGATGTTCCTTCATCTTCTTCTGCTGCGGACGGATCAGCAGGAAATACATGATCGCAAAGATCAGGATCAGCGGGAGAAACTGGGCGATTGCGCCACCTTCCATGGGATATTCCTTTTGGTTTGGAGATGCGGAAGGGCTCCGCAAATTTGGCGAGAACCTATGCCTTGAACCCGCCGTTTGCAAGCAAAGGCGGCACCGGAATGTTTCGGTTCGGCACAGCCGGTGCAAAGGATGTTCTCAAGCGTTGCAGATATGTCCTAGGAACGCCGGTCGACATGGATATAGTCAAGGGTAAGGAGGCCGAATGACAAGAAACTTCAAACCCTTCCAGTTGTTGCTGCATCTGTTGCTTGCGACTGTTGTCATCGTCCTTTTGTCCACACCCATCGCGGCACAGGACGCACCGGCTGAACCACCAGACCCCGAGATAAGCGACACCGAGGTTTTCAAGGCCCCAGTTATCGTCGATGGCGACACCCTGTTCTTTTTGCGCGGCTCCAGCGCCCTGCCGGCCTCGGAGCGGGCAGAGCGCGTGCAAAACAGCATCATCGAGGTTGCCGAAGCATCCGAGACTCCGAGCGTCGACATCACTTTTGAAGAAACCGATCTGGGAACGCGTATCCGGGCCGACGGCAGCATCATTTCGATCGTCACAGTGGCCGACGCCGAACTGGACCAGATGGAGCTGGACGTTCTCACCTTCCTGCACGGCGACGCCATCAAAGAGGCCATCATTGCCTACCGCGCCAACCGAACCGAACAGGCGCGCGTGTCCGGTGCCATCGAAGCTGCGGCCTGGACGGTTGGATTTGTCGTGTTCATCGTGGCGATCCTGTGGCTGCACCGCCGGATCAGGCGGCGCACGCTGAAATTCGTCAAACGCCACCTTAAGGACGTGGAAACCGCCACAGCCAAAAGCGTGCAGGCCGAGGCGATTGCCGCACTGGTCCGGTACGGCCTGAATTTCATCCTGCTGGTGATCTTCTTTCTGGGCTTTTACTACTATCTGTCCTTCGTCCTGCTGGCCTTTGCCGAGACCCGCTATTTCGCGCAACTGCTGCTGACCTACCTGACCGAACCGGTCCTGGTGATTTTCAAGGGGATCATCAGCTATATCCCCAATTTGATCATGCTGGCCCTGATCACCTGGGTGACGCTGTATATCATCAAGGGGATGCGGGTGTTCTTTGACGCGGTCGAGGCGGGCTCGTTCGATCTGGGTGATTTTGAAAAACACTGGATCAACCCCACCTTCAACATCGCCCGCGTTGTCGTGATCCTGATCGCGCTGGTCTTTGCGGTGCCTTACATTCCGGGGTCGGATTCGGCCGCGTTTCAGGGGCTGACCATTCTGGTGGGTGCGATGCTGTCGCTGGGCGCGAACTCGGTCGTGTCGAACATGCTGGCGGGGCTGTTCGTGATTTACCGCCGCTCGACCTCGATCGGAGACCGTATCCAGATCGGGGAACACGTTGGCGACGTGGTGCAGATCAAGTTGATGGAGACACATCTGAAGTCGATCAAGAACGAGTTGATCTCGATCCCGAACGCACAGCTGATGAATTCCGACGTGGTGAATTTCTCGAAGAAAACCGACGGCAGCGGTCTGCTGCTGCACACGACGGTCGGCATTGGGTATGAAGAACCGCCCGAAAAGGTCGAAGCGATGCTGATCGAGGCCGCCCGCCGCACCAAGGGGATCAAGGCCAAGCCGGAACCCTTCGTTCTGTGGACAGCGCTGGCCGATTACGCGATCAACTATCAGATCAACGGCTATACCACGCGGGGCAGCAGCATCCCGAAAATCCGCTCGGACCTGCACCGCAACATCGTGGCCGTGTTCAATGAGAACAATGTGCAGATCATGACACCCTCTTACATGGCCGATCCGCCCGAGCCGAAAATCCCGGCAGAGGAATGGGATGGCCATCTGGCGCATGAATCGCACGAGGGCGCGGATAAGTCGTAACCGGTGCTACACCCTGCCTTTCAGATGGTGCATAAGCGGTTTCAGTGATTCACGCATTTAAGGATCTGAACCATGCACGACATCCGCGCCATTCGCGAAAACCCAGCCGCCTTCGACGCCGCCCTTGCGCGCCGTGGGGACGCGCCGGTGTCGTCAGACCTGCTGAGGCTGGACGAAAGCCGCCGCGCCAAGATTCTGGCCGCAGAAACCGCGCAGGCCGAACAGAACAAGGCCAGCAAAGAGGTCGGCGCTGCCAAAGGGCGCGGCGATGAGGCCGAGTTCGAACGCCTGCGCGCACTGGTGGCCGAGAAAAAGGCCGAGGTCGCCCGGATGCAGACCGAAGCCAAGGATCTGGACGCCCTGCTGACCGACCAGCTGATCCGTGTAGCCAACCTGCCTGCCGAGGATGTCCCCGCAGGCGCAGATGAGAACGACAATGTCGAGATCAACCGCTGGGGCACGCCGCGCGAACTGGACTTTGCACCCAATGAGCATTTCGAGATCGAAGCCGTTCAGAACGGTATGGATTTTGAAACCGCCGCCAAACTCTCCGGCTCGCGTTTTGTGCTGCTGTCCGGTGGTGTCGCACGCATCCACCGCGCGCTGGCGCAGTTCATGCTGGATACGCATATCAACGAGAATGAGCTGACCGAGGTGAACGGCCCGGTTCTGGTTCTGTCCGAGATGATGCAGGGCACCGGCCAGTTGCCGAAATTCGGTGAAGACAGCTATCAGACCCGCGAGGGCTGGTGGCTGATCCCGACCTCCGAGGTTTCGCTGACCAATATCGTCAACGACACGATGATCGAGGAAAGCTACTTGCCCCGCCGCTACACCGCGCATTCGCTTTGCTTCCGCTCCGAGGCTGGCAGCGCCGGTAAGGACACGCGCGGGATGCTGCGCCAGCACCAGTTCGAAAAGGTTGAAATGGTCTCGGTCACCCATCCGGACAAATCGGATGACGAACAAAAGCGTATGCTGCGCTGTGCCGAGGGTATTCTGGAAAAGCTGGGCGTGCCCTATCGCACCGTGATCCTGTGCACCGGCGACATGGGCTTTGGCGCGCGTCGTACTTACGACATCGAGGCCTGGCTGCCCGGTCAGGACACCTATCGCGAGATCAGCTCGGTCTCGACATGTGGTGACTTTCAGGCCCGCCGCATGAACGCGCGCTTCCGTCCCGAAGGCGGTGGCAAACCGGAATATGTTCACACGCTGAACGGTTCGGGCCTGGCGGTGGGGCGCTGCCTGATTGCTGTGCTGGAAAACGGCCAGAACGCCGACGGCACCGTCACTCTGCCCGAGGTTCTCGCCCCCTATCTGGGCGGCAAGCTGACGCTGCAACTGGACGGCACGCTCGCCTAAAAAAAACCGGCGCCACAAACGGCACCGGTTCGACAATCCAAAAGGCGGAGAGGGCTTACTTCTTCGCCTTTTTCTTATCCTTCTTCTTGTCTTTGCTTTTGCTCTTGTCTTTCTTTTTGTCGTCTTTTTTCTTCTGATCTTTTTTCTTGTCGTCCTTCTTGGACTTTTTGCCCTTTTTCGACTTGGCCTTCACCTTGTCCTTGGCCTTCGAGAACACGGCTTCCATTTCTTGCAGCTTTTTAGCGGCCTTTTCGGCCTTGGCCTTTGCCTTGGCCTTCTTGCGGGCTTTTGCTTCGGCGGCCTCGGCTGCGGCTTTTTCCTCGGCCGCCTTGCGCGCGGCTTCCTCGGCGCGCTTTTCGGCTGCTGCGGCGGCGACCGTTTTGCGGGCTGCGGGTCTGCGCGCGGCAGGTTTGCGGGCCGTGGCACTTCGTGTTGAGGTTCTGGCAGCAGCGGGCTTTCTGGTCGTAGGTTTCGCAGCCGGCTTGGCTGCAATGGCCTGTTTCGCTGCAGCGATCAGAACCGGCGCACGGGCAGCACCAATTCCGGACACTTTGACCAGATCTTCGGGTTTTGCTTTTGCGATGGCTTCGGCGGTTTTGAAGCCCTTGGCGACCAGCGCTTGTCCCAGCGCCTCACCTACACCCTTAACGTCGGTCACTGCGGTCATTACGAATCCTTTCTTTCTGCCTGTGCACAACCATATGCACGCTGCCTATACACAACAGCAGGCCGATGGACGGTCAAAGCCGTCTCAAGGCGTCAACTGCTGTGTGCCAGCGTACCGGTCGTGTCCTTTTTCGGAAATGGCACGAGGCGCTTGGCATCCTCGTCCCAGAGTTTGAGGTTCAGCGCCGCCACCGCTTCGGGGAATTTGATCCGGCGCGGCGTGTATTCGGGCGGCAGGTTATAGTGACACGCCCGCAACCGGTAAGACGGAATGCGCGCGTTGAAGTGATGGATGTCGTGCAAGGTAATGCATGCGACCGCATTGTCGAACCACCAGCCGAAATCCAACGCGGACGATCCCTGCAGCGCCGCCAGTTGCGGGTCAAGGTCCGGGCGACGGTCCCAATAGGTGTCCTCGAAATTGTGCTGCAGGTAGACAAGGAACACCCCCAGCATTCCGCCCAACAGCGAAAACACCAGCCAGACCAGAATGCCCGTCGTGCCCGCAATCAGATAAAGCAGGCCCAGAAACACCACGATGGACAGGTTGTGCAGCACCACGCCCGTGATCCCGAACCGCACCGTGTTCTTGGGCCAGCGATAGCGGATGAAATAGGTGAACAGCGCACCAACCGGGACCAGGACGAACGGGTTGCGGTAAAGCCGATAGAACATGCGGGTTTTCCAGTCCGCCGCATTCCATTCGCGCAGCGTCATGGTGTGGATCTCACCGGTTTCACGGTGTTCCAGATTGCCGATGCCCGCATGGTGCAGGTTGTGGTTCTGCTTCATCACCTCGAACGGAGCAAAGGTGAAAGGCGAAAGCCCATGTCCGGCCCATTCATTCTGTTCACGCGTTTCAAACAGGGAATGGTGGCCGCAATCATGCTGCAACACATAAAGCCGCACGGCGGAAAAGGCGAAGACGATCCCGGCGGGGATCATGATGTACCAACGGTCGACATACATGATGGCCAGTGCCAGCGACGTGAAATAAACCGCGAATGTTCCAAAATAGCTCAGTGCGGCCAGCCGATTGTCCTGCACTGCATATTGTCGTGTATATTCCCGCAAATTCATTCAGCCTGTCCCCACGAGTGGCCAAGTTAATATCACAACGAAACTATTTGCATCTTTCTGTTATTCAAGCAGCGCGCACAGAAACACATGCGCGCAGGCGAATGTTAGCCTGCGGCAGGCGGGCTGTCACGCCCCTCAGCCAAAAATGCTGAAAATTGGCGCAGTTACGCGCGACCTTTGAGATGTTTGGCCAGCGCGCCCGCGTTTTTCTTGCGCCGCCCCTTGTAGGGGTTCTTGTCGCCCTGCCCGCGCAACGTCAGGCGGATCGGGGTACCCGGCATGTCGAAATCCTCGCGCAGGCCGTTGACCAGATAGCGCGTATAGCTGTCCGGCATCTTGTCGGGATGCGAGCACATGACCACGAACCCGGGGGGACGGGTCTTGGCCTGGGTCATATAGCGCAGCTTGATCCGGCGGCCTTGCGGGGCTGGTGGCGGGTGCTGTTCCAGCATCGCGGTCAGCCAGCGGTTCAGCGCCGCGGTGGGGACGCGACGGTTCCAGACGTCATGGGCGCGCAGGATTGCGGCGCGCAGGCGTTCCAGCCCACGGCCGGTCTTGGCCGACACAGTGATCAGAGGTGCGCCACGCAGTTGTGGCAGCAAACGTTCAAAGGACTCTTTCAGATCGCGCAGCTTTTCCTGCTTGTCTTCTTCGATGTCCCATTTGTTGACGGCCACGACCACGGCGCGGCCTTCGCGTTCCGCCAGATCGGCAATGCGCAGGTCTTGCTGTTCGAACGGAATGGCGGCGTCCAGCAGAACCACGACAACCTCGGCGAACTTCACTGCACGCAAACCGTCAGAGACCGAGAGCTTTTCCAGCTTCTCTTGCACCTTGGCCTTCTTGCGCATCCCGGCGGTGTCGAAAATCCGCATCGGGGTGCTTTCGCCATCCGGATCCGCCCAGTCGATCCGCAGGCTGATGGCATCGCGGGTAATTCCGGCCTCGGGGCCGGTCAGCAGACGATCTTCACCGATGATCTTGTTGATCAAAGTGGACTTTCCTGCATTCGGGCGCCCAACGACCGCCACCTGCAACGGCTTGGCTGCGGTTATCAAAGGCGTTTCGCCCTCGCCATCCTCATCCAGTTCGATATCGGTTTCCGGTGCGTTTTCCTCGGCTTTCTCTGCCGCCGCATCCGCCAGAGGCATCAATTGCGCATAGAGGTCGGTCATCCCCTCGCCGTGCTCGCCTGACAGGCGGACGGGTTCACCAAGGCCAAGGTTGTATGCCTCAAGTACTCCGGCATCCGCTGCGTTGCCTTCAGCTTTATTCGCGGCCAAAATCACGTGTTTCGATCGTTTGCGCAAAATCTCGGCGAACATCTCGTCGGTCGGGGTCAGGCCCACCCGCGCGTCAATCATGAACAGGCAGACATCGGCCATGTCCACAGCGCGTTCGGTCAGGCGGCGCATACGGCCCTGAAGGCTGTCATCGGTTGCGTCCTCAAGACCCGCCGTATCGATCACCGTAAAACGCAGATCGCCCAGACGCCCTTCGCCCTCGCGCAGGTCACGCGTCACGCCGGGCTGGTCGTCGACCAAAGCCAGACGTTTGCCCACAAGGCGGTTGAACAGGGTGGATTTGCCCACATTCGGGCGCCCCA
Source organism: Ruegeria sp. AM9 (assembly GCF_056540565.1). Taxonomy (NCBI): domain Bacteria; kingdom Pseudomonadati; phylum Pseudomonadota; class Alphaproteobacteria; order Rhodobacterales; family Roseobacteraceae; genus Ruegeria; species Ruegeria sp. AM9. Next base: position 327,167 of record NZ_JBQFWY010000002.1, read on the forward strand.
CGATGGCGAGGGTCAGCGACATGATACTCAACTTTCAAGACTCAGACGCGCCCTTTAACGCATCTTGTCGTCAACGGAAAGCGTGTAGATCACCTTTGGTCGACACGACGTACAGCGTTTGCCCCGCCACAACGGGGGCCGTAGTGGCGCCACCGGGTACTTCGACCCTGTTGACCAACGTCCCGTCCACCGGATTGAAGAACCGCAGATAACCGTCATTCGAGGCGACCACGATGCGACCGCCCGCCATGATCGGACCATAATGGGCAACGATCGGGCCACGGCGTTTCGGTTTGTCCTTCACGAAACCCGGCAGGTCTTGCGCCCAGACGATCGAGCCGTCCGCGATGTTCAGCCGGACCAACTGGCTGCGGTCGCTGATCAGGAACAGGCTGTTGCCGGCTGGCCAAACCGTGTCAACCGCGCCTTCGTCCGCAGTCCAGACCCGCTCTCCCGAATTCGTGTCAAATGCCACGGTCCGACCGGAGTGGTTGCCGATATAGATCTTGTCGCCAGCGACCATGGGTCCGCCAGTCACGTCAACGATCTGCGCTGCGGCACGCCCCCGGCGCCCACCCGCGACCGAAGCATTCCAACGCCGGATGCCGCCCTTGCGGAACGTTGCGGCCACATCACCCGAGCCAAAGGCAAACACCGCAAACTCGGACGCTATGACCGGAGCCGGGGCACCAAGCACGTTGCCGACGCTCGGCGTACCCTGAACCTGCCACGCGATGCGACCATCCTTGGTATTCACCGCCCATCCGGTTTCGTCACCCGCAACCAGATACAGCAAGCCGTCATTGACCAGAGGCGCGCCGCTGCCGGTGGCGTTCAGGCGCTTCTGCCATTTGATCGCGCCGGATTTCGCATCCAGCGCCGTCAGCCGCCCGAATCCGGATGACACGTAGAGCACGCCATTGGCATAGGCCAGCCCGCCACCCGTCGCATCCGAATCCCCGTCGGTTGCGGGGATCAGGTTCGTGTTCCACGCCACCTGCCCCTGCGGGGTCACCGCAGAAACGGTCGCGCGGGAATCCAGCGTATAGATCAGGCCGCCAGCGACGACCGGTTCGGCAGTGATGCGCAGCTTGCGCGAATCCCCATCACCGATCGAAGTCGACCAGATGCGCTGTGGCGTGGCGCGCAGGGCCGCATTGGTGGTGCGGTAGGTCGGCGTTCCGGCGCTTTGCGACCAGTTGGCATTCGCCTTTTGCGCCGGCAGGCTGATCGGCTTCGCGCCGCGGGTTTCGACCTTTTCGGTATCCGAGGCCGGGCGAATATCTTCGCGCTCGCCAGGCAGGATGAGCTCTTGTTCCTCACAGGCAGCAAGCACCGTCAGCGATAGCGCCGCAACCGTCAATCCAACGCGGGAGAAAAGACTTGTCACCATAGTACTCCGAACTCGCCTGTCATATTTTCCGCCGCTGGATCAGCCCTGCTGGGCGACCAACGGTTCTGGTTCGCCGCCAAGCGCGACAATCAATTGCGCAGCACGCTGCTGAAGGTCAACGCCGACCTCTGCGTCCTGACGCATCGCCTGCAGCCGTTCAATCGCCGCATCGGTGTTGCCCTCGGAAATGTCGATCAGAGCCAGCTGTTCCTCGGCCAGCAACCGCAGAGGGGCACCCGGTGCTGCAAGGGCTTCGAACTGCTGGCGGAGGTCAGCAACCGGCAGGGTGTCGCCTTGCAGCAGCAGCGCCTTGAAGGCGGCGATGGCGCGGTAAATCTCGGGCAGATCGCCCTGAACAGCAACGGCGTTCAGGCTGTTCACGGCGTCTTCGCGCGATCCGGCCTCAATCTGCGACGAGGACAGCAGCAGGTTCAAAACCGCATCACCACCGGGCGTGGCCGCGTCGATGCTGGCCAGGCTGGCGGCACGTTCGGCCGAGTCATTCTGTGTCAGCGCGCTCAGAATCTGATCCCCCAGCTTTTCCGCAGCGCCAGTGGTCCGGGCCTTGCGAATCTCGTTGAAGGCGGCACCGCCCACGATCAGGATGACGGCCAGAACGCCAATCCAGCCCCAACGGCGCAGCAGCAGGAACAGGCGGTCGCGGCGGACCTCTTCGGTCACCTCATCAATAAAACTGTCGGTGTCGCTCATCCCTGCTCCCTGGGCTTTAACCTGTTCATATGGCGCCATGTCATACCCCGGCGCCTTTGCCAAGCCAAGGGCCGGAATTCGCGCATTTTCACCGCAACGCGCCACCCTTGCGCAAAAAAGTGAACCGAACTATTCAGTTTAGTGTAGAAATGATACGTGCCTGACCCCATTTTCAGGCATACACGTCGAAGGACAATCGGCGACGAATTCTGGGAGAGTCTCTGTATGCGTTTGATTTCATTCGTGAATGCGATTTTGGTGATTGCAGCACTGTTCTTTCTGGTTTTCGAACGGGACGCGCTGTTTGCTTTTGCCGGTCGTGGCGACTCTGAGGCCGATGCGGCATCCAACACGGAATCCGCAGGCGACGTAACGTCAGGCCAGAACACCATTGGCGTTGTTGTTCTGCGGTCCGCCGCTCGGGAAATCGACAGTGCCGTGCTGGTGCGCGGGCAGACCAAGGCCAACCGTCAGGTCGAAGTTCTGGCCGAAACGACCTCGACCGTGATTTCGGAACCCAAGCGCAAGGGCACTTTTGTCGAGGCAGGTGACCTGTTGTGCGAGCTGGACCCCGGCACCCGCCCCGCCAGTCTGGCCGAGGCCGAAGCCGCCCGGCTTGAGGCCGAAAGCCGCATCCCCGAGGCCGAGGCCCGTCTGGAAGAGGCGCACGCGCTGGTCGCCGAGGCGCAGATCAACCTGACGGCCGCGCAGAAACTTTCGGAAACCGGATTCGGATCGGAAACCCGCCGGATTTCCAGCGAGGCCGCGATGCGCTCGGCCGAGGCCGGTGTAAAAACCGCCGAGGCCGGTCTGGAAGCCACCCGTGCAGGCATCGAAGCCGCCATCGCCGAAGTCAAGGCAGCCCAGCGCGAGATCGACCGTCAGACCATCGAAGCCCCGTTCAAAGGGCTGCTGGAAAGTGACACCGCGGAATTGGGCAGCCTGATGCAACCCGGCTCGCTGTGTGCCACCGTCATTCAGCTGGACCCGATCAAGCTGGTCGGTTTCGTGCCCGAGGTCGATGTGAACAAAATCCTTGTCGGCTCGGAAGCGTCGGCGCGGCTGGTGACCGGTCTTCAGGTCGCAGGCCGTGTCACATTCCTGAGCCGGTCTGCCGATGAAACGACCCGTACCTTCGAGGTTGAGATCACCGTCCCGAATCCGAACCTGACCATCCGCGATGGTCAGACCGCCGATATCCGCATTTCGGCCGAAGGGGCCAAGGCGCATCTGCTGCCACAGTCTGCCCTGACACTGAATAACGAAGGTCAGGTTGGCGTCCGCACCGTAGGCGCCGAGAACTTGGTCGGCTTCATGCCGATCCGTTTGCTGCGCGACACGGCCGAGGGCGTCTGGGTCGACGGGCTGCCGGAAACTGCGGATGTCATCGTTGTGGGGCAGGAATTCGTGACACAGGGCGTCACCGTCAAGCCCACCTATCGGGAAGCTGAACAATGACCGGATTGGTAGGATGGGCCGCCGACAGGGCCCGCATGGTTCTGGCCTTCATCGCGATCTCGCTGATTGTCGGCGGGTTTGCCTATGTCAGCCTGCCCAAGGAAGGCGAGCCGGATATCGAAATCCCGGCCCTGTTCGTCTCGGTTCAGTTTCCCGGCATCTCTGCCGAGGATTCGGAAAACCTGCTGATCAAGCCAATGGAAACCGAGCTGGCGGATCTGGACGGCCTGAAGGAGATGACTGCCACTGCCGCCGAGGGATACGCAGGTATCGCGCTCGAATTCGATTTCGGCTGGGACAAGACCGCGATCATGGCGGATGTGCGTGATGCGATGAACAGCGCTCAGGCCGATTTCCCGGACGGGGCCGAGCAGTATTCGTTGTTCGAAATCAATTTCTCCGAATTCCCCATCGTTATCGTCAACCTGACCGGTGCCGTGCCCGAACGCACGATGGCGCGCATTGCAAAAGACCTGCAGGACGATCTGGAAGCGCTGGATTCGGTGCTTGAGGCCGGGATAGCGGGCAATCGCGACGAATTGCTTGAGGTCATCATCGACCCGCTGCGGCTTGAGGCCTACGACGTATCGGCGGATGAGTTGATCAGCGTCGTACAAAACAACAACCAACTGATCGCCGCAGGTGAGGTCGACACCGCGCAAGGCACATTCTCGGTCAAGATCCCGTCGTCGTTCAAAACCGCCGAGGATGTCTACAGCCTGCCCGTCAAGGTCAATGGCGACCGTGTCGTGACCATGGGTGAGCTGGCGCAGATCAACTATACTTTTGAAGACCGCGAAGGCACCGCCCGGTTCGACGGCGAATCCACCGTGGCGTTGCAGGTGGTCAAACGCAAGGGCTTCAACCTGATCGACACCGTGGCGCAGGTGAAAGAAACTCTTGCCGTTGCGCAGGAAAAATGGCCCGCCGAGCTGCGTGCCGCCGTCGATGTCGGAACCTCGAATGACCAGAGCCGCATCGTCGACTCGATGGTGCGCCAACTTGAGGGCTCGGTCCTGACCGCCATCGCGCTGGTGATGATCGTGGTTCTGGCCTCGCTAGGGACGCGCGCGGCGCTGCTGGTGGGCTTTGCGATCCCGACCTCGTTCCTGCTGAGCTTTGCATTTCTGGCCATCATGGGCGTCAGCATCTCGAACATGGTGATGTTCGGGCTGATCCTGGCCGTGGGGATGCTGGTCGACGGGGCCATCGTGGTGGTGGAATACGCCGACAAACGCATCAAAGAAGGCATCGGGCCAATGCACGCCTATGTCGAGGCAGCACAGCGGATGTTCTGGCCCATCGTGTCATCTACCGCGACAACGCTGTGCGCCTTCCTGCCGATGCTGTTCTGGCCGGGTGTGCCCGGCGAGTTCATGAAGATGCTGCCGATCACGCTGATCTTCGTGCTGTCCTCGTCGCTGATCGTTGCTCTGATCTACCTCCCCGTCGTGGGTGGCGTCTCGGGCCGCCTCAGCCGGACCTTCGACCGCACCTCAAACTGGCTGCGAAGTGTTGCTCCATGGTGGGTGCGCGCGATCTTGGTTCCTCCGTCGCTCTATATGATCTTTCTGGGCGCGATGCAGATGCTGAACCCGGATTACCTGTTGCCCGGCGGAGTGGTGGCGGGTGCGCTGCTGTTCATCGCAGGCGGCTTTGCCGGTTCGGTGACCCTGAGCGCCGCCAAGATCGAACGCCATCACGAAGAACGCGTCCATACCGCGCGCGAGCACACCACGTTCGGATACGTGGTCAAGTTCCTGGTCGGCAACCCGATCATGCCAGTGATTTCAATTGCTGTCGTGGCGCTCAGCGTCATGGGGGTGATGACCTATTTCATGAACAACAACCGCGGTGTCGAGTTCTTCGTTGAAACCGAACCGGAACAGGCCACCGCCTATGTCCGCGCGCGGGGCAACCTGTCGCTGCAGGAAAAAGACGCGATGGTGCTGGCCGCCGAAGAGGTGATCAGCGCTCACCCGGCCGTGACCAATGTGTTCGCCTTTGCCGGCGAAGGCGGTCTGAACCAGAACAACGGTGGCGCGCAGGCGCCGGCCGATACCGTGGGCCGTGTGCAGTTCGAAATCACTCCGTGGGAGGACCGGCCCAAGCAGACCGAACCCGCCCTGTTCGGGCTGTTCGACCGCGAAATCATCGCTCCGGAATATGACGGTGATTTCGTTCTGGACGAGTTGAACGTGGAACTCGCCAAACTGCCCGGTTTCATCGTCGAAATCCTGCCGCTGGAACAAGGCCCGGCAGCAGCCAAGCCTGTGCATCTGCGTATCAAGGGGGATGGATGGGAGGAACTGACCACAGCCGCCCAATCGGCGCGTGCCGTGTTCGACGAAACACCCGGCCTGATCAAGGTCGAAGACACCATGCCCCTGCCCGGCATCGACTGGCAGATCGACGTGGACGTCGCCAAGGCTGGCCGGTTCGGAGCCGACGTCGCCACCGTCGGCGCGATGGTCCAACTGGTCACACGCGGTATTCTGCTGGGTGAGATGCGCCCCGACAGCACCGATGAAGAGGTCGAAATCCGCGTCCGCCTGCCCGAGGAAGACCGGGTACTGTCAACGCTCGACACGCTCAAGGTGCGCACGCCCGACGGGCTGGTGCCGCTGTCCAACTTCGTCACCCGCCAGCCGGTGGCCAAACTGGCCGAGATCAACCGGATCGACCAGCAGCGGTATTACGACGTGAAGGCGGATGTCGAACCGGGGCTATCCAAAGTGGTTATCGATGGTCCTGACGGATCCGAGCAACGTCTGGCCATTGTGCGCACGGTCGAAGAAGGTGCCGAACCCAGCGGAGCAACCGTCACCAAACCGGACGGCACAGTATACGAGCTGTTCCAACTGACCGGAGCCAACAGCATCGACGACCTGCGCGCCGCAATCGAAGACGGCGAGGCCAGATTTGCTCTGGTCAATCCGAATGAGCGGATTGCGGTGCTGACCGAATGGCTGAACACCGACCCGTTCTCGACCGCGATCAGCTGGGAATGGACCGGCGATCAGGAGGATCAGGAAGAATCCGGTGCCTTCCTGCAAAGCGCCTTCCTGGGCGCGCTGGGGCTGATGTTCGTGATCCTGCTGGCGCAGTTCAACTCGCTTTATAACTCGGTGCTGGTGCTGCTGGCGGTCGTGCTGTCGACCACCGGGGTTCTGATCGGGATGATTGTAATGCAGCAACCGTTCTCGATCATCATGACCGGTACCGGCATCGTGGCGCTGGCGGGGATCGTGGTGAACAACAACATCGTTCTGATCGACACCTATCAGGAATACAGCCGCTACATGCCCCGGATCGAGGCGATCGTCCGCACCGCCGAGGCGCGTATCCGTCCGGTTCTGCTGACCACCCTGACCACGATGGCCGGTCTGACGCCGATGATGTTCGGCCTGTCGCTGGACTTCATCAATGGCGGCTATTCGATCAACAGCCCGACGGCGCTGTGGTGGAAACAGCTGGCCACGGCAGTGGTGTTTGGCTTGGGTATCGCCACGGTCCTGACGCTGATCGTTACGCCTTCGCTGCTGGCGCTACGGGTGTGGGTGACAACCTATCTGGTGTGGCTGGGCAGAGTTCTGGCCCGCGCGACAAGAGGACGGTCAAGCCAGATTGCGCAGGACATGGCCATCGGCAAGGCCGCCCGTCAGGCGCAGGCAACCGAGGTTGTCTGGGACGACGAGACACCCCCGGCGGACCAAGGCAAAGACCCCGGACAAGACCCGGGTCCCCGGCCCACATCACCGCTGAAAGCTGCGGAATAGGAAAAAGGCGAGCCGGAAAGCTCGCCTTTTTTCAATTTGCGTGGTCAGTCACTTGGACAAACGGGTCCAGGTCTGGTGCCCACAAATCGCGTGATCACAGCCGCGTACGCTCAGGGTATCTCCGCTCAGCGTCATCTGCGGCGCGACATCCACATTGACCATGGGTATCCAGAAATCCCCGCCGCCGTATTTGCCGCCCCCTTCACTGGCTACATCCCAGAACAGCTTTTTGCCGATATTCGGGGTCTGCACCTCTTTGCCGGATGTGTCATAGGCCGACTGGATCTGGCCGCAGAACTTGTCTCCGCAGGCCGATATCTTGATATGAGAGATCAGCTTCTTCCGGTCCGGCTCGGTTTTCCAGACGCCGACGATGGGGTCAGCGGCCGCAAAGGCTGGCGTCAACAGGGCGAGCGCGGCTGCAATAGCTGCAAGCCGAACGAGTTTTCGCATCACACCACCTCCTCCTATACCCGGCTATCATAGCACATCCCCGCGCAGCGTATGTCAGGCGGCCTGTGCATCCGATTGCTGGCGGCTCCACAACTGCGCATAGCGGCCTTCGCGTTGCAGCAGTTCATCATGGGTGCCCTGCTCAAGGATTTCGCCCTGTTCCAGCACGACGATGCGATCAGCCTCGGCGATGGTGCTGAGACGGTGCGCAATGGTCAGCACGGTGCGCCCTTCCCCGGCCCGCGCCAGCGCGTCCTTGATGTCCTGTTCGGTATCGGTATCCAGCGCCGAGGTCGCCTCGTCCAGCAACAGGATCGGCGGGTTCTTGAGCAGCGTTCGGGCGATGCCGACCCGCTGCTTTTCACCGCCCGACAGCTTCAGCCCACGTTCGCCGACCTTGGTGTCATACCCTTCGGGCAGCGTGACGATGAAGTCGTGAATCTGGGCGGCTTTCGCAGCGGCTTCGACCTCTTCCTGGCTTGCGCCGTCACGACCATAGGCGATGTTATAGCGGATGGTGTCGTTGAACAGCACCGTGTCCTGAGGCACCACGCCAATCGCGGAATGCAGGCTGTTCTGCGTCACGTCACGTACGTCCTGCCCGTCGATCTTCAACGCCCCACCGGTCACGTCATAGAACCGGAACAGCAGCCGCCCGATGGTGGACTTGCCCGAACCCGTTGCCCCAACTATGGCCACAGTCTGCCCTGCCGGCACCGTCAGCGACACGCCCTTGAGGATTTCCCGGTCCACGTCATAGCCGAAATGGACTTTGTCCAGCGTGACCTCTCCGCCATTGACCACAAGGTCGGACGCGTCGGGTTTATCAGTGACCTCGGCGGGTTGTTCCAGCAGGTCGAACATCTGCCCCATATCCACCAGCGACTGGCGGATTTCCCGGTACACCGTGCCCAGAAAGTTCAGCGGCACGGTGATCTGGATCATGTAGGCGTTGACCATGACGAAATCACCCACGGTCAGCGAACCATTCTGCACCCCGATAGCAGCCAGAACCATCACCCCGATCAGCCCGCAGGTGATCAGGAAAGACTGGCCGAAATTCAGAAAGGCCAGCGAGTATGCCGTTTTCAGCGCCGCCCCAGCATAGGCCTTCATCGAAACGTCATAGCGCGCAGCTTCACGCTGTTCGGCGTTGAAATATTTGACGGTTTCAAAGTTCAGCAAGCTGTCGATGGCCCGTTGGTTGGCCTCGGTGTCCTGATCGTTCATCTCACGCCGCAGCTTCACGCGCCATTCAGTGACGGCGAAAGTGAACCAGATATAGAAGCCGATGGTCACCGCCACGACGACCAGATACCAGACATCGAACAGCCACATCAGGATGATCGCAACCAGCAGCAGTTCCAGGATCAGCGGCCCGATCGAAAACAGCAGGAAGCGCAGTAGGAACTCCACACCTTTGACGCCGCGTTCTATGATCCGGCTAAGCCCCCCGGTGCGGCGCGTTACATGGTAGCGCATCGAAAGCTGGTGAATGTGCTGAAAGGTCTCAAGCGCCAAGGCCCGCAAGGCGCGCTGCCCCACCGGTGCAAAGGCCGCATCGCGTAGCTGCTGAAAACCAACGGTCATCATCCGCGCCACGCCATAGGCCACGGTCAGCCCCACGGCCCCCAAGGCCAGCGGCGGCACGCCCTCATCGGCCAGAGCGTCAACCGCGCCCTTATACAGGATTGGAGTGTAGACCGCGATCAACTTGGCCAGCACCAACATCCCAAGCGCCAGAACAACCCGACGTTTGACCCAGGGCTCATCCTCGGGCCAGAGGTAGGGCGCGACCTTGCGGATCGTGCGCCAGCCGGAGCGGCGCTCGTCTGTTTTGGGCATGTCATCGGAATGCATCGGGGCTGTTCGTCTCATCACGTACCTGATCTGCGGTCAGAGATAGCCCCTGCCCCGAAAAGGGCCAGAGGCAAAAGGTTTATTCAGGGATGGTGAAGATCTGACCGGGATAAATCAGGTCAGGGTCACGGATCGCATCCCGGTTGGCTTCGAACAGCCTGACATACAGAACACCGTCGCCGAACCGTTCGCGTGAAATGGCCCAGAGCGTGTCGCCTTTCTGCACGGTCACGGACCGGATCGCAGGCGTGTCGGAATCAAGTTCCGGCTCGTCAGTCGCCTCGGCCGCGCGCAGAACCTCTTGCGGTTCGCGCTTGAACGGGGTTTCCAGGCGGCTGACCACCGTGCCATCCGCGCCGACCTCATCCACGCGCAGGGTATAGACGCCGGGTTCGACCCCATCCAACTCACTGCGCCATTTGCCGTCTTCGGCGGGGGTCAGATCATCCACCAGCCGGTTGTCCAGATAAAGGCGTACAACCGATCCGTCCGGCACCCGGCCCGTCAGCTCGACATCGCCGGTATTGGAATAGCCGATCGTGTCCAGAGCAACCTGATCCGGCGCCTGCGGTTGCGCTCTGGGCGCCTGCACCAGTTCGACGCCATCCTCACCGGACCGCAGGATGGCAACCCCCTGGGGCTGCGCATCTTCACCGTCGGCTTGCGCCGTCTGTTCGGGCTCAGCATCTGGCGCGGGCGCGGCGGCTGTTTCGGTTGCTGGTTCCGGCGCGGGCGCGACTGCTGTTTCGGTTGCCGCAGCATCTTCGATTTCCGCACTCTCCGGCTCAGCATTTGCGGTTTCAGTCGGTTCGGCAGGCGCTGCGGGTTCGTCCACCGGTTCCGGCTCTGGCAGGGCCGCGATAACATAGTCATCCGAACGCACCGGCAGATCGCCCTGCGTTTCCAGCGTCAGGCCGCGCGCGGTGTCGGAAAACGGGATCGACACGAATTCCGCAAACTGACCACTGGGATCGACCGTGAAACTGTGGACCGACTCTCCGTTCAGCAGCACGTTTATCTCGGCACCCGGCGCGGCCGAACCCGACAGGACCGCATTGCCGTCCGGCGCGACATATATCTGATCCAGCGAGGGCGTGACCTCTGCCGTACTGTCTTCTTCGCCGCTGGGCGCGTCGGCGTCGGGCGCTTGTTCGACTGGTTCATCGGGAGTGCTGTCCTCGGTGCTTTGAACCGCAACCTCGACCTGCGGCGCGGGTTCTTCGGGCGCGTCACCGCGCATACCGGACAGCAGCAACCCGCCCGCTCCGACCGCAACCACGATACCGGCGATCACCCCCCAGACGACATTGCCAGAGCTTGTCTCTCCCGACTCGGCGTTCATGTTTTTCCTTTCACTCCGCAGCGCAAGTGCTTTGACAATAACACATTCTGCCTGACGGTTGAGCCAATCTATCAATCCCGCTATCAGGGGTCAAAACCTCAGGCACAACCCCGGAGAGCGTTCACGATGACTCAGAAATCTGTTTGTGTGTATTGCGGGTCACGCAACGGCACCAATTCCGCCTATTCGGACGCCGCGAAAACCTTTGGCACCCTGCTGGCGCAGGAAGGCTGGCGTCTGGTCTACGGCGCCGGGGATGTGGGCCTGATGGGTGAGGTCGCGCGCGCCGCCCAATCCGCCGGAGGCGATACGTTCGGCGTGATCCCGGTTCACCTGCTGCAACGTGAGGTCGGCAAAACCGACCTGACCCGGTTTGTGATCACCGAGACGATGCACGAACGGAAAAAGGTGATGATCATGAATGCGGATGCGGTGGTGGTCCTGCCCGGCGGTCCGGGATCGCTGGACGAGCTGTTCGAAGCCCTGACGTGGCGCCAACTGGGCCTGCATGAAAAGCCCATTCTGGTGATGAATGTAGACGGCTACTGGGATACGCTGCACGATCTGTTGCAGCAGGTCATCGGTCAGGGGTTCGCCGACGGATCGCTGGCGGATTTCATCACCTGGGTCGACAGCCCGGCAGACGCAATGTCCACCCTGCGCGGCGTCCTGACCTGATGGGGGAACGGGCGGTTCTTGACCACCCGTTCTGGTGAAATCGCTTAAGTGGCCGGGCTCAGGCGGCTGGTCAGCAGCTTTTCAACTTTGTGAATGGGGTGGTTGGTCAGGGTCTTGTCGACCTCGGCTACAACCTTGGCCAGCACCTCGCTGTGCAGGCGGCGGCGCAGAAGGCCCAGAACATGCGGGCTGGCGACCAGAACCAGACGGTTGAACGCGCCCTTCAGCCCCTTGCGGTTCAACAGATTGGCAACATCCTGAACAAACAGGGATTTCGCATGGGTTTTCCAGTTCGGCTCTTCAACCGCCGATTTCTGGTTTGGCCCACCATCGAACCGCCGCCCTGCCCGATCGGTCGGGCCAGTGAAAGCGTCCTGCTCTTCAACCGAGACAACAACCAGATTGGGATCTTCGGCATCGGTGATGTTTTCCACAAACAACGCCTTTTCCCCATCCGCAATGACAACCCAGGTTCCCTGCTCAAGTGCGACCATCGTGCTCTCCTTGTAATGGCTGTTACGGCCATCCTCATCCATCAGGCAAAGGTTTACCGTGACGCGACCAGAGCGATCCGGTGCGTTGCCTGATTGTGTTTCAGTTGATTGGCGGTCTCTCCCTCCGCCTCACCTAAGGTAAGCACTGCGGGGCTGGGTGCAATCCCGTCTCAGGATGAAACTTTCTTCATCGGCGGGTTTTCTCCTGTCATGCCAGCACCTGCTCAGAGATTTCGAATTGCGATCAAATGCACGTGCGTCCGGCAGCAAAAAGGCCTGCCAGCGTCACCGCCAGCAGGCCCTAGATGACCCCTCATCGGGTCATTGATTACATCCGCGATGCAACGTTTTCCCAGTTCACCAGATTGTCGAGGAAGTTCGACAGGTACGCCGGGCGCTTGTTGCGGAAATCGATGTAGTACGAGTGCTCCCACACGTCGCAACCCAGCAGCGCGGTCTGGTTGAAGCACAGCGGGTTCACGCCGTTCTCGGTCTTGGTCACCGCCAGCGAACCGTCGGCATTCTTGACCAGCCACGCCCAGCCCGAGCCGAACTGACCGGCACCGGCCGCGCTGAACTGCGATTTGAACTCGTCAACCGAGCCGAAGCTTTCGACCAGAGCCTTTTCCAGTTCGCCGGGCATGGCGTTACCGCCGGGGCCCATCATTTCCCAGAACTGGTTGTGGTTCCACAGCTGGCTGATGTTGTTGAAGATGCCGTTCTGCGCGACAGCATTTGCGTCGTAGGTGCCAACGATGATCTCTTCCAGCGACTTGCCGTCCCACTCGGTGCCGGCAATCAGCTTGTTGCCGTTGTCGACATAGGCCTTGTGGTGCAGGTCGTGGTGATATTCCAGCGTTTCCGCGGACATACCCTTGGCTGCCAGCGCGTCATGTGCATAAGGAAGATCAGGAAGTTCAAAAGCCATCTCGGCCCCCTGTTGAAAATGAATGTTGCGGTTTCCAAAGGTTACATGCTTTGGCAAGCGCCGCAGGTCAAGGGCCGAGATAACAAAACCCGGAGGCCCGCGATGCTGACACAGGCGCGCAAGATGTTCTACCGCGCCCGCGGATACTATGTGGGAAACCTGAACGGAGAGCCATTTCGGCTGGACCCCTATCATTCGAAATTCTGGCGCAAGGCCTCTGCCGGCGCATGGGAGCCGGAAACCTTCGCCGTGCTGGACAAATACCTGTCACCGGACAGCGATTACCTAGATATCGGCGCCTGGATCGGCCCCACGGTCCTGTACGGTGCCCGCAAGGCCCGGCATGTCTGGTGCTTCGAGCCCGACCCCACCGCGTTCCGGCACCTGGCGTGGAATCTGGACCTGAACGACATCCACAACGTCTCGGCCTTTGGCGTGGCGCTGTCGGATCAGTTCGGCGTGGCCCGCATGGCCTCGGTCCGCGGAGAACCGGGCGATTCCACCAGTTCCCTACTGCATGACGGCGCGCATGGATCGGATGCGTTGACAGTTGCATGGGATCAGTTCGAGGCCGCGAATGATCTGTCTGGCGTATCGCTGGTCAAGATGGATATCGAGGGGGCGGAGTTTTTTGTGTTGCCAACACTTTTGCCCTATTTGCAAAAACATCGACCGGCCTTGCTTCTTTCCTTGCATTCACCCTTGTTGACTGAAGATGATCGGCTTCAGAAGACAGAAAAACTCATCGGGCAGCTTGGGTTCTATTCAAATATTCTGGATGAAAGGATGCAGCCGATAGAGGCAACCGGCCTTCTAAGCCCGAATGGATTAATGAAGTACCAAACTCTGTTGCTAATTTGAAATTATAGCGTTTCCTTTTTCGGCTATTGCTCGAACTTGCCCATTGCAAGCAGCAAAGCGATCTGTTGAATGATCAAAATACAATTGTAGTAGATAGGAACCATAAAACATACTATTTTTGCTCTTTTTCTGGCTATGGGTGCACAGTCTGCATTTGCAGAAACAATTACCTAATGATTGTGCAATGAAGGATCGCGATGGAAGCGGTTGGGTCGCTCCACGGTATGTGTTTGCCGTGGATCCGGACCGAGGAGTTGCCGAAACAGCAAGCAATCACAACGACTTTCAAAAGGCAAAGCTCAAGGTTGACAGAAAGAAACGGTATCGGTTGGACTGGCGTGTCGAATTCAAGGAATTCAGCGGCCAACAGGTCCGCGTCAATTATACGGCACGAGTTGATCTGACAAACAACACCGTGAAATTGCGAGGCAATGGAGTAAACGCCAACTTCATCAACAAGCCGAGCGGGCAAGGGTCCAGCAAAGTGACGAAAAAATAAAACGTAAAAAAACCCGTCTTGGACGGGTTTTTTTATCAGAATAAAGGTTAGTAAACTCCAACCTCGCTGCCCGGCTGCGCCGCAACCGTCAGCAGTTTGAACGCGTAGTCCGCAGCCGAGCGGAAACAGACCACGCGGAAGGTTTCGGCATCATCCATCCAGAACGCACCCGCCACCTGCGCCAGACGTGAGCGGCGGATTTGGCCGGGCTGGAACGCCTCGGCCGACAGGTCAACCGGCGACACCTTGCCCATCACCTCACGCGCGCTTGCGCCTGAGATGCGGAACACGGCGCGCGCGTCCGAGACGTTGACGGGAAGCGCGTGTGTGCCGCTAAGCGCGTTGGTCATTGCGGCCAGCTTGGCCTCGACCTCGGCGTAAGGCACAAGCACCAGAAGCTCATCGGTGGACATCCAGCAGACGCCGGTATCACCGTTGACCAGCGCTTCGCGCTGACCCGGCACTTTCTGCCCGGTTGCGTCCTTGACGGCCTTGGCCAGCACCTTGTCGGACAGGTCGCCGCGCAGGGTGATCATACCCTGCAGGCCGCATTCCTCGACCTTGGCGATGCCTTCATAGCTGGCGTGGTTCAGTGCGCTGATGGGTTCAGACATTCTGCTTCTCCCCGTCTTTGTCGAAGAAGATCGGGTCCACGATCTTGGCTTTGAAGATTTTACCGTCGGTGCCCGGGAACTCGACGATCTCGCCCATGCGGTCGGGACCGTGCTTGATCAGGCCCATGGCGATACCTTTGTCCAAGTTGGCCGAATAGTAGGTCGAGGTCACCCGCCCGATCATGTTGCGCTGACCGTTGGCGTTGACGCCCTCGCCCACCGCGTAAGCGCCGTCGGGAATGACGGAACCATCCACAGTCTCGAGACCCACCAGTTTCCAGCGTTCCGGATCGGCCATATGGGTGCGCGTGTGGGCGCGTTTGCCGAGGTAGTCCTCTTTCTTTTTCGACAGCGCCCAGTGCAGCCCCAGATCCTGCGGGATCACGGTGCCGTCGGTCTCGTCGCCGATCATGATAAAGCCCTTCTCGGCCCGCAGGATGTGCAGACATTCGGTGCCGTAAGGCATGACACCGAACTCCTGTCCTGCCGCGATCAGCGCATCCCAGAACGCCTGACCCTGCGACGCGGGAACCGCGATCTCATAGGACAGTTCACCCGAGAACGAGATGCGGTAGGCCCGTGCGTCGAATTCGCCGATCTTGCCGTCGCGCCATTCCATGAAGGGCAGCGCCTCTTTCGACAGATCCATGCCGCCGCCCGCTTGTGCGTTCAGCTTCTCCAGCACCTTGCGGGCGTTGGGGCCGACCACGGCGACCTGCGCGTATTGCTCGGTCACATTGGCGACATAGACTTTCCAGTCCCACCACTCGGTCTGCAGCCATTCTTCCATATGGGCGTGGATACGCTCGGCTCCGCCGGTGGTTGTGTGGCACAGCCAGGTGTCCTCGTCGATCCGGGCGACCACGCCGTCGTCGATCAGGAAGCCGTTTTCTGAGCACATCAGGCCATAGCGGCACTTGCCGACCTTCAGCGTGGACATCATGTTGGTATACAGCATGTCCAGAAACTTGCCGGCATCCGGGCCTTTGACGATCAGCTTACCAAGTGTCGAAGCATCCAGCAGGCCGAGGTTTTCGCGGGTGTTCTTCACTTCGCGGTTCACGGCATCATGCACGGATTCACCGGGACGGACATAGGCATAGGTCCGGCGCCAGTGGCCGACCGGCTCCCAATCGGCGCCGTTCTTGTCGTGCCAGTTGTGCATCGGGGTCTGACGGATCGGCTGGAACACCTCACCGCGCGCTTCGCCACCGATCGACGCCAGCGAGATGGGCGTATAGGGCGGACGGAAGGTGGTGGTGCCCACCTTGGGGATTTCTGCATCCAACGCATCAGCAAGGATCGCCAGGCCATTGATGTTGCTCAACTTACCCTGATCGGTCGCCATACCCAGCGTGGTGTAACGCTTGGTGTGCTCGACACTTTCATAGCCTTCGCGTGCCGCCAGTTGGACGTCGGAAACTTTGACGTCGTTCTGGAAGTCCAGCCAGGACTTCATGCGCAGGCTGATTTCGGCATTGGACGGCATCAGCCAGACCGGCTCCATCGCTGCCTCAGCGGTGCTTTCCCCTTTCGGAGCGTCAGCGGTCTTGGGGGTGAAACCCGCGCCGGCAGCCGCGGCTTCACCTGCGGTCTGCGCATCGGCCAGCACATCGCCCAGCGCCAGCGGACCATTGGCGGACCCGGCGGCAACCACAAAGCCTTCGCCATTCGCGCCCAGCGGCGGACGCTCGGGATCGGGACGGAAATGGGCGTTCGCCTCATCCCAGATCAGCTTGCCGCCGCAATGCGACCACATGTGAACGACCGGAGACCAGCCGCCCGACATGGCAACTGCATCGCATTCAACTTCTTCGCGAGCGCCACCGATGCCTTCCTGGTTACACAACGCGACCTTCTTGACGCGCTTGCCGCCCTTGACCTTGGCGATCGCTTTGCCCGGATCGACCTGAATGCCAAGCTGACGTGCCTCTTCGGCCAGAGGGCCAGCCGCGGCTCGTGCATCAACGATACGCAGAACGTCCACGCCAGCCTGTTTCAGAGTGATCGCGGTGCGATAGGCGTCGTCGTTGTTGGTGGCGACGATCACACGCTCACCCGGGGTCACGCCCCAGTTCACCACGTAATCGCGCATGGCTGCGGCCAGCATCACGCCGGGCACGTCGTTGCCTGCGAAAGACAGCGGACGTTCGATTGCACCGGTTGCGGTCACGACCTGCTTGGCGCGGATGCGCCACAGTCGGTGACGTGGTCCTTGCACGCCCGGAGTGTGGTCGGTCAGACGCTCATACCCCAGCACGTAACCGTGGTCATAGACGCCTGCCCCCATGCAGCGGTTGCGCAGGGTGACGTTGTCCATTGTTTCGAGTTCGGAAACCAATTGTTCCACGAACTTATCTACAGGCTCGCCATCAACGGTGCCGCCATCAACCGGCGCGCGGCCTCCCCAATGCGCGGTCTGCTCGATCAGCATGACCTTGGCACCGGATTGCGCCGCAACTTTCGCGGCCTGCAGGCCAGCAACACCGCCGCCGATCACCAGCACATCAGTGAAGGCATAGAAGTGTTCATAGGTGTCCGCGTCGCGGCTGTCCTTGTCGGGCGCTTTGCCCAGACCTGCGGACTGACGGATGAACGGCTCGTAGACGTGTTTCCAGAACGGTTTCGGATGGATGAACGTCTTGTAATAGAAACCGGCCGGCAGGAAGCGCGCAAAGGCGGTGTTCACGGCGCCGATGTCGAACTCGAGGTTCGGCCAGTGGTTCTGCGAGATCGCGGTCAGGCCGTTGAACAGCTCGGTCGTGGTGGTGCGCTGGTTCGGCTCGAACCGGTTGCCCTGCCCCAAACCGACCAGAGCGTTCGGCTCTTCGGCGCCGCTGGCGACAACGCCGCGCGGACGGTGATACTTGAACGACCGGCCCACCATCATCTGATCGTTGGCCAACAGGGCCGAGGCAAGCGTGTCGCCTTCGTACCCCTGCATCGAGGTGCCGTTGAAGGTAAAGGTGACCTGTTTCGACCGGTTAATCAGCCGGCCCTGTTTTGCGAGACGGGTGCTCATTTTGCGGACCTTTCGCAGGTGGAGGCATCAGAGCCTCCGGCGGGAGTATTTTTGAAAAGATGAAGCATCAGGAGAACTCTCTCCATGTCCATCCCGGACGTTTGGCGGTGATGGCGTCCTTGATCTCTTGCGGCGGCTCGGTGGTCTGGGCCGAGTACGTGCCGAACACTTCCAGCGTGTTCGTGCAGCGGGCGGCGTGGAACCACTTGCCGCAGCCATTCACATGGCGCCAGCGTTCAAAGTGAACACCTTTGGGGTTTTCACGCATGAACAGATAGTCGTGGAAATCGTCATCCGACGAGCCCGGACCGAAACGCTTCAGATGCGCTTCGCCACCAGCGGCCAGTTCGGTTTCTTCGGCGTCGACGCCGCAATAGGGGCAATTCAGGATCAGCATATGGTCATCCTTTTTGGCGGTCGGTCGGCGCGGTGGCCGACCAGAATTCTGTTAGCGGGCGACTTCGGGCAGAGCCCTTAGTGCGCCACCCCGGCGGCAACGCTTTCGTCAATGAAACGGCCCTGTTTGAACCGGTCCATCGTGAAGGCCTCGGTCAGCGGTGAATGGCCGGTGGCCATCAGCTGTGCCATGCCCCAGCCGGACCCCGGGATCGCCTTGAAGCCACCGGTGCCCCATCCGCAGTTGATGAAGCAGTTGCCCAGGGGCGTCGTCGACAGGATGGGCGAGCGGTCGCCGGTCATGTCCACGATACCGCCCCACTGGCGCAGCATCTTCAGGCGCGAGATCATCGGGAAAGTCTCGACCAGAGCACGCACCGTTTCCTCGATATGGTGGAACGAGCCGCGCTGGGTGAAGTTGTTGTAGGCGTCCGTACCACCGCCGATCACCATCTCGCCCTTGTCGGACTGAGACATGTAACCGTGCACGGTGTTGGCCATGACAACCACGTCCATGCAGGGTTTGATCGGCTCGGAAACCAGCGCCTGCAGGGCCACGGCCTCAAGCGGCAGACGGAAACCCGCCATCTCGGCCAGTTGACCGGAATGGCCTGCGACGACGATGCCCAGCTTGTCACAATCGATGGCGCCCTTGGTCGTGTCGACGCCGACGACGCGACCGTTTTCCGACCGGATGCCTTTGACTTCGCACTGCTGGATGACGTCCATCCCCATGGCCGAACATGCACGCGCATAGCCCCAGGCCACGGCGTCGTGGCGGGCGGTGCCACCGCGTTCCTGCCAGAGACCGCCCAGAACCGGATAGCGCGGGCCATCCAGATTGATGATCGGCACCAGCTGTTTTACGCGCTCAGGGCCGATCCACTCGGTTTTCACGCCCTGCAAAGCGTTGGCGTGCGCCGTGCGCTGATAGCCGCGGATTTCGTGCTGAGTCTGCGCCAGCATGATCACACCACGCGGGCTGAACATGATGTTGTAGTTCAGGTCCTGGCTCAGATCCTCATAAAGGCTGCGTGCTTTTTCATACAGTGCCGCCGACGGGTCCTGCAGGTAGTTCGACCGGATGATGGTCGTGTTCCGACCGGTGTTACCGCCGCCCAGCCAGCCTTTTTCGATGACAGCGACGTTTTGGATGCCGTAGTTCTTGCCAAGGTAATAGGCGGTCGCCAGACCATGTCCGCCAGCGCCAATGATGATGACGTCATAGCGTTTCTTGGGTTCGGGCGAGCGCCACGCGCGCTCCCACCCGGTGTGATAGCGCAGGGCCTCCCGCGCCACAGCAAAGGCTGAGTAGTGTTTCATGAGCGAATCCATCCGGTTCGGTGATTGGCGCAGGTATGCCGCGTGCGGACAGTTTAGCCCTGCCACGCAACGCCACAATATAGAACTATTGCGACATCCGCCCGATTATTGCGACAAGACGTCCTCGCGCGGCCATTTGCCCCTTTTTTCGCCCTGCCGAGAGGTCTAAGTCAGGGCAGCCATATCGGAGATACCATGTCGTTCCTGGTCGTCACAATCCTAACCGCGCTGCTGACGGCGCTGATCCTGGGCCTTTCGCTGTTGCGTGGTCGCAAAACGCGCGAGCCTGCCGCAGCCTATGACCTGCGCGTCTATCGCGAGCAGTTGGCCGGCGTCGACAAGGATCTGGCGCGCGGTGTGATCGGCGAGGCCGACGCTGAGCGGGTCCGCACAGAGATCTCACGTCGCATTCTGGCCGCCGACGCGCAGATGCAGGCCGGAACCAAGCAGGCCGGGGCACCGATGTGGGCCACTATTGCCGCTTTTGTCGTTATCGCCGCGATCGTGGTTGGCGGCGGGGCTCAATTGTACCGTCAGATGGGGGCCGCCGGGCTTCCGGATCAACCCCTGTCGCTGCGCAAGGAGCAGGCCGAAGCCCTGCGTGCCGAGCGCCCCAGCCAGGCCGAAGCTGAAGACGCGGCGCAGCCCGCCGAGGCACCGCAATTGGATGAGAGTTACGCCAATCTTTTGGCACAGTTGCGCGACACTGTTGCAGCACGCCCGGACGACCTGCAAGGCCACATCCTGCTGGCGCAGCACGAGGCAAACGCGGGCAATTTCAAGGCCGCCTACACAGCGCAGCAGCGCGTCATAGAACTGTCAGGCGATGCGGCACCTGCCGATGCCTATTCTCATCTGGCCGAGATGATGATCCTGTCCGCAGGCGGCTATGTCTCACCCGAGGCAGAAGAGGCCTTGAAGCAGGCGCTTCAGCGTGACCCGCGCCATGGTCCGGCGCAGTATTACCTGGGGCAGATGATGGTTCAGATCGGACGCCCCGACGTTGGATACCGAATCTGGGTCGATGCCCTGCGCGATGCCCCGGCCGGTGCGCCGTGGGCGGGTGCTATCCGCGCGCAACTGGACGAGCTGGCCTTCCGTGCGGGCGTTTTCAACGCGCCGGACATCCCCGCCCCCGCCGCCGCCGGACCCAGTCAGGATGACGTCGACGCCGCCGCCGCGCTGACTCCGGAAGAGCGGCAAGAGATGATCAGGGGCATGGTCGACCAACTGTCTGAACGCCTTGCCAGCGAAGGTGGCTCGCCCGAGGAATGGGCTCGCCTGATCGCAGCCCTTGGCGTTTTGGGCGAGGGTCAACGCGCCATCGATATCAAAAACGAGGCGATGGAAGTCTTTGCAGGTAACGCCGAGGCTATTGAACTGATCGACGCCGCCGCGATGCAGGCCGGGATCGCACAATGATCCACGACGCGTTCGAGGATTTCGCAACCGCGCTGACGCCGATGACCGCGCTGATGGGGCTGGATCTGGGGGAAAAAACCATTGGCGTGGCGGTCTCGGACCGGATGCGCGGCGTGGCCAGCCCTCTGGAAACCGTACGGCGCAAAAAATTCACGCTGGATTCTGCCCGCCTGCTTGAAATCATCGCCGACCGCGAGATCGGCGGCGTCATCCTCGGCCTGCCGAAAAACATGGACGGAACCGAAGGCCCCCGCTGCCAATCGACCCGCGCCTTTGCCCGCAACCTGTCCCGCCTGACCGAGGTTTCGATCGGCTTTTGGGATGAACGACTCAGCACCGTTGCGGCCGAAAAGGCGCTTTTAGAGGCGGATACGACACGAAAACGTCGCGGAGAGGTTATCGATCACGTCGCCGCAGGCTATATTCTACAAGGAGCGCTGGACAGGCTGCGCTTTCTGTAACGGACGGAGTGGGCCGATGACAAACATGGTTTGGAAAAGGAACGAGGTCGAAAGCCCGTGCGTCCAGATCTGTGTCGTGCATCCGACCGAGCGGATCTGCACCGGCTGTTTTCGCACAATCGACGAGATTTCGCGCTGGTCCAAAATGGACAGCACCGAGCGTGCAGAAATCATGGACGATCTGCCCTCGCGCAAACCCCGTCTGGCCAAGCGCCGCGGCGGTCGTTCCGCGCGGACGAACAACACGTAACCCATTTCCCGAAAATCAGTTTGAACTGAACCTGCGCCGCTGCAGGCTGGTGTGAACTTCGAGGGGGTCAAGTTCGAACACGTGTGGTGAGTGAGTGGCAGTCCACAGCGGCGCGCTTCAGAATTTGCGTTCCTCCGAAGTGGTACAGCGGAAGAACACGCCCTTCTTAACCTTTTCTTGATCGATCAATCAAGAATAACCCGGCCTACCCTGACGTCAGCTTAAGCCGCCTATTAACGCCCTACCCGGCGGCCAGCCAGGATTTTGCGTTTTCGATCTCTTCCGAGGGAAAGAACTGAGTGCGGGTTCCCAGAATATGGCTGGCCGCTTTCTGCGCGATGTGCTGCCAGGTTTTGTCCCCCACGATGGCCGCGCGGTTCAGCAGCCCGACGTGTTTGCGCACCAGCTGGAAATGCGACGCCAGCGCCGTAAGCCCCTGCCAGCCATCAAATTCGCGCAGATCAACCAGCAACCGAAACCCGCTTTTGCCCACCAGCAGGTTGTCCAGCTCCACCTCGGCCCGCGCATATTCTTCGGGGTCCAGCTTGCCCAGCAGGCTGACCTGAACACAGGGGCCACCCAGATCGATCACATGGATGGCGCCCAGAGATTCACGCATCCAACGGCGCGCGGCCTCAAGTTCGGACAGTTCGAAAACCTGCACCGGGCATGGCAGGATCGGAGAGGCCAACCGGATACCGGTCTGCACCCAGCCCTGATCCGCCGCCACGGCAATCCGGTCGAACCCGCGCCAATGGCTGAGGCCCAACTTGGTGTCCGCCCAGGCCGCGCCCAGATCGTAGCCTTTGAACTCTGGCTGAACCACCGCAAGCAGGCGCACCGTGTCATGTTCGGCCAGTGCAGCCTCAATCGCGGGGACCAGCGTGTCGCTGTAATCGCTGCTGGTCACCTCACCGGACAGCTCAACTTCGAGCAGCGCGCCGTGAGAATTCCTGTGGACCGTAATCATCGGGTAAAACCTCCAAACCTTAACAATGGCAGGACGTTAGGCGGTTTCGATCCATTCGGCTACTCCCCCGACGCATTCGGGGCGGAAATAGGCAATCATACGTCCATCCGGCCCGGTCGAGGCCCCCTCGCCCCACGGGGCGACGCCGTGCAGGCAGTGACGGTGCAGCAGATAGGCCTCGCCCGGTTTGGCAGGCAGTTCCAGGCGCGGGCAGGTTTCAAACACCTCACGACGGGCGGCCTGATAGATATCCGTTATGTCCACCTGATGCAGGGCGTCGCGGGGATACCCGCCCAGCGCGCGTTCGAACGCGGCGTGCAGAATCTTGTGGCTGCCCTCCCATAACACCATTGGCGCAGCATCCGCGCTGGCGTCGGTCAGGGGGATACCCAGTATCCAGGCATGAGGCTCATCCACCCGCCGCCGTCGATCCGGCCCCATCGGCCGCAACCCATCCACATGTGCGGCGTCGCGTTTCAGACGATATCGCGCGGCACTGTCGCCTTCGCCCCGCCGTGGACGCGGATAGCCGGGGTAGATGACCGAGACCTGCCCCTTGTGCAGCGGCAGCTGTCCGTACTGCCGGGTGATAAAGTCCATGGCCTGCCCGGACAGCGCGCCTGACTGTCCGACCCGGCCCTGCGGGTCGTTGTCCAAGGCGTCGACACCTATGAACCACGTGCCTTCGCAATCCAGCCATTCGGCATGGGCCGGGTCGGTGACCGACGCCCGAGCCGCAGGTACAGCATGCCTAACCCAACCGGCCAGCACCGGATCATAGGGAAACCTTATCCAACCCTTATCGTGAAAATCGCTCATAGTCCCAGCGCCTTGCGCAGCATGTTCAGGGCGACCAGCGTCAGGAACACCGCAAAGACGCGCTTGAGCGGCTTGGGGTCCATGGCATGGGCCAGCTTTACCCCCCAGGGCGCGGTGATCATCGTCATGGCGACGACAATTGCGAAGGCCACCAGATTGACCGCCCCGATGGTCAGCGGCGGGCGGTGTTCCGGTGCAATACCCAGAAACAGAAAGCCCAAGACCGAAGGCACCGCGATGATCACGCCGAACCCGGCTGCGGTGGCAACGGCGCGATGAATGGGCGTGTTGAACAGGCTCATCAGCGGCACCCCGAAACTGCCGCCTCCGATCCCCATCAGCACCGACAGAAACCCAACCGAGGGCGACAGCACCGCGCGACGGATACCCTTGGGCATGGCATCGCCCAGCCGCCATTCGGATTTACCCAGCCCAAGATAGGCGCCGATGACCATTCCCAGCAGGCCGAACAGCGCCTGCAATGCCTCGGTCCGCAGCGCCGAGGCGACCAGCACTCCGACAATTGCCCCCAACGCAATCCCCGGCCCCCAGCCGCGCAGGATATCCCAATCCACTGCGCCCTTCTTGTTATGCGCCAGCACGGATCTGATCGAAGTCACGATGATCGTCGCCAGAGAGGTCGCCAGACACAGCTGCATCAACTGCGGGCCACCATAGCCAAGCGTCTGGAACGCATAGAAAAACGCGGGCACCAGCACGATACCACCGCCCACGCCCAGCAATCCGGCCAGCACACCGGCCAGCGCCCCGATCACAAGCAAAAGGCCCAGCATCTGGGCCAGCAACATCGTCTCGGGCATTGTTCCCCCTTACCGATCTTCGTTCGTTCAAGCCTCGGCGAGAGGCGCTACGCGCTCCAGCGCCTGCAGCATCACCTCGGGGCCTGCGCCCTCGTGCACCGCGCCTTCCGACAGGGCCCGCCGCCACGCCCGCGCGCCGGGACGCCCGGCAAACAGGCCCAGCATATGACGGGTGATCTGGTGCAAGCGTCCCCCTTCGGCAAGGTGACGTTCGACATAGGGCACCATTTTTTGAACAACTTCAATCGGGTCGGTCGCGTGCCCGGTTCCAAAAATCACCGGGTCAGCGTCGGCCAGAATATCGGTCGGCTGGTGATAGGCGGCTCGTCCGATCATGACACCGTCCAGCCCCGCATCGAGATGCTTTCGTGCCTCATCCAGCGACGCAATACCCCCATTGATCGAGACATGCAGTTCGGGAAACGCCGCCTTCATCCGGTGCACCAGATCATAGTCCAGCGGCGGAATATCCCGGTTCTCTTTCGGGCTGAGCCCCTGCAGCCAGGCCTTGCGCGCGTGGATCGTCACCCGTTGGCACCCCACGGCACTAATCTGTTCCAGAAAAGCGGGCAGCACCTCTTTGGGGTCCTGTTCATCCACGCCGATGCGGCATTTCACGGTAACCTCAACATCCACCGCTTCGCGCATTGCGGAAACACATTCCGCCACCCGGCCCGGATCTTTCATCAACACCGCCCCGAACGTGCCGGATTGCACCCGGTCCGAGGGGCAGCCGCAGTTCAGGTTGATCTCGTCGTACCCCGCATCCGCCCCGAACCGCGCCGCCTGCGCCAGTTCTTCCGGATCAGAGCCGCCAAGCTGCAGCGCGACCGGGTGCTCTTGCGGGCTGTAGTCCAACAGATGCATCGCCCCACCGCGCACCAACGCCGGAGCCGTTACCATTTCGGTATAGAGCAACACCTGCCCACTCAGCAGCCTGTGCACATAGCGGCAGTGCCGATCGGTCCAGTCCATCATGGGCGCCACGCTAAAACGCGCTGCTTTTTGTGTGGTGTCTTTCACAGCGTCAGCTCCGTTTTCAGCCGGGGCGGTGCAACAGGCCCTTCCCGGCTGCTCGCGTCTGTCCAAGGGCATTTGATTCGAGTGCGCTAGGGTGTAGCACATCCGTAGGGAACGGACAGCGGGTTGCAACCCGTCGCCGGTCGATTGCCAATTGCGCGGCGCCGCCTACGCTTTTCGACCTTCATCAATAGGCAAAACGCGGCGCGGCAAGGAGTAGCCGAGAACCCGAGACGAAAAACGATCAGCCCTGCGCGATCAACTGGCCCATCAGACCAAAGCCGCGTGCGGCAACAACCGGATTGAAGATTTCGACGTATTCCGTGATCTCACCGGATTTGTTGAACGTGAAGGTCGAGTAGTATTCGTTGTTGTACCAACCCGCACCATCCTTCAGCTTGATCCGGCCTGTGTAGCGAGCGAACACCCCCTGCCCGCCCTCCATCGCGCAGAGCTCGTGGATCAGGAAGGTCATACCATCAAAGTTCGGAAAGGTCGGTGCCCAATAGGCCTCAATCGCGTCGCGACCTTCGGCGCCGGTTGGGAAAACCCCGCAATGATAAGGGTTGATGTGCACGCCCCCTGCGGCGAACAGGGCAGCAACAGCTGCCGCATCCTCGGCTTCCAATGCCGTGAAAAAGGCGCGCACGGTGGCTTTGTTGCGTTCGGATATCGAAATCACTTCATTCTTCTCCGTCTTTGGGGCTTGGGACATTGATCAAGGGGACCATTGCCCGGCCTTTTGCATTGCGGGGCCGTTGATCAGTTCCCGCTCCCTGCCCGCTGGGCGGCCACGGCAACCAGATCACGGGAACCGGTTTCCCATAAGGCCGTCATTGTCAGACCTGAGACCTTCCAGCCCTCGGCATCGCGGATCAATCTATAGTCGTACCGCCCACCAAGGACCCAGAAATCCTGCCCAATCCTGTGCGTCGCGGTGAAATCCGCTTGTGCGGTGGCGCGATCGCCGTCAATCGAAGTGATCGTTTCGTTAGTGACCATGTGATGCGTCACCTCGAACCCCGGAAGGAAGCCGGACCATTGCGCGATCACGTCGTCCGCCGCTTCGGTGGCTGGTTCTCCACCCCACAGACTGGTGTAATCCAGCGTGACCTCATCTGCGAATGCACCCCGCACGCGATCCCAGTCATGACGGTCCGCACCCGCTGCGATGCTGGTGATCGCAGCATTGATCCGGGCGGTATCATCCGCAAAGGACGGCAAAGCTGCGACGGTGGTTGCGGCGGCCAAAATCGGCAAGAGTTTCATGCTCATCTCCTACAAAGTCCTCGGGGTAAGGCCATCGCGCCGCGCTTGGGCGCCGCGATGGGCTCTATTCGGCTTAGTCGCCCTGTGCGGAACCGGCTGCGAAATGCGCGGCAACGGTATCGGCGGCGCGGGTTACGTCCTCGGGGTTGTCATAGAAATCGAACTGCGTGACGTCCTCGAGCATCTTCAGCGTCGCGTCGCCTGCGAACCCTTCCAGAAAGGTACGCATACCCTGCGGGATGGCGGCGGCTTCGGAATGCACAACCGCCAGAGGCTGCGTCAGACGGCTGGGGTTGTCCGCCGGATAGTATGTCAGCCAGCCTTCCCAGCCCGCATTGTTCCACTGATTGTCATATTCCGGGATCGCCCCGCGTTCGGGCTCATAGTAATAACCGCCGATCGGCATCAGTACGCCTTCGGCCCCTTCGGGACCGGCTGCCGGGATGATCTGGCCACCGGCGGCCTCGGCGGCGCGGCTGACCTCGATCAGACCTGACACACCTTCGGCCCCGCCATATACGGCCTTGACGATCTCGGCGTTCTGCAGCCATGGGGCGACCAGACCGATCCGCTGCACCAGATCATTGCCGGCCACCGCGTCGACCATGTACCCGGCCGAGGCGCAGATGCCCAAAGCGTTGATATGCGCCGCGTTAACTTCCGGCAGCGTGGCGACGAATTCAAACGCGGCGCGGATGTCCGAAGTTTTGGCCTCGGGGCTTTCGACGAAACGCACATGATGCGGCAAGTCACCGGATTTGCCCCAGCCGCGGAAGTCGAAG
This sequence comes from Ruegeria sp. AM9, assembly GCF_056540565.1. Taxonomy (NCBI): domain Bacteria; kingdom Pseudomonadati; phylum Pseudomonadota; class Alphaproteobacteria; order Rhodobacterales; family Roseobacteraceae; genus Ruegeria; species Ruegeria sp. AM9. The sequence continues at coordinate 354,792 of NZ_JBQFWY010000002.1, forward strand.
GTGAAGGCCGCAAAGCCGCGCCCGACCATTTCCTCGGCATAGACGCGGGGCATCTGTTCCTGCACGGAGGTCCAGGCGCCGGTCACAACGACGACGGGCAGTTTCTGGCCGTCATACCCTTCGGGCAGGTAGAGTGTGCCCGACAGCGTCGCACCTTCGTTTTCGAACGTCACGATGCGGGTTTCAACCTGCGCCATAGCAGCGGTTGAGGCCATTAGCAGTGCGGCGGTTCCAAGGGCAGTTTTCGTCATTGCCGTATCTCCTGATCTCATGTGGTGAGAACCTCACCTGATGACCAGAACTTACGCGCGCCCCTGGGGTTTTGATTGAAACATACAGCCTGAGTTTTGAAGGATCGCGCTATTTCTTGTCTGAAACGCGTTGGCCGCGAAACTGTTTCGGGGTCTGCCCCGTGATCTTCTTGAAACTTCGCGAGAAATGCGCCTGATCAGCGAACCCGCAGGCGGCAGAGATCTCGGCGAAGCTCTGGTCCGGCTCGGACAGCATCCGGATCGCCTGCTCGATCCGGTAGGCCATGACGTATTGCATGGGGGTGGTGCCCAGCGTCTCTTTGAACACCCGGTTAAAGTGAGATTTGCTCATCGCCGCCTCGGCCGCCAGATCGTCAACAGTGATCGTCTGATCCAGATGCGCGCGGATATGGGCCAGAACCCTGTTGTAGTGGGCCGACGTAAACCGCGCGCTCAGTGCCACGTCCTCGGGTCGGCGGCGGCCGTATTTCTGTAGCAGCTTGACGAGAAAGACACGGCTCATCGCCTCGAACATCACGGCCGAGGACATATCATCGTTCTCAAGCGCATCGCGCAGAATGACGCCTGCCGCACAAAGATCGGGGTCCGAGAATTGCGGCAGGTCCTCGAACTGCTTCGGTTCCAGCAGCAGCCCAAGCTCGGATTGCGCGAACTTCTCGACCTTTTGCGGGTCGATGGTGATCACGATGACATTCGATTTCGCGAACCAGCGCCAGCCCGACCGCGTGCCCGCCGGCGTGACGATGATGTCATGCAGGTTGAAGGTGAAATCCCGCAGCTCTCCGTTGCGCATATTCTGCACCCGATGCGGCGTGGGATTAAGGTTCAGCAGTATGTGGTGCTCATCAAACACATCCTCGGGCATACTGCCGGGATCAGCCTGAAAATAGCGAACCGACATCAGTGCCGCCGCCGACATATGCGCGGCGTCTTCGCTGCTCAGGAGTGGGGCGGACGGGTAGATCTCGTCATACAACCGCGGCAAGGCTACGCGTCCTCTGGTCTGGAAACGGATCGATATCGCAACATGAAAGGCCCGAACTGACGATCCGGCGCCTAGTCTGACGCCCGTGTGCCATAGCGGCTGAGGATCAGGTCGACGCTGCTGTCGATTGTTGCGGTCATGTCCTCTTTGCTCAGCACACCACCGGTGAACATCATCGGCCAGAACGCCTTGGCCTTGATCAGGCCGATGAATTCCTGCCCGGCTCGCTCGGGGTCTTCGATCTGCAATTGCCCGTCATCTGCGGCATCTTTCAGCATGGTGACAAAGATCGACGTCTTGTCCAGCTTGCCCTGCGCCGCAGCTGCCATCTCGGGGTTGCGCAAAGTTTCGCTGATCACCATCCGCGCCATGGCGATAACCTCGGGCATCATCAGAATCCGCCCTTCGGCCCAGGCAAGCTCGGTCAGTTGCTCGCGGATATCGCGGCCCGGTTTGTACCTGATATCGCGCACGGCAGCGAACCGGTTGGACAGCTCGATCACAATCGAACGAAACAGGTTTTCCTTGCTTTCGAAGTACTTGTACAGCGTGCGTTTGGACACTTCGGCGCGGGCGGAAATACGGTCCATGCTGGCCGCGGCGAATCCCTTTTCCTGGAATTCGGCTACGGCGGCTTCGATGATCTGGGCCTGTTTGGACGCATTCGGTGCGCAGCAATCGCTCATGTTTCAAAGCTATAGACCCATTGACAGAGCAAGGTCAAACACCAGGTAAACCCACGGGTTTACACGGACAGAGGTGTCACATACAGTAAACCCGCCAGTTTACCGACTCAGGTAACCAGCCCAACATGGAGAGTCCCCTCATGGCCCTGACCTTGAACCTGAACGGCAAGACCCACTCGGTCGACGCCGAACCCGGCACCCCCCTGCTGTGGGTAATCCGGGATGAACTTAAGTTGACCGGAACCAAATTCGGCTGCGGCGTCGCATCCTGCGGCGCCTGCACCGTGCACCTGAACGGTGAGCCCGTGCGCTCGTGCCAGACCTTTATCGAAGACGTCGAAGATGCCGAGGTCACCACGATCGAAGCGGTGGGTGGCGACAAGATCGGCGCAGCCGTCCAACAGGCCTGGATCGAGCTGGACGTGGTCCAGTGCGGCTACTGCCAGTCGGGTCAGGTGATGTCGGCCGTTGGGTTGCTGTCCGAAAACCCGAAACCCAGCGTCGAAGAAATCGACGATTACATGTCCGGCAACGCCTGTCGCTGTGCCACCTATCAACGCATCCGCGCCGGTATCCAGCGCGCTTCTGAGATTCTGGAGGTTTGATCCATGACCATCAACACCTCCCGCCGTGGGTTTCTGAAAGGTGCCGCTGCTGCCGGTGCCGTCCTGTTGGTTGGCGCGCGCCCCGATGGCGTGTTGGCTGCCGGATCGACCGAGACCGCTCAGTTCAACCCGTTCGTGAAGATTGACGCTGATGGCACCGTCACCGCCATCGTCAAGCATTTCGAAAAGGGTCAGGGCCCCGCAACCGGTCTGCCGACGCTGATCGCCGAGGAAATCGGCCTGACCATGGATCAGATCGAATACGAATTCGCGCCCTCAGATCCGAACGTCTACAACAACCTGCTGTTTGGCCCCTTCCAGGGCACCGGCGGGTCAACCGCGATGGCAAACTCGTGGCTGCAATACCGTCAGGCCGGGGCCGCTGCACGCGAGATGCTGATCAACGCCGCCGCCCAAAGCTGGGGCGTGGATGCATCCGGCATCACCATCGAGGAAGGCATCGTCAAGGCCGGTGACAAATCGGCCCCGATTGCTGACTTCGTGGCCGCTGCGTCTCAACTGGAGGCCCCGGCCGAGCCGCGCCTGAAGGACCCGACCGAATTCCGCCTGATCGGCAATGAAGCCGTGCGCCGCAAGGATTCGGCGATCAAAGGCAACGGTCAGGCAATGTACGCCATGGACGTTCACCTGCCGAACCAGATGGTCGCCATGATCAAGCGCCCGGAATCAAAAGGAGGCGTCGCCAAGAGCTTTGACGACAGCGCGTCGAAAGAGGTCAAAGGCTATATCAACGCCGCCGTTCTGCCCAATCAGGCGGGCGTCGCGGTCTATGCCGAAAACACCTGGGCTGCGATCCAGGCACGTGACGCGCTTGAAGTCGAATGGGACATGTCCGCTGCGGAAACCCGCGACTCGGACCAGATCAAGGCCGAGATCATGGCCGCGCTTGACGCCGAGCCCGCGTATAACGTGAACAAGGCGGATGCGGCCGCGGTGTCGGCGGCCATCGACGGGGCGGACAAGGTTGTCGAAAAGACCATCTACTTCCCGCTGCTGGCCCATGCGCCGATGGAGCCGCTGAACTGCACCATCGAACAGACCGCCGAAGGTGATATCATCCTGCATGACGGCGCACAAATGCCGACCGGCCCGCATATGGCCTATCAGCAGATTTTCCAACTGCCGCCCGAGAAAATCCACATCAAAACCATGCTGGCCGGTGGCTCGTTCGGTCGTCGTGCGACCCCCGACGCGGATTATCAGGTCGAGGCCGCGCTGGCTTTTGCGGTCACCGACCGGTCCCGCCCGGTCAAGCTGGTCTGGACGCGCGAGGATGACATCCGCAGCGGGTACTATCGCCCCGCCTTCGGCCACAAGGTCCGCGTTGGTCTGGACGCCGATGGCAACATCGTCGGATGGCACCATCAGGTTGCCGGGCAGTCGGTCATCAAAGGCACACCGTTCGAAGCGGTCCTTGTGCATGACGGGATCGATCACAGCTCGGTCGAAGGGATTGCCGACAGCCCGTACAAAATCCCGGGAATGGCCGTGGGCCTGACCGACACGCCCAAGGCCACAACGGTTCTGTGGTGGCGCTCGGTGGGTCACACCCACACTGGCTATACGATGGAGACCATGATGGATCTGGTCGCCGAGGCCGCAGGCCGTGACCCGGTTGAGTTCCGTCTGGCGCATTTGGCCGACTCAAGTGACGCCGACCAGCAACGCAAAGCTGGCGTGCTGAAACTGGTCGCTGAAAAGGCGGGATGGGGCAACGCACCGGCAGGCCGGGCGCAGGGCATTGCCGTGCACAAGTCCTTTGGGTCCTATGCTGCGCAAGTTGTCGAGGTCTCGGGCGATCCGGAAAGTGGCATCAAGATCGAAAAGGTTACCTGCGCCGTGGATTGCGGAATTGCTGTGAACCCCGACGTGGTGCGGGCGCAGATGGAAGGCGGTATCGGCTACGGTATCGGCCACGTCATGCGCAATCAGATCACGCTGACCGGAGGGGCCGTCGACCAGTTCAACTTCCCCGATTACGAGCCTCTGCGCATCGGTGATATCGCGGCAATCGACGTCCATATCGTACCGTCCGCCGAAGCGCCGACCGGTGTCGGCGAACCCGGCACGCCGCCCTCGGCCCCGGCCCTTGCCAATGCGATCCGGGCGCTTTCGGGCGTCAAGGTCAGTTCGCTGCCGATGGCAGATAACGGCGTCAATTTCGTCTGACGTCCTCTCGCTCCGCGCCATCCCCCTCTGGCGCGGAGCCCTTCGCCTGCATCCTGCAGCCAATTAATTTGATCAAATTTCGTGACAAGTCGCGCAGTCTCGATTACATCTCGGACATCCCGAGTGATGGAGACCCCGATGGACCTGAGCGCCCTGCACAGTTTTCGCGTCGCCGCCTGTGACCTGAACGGTCAGATGCGGGGCAAGCGTGTGCCGCCCTCTTATGCCGACAAGCTGAGCAAAGGCACGGTGCGGATGCCGTTCTCTGCGCTGAACGTGGACCTGTGGGGCGCGGATATCGACGGCAGTCCCCTTGTCTTTGAATCCGGCGATGCGGATGGGATGCTGCTGCCGACGGATCGCGGGCCGGTGCCGATGCCGTGGCTGGCGGCGGACACGGCGCTGGTTCCGATGTGCCTGTATGATGACGCGGGCGCACCTTTTGCCGGAGACCCGCGGCATGCTCTGGCCGCGGTGTTGCAGCGCTACGCCCAGCGCGGCTGGTCCGTGATCGCGGCAACCGAGCTGGAATTCACCCTGCTCGACGCCTCGGGCACGCAACCGCAGCCTCCGATCAACCCGGTGACCGGGCGGAGGCTGGCCGATGAATCCGTTCTGTCCATGGCCGAAATGGACGCGTTCGACGCCTTCTTCACCGAGCTTTATGACGGGTGTGCCGCGATGGGCATTCCCGCACAGACGGCGATATCCGAAAGCGGTATCGGCCAGTTCGAGATCAACCTGAACCATCAGGACGCCCTGCGCTGCGCCGATGATACGTGGTTTTTCAAGACCTTGACGCGCGGCCTTGCCCGCAAGCACGGGTTCACGGCCACGTTCATGTCCAAGCCTTACGCAGGCGATGCGGGCAATGGGATGCATGTGCATTTCTCGGTCGTGGACGATCAGGGCCGGAACGTGTTCGACAATGGCGGGCCCGAAGGCACCGAACTGCTGCGCCACGCAGTCGCCGGATGTCTGACGGCAATGCCGGGCTGCACCCTGATCTTTGCTCCGCACGGCAATTCCTACACGCGGCTTGTGCCCGGCGCACACGCCCCGACCGGCGCAAGCTGGGCCTATGAAAACCGCACCGCTGCGATCCGCATCCCCGGAGGTGCGCCCGCCGCGCGACGGATCGAGCATCGCGTCGCGGGCGGCGACATCAACCCCTATCTGATGCTGGCCGCCGTGCTGGGCGCCGCGATGAACGGGATCGAGGACGAGACCGAACCGCCCGCCCCGATCTCGGGCAACGCTTACGAAATCGACGGCCTGCCGCAACTGGCAAGCGACTGGACCTCGGCGATTGACACCTTTGAAACCGACCCGCTGGTCGCACGTATCTTTCCTGCCGACCTGATCCGCTTTTTCGCCATGACTAAGCGGCAGGAAATCCGGCGCTTTGGTGAACGTCCGCCGGATGAGCACTGGCTCAGCTATCTCGAAGCGGTTTGACCCCCTTGCCCGACCGGATTCGGTGGGTTAGAATAAATTTGATCAAATTTGGTGACCTATGAAAATCGGCATCCTTGTGACCGGCCACCCGCCCGACGAATTGCACAACCAGTTCGGCGCCTATGACGCGATGTTTCGCACGCTTCTGGAAGGCAACGGCTTTGAGTTCGAAAGCTATGCTGTGGTCGACAATCAGTTCCCCGACAGCGCGGATCAGGCCGATGGCTGGATCATCACCGGCTCGCGCCACGGGGCGTATGAGGACCACGCGTGGATTCCTCCGCTGGAAGACCTTATTCGCGAGATCGGGAAAAACGGCCAGCCTCTCATCGGCGTCTGTTTCGGCCACCAGGTCATTGCGCAGGCACTTGGTGGCAAAGTCGAAAAGTTCTCGGGCGGCTGGGCCGTCGGGCGGACGGATTATGACTATGACGGGCAGACGGTGACCCTGAATGCCTGGCATCAGGATCAGGTTGTCGAATTGCCCCAAGGCGCCAAGGTGACTGGCTCGAATGACTTCTGCCGCAACGCCATGATCGCCTATGGCGATACAATCTGGACCGTTCAAGCCCACCCGGAATACGGCGACGGCTTTATCAATGGCCTGATGGAAACCCGCGGCAAGGGCGTGGTGCCTGATGACCTGATGAAGGCAGCGGCCAACCGCCTGCCCACCAAAGATGACAATCCGAAGATCGCGCAGCACATGGCCGATTTTCTGAAGAAAGAGAGGGCCTGATGGCCGACTGGAAAGATCAGCTGCCACAGGCAGCCCGGACCTATATCGAAGGCCAGCGACTGGATGAGGTCGAGTGCATCATCTCGGACCTGCCCGGCATTGCCCGAGGCAAGGCGGTGCCTGCGTCAAAATTTGCCAAACAGACCTATTTCCACCTGCCCGACAGCATCTTTTACCAGACTATCACGGGTGACTGGGGCGAGGCCGCGGGCGAGGACGGGTTCATCGAACGCGACATGATCCTAAAGCCCGATTTCACCACCGCGTCGGCTGCACCCTGGACGGGGGACTGGACGCTGCAGGTGATCCATGACGCCTATGACCGGGACAACAACCCGATTCCGTTCAGCCCCCGCAACGTGCTGAAACGCGTCGTGCAACTGTACCACGACAAGGGCTGGAAGCCGGTTGTCGCACCTGAAATGGAGTTCTTTCTGGTTGCCCCGAACGTAGACCCGGCGCAGGGGATCAAACCGATGATGGGCCGTTCGGGTCGTCCGGCAGCCGCGCGTCAGGCCTATTCGATGACCGCGGTGGACGAGTTCGGCCCGGTGATCGACGACATCTATGACTTCGCCGAGCACCAGGGCTTCGAGATCGACGGCATCACCCAGGAAGGCGGCGCGGGTCAGTTGGAGATCAACCTGCGCCACGGCAACCCGGTCAAGCTGGCCGATGAGGTGTTCTATTTCAAACGCCTGATCCGCGAGGCCGCCCTGCGTCACAACTGCTTTGCCACCTTCATGGCGAAACCGATCGAGGATGAGCCGGGCTCAGCCATGCACATCCACCACTCGATCATCGATATCGAGACGGGGCAGAACATCTTCTCGGGCCCGCAAGGCGGTGAGACGGACGCGTTCTATCACTTCATCGCCGGGCTGCAGAACCACCTGCCCGCCGGTCTGGCGGTGATGGCGCCCTATGTGAACTCGTACCGCCGCTATGTGAAAGACCACGCCGCCCCGATCAATCTGGAATGGGCGCGCGATAACCGTACCACCGGCATCCGCGTGCCCCTGTCAGGCCCCGAGGCGCGCCGGGTCGAAAACCGCATCGCGGGAATGGACTGCAACCCTTACCTGGGCATCGCGCTGTCGCTGGCCTGCGGCTATCTGGGTCTGACCCAGCAGGAGCGCCCCCGCCGTCAGTTCTATGGCGACGCCTATGAGGGCGACGGTGATATCCCGCAGGTCATGGGCAACGCGCTGGACCTGTTCGACGAGGCCACCGCCCTGCATGACGTTCTCGGCCCCGAATTCGCCCGCGTCTATGGCATCGTCAAACGCGCCGAGTACGAGGAGTTTCTGCAGGTCATCTCTCCGTGGGAGCGTGAGCACTTGCTGATGAACGTCTGAGGCGCGCGATGAACCTGCTTTATTCCAATGACCGCAAGGCCGAGTATCCGGCCAGTTGGTACGCTGCGACGGCCAATCCGGTCGACCGGTATCCCGCGCTTACGGGGGATGTAAAAGCAGATGTTTGCGTGGTGGGCGGAGGCTATACCGGCCTCTCTGCCGCCCTACATCTGGCCGAGGCCGGATTCGACGTGGTTCTGCTTGAGGCGCACCGGGTGGGGTTCGGCGCGTCGGGCCGCAATGGCGGTCAGCTAGGCAGCGCGCAACGTATGGATCAGGAAGACCTTGAGCGACTGGTCGGGAATGACGACGCGGCGAAGCTCTGGAATCTGGCCGAGGATGCCAAGGATCTGGTCAAGTCGCTGATTGCCAAGCACCAGATCGATTGCGACCTGAAACCCGGCGTGGCGGTTCTGGGCCTGAGCAATGCGGAACAGGACGAACTGCATGACCACGCGGCGCATCTGTCTGACCGATACGGCTATGACCAGATGGAGTTGCTGGACGAAAGCGCAGGCCACGCGCTGTGCCCGTCGCCCGCCTATCGCGGCGGTTATCTGGATATGGGCGCTGCGCATCTGCACCCGCTGAACTTCGCACTGGGTTTGGCGGACGCCGCGGTGAGGGCTGGTGTGCGCATCCATGAAAGCACCGAGGTCACAGGCGTTGAGGACAGCACCCCTGTCGCCGTGCGCACTGCACAAGGCAATGTGACCGCCGACCACGTCATTCTGGCCTGCAACGGATATCTGGGGGACCTGAACGGCAAAGTCGCCTCACGCGTCATGCCGATCAATAACTTCGTTGCGGCGACCGAGCCTCTGGGCGCAGACGCCGCTCGCGTCCTGACCCAAGACGTGGCCGTCGCCGATACCAAATTCGTGGTGAATTACTTCCGCCTCAGCGCCGACAACCGGCTGCTGTTTGGCGGTGGCGAAAGCTATGGCTACCGCTTCCCCGCCGACATCGCCGCCAAGGTCCGCAAACCGATGACCGAAATTTTCCCACATCTGCGCGACGTGAAGATCGACTACGCTTGGGGCGGCACTTTGGCCATTACCATGCGGCGGATGCCCTATCTGGCACGGGTTGCGTCGAACATCCTGTCGGCCTCGGGCTATTCCGGCCACGGGGTCGGCACCGCGACCCATGCCGGGCAGCTGATGGCACAGGCCATTCAGGGGCAGGCCGAGGGGTTCGACACCATGGCCCGCGTTCCCGCCCTTCCCTTTCCCGGCGGCCCCGCGCTGCGCAGCCCGCTGCTGGTGCTGGCGATGACGTGGTTTGCCCTGCGGGATCGCCTCGGGGTCTGACCTTAAGAAATTGCGACAGATTGGTGAAATTTCGCCCACAAGGCGATTGAGGGGTTTAATTGGCCAATAATTAGCTTTATCTTTCCCAAAGATAGAATTTGGGAAAATCAAATATGACGCTTCCTCCAAACGTTCATGACGCTGAACCCATCCCCGCAGCCGCCCGCGAAGCCATCGACGCCCTGATGCAATCAGGCGACCTGTTCCGCTATACCGCGCCGCAGGATGCTCCGGTGGCGCTGCTTGAAAGCGAATTCGCCGCATTGCTGGGCACGAAATACGCACTGGCGGTGTCGTCCTGCTCGGCCGCGTTGTTCCTGTCGCTGAAAGCGTTGGGCCTGCCGCGGGACGCGCGGGTTCTGATCCCCGGCTTTACTTTCGCCGCGGTGCCGTCCTCGATCGTGCACGCGGATTGCGTTCCGGTGCTGTGCGAAGTGGGTGAGAACTATCGTATCGACATGGAGGATTTCGCCGCCAAGCTGGATGACGTGCAGGCGGTGATCATCAGCCACATGCGCGGGCATACGTCTGACATGGACGCGATCATGGCCCTGTGCAACGAGCGTGACATACCGGTGATCGAGGACGCGGCGCACTCGCTGGGCACCACCTGGCACGGCCAGAACATCGGCACCATCGGCAAGGTCGGCTGCTTCTCGTTTCAGTCCTACAAGATGATCAACGCGGGCGAAGGTGGCATCCTGATCACTGACGACGCCGATCTGGTGGCCCGCGCCGTGATCATGTCGGGCGCCTATGAGCACAACTGGAAAAAACACAAAGGCCCGCACGGCGACAACTCGCCCGAGCTGGAACAGGCCTTTGCCCGCTGGCAGAACCAACTGCCGCTTTATAACCTGCGCATGAACAACCTGAGCGCCGCCGTAATCCGCCCGCAGATCCCGGAACTGGCACGCCGCGTGCGTGACGGGCTGGCGAACCACAACTATGTGGCCGAGCGCCTGAATACCTCGGATTACATCGACGTCCCTGCCCCGCTGGCACCCGAGCGCCGTGCGCCGGATTCGATCCAGTTCAACCTGGTCGGAATGGATGAGGCCGAGATCCGCGCCTTTGCCGCCGCCTCTGAATCGCGCGGTGTCAAGGTTCAGGTCTTTGGCCTGAGCGAGGACAACGCCCGCGCCTTCTGGAACTGGCAATTCCTGCCCGAGAAATTCGAGTTGCCGCAGACCCGCGACATGCTGATGAAGGCCTGTGACGTCCGCCTGCCGGTGCGCCTGACACGCGAAGAACTGGATATCATCGCCGACATCCTGCTGGCCTCGGTCGGCGAAGTGACCGGCCCGGTTCCGGTCTACGGCACCTGAAGTCTATTGCGGGCCGAGGTCGAACAACTCGGTCGATAGAAACAGCGCCGTGACCCCCTCGGGGGTTGCGGCGACCCGAGACAGGATCGCGGCAACCTGCGGACCGGAAGACGTTTCAACCAAGAGCGGCGCACCAGAATCCCCCATCATCACAGGGCAAACCGCCAACAGAATCCCGCCCTGATACCGACGCGGGGGACAGGTTTCAGTTCGGCTGAGAATATGTGGCCGCACCCCGGGATATCCAGCGACAAAAGCCGAAACAGCATTGGTGTCCGCAAGCGGCAGATACCCGACCTGCTGACCGATCGGCTCGCTCAGTTCCAGAACCGCCCAATCCAGGCCTGCACGATCGTCAAACACGCCGTCTTTGCCCTGATCGGGATGCACCCGATACCCCGCTATGTCAGACACTGCGACAGTTGATCCACGCTGATACCCGGCGGCAAACCGGATGCTGGAAGGCGGGATCCACCGTTGCCGAGGCGCGTTATAGAGGCAATGCGCAGCGGTCAGCACCAACCTTTCTGCCACCAGAACACCAGTGCAATGGGACCTCTGATCGCGGCTGGCAAAGTTGATCCGCCCGATGGCGCGCCACGGGGTCTGACTCGCATCCAAAATCTCGCGGTTGCGAACAGCGTCACACCCGGCCCCGGACTGGGTCCCCAGCCTGCAGACCGGAGACCAGTTTTCCGAATAAACGCCCTGCGACAGCGCGGGCTGCATCCAAAGCAATGCGATACTCAGGAACAGCCAACGCATCCTTGACGCGGTCAGTTCAGCTTGGAGAGTTTCTTCTGCAACTCGGCAAGCTGCTTCTTGATGTCATCCAAGTCTTCTTTGGATTCCGGCTTGCCTTCGTCATCTTTGTCCGGCCCGGACCAGTTGCCCGACAGACCACCCGTCATCGCCTTCAGAAACGCCTGTTGCTGCGCCTGCATCGCTTCGAACCCAGGCATCTGCGACATCGGGTTCATGGCGTTCATGTTTTCCATCATCTTGCTTTGGCTTTCGCGCAGCATCTCGAACGAGCTTTGCAGGAATTGCGGCATCATCCCACCACCCGGGATCATGTAGCTGCGCACCAGATCGTTCAGCACATTCACCGGAAGCACGTTTTCGCCCCGACTTTCATGTTCGGCAATGATCTGCAGCAGGTATTGCCGGGTCAGGTCGTCTCCGGTTTTCAGATCGATGATCTGCACCTCACGCCCGTCGCGGATGAAGGCCGCGATATCTTCCAGCGTGACATAGTCGCTGGTCTCGGTGTTATACAGCCGGCGGCTTGCATAGCGTTTGATCAACAGTGGTTTTTCTTGTTCCGACACCGTTTGCCCTCCCCAAGGATGATGCGTTGCAGCAGAGATTATGCGAGCGCAGCACAAAAAGAAAGGGCAGGTCAAAAGACCTGCCCGACGCGATTGCACCAGATGGGAGGAACGGGTGCGCCTCGCGGCCTTACTTATTTTGCAGTTGCGGCTTTCTTGGCAGCAGCTGTCACGTCGTTGGTTGCTTTCTTGACGGCAGCGGTTGCGTCTTCAGCAGCTTCTTTGCCTGCAGCCATCAGCAGCTCGACGGTTTCGGTCTGCAGTTTTTTCGCGATTTCAGCGAAAGCAGCCATGTTTTCAGCTGCAACTTCGGCCGAAGCGCTTGCGAAATCGGTTGCCGCTTTTGCGTAGTCAGCCGGCTCGGCCTTTGCTTTCGACATCTCGGTCAGCTTGGACAGGGTGTCCTTGGTCCATTTGTTGGAGATTTCAGCCGATTTTTCGGCAGCTTCCAGAGCAACGCCCGACAGCTTTTCGTTCAGCGAAGCGGTCGATTTGAAGGCACCTTCCAGAGCGGTGGTGTCAACGGGGAACGCGCCCATCATTTCTTTCATGGTCGCGGTAAAGTCTTGGGTCTTTGCCATTGTCTTAATCCTTTTTGCCGAACCGGGCCCACCCCGGTTTTCATCAGCTTGAGGACAATATGAATGCTGCGCCGCAGCATTTCAAGTTTTTTCTTGCTGCGGCGCAGAATTTTTAAGTTTCAAAATGAAATCAGCCGTTTGGGTTGGCCACCACATATGTGCCAGGTGCCGGGGCCAAACGAGGATGATCCGAATCACCGGTATCGCGGGCCGGGACCTGTTTGCCCGAACGTTTCTTCAGCCATGCCTCCCACAGGGGCCACCACGAACCCTCGTGGAATTCAGCCTCTTTCAACCAGGTGTCGGCATCCGCCTTCATATCCGGGTTGGTGTAGTGACCGTATTTCTTCTTGCTGGGTGGATTGATGATGCCCGCGATATGGCCGGACTCGGAGACCACAAAAGTCTTGTTCCGCGACCCCATCTTCTGAACGCCGCGATAGCAGTCTTTCCACGCCGCGATATGGTCCGTCTCGCAGGTGATTGCCATCAGCGGCACGTCCACGTCGCTGAGTTTCAGCTTGTGACCGAACAGCTCAAACCCGTCAGTGGCGAATTCGTTGCGCTGGCACAGGCCACGCAGATACTCGACCGTCATCTTGGCTGGCAGGTTGGCCCCGTCGCCATTCCAGAACAACAGATCAAAGGCGGGCGGCACTTCACCCAGCATATAGCTGCGGATCGCCGGGCCGTAGACCAGATCGCGCGAACGCAGGAAGGACATGGTGCGCGCCATGATCCATGACCGCAGCACGCCCTCTTTGTTCACCTCTTCCTCGATCCCGTCGATGAAGTCGTTCTGCAGGAAAGGTGTGAACTCGCCCTGTTCAGAGAAATCCGTTAGTGCAGTGAACAGTGTTGCCGACTTGACCGATTTATCGCCGCGCTGTTTCAGCAGCGCCAAAGTCAGGCTCAGCGTGGTGCCCGCGATACAATATCCGATCGCGTTCACCTGCTTGACCTTGCATATCTTCTTGGCCTCTTCAATTGCAGTCAGGAAACCGTCCTGAATGTAATCCTCCATCCCGGTGTCCGCATAGCTTTCATCCGGGTTGACCCAGCTGACGACGAACAGGGTATAGCCTTGCTCGGTCACCCACTTGATCAGGCTGTTTTGTGCCTTGAGGTCGAGAATGTAGAATTTGTTGATCCAGGGCGGGAACAGGACAATCGGTGTTTCATGGACCGTTTCTGTCGCTGGCTTGTACTGGATCAGTTCCATCATGCGGTTGCGAAAAACCACGTCACCGGACGTCGTCGCCAGGTTGCCGCCCACTTCAAACGCGCTTTCGTCGGCCAGCTTCACCACCAGTTCGCCATCGTTGGCCTCAAGGTCCGAAACGAGGTTCTCAAGCCCCTTGATCAGCGACTGGCCTTCGGTTTCGACAGCCTTTTGCAGCGCGTCCGGGTTGGTCGCCAGAAAATTCGTGGGGGCCATCATGTCGATGATCTGCTGCGAGAAATAACCCAGACGCTGTTTGTCCTTTGCATCCAGATCCTCGACCGAGGCAACGGCCTGGGCGATAGCTTCGGAATTGGTCTGGTATTGCTGGCGGATCAGGCGGAAATAGGGGTTGGTTTCCCAAAGAGGGTTGGAAAATCGTTTGTCACCGGGTCTGGCTTCTTCGTCATCGACCTCGCCCCTGGTCAGCGCCTGCTGCGCTTCGGCAAAGTTCAGAACCGATTTTCCCCAGAATTCTATTTGCCGCTCCAGCAACTTTGCGGGATTTTGCCATGCGTCGGCCCAATATGCCGTTGCTGCCTTTGCAAAAAGCTCCTGATTCGGGCCGTCCAATGCAGCGGTATGCGGCTTTTTCACAGCCATCACTTCGATCAAGCGCTTCGACAATTGCTCGACCTTTTCCATATTTTCCTTAAGGCGTTCAATGTTTTCTTCGGTCACTTCAGGCATCTGGCCGTCACTTGTTGTCATTTTAACAATTCCCGCTTAATCTCGCTGCTATGCAGAATAACGTCGTAGGTCTCAGGGGGCAAAGCGGCGAATGGTCCGAACACCCAGGCTGACACGCAGGAGGCCCCTTTTTCATGCGCTACATGATGACTTACGACTTGATGGAAACGATGCGCAACACCAACCAGTGGATGGGCGCAACTGCCAGCGCCATTGCATCTTACCCCGTCTTCTCGATGGTTCCCAACCCCGCTTTCAGCATGATGGCAGCTTGGGGTGAGGTGACCGAACGAACATTCCAGCGAATGATCGTCAAACCTGATTGGGGTATCCGCACCTTTACCTGCGAGGACGGCAAGGACCATCTGGTCGATGTGACCACCGTTGTCGAACGCCCCTTTGGCGATCTGGTCCATTTCCGGGTGAACGGCCGCGAGGAACAGCCCCGCAAGGTTCTGCTGGTTGCGCCGATGTCGGGGCACTACGCGACGCTGCTGCGGTCGACCGTGAAAAGCCTGCTGGTCAATTGCGAAGTTTACATCACTGACTGGCATAACGCGCGCGACATCCCCGTGTCCGAAGGCAAGTTCGATGTTGAGGACTACACCCTCTACCTTGTCGATTTTATGAAAGAACTTGGCCCGGACACTCATGTTGTGGCCGTCTGCCAACCCGTTCCGCTAACGCTGGCCGCGACCGCCTATCTGGCCGAGGTCGAGCCCAAGGCGCAGCCCAGCACCCTGACCCTGATCGGTGGCCCGGTCGATCCCGATGCCACCCCGACCGACGTGACCGACTTTGGCCGCCGTGTCACCATGGGCCAGCTGGAAGAAACCATGATCCAGCGCGTCGGCTTCAAGTACAAGGGTGTTGGCCGCATGGTCTATCCCGGCCTGCTGCAGCTGGCATCGTTCATGTCGATGAATGCGGACCGCCACTCCAAGGCGTTCTCGGACCAGATTCAGCGTGTGATGCGCGATGAAGCGTCGGATCACGATGCCCATAACCGGTTCTACGACGAATATCTGGCCGTCATGGATATGACTGCCGAGTTCTATCTGTCCACGGTCGAACGTATCTTCAAAAACCGTGAGATAGCGAAGAATGAATTCGTGGTCGCCGGTCACAAGGTCGATATCGGCAAGATTACCGATGTTGCGGTCAAGACGGTCGAAGGCGCCAATGATGACATTTCGGCCCCCGGCCAGTGCATCGCGGCGCTCGATCTGTGCACCGGCCTGCCGGAGTCGAAAAAGGCCAGCCATGTTGAGCCCGGTGCAGGTCACTATGGCATCTTTGCCGGGCGCAGCTGGCGCGACAATATCCGGCCGCTGGTGATCGACTTCATGAACACCAATTCGCGCAAATCCACACGCCGCGCCGCCAACAGCAACAAGGTGGCCTGACCACCATGCGCAGGAGGGCGGCAGAGGGAATGCCCTTCTCCTGCACTTGCGGCACCCTGACCGGGCATATCACCGCTGCCGGCGTTCAAAGCGGCACCCATGTCGCCTGCTATTGCCATGACTGCCGCGCGGCTCAGCTGTATTTCGGACAGCCGGATCCTGCCCCCGGCCCTGTCGACGTGTTGCAAATGAGCCCGGAAGACATCCGCATCGACAGCGGCGCAGAGCATCTTGCGCTGATGCAGCTCAGCCCCAAAGGGATGTTGCGATGGTACGCGGATTGCTGCAACGCCCCGATTGCGACGACATCGCGGACGGCCAAGTTCCCTTTCGCCGGTTTCATCGTCAAACGCATCGCTGATCCCGACAGGCTTGGTCCGGTCACCACCCGTGGTTTCGTCCCACAGCCGGATGGCAAGCAGTCACACGAAAAACTGCGCTATGCAGCGGTGGGGCTGCTGACGCGCCTGACGAAATCCTGGGTTTCGGGTAGCTGGCGAAACACGCCGTTCTTCAACACCGACAGCGGTGAACCCGTGGTGCCGCCAACGATCCTCAGCAAGGCCGAGCGCATGGAGTTCTACACATAGGCCGCCCTTGCTGGCGCGGTAAGCCATTCAGCCAACGCGTCATTCACAAATCGGGGTGCTTCCAGCGTCGGCAGATGCCCTGCCCCATCGACAACTTTCAGTTCCGCGCCGGGGATCATATCCGCCATGAACGCGTGTTTTCGCTGCGGTATCAACGTATCATGCGCACCGCACAGAACCAGCGTCGGCACCCGGATGCGCCGCAGCTCGCCCTGTTGATCCGGGCGCCGTTGCAGGGCGCGTATCTGACGCTCGAACACCGCAGGCCCCAAATCCAGCGCCATTTCAATCAGGCCGTTCAGAATGGGAATGCGTTTTGGTCCGGGGGCCAGCGTGTCGGACCCGATGATCCGCCGCATCACGTCCTCAAGCCGCCCCGCCTTTGCGCCGACCAAAAGCTCCTCACGCGCAACCGCCAGCTGCGGCGTATCGGCCTGCGCATCCGCCGCCATCAGGCACAGGCGTGACACCCGGTCCGGCGCGCGGCGGATAAGCTCCAGCGCCACCACACCGCCCATCCCCAGCCCGCCCAGCGCAAAGCGATGCGGCAACTGGTCCAACAGGGCCGAGGCGATTTCTTCGATCCGCTCCCCCACTGAAACCGGCGCAACCATCACGGCGCGCTGACGCGACAGACAGTTGATCTGGGGTTCAAAAATCCGTGCGTCGCACATCATTTCGGGCAATAAAACCAGCGGCTCGATCACGCGGGGCCTCGTAAAATTCGACCTTTTCGGCCTGTACTCATTGATTACAGGATGAGACGTTTTACTGCTTCGGGCAAGTTAAACTTCAGGGATATTTGATGCCCCGGAAGGTCGGGAAATCCGCGTATCTCCGGCGTCGCGCCGACAAATCCTCGTACGGCTCGGCCCCAGGACGCAGCAGACAGCCGCGCGGCACAATATAACTGTCTATGCGACGGAGCGGTTCAGGCCTCCAGACAAGGTTGAAGGCGCAGAGTTTGGGAAAGAACCAGATCTCGGAATAGGCCAGATGGTCGTGCATCCACCACGCCAGATCGCGCCAGTCCCGTCCTGCCTCGAACTGATCGGCAAACCACGGAATGACGATCGAGGCGCCCGCAATCCGCGCATCACCCTCTCCCCTGTCCCAGATGTGGCATTCCAGAGGGTTATCGTTCCGGGCACAGTTCAGACGGTTTTCATTCCCGAACCGGTTCAGCGAAGGCGAGCGATAACCGGACCGAACCGCGACGCGCCCAAAGGTTTCCTCAAGCGGGTCCAGCAGGATCTGGCAAAACGCGCGGCCGGTTTCGATAGCCAGATCAGGATTGTCCGGAAGGTTCTGTTTTTCATGGAAATTCCCGATCTCGGAATACAGGAAATCCCGCATAAAGAAATGCCGGGACAAACGCACGCGGCCAAGCGTTTCAAGGCTCCACATGCTGCCCGGCTTACGCATCGCTACTCGACCCCTATCCCATTGAGCCAGCCCAGAATGCCGGTCACTACGGCATCTGTTTGACCCGGCGACATCAACCGCCCGGCGATCACGTGCGACGCGGGATCATCCCCCGGCCCCATCGTCACTAGATTGACGGTTGAGGGACCACCCCAGCTTTCGGCCACCTTATGCGTCCGGTCGGGCCGCACCACCTGATCGTCATCCGAGAACCAGAACAGCGCCGGCACCTGTGCGTCTGAGAAGTCCAGCGCATAGACGGTTTCAACCAGCACAGTCATCGGCACGACCGCCTCCCACGGATAGACCGACGTCCAATAGGTGTTCTGTTCGGGGTCCGGGCCCGAGACGTCCCGCTTCTCGCCCATTACCAACGGCAACCATTCGCGCGCCCAGGGCAGGCCGGGCAGCCACGCGCCGGGCGTGTTCACTCCGAAATTGGGTGAGACAAAGACCATCGCCGCCACGTCCTTGCTGAGTTCCGCATCCAATGCGGCGGCGGCAGCCAGCGTGCCACCGGTCGAGGTCGACATGACCACAACCTTGTCGCCGACCGCCCGCGCCGCAGCCAATCCCTCGGCCATGTCCTGCATCCAGCCAGTCGCGGTTGCCTCGCCCATCGCGCTGCCGTCCCGCCCGTGACCCTGCAACCGGGTGTAGACCAGATTGGCCCCCAGCGCATCGGCCACCCTATCGGGCACAGGGCGAATTTCTTCGGACGATGCCGAAAAGCCGTGCACATAAAGAACCGAAACCGGCGTGCGCTGCTCGTAGAACCCGTCCTGCCAGATAACCCGTTTCTCAACCCCAGGAACGATGTCGTCAAAGACGGATTCCGTGCTTTCGAAATAGACCTGAACCCCCTCGCTGAGTTTGCGGGGATCAAAGCGCGGATGCAGATCGACCTCTTCACGCGGCCCGAGCCAATAGATCAGCCCGCCAAGGACAATCAGCGCCAACAGCAGGCGACCAAGGACCCATCCAAAGCGCTGCATCAGGATCGCTCCATAACCTCGAGCACCGCATTTTCGATCAGTCCCAGACAGGGACCGTCCGAGAAACGGTGATCAGCATCCTTGACCAGCAACAAGCGCATATCATCCCCGCTGGCATGATCCAGCAACCGCACAGCCGTTTCGGTGGTCACCGCCGTATCTGCCGTGCCCTGCAGGCACCGGACCGGAAAAGGCAGGTCCAGCGCATCGCGCAATACCAACTGTTGCCGCCCATCTTCGATCATTCGCTTGGAGATGATGTAGGGCTCCATGTAATCCGAGGGCAATTCGACATGACCGACGGTGTCCAGTGCCGCCTTTTGTTCATCGCTAAACGAGGCCCAATAGCCGTCTTCGGTAAAATCCGGCGCAGCCGCGATGGTGACCATCCCCGCAATCCGCTCGGGCATCGCCTTAGCCAGCAACAGCGCCTGCCACCCGCCCATCGACGACCCGACGACAATCAACGGTCCCTCGGTCAGTTCTGAAACGGCGGCCACCGTGTCCTGATGCCAGTCGCCGATGCAGCCTTCTTTGAACGCCCCCGAGCTTTCGCCATGGCCGGAATAATCGAACCGCAAAAACGCCTGCCCCCGCGCCTGCGCCCAGGCCTCAAGATGCACCGCCTTGGTGCCCTCCATATCCGATTTGAGGCCACCCAGGAAAACAATGGTTGGGCCAGTGCCTTGGCTCTTGTGATAGGCCAACCGCCGCCCCTGCGGTGTTTCCAGAAAGTCCGTCGCTGCCATGAAATCCTCTTTCCTTTTCCAGCATCATGCACGCCGCACCCCCAAGTGCAATTCCGCGACCTTCATCTTTTCCGAAATACTCCGGGGAGCGCGAGGGGCAGCGCCCCTCGCTCCGACCCTTGACACGCGCACCACCACCTGCCAAAGCAGCGCGACACATATAACCCGCAACCGGGCGTTCAGTGGGCGCCAAACCGACGAGGAGAGCCGATATGGCCCTGGATTCAAAATCCGTCTCTCTCACTTTTCCCGATGGCAATGCACGTTCTTATGACGCAGGCGTAACGCCCGCGCAGGTGGCTGCCGATATCTCAACCTCGCTTGTGAAAAAGGCAATCTCGGCCACGGTAAACGGCAAGCACTGGGACCTGCAATGGCCCATCGAGGCCGATGCCGACATCGCCATCCACACCATGAAGGATGAAGAGCAGGCCAATGAGCTGATCCGCCACGATCTGGCCCATGTAATGGCACGCGCAGTTCAGGAAATCTGGCCCGCCACCAAGGTCACCATCGGCCCCGTCATCGAAAACGGCTGGTATTACGACTTTGATCGCGAGGAACCATTCACGCCCGAAGATCTCGGCCTCATCGAGAAAAAGATGAAAGAGATCATCAACAAGCGCGACCCCGTCACCACCGAGGTCTGGGACCGTGACCGCGCGATCGAGTTCTACAAGGCCAATAACGAGCCCTACAAGGTTGAGTTGATCGAAGCCATTCCGGGCGATGAGCCACTGCGCATGTACTGGCACGGCCACTGGCAGGATCTGTGCCGTGGCCCGCACCTGCAGCACACCGGCCAACTGCCCGGCGACGCGTTCAAACTGATGTCCATCGCGGGCGCCTATTGGCGTGGCGACAGCGACCGCGCGATGCTGCAGCGCATCTATGGCGTGGCCTTTACCGGAAAGGAAAAGCTGAAAGCTTACCTGCATATGCTGGAAGAGGCCGCCAAACGCGACCACCGCAAGCTAGGCCGCGAGATGGACCTGTTCCACATGCAGGAAGAGGCTCCGGGCCAAATCTTCTGGCATCCCAACGGCTGGACCATCTACACCCTGCTGCAGGACTACATGCGCCGACAGCAGCGCAAGGGCGGGTATGTCGAGGTGAACACACCGCAGGTCGTTGACCGCAAGCTGTGGGAACGGTCCGGCCACTGGGACAAGTATCAGGAAAACATGTTCATCGTCGAAGTGGACGAAGAACATGCCCGCGAGAAAGCCGTTAACGCACTCAAGCCGATGAACTGCCCCTGCCATGTTGAAATCTTCAAACAGGGCCTAAAATCCTATCGCGATCTGCCGTTGCGCATGGCCGAATTCGGGTCGTGCAACCGGTACGAACCCTCGGGCGCATTGCACGGCATCATGCGCGTGCGCGGCTTTACGCAGGACGACGCTCACATCTTTTCTACTGAAGAACAGATCGAGGCCGAAACCGCTGAATTCATCCGCTTCCTCAGCGTGATCTACAAGGATCTGGGGTTCGAAAAATTTGCGGTAAAATTCTCGGATCGCCCCGAAACGCGGGCTGGTTCGGATGAGGTCTGGGACAAGGCCGAATCCGCCCTGCTCTCTGCAACCCGAGCAGCCGGGATCGAGCCGGAACTGAACCCGGGCGAAGGCGCCTTCTACGGTCCAAAGCTGGAGTTCGTCCTGACAGACGCCATCGGTCGCGACTGGCAGTGCGGCACCTTCCAGGTGGACTTCGTTCTGCCTGAACGTCTGGACGCCACCTATATCGGCGCCGACGGCGGCAAACACCGTCCCGTCATGCTGCACCGCGCAACGCTGGGTTCGTTCGAACGCTTCATCGGGATCCTGATCGAAGAACACGCGGGCAAGCTGCCGTTCTGGCTGGCCCCGCGTCAGGTCGTTGTCGCCTCGATCACGTCCGAGGCGGATGACTATGTCATGGAAGTGGTCGAAACTCTCAAGGCCGCTGGTGTCCGCGCCGAGGCGGATATCCGCAACGAGAAGATCAACTACAAGGTCCGCGAACACTCAGTCGGTAAAGTGCCCGTCATTCTGGCCGTCGGCCACCGCGAAGTTGAGGAGCGCACCGTCAGCGTCCGGCGTCTGGGCGAAAAACAGACGCAGGTTCAACCGCTTGACGTTGTAACAAATGAGTTGTCGCGGGCGGCCACCCCGCCCGACCTGCTGTAACATTCGGCACCATATTGCCGACAATCCGGCCCCGATATTGGGGCCGGATTGAAACAATTACCATTTTTCATTTCAAAAACAATTTGTTAACCTTCAAGGGGGCATGTCATGTCCTGACGGGGTTGTGAGACACGGGCTCGTGAATTCAACTGCAGCCCTGCAAGCACTACCTTTGTCATTGTCACAAGCAGACATACGCAGTCATCAAAAGGGATTACCGAGATGTCGAACACCGCAAAAACCCTGGTTATCGCAAGCGCAGTCGCAGCCGCCGTTTCGGGCGCCGCAACTACTGCCACCGCACAAGCCAAAGAGAAATGCTATGGCGTATCGCTGGCCGGTCAGAATGACTGTGCCGCCGGCCCCGGCACCACCTGCGCGGGCACCTCGACCGTGGACTATCAGGGCAACGCATGGACCCTGGTCGACGCGGGCACCTGCGCCGATATCGAATTGCCGGACAACCGCAAGGGCTCGCTGGAACCGCTGGACCGCGACCTGCCGGCATAAGCCCAGGCTTTCAAAAAACCGGAGGGGCGGGCCATATCGCCCGCCTCTTTTTCGTGATCGGAGAGCTCGCACATGTTGGACCATACGACCAGACCGAACAATCTGCCGGCCGCGCCGGGCGTCGGCTACAAACCCCAGCACTTTGCGCAGATTCTGGACCACGCCAACCCCGTCGCATGGCTTGAGATTCACGCCGAAAACTACATGGGCGACGGTGGCCGTCCCATTGCACAGCTGCGCCACCTGTCCGAGCAATTCCCGATTTCCGTCCACGGTGTCGGCCTGTCGATCGGCGGCGAAGGCCCGCTGGATGCGGATCATCTGGCCCGTCTGAAACATCTGGTCGGCTGGCTGAACCCCGCCAGTTTCTCGGAACATCTGGCCTGGTCTACCCATGACAGCCATTTCCTGAACGACCTGCTGCCCCTGCCCTATACAGATGCGACCTTGGTGCGCGTCTGTGATCATATCGATCAGGTACAGGACACCGTCGGACGGCAGATGCTGCTGGAAAACCCCTCCAGCTATCTGGCATTCGAGGAAAGCACATGGTCCGAGCCGGACTTTCTGCGCGAGATTGCGCGTCGTACTGGCTGCGGCCTACTGCTGGACGTGAACAACGTCTTTGTCTCGGCCACCAATCTGGATTTCTCACCGCAGGGCTATATCGACGCCTATCCGCTGGACAAGGTGGGTGAGGTTCACCTTGGCGGCCATGATGAGGATGAAGATGATCACGGTCACCCGCTGCTGATCGACAGCCACGGGCGCGAAGTGGTCGATCCGGTCTGGGCTTTGCTGGATTATGTTCTTGAACGCTCGGGCCCGAAACCGGTGCTGATCGAGTGGGACACGGACGTCCCCGACTGGCCCATTCTGCGGGCCGAGGCAGAGCGCGCACAGGCGGCCCTGGACCGCATTCCGGCATGAGCGTCTCGCAAACAACCTTCCATGCGGCGTTGCTGGACCCAGCGGCAGCTATCCCCAAGGGGTTGCTGGATGCCGCCGCGCAACCCGCAGGACGCCGGTTCAGCGTGTACCGCAACAACGTGGCCGTGTCCCTGACCGAGGCGATGCATCAGGCCTTTCCGGTTATCACCAAGCTTTTGGGACCGCAGAACATGGATGGCCTGTCGGGGATTTTCCTGCGCAAACATCCCCCCGCTTCGCCCCTGATGATGTTCTATGGCGAGGCGTTTCCGGATTTCCTGACTGGAATGGAGCAACTTGCCCATCTGGGCTACCTGCCCGACGTCGCGCGGCTGGAGCTGTCGCTGCGCCGTTCGTACCACGCGGCCGACAGCACACCCGCCCCGGCGGATGCGCTGGCCCTGCCGCCAGAAGATATCATGCGGGCCCGGCTGGGGTTTGCCCCCTCAATGCAGGTTCTGGGTTCGGACTGGCCGATCTACTCGATCTGGCGCTTCAACACCGAAGAGGACGCGCCGAAACCCGCGCCCGGCCCCGAGGCCGTTCTGGTTACCCGGCCCGACTATGACCCGATCCCGCATCTGCTGTCCACTGGCGGCGCGCATTGGATTGCAGGCCTTCAGGCCGGACAAACCATTGGTGACGCGTTTGAAGAAACCGCGACCAATTTCCCCGATTTTGACCTTGGGGCCACTCTGGCGCTGCTTTTGGAAGGCGGCGCAATAACCTCTGTGACTATCGAAAGGCTGGAGACATGACTGCTCTGATCTCATTGCACAACAACACCCTGGGACGGTTGGAATTGACCGCCGGTTGGTTGACGCCAACTCTGGCCCGGCTGGTCTTTGCAGCCACGTTGCTGGTGTACTACTGGAACTCGGCGAAAACCAAATTGGGCAGCGGGTTCTTTGGCTTTCTTTCCCCGTCAGACGGCGCCTACGTCCAGATCTTCCCCAAAGCGATGGAAGCGGTCAGCTATGACAGCTCGCAACTGAGTGTCATTCACTGGGCGATTGCCGTTGCGGGTACCTGGGCCGAGTTTTTGCTGCCCGCGCTGATCGTGATCGGCCTGCTGTCGCGGTTTGCCGCTTTGGGCATGGTCGCATTTGTCTGGGTTCAAACCATCGTGGACGTCAACGGGCATGGCACTGAACTGGGCAGCTACTTTACCAACGCCGTGAGTCTGCTGGACGACCGGACGTTGTGGACTTTCCTGCTGTTGGTGATCGTGATCAACGGTGCAGGACCGCTGTCGCTGGACCGTATCCTGCGCATCAAGTGATCTAGAAATGTGCTTTGGGCTCGTCCGGTTTACCCGCGGCCAGCCCAAGCAGGCCCGCCACGGCCGCAAACGCCACCGGGAACATGGTGAACACGTTGAAGCCAAAGGCGTAGTACATTCCCGCGGCTGAGATCAGCAGCAACGCGCCTCCGACCAAGGCCCGTGCATGGGCCATCGCACCACCGGCAATGGCCAGCAGAGGCGCGATGATCGAGGCCATTTGTATGACCTGCGCGTTGTCCACTTGCTCGGCCAAGCCGTCAATCTCACCATAGGTGTCGATCAGTTCGACATAGCCATAGCCGACAAAGCCCACGATCATCCCGATCAGACCGGCGATGACGCCCAGAATCATAGCTGCGTTGCGCATTCAAAACCCTCTAACTTGCGTCAATTCACATAGTTACCCGGTCACGCAACGCCAAGCCCCTCTTTCGTTTCCGCGCGCCAGCCCAGATACAGCGTGCCGTTATGCTCGATCAGAGGGCGCTTCATCAGGGTTGGATTCTCGGCGATCAAGTTCAACGGCGGCCGCGCACGTTCCGCATCGTCCAATCCACGCCAGGTTGTGGAACGGGTGTTGAGCAAAGCCTCGCCGAAGGTGTCAAAAGCCCGCGCAAGCACGGAATCCGGCACGCCATCGGCCCGGACGTCGACAAATTCTGCATCTGGAAGTGATTTCAAGGCCTTGCGGCAAGTATCACAGGTCTTCAGGCCAAAAAGGCGCATCTGCGGGGGTCTCCTGTATCTGGTTCAATTTTTGGCGATTTTGCCTGATTGTTTCGGTAATTCTTGATTTTTTACTTCACCGTGCAATGTTGAAAAAGACGAAACACGCAATCCGGGCTGTATCGTGTGGGCGATACAGTGATGTGTTGCGGTGGCGTCAACCACTACCCCCACCAATTTTGTGGGACAACGTGAAAGTAGAAGGAGACACGGGAAATGCCAACTGGCACCGTGAAATGGTTTAATACCACGAAAGGCTACGGGTTTATTGCCCCCGATGAAGGCGGCAAGGACGTATTTGTTCATATCTCGGCCGTTGAACGGTCCGGTCTGACCGGGCTCGCTGACAATCAGAAAGTCTCGTACGAGCTGCAAGACGGACGTGACGGCCGCCAAATGGCAGCTGATTTGAAGCCACTGTAAAACAACCGCATTCTGCGGGTTATCAAAACAGGCCAACGGCCAATTACCGGCCGTTGGCCGACTTTCAAAGGTTAGCGAACCTTACCCTCGTGCCGGGTCAACCTTGGCATGAGTGTACCAGTTTTCGCCCATCGCAACGATGCAGGACATCCCGGTCGCATAGGTGACCACCATGGTCCAGTCACCGGACTTGCTGGTCCAGACCTCCATCAGTTGCTCTGGCCCGCGAATACCGGTCGCCGCACGTTCCGCGCCGAACTGACGTTCAAGCTTTTCGTGCATCCGGTCTGTCGGCTCGCAAATCACCTCGGCGATCGGAGATTTGGCCTGCGCGGCTGGTGCCAGCACAATGCACAAGAAAGTGGTTCGGATTATTGCAGAAAGCGTCATGAGCTGAATGTAACAACTTCATGACGCACTGTATAGACAAGCGCTATGCGCGATCAGCCCTCGCGGATGACGGCCTCGAACTCGCGCCATTCCCGCGCGGTCATGCCCGAGTTCTCTTGCGTGACCGTCTCACCCGCCAGCATCCGACGCAGGCTGTCGACCATCTGCGCCGAGAGGTTGACCGCACCCAGGCGATAATCCTCGAAAGCTTTGTAGGCAAAGGGCACCCAATCGGCGACGATCTTGCACATGGTGTCGGCATAGACCCGGATTTCGTATTGAGCATGCGGGTCGGCGCGCAGGCGCAGGAAGTGGAACAGGTTGTGCAGATCGACCTTCCAGTACCATTGCGTATAGATATTCGCGGGCAGGTTCATTCGCGCCAGTTCACGCGCCAGCCCCTGCTGGCCATCCTGGCTGATCATCGCCTCATAGTTGTCGTAGCATCGCGCGCTGTCGGCCTTGAGCATTTCAAGAACGCGCGCGGCCTCTTCCCCTTGCAGCGCGTCGCCGCGGCCCTGATTGTTCACCTCGGACTGCGCGGCGACGTGGTCGGGCGCGGGGATATAGAATTCCCGGTCCAGGATCGAATAGCGGGCGGAGTATTCGTTCACATTTGCCGTGCGGTGGCGAATCCATTGCCGGGCTACAAAGACGGGCAGTTTGACGTGCAGCTTGATTTCGCACATCTCGAACGGGGTCGAGTGCCAGTGGCGCATCAGATAGCGGATCAGCCCCTCATCGTTCTGCACCGACTTGGTACCTTTGCCATAGGACACCCGCGCCGCCTGGCAGATCGCCGCGTCATCGCCCATATAGTCGATCACGCGCACAAAGCCGTGGTCCAGCACCTGATGCGCAGTATACAGATGCTCTTCCATACCCGCAGCCACAACGCGGCGTGTTTGATGCGATTGCGCCCGTTGCGCTTCGATCTCGGCCAGTTGGTCAGAGGACAGCGGCATGAAATTTCCTTTCCAGCAATGAGTCGTGCACCACTATATCTCGGCAATTCCCGGACCGGAACCGCGATATGTGCGCTCATTTCCGCAATTTTCAAAATGTGTCCGTGCTGCCCCTCGACTTGCATAACCTGCGCGCTAAGCTGCTGCGCATCACCTGAACAGAAAGGAAGCCACACATGGGGCTGAGATATCTTCACACCATGGTCCGCGTGAAGGATCTGGAGAAGTCGATTGCGTTTTATGAGCTGCTGGGACTGAAGGAAACACGCCGCTACGACAGCGAATCCGGACGGTTCTCACTGATCTTCATGGCACCCCCGGGGCAAGAGGATCGGCCGATCGAGCTGACCCATAACTGGGACGGCGACGACACTCTGCCCAGCGACAGCCGCCATTTCGGGCACCTGGCCTACGGTGTCGATAACATCTACGAGGTCTGCCAGCACCTGCAAGACAATGGCATCGTGATCAACCGCCCGCCGCGCGATGGCCGCATGGCGTTTGTGCGGTCCCCCGACAATATCTCGGTCGAGCTGCTGCAGAATGGCGACGCGCTGGAACCTGCTGAGCCCTGGGCCAGCATGGACAGCACCGGCCACTGGTGATCCGCTGGTTGACAGCACTGGGGCTGGCCGCCTTGGCCAGCCCGCTTCGGGCCGAAACCTGCCGTCTGGCCCTGGCTTTGGCCATGGATATCTCAACCTCGGTGGATGCAGACGAAGACGCCCTGCAGCGGCAGGGGCTCGCCGCCGCCCTGGTTGCGCCCGAGGTGACCGAGGCCTTCTTTTCCTCGCCCATGCCGGTGGCGTTGGCCGTGTATGAATGGAGCGGTCGATCCACGCAGCGCGTCATTCTGAACTGGAAGATGATCAACACGCAGGCCGACCTGCTGGCGGCGGCAGCCACCGTGCAGCAATCGGTTCGGTCCGACAGCAGCTCGGCTACGGCGATGGGGTATGCGCTGGCCTTCGGGGCGACCCTGATGCAGCAGGCCCCACCTTGTCTGTTCCAGACCATCGATCTGTCGGGGGACGGGTCAAACAATGACGGCTACGGCCCGGATTCGGCCTATCGGCACTTTCCCTTTCAGAACACTGTGGTCAACGGGCTGGTCATCAATGCCGCCGATTTCGAGGGCGAACTTTACCTGATCCCCTTTTTCGAAAACAACGTGCTGCACGGGCCCGGAGCCTTTCTGGAAATCGCACAAGGGTTCGAGGATTTCGAACGCGCGATGCGGCGCAAGCTGGAGCGGGAACTGACGGGGTTGCAAATCGGCGCGCTGCAGGAAGGGACGCGGGGACAAGCCCCGCGCAAGTCCCCCAAACATCCCTGATCAGTAGATATACCGGATCTGGTCCGTCCAATACCGCTCGACCCGGCGCAGAGAGGTGGTGATATCGTCGATCCCTTCCAGCCCCAGCACGCCGCGGGTCTGCAATCCTTCGGCGTGGCGCGAGAACAGCGTGGAGACGATATCGCGGATTTCCCGCCCGCGCGGGGTCAACCGCACCCGGACCGAGCGTCTGTCGATCTCGCATCGCTGGTGATGCATATAGCCCATTTCCACCAACTTTTTGAGGTTGTAGCTGACATTGCTGCCCTGATAGTAACCGCGGCTTTTCAATTCGCCCGCGGTCACCTCATGATCGCCGATGTTGAACAACAGCAGGGCTTGAACGGCGTTGATCTCCAACACCCCGACACGCTCGAACTCATCCTTGATGACGTCCAGCAGCAGACGGTGCAGCCGCTCGACCAAAGCGAGCGCCTCAAGATAGCTGGTCATAAACCCCTTGGTTTCCGGCGCGGAGACCTGCATTTCCATACTCATCCGATCCTCCGATTCAGTCGCGCTGTTTCAGGCAGCATGAATCGAAATCCCGAAAAATCGGTTAAGCCGGATTTTCTTTATTTTTGAAAAGTTTGCGCGATATCCGCTATGAGGTCGGCGAAAACTCCGGGCGGCTGAACCTGACCAGTGACCCACTGATAGAGGTCCTGATCATTTTCCCGCAGCATGGCGTCGTACAGATCCAGACCGGCCGTATCCATCTTTTCCAGATTTCGCGCGGCATAGGCCGACAGGATCAGGTCCATCTCTTTGATCCCACGCCGCATTGACCGCATCTGCATACGCTTGATGCGAACCTCTCTTGTTTCCGTCACTGGGTTTGCTCCAACATCAACCGCAACCGCTTTTCAAGACGCGCGGCCCGTTCGGCGCTTGCGCGCATCTCACCCCGGATGGCGCGCAGTTCCGCAACTGCGTCCGCAAGTTCCAGATCGCCCTTGCCTTCTTCGGCAGGGGCTTCCATACCTTCGCCTTCGCCCGTCAGCAGCCACATGATCGAGACGTTGATCATACCCGCCATCATCGACAACCGGTTGGCGCGCGGCTCGGACAGATCATTTTCCCAAGCCGCAATTGTCGCCTTTTTGACTCCCAGACGCCGGGCCAGCTGGGACTGTGTCATCCCTGCCGCCTCGCGCGCGCCCGCCAGCCTGTCCCCGAAAGTCGCTGCATCTGCTCCATACCAGTCAGTTTCGTCGCTCATCGGGGTCTCCTAATTCAAAATTCATACAGCTTGAACGTCATTCGGGCGCACCCTATGACAGTCAGGTTGAACATACAAACCGAGGTCGACCATGAGTTTCCTGTCTGCGACACTGTCACGCGTAAAACCCTCTCCGACCATTGCGATGACAGCAAAAGCGGCTGAGCTGAAAGCCGCCGGTCGCGACGTGATCGGCTTGAGCGCGGGTGAACCCGACTTCGATACCCCGCAAAACATCAAGGACGCCGCCGTTGCGGCCATCGCTGCGGGTAAGACCAAATACACCGCGCCTGACGGCATCCCCGAGTTGAAGCAAGCCGCCTGCGCCAAGATGAAACGCGATCACGGGCTGGATTACACACCCGCGCAGATCTCGGTGGGGACTGGTGGCAAGCAGACGCTTTATAACGCGTTGATGGCGACGATGAACGACGGTGATGAGGTGATCATCCCTGCGCCCTACTGGGTCAGCTACCCGGACATGGTACTGCTGGCAGGCGGCACGCCAGTTGTTGTCGAGACAACTCTGGAGAACAACTTCAAGCTGACCGCAGATCAGCTTGAGGCCGCGATCACTCCCCAGACGAAATGGTTCATCTTCAACTCTCCGTCGAACCCGACCGGCGCGGGCTATAGCCGCGACGAGTTGCTGGCGCTGACGGATGTGCTGATGCGTCACCCGCATGTCTGGATCATGTCCGACGACATGTATGAACACCTGGCCTATGACGGGTTTGAGTTCTGCACCCCCGCCGAGGTCGAACCCGGCCTCTATGACCGCACGCTGACCTGCAATGGTGTTTCCAAGGCCTATGCCATGACCGGCTGGCGCATCGGATACGCGGCCGGTCCGGTCAAGATCATCGCCGCGATGCGCAAGATCCAATCGCAGTCGACCTCGAACCCGTGCTCGGTCAGCCAATGGGCCGCGGTTGAGGCGCTGAACGGCACACAAGCGTTTCTGGCCCCGAATAACGAGACCTTCAAACGCCGCCGCGATCTGGTGGTGAGCATGCTGAACGAGATTGATGGCATCACCTGCCCCACGCCCGAAGGCGCGTTCTACGTCTACCCCTCGATCGCAGGGCTGATCGGCAAGACCACCCCGGCGGGCACAATGATCGACTCGGATGAGGCCTTTGCCACAGCCCTGCTGGAAGAGGCAGACGTAGCGGTCGTCTTCGGCGCGGCCTTTGGCCTGTCTCCGAACTTCCGGGTCAGTTACGCGACCTCGGACGAGGCCCTGACCAAGGCCTGCACCCGCATCCAGCGCTTTTGCGCGTCCCTGACCTGAGCCGGAGGCCCCGATGACCGCAGAGCTGCCTGAATACTATTTCCGTATCCGCGAGAACGGCGCGGCCGTTTTCAGGATCGACACTGAAAACCGCCAGCAGCGGATCGAGATGAACCAGATTGCGGTCATCAACATCCGCAACGGCGAAGTCAAGCCACAGGGCCAACGTATTCTGACCGAGGCTGATCAGGCCGAAATCGCGCGCTGGATGGAAGACCGCAAAGCCCTGCTGGCGCAACGCGATATCGACGACATTCATCGCGCGGTCGATTACATGAACCTGACGACGCAATGGGCGCAGTCCAAGGCGTCGGATGAGCAGCTAGAGGATGTCACCGACCGATTGCTGCTGGCGATGCACGATCTGCGCACCGTTCTGGTGCGCAAAAAGGCGGACCGGCTCAACAAAGGGTGACCGAGCAGTTATTCGGCTGGAACCCCAACGGCACGGATCGAACGCATCCAGAACCGCGCCATCAGCAGAACGGCGGCGCAGGCAAGGCCCAGCACGAGGCCCAGCCAGATGCCGATCCCGTCCATGCCCTGCACGAAGCCAAAGTAGTACGAGGCCGGTATCCCCACGACCCAATAGCTGAGCCCGGCCATAACCATCGGTACCTTGGCGTCCTGCAACCCGCGCAGCAGGCCCAGTGCAATCACCTGCGCACCGTCCACCAACTGGAACAGCGCAGCCATGGCCAGCAGCCCGGTACCGATGGCCAGAATCTGCGGGCGTTGCGGATCGTCGGCTTCCATGAACAGTGAAATCAGCGGCTCGGCGTATGTCAGGAACAGGATAACCGTCAGCACCGACATGACCAGCGACATGCCTGTCACTGCGATAGCACCCTTTTCAAGATGCGCGCGGTCTTTGCGCCCCAAAGCATTCCCCGCCCGGATCGTCGCTGCATTTGACAGGCCCAGATGCACCATGAACGTGGCCGAGGCTAGGTTCAGCGCGATCCCGTGCGCCGCCAGCGGCACCTGCCCCAGCCAACCCATCATGATGGCCGACATGGCAAACAAGCTGACCTCGGCCAGCGTGGTCAATCCGATGGGCACGCCAAGGCGCAGGACGCTGAAAAAGAACTCCCAATCCGGGCGCCAAAAGCGTTGGAACAGGCTGTGTTCCGGCAGCGCCCGCACCGCGTATATGACGACAAAGACCAGCGATACGATCTGCGTCACCACCGAGGCGATGGCCGCGCCCATAACCCCCAACTCGGGCGCCCCCCAGTTGCCGAAGATCAAGGCATAGTTCGTCACCGCATTCACCACTGCGGCGGTGACGGTGATCCACAAAACGATCTGCGTTCGCTCCAACGCGGCCAGATAGGATTTCAACACCATCACCAACAGCGCCGGGAACAGCCCCCACCCTGCGACACGCAGGTATTCTGACGCGGTTTCAGCAACTTGCGGGTCTTGCTTCAAGGCGATCAGGATGGGTTGGGACCACCACAACAGCGGCATCATCAACGTCGCATAGATCAGCGACAACCACAGCCCCATCCGGGTCGAGCGGCGAATGCTGGTCTCATCCTCTTCGGCGGCGGCCGTGGCCACCATGGGCATCACCGCCCAGCCAAACCCGGCCCCGAACAGAAACAGCACGAAATAATAGCTGCTGGCCAGCGTCACGGCGGCCAGCGCCTCAACCCCGTACCAGCCCAGCATGATCGTGTCAGTCAGGCCAATCGCAAACTGTGCCAGATGCCCGCCGATCAGCGGCAGGCCCAGCACAGCGATGGCCTGAAAATGGCCGCGATATGTCATCACCTTGTTCATCCCATCAGCCTTATGCCCGGCCAGAGGCCGGGACAAGAGGTGATAAAGGAAATTTCAGGTTGAGACTATCCGAGCGCGGCCAGGTGGCTTAGCCCGTCATTACGTTTCCGGGTGCAGGGTATTGCCCAGAATATGCTCGGATCTGTGGATCACGTGATGCGCCTGCCCCACGATCAGAGGATCGGGTTGCCCCACGATACCGTGATCCTTGTCCGGGTAATCCAGCGTCGACAAGAAGTGGCGCATACAGTTCAGACGGGCGCGTTTCTTGTCATTCGACTTGACGATGGTCCAGGGCGCATCGGCGGTGTCGGTGTAGAAGAACATCGCCTCCTTGGCCTCGGTATAATCGTCCCATTTGTTGAGGCTGGCCTTGTCGATCGGCGACAGTTTCCACTGTTTCAGCGGGTCGGTCTCACGGCTTTTGAACCGGCGCTGCTGTTCAGACTGCGTTACCGAGAACCAGTATTTGTAAAGCTGTATGCCCGACCGAACCAGCATCCGCTCAAGATCCGGTGTCTGACGCATGAATTCGAGGTATTCATTGGGCGAACAGAAGCCCATGACCCGCTCAACGCCCGCGCGGTTGTACCAGGACCGGTCGTAAAATACCATTTCGCCAACCGTCGGAAGCTCCTGAACATAGCGCTGGTAATACCACTGACCCTTTTCCTCCCAGGTCGGTTTGTTCAGCGCCACGACGCGCGCCTGACGGGGGTTCAGGTGCTCCATGAACCGTTTGATCGTGCCACCCTTGCCCGCCGCGTCACGGCCTTCGAACAGCAGTACAAAACGCTGACCGGTTTCCTGCGCCCACAATTGAACCTTCAGCAATTCGGCCTGCAACTCGGCCTTTTGCGCCTCATAGGTTTTGCGCGCCATCTTGCGGCCATAGGGGTATCTGCCGCTTTCAAACGCCTGCCGGATTTTCTCGGGGCTGGGCTGAGCGGGTTCGAGATTTTGCGTCGGAGAGGGTTTTACGGGGGATTGTTTTTCTTCAATTTTTGCCACAGCGTCCATTCAGTTTTTCCTTTTCTCACTATCCGCGGACACGGCTAGCAGAAGACGCAATTTTTCGCTTTGATTGGTGTCAAATTGATGCCTGAAAAACCCATCATTTCGAGGATCAGAAGGAAGGTCACAATGAAAACGGACATCATCGACCTGAACGGCCAGTCTTTCTTTCTGCGGCGCTGGGGCAATCCTGACCTGCCGCCCTTTCTGATGCTGCACGGTTTTCCTGAATATGGCGGAGCCTGGAGCGAATTGGCCTCGCATCTGGCAGATCATTTTCAATGCATCGCGCCGGACCAGCGTGGCTATGGGCAAAGCTGGTGCCCAGAGGGTGCGGGGAATTACAAGTTGTCTCAGTTGGTGTCGGACATGGCGGCGCTGATCGAACAGGTTGGAGGTCCGATCTGCGTTCTTGGTCACGACTGGGGTGCGTCGGTGGCGTATGGGTTGGCCATGTTCCGCCCCGATCTGGTCAACCGCCTGATCATCGCGAACGGCGTTCACCCGGTGCCGTTTCAACGCGCCATGGCCTCTGGCGGCGCGCAGTCCGAGGCGTCACAATACATCAACGCCCTTCGCGCTCCGCATGCGTTCGCGCAGTTTTCAGCAGACAATTTTGCTAAGCTCGAACAGTTCTTTCGGTTCGGCATGGGCGTCGACTGGCTGTCAGAACGGCGTATGCAGGACTATCGCACCGAATGGGCCCGCCCCGGCCGGCTTGAGGCGATGTTGAACTGGTACCGCGCCTCGCCTCTGGTCGTCGCCGAGCCCGGAGAGCAGCGAACCGATCTGCCGGAATTACCTGTGGATCGTCTGATGGTCCGCTGTCCGCACCTGCTGTTGTGGGGGCCGGATGACAAAGCCCTGCTGCCCGAGGCCACTGCGGGGCTGGAAGAGTTCGCACCCGACCTGACCCGCGTCGTGATCCCCGGCACTGACCACTGGCTGCATCACCAGAAACCGGAAGCGGTCGCGCAGGCCATTCTGGATTGGATCGCAGACTGACCGTTCAGGTATGTCCCCAATCCTCGGGGTCGTCCGAGTTGTTGGGCGACAGGCCCAGAATGTCACCTTGGGTCGAACACCCCAACCCAAGAACCGTACGGTTCGCATAGGCAAAGTAAGCGCAGACCTGATTGATCTCGAGGATTTCGCCGTCGTCCCATCCAGCATCCCGCAGGGCCTGAATATCCGCCTTAACCATTTCAGCCGGAGCTTCGGTAAGCTTGCGCGCATAGTTCATCGCCGCGATCTGCGCCCCATCCAACGGAGCGGCGCCTGGCGTTTCCGCCTCAATCGCGCTGCGGATGGCCTGACCCCGATCCGGGTCTTTCAACAACCGTTGCAGGCCGTTGAAATGATGCTCGACACAATACCCGCACTGATTCAGCGAACTGACCCAAACGCCCAGCACCTCAAGAAACCACTTTGGGATTTTGTTGGCCGAATGGTGCAGGACGTTCTTGTACAACGCCATATGGCCCTCCATCGAATGTGGCCGCAGGGAATGCGCCATCATGATGTTGTCCACGTTGTTGCCCGGCCCCGTGACCCGTTCGTACAGCTTCCGCAGCTTGCCGCTGGCCTCGTCGAATGGAACAGTCTTGATCCAGCTCATGCGGTTTCCCTTCCTGTTGTCGCACCGTCCCCGCTCCGGCCTTGCCCCTACCATCGACAAGACGAAACTGGATTGACCAACCATGTCAGGCTAAGCTGACGTAAGGCAAGGGGGGAGTATCCAATGGAAATGGCAGAAAAAACAGTCGCGGACTGGTACGCCAGTCACCCGATTTCTGCACCGCATATTCTGACCAAGCTGAAGAACCTCCGTGGGTCGCTCGAGGGTTTGACCCCGCAGGATCTCTACCCCTATGATCAGGATCACTATGACGGGCTCGAGGCGAATGCCCGGCTGGCTGACAAGGCCCGGATGAACGCTGGTGACAGTGTTCTGGATGTCTGCGCCGGTTTGTGCGGCCCTGCGCGCTGGTACGCGTCCGAACGCGGCGTTCAGGTGACCGGTGTCGACATCAGCCCCAACCGTGTTGACGGTGCGCAAGAGCTGAACGCGCTGGTCGGGTTGCAGGACCGGATTCACCCGGTTCTGGCCAGTGCGACGGAAATGCCCTTTGACGATGCGCAGTTCGACGCCGCAGTCAGCCAGGAATCATTCCTGCATATCCCCGACAAACCAAAGGCCCTGCACGAGGTGTTTCGGGTCCTGCGCCCCGGCGGTCGCTTTGCCTTTACCGATTGGGTGATGCATATACCTTTGCCCGACGATGAGATGGAACAATACCGTCAACGCTTTGCCTGCCAGTCCCTGCTGAGCATTCCCGAATACGAATCCCAGCTTGGGCAAGCCGGATTCGAGGTCGTCTCGGCCGATGATATCACCGGACCCTGGGGCGATATTCTGGCGCGGCGTCTGAGTATGTATCAAACCCTGGACGCCGAGGCCGAACGCGCGGGCAACCCATCGAAAGGGGATGAATTCCTGAAGATGTACGCAAAATTTGTCGGCGATGTGCAGCAACGGCGCATCGGCGGCGTGCGCCTGACCGCTGAAAAACCTAAATAACCCCGCAAAGATCGGTGCCATTACCTCTGTGACCGCAGGCGCCGGGCAGTGTGTTTTGCGCGTTCCGTACGGCCAAATGCCCACAACACCTCGCGCCCCTCTTCCCCCGGACCACATCACCTGCCATAATGGCCCCCAACCCAAAAACAAGAGCAGCACCGATGCCCGACGATCTGTTGACGCCCAGCGCGACCGCCACCTACGACGCCTCCTCGATTGAGGTGCTTGAAGGGCTGGAACCGGTCCGAAAACGCCCCGGTATGTATATCGGCGGCACGGATGAGCGCGCGCTGCACCATATGGTCGCTGAAATCCTCGATAACTCGATGGACGAAGCGGTCGCCGGCCACGCCAACCGGATCGAGGTTGAGCTGCACGCAGATTACGCCTTGACTGTGCGCGACAACGGGCGCGGCATTCCGATCGACCCGCATCCCAAATTCCCGGACAAATCCGCGCTTGAAGTCATCCTTTGCACCTTGCACGCGGGCGGTAAATTCTCGGGCAAAGCCTATCAGACCTCGGGCGGTCTGCACGGCGTGGGCGCATCCGTTGTGAACGCCCTGTCGGATTCGATGGTCGTGCAGGTGGCCCGTGACAAGACGCTGTTCGAACAGCGCTTCTCGCGCGGTGTTCCTTTGGGACCGGTCGAGAAAATCGGCGCAGCCCCCAACCGGCGCGGCACCACCGTCACCTTCCACGCGGACGAGGAAATCTTTGGCCATCACCGGTTCAAACCGGCACGGCTTTTCAAATCTATCCGCTCCAAGGCGTACCTTTTCTCCGGCGTCGAAATCCGCTGGAAGTCCCACATCGACGACGGTGAGACGCCGACCGAGGCGACCTTCCACTTCCCCGGTGGCCTGTCGGATTATCTGAAGGAGACGATGAACGGCTCCTCGACCTACGCCGAACAGCCCTTTGCCGGCACCGTGGACTTCAACGAGAAATTCGGAACGCCCGGCAAGGTCGAATGGGCGATCAACTGGACGCCCTCGCGCGACGGGTTCATCCAGTCCTACTGTAACACCGTCCCCACCCCCGAAGGCGGCACCCATGTGGCCGGGTTCTGGGCTGCGGTCCTCAAGGGGATCAAAGCGTACGGAGAACTGATCAACAATAAAAAGGCCGGTCAGATCACCCGCGACGACCTGATCACCGGCGGGTGCGCGCTGGTCAGCTGTTTTATCAGCGAACCGGAATTCGTCGGTCAGACCAAAGACCGTCTGGCCACGGTCGAGGCGCAGCGGCTGGTCGAAAACTCGGTCCGCGACCATTTCGATAACTGGCTGGCCGCGGACACGAAATCTGCCGGCGCCATTCTGGACTTCCTCATCCTGCGGGCCGAGGAACGCCTGCGCCGCAGGGCCGAGAAGGAAACACAACGCAAGTCCGCCACTAAGAAACTTCGTCTTCCCGGCAAGCTGGTGGACTGTTCTAGTTCAACACGCGACGGCACCGAATTATTCATCGTCGAAGGCGACTCGGCGGGAGGTTCCGCCAAAATGGGCCGTGACCGCAAGACACAGGCCCTGCTGCCCCTGCGCGGCAAAATCCTGAACGTGCTGGGTGCGGCCAGCTCGAAACTGGGCACGAACGCCGAGATCAACGACCTGACGCAGGCTTTGGGCGTGGGCCTTGGCACCAAGTTCAACGTCGATGATCTGCGCTATGACAAGGTCATCATCATGACCGACGCGGATGTGGACGGGGCGCATATCGCCTCGCTGCTGATGACGTTCTTCTTCACCCAGATGCGTCCGATGATCGACGCGGGCCACCTGTACCTCGCCTGCCCGCCCCTCTACCGCCTGACCCAAGGCGCCAAGCGCGTCTATTGTCTGGACGAGGCCGAGCGTGACGAGTGGCTTGAGAAAGGGCTGGGCGGCAAAGGCAAGATCGACGTGTCCCGCTTCAAAGGTCTGGGCGAGATGGACGCCAAGGACCTGAAAGAGACCACGATGGACCCGGCATCCCGCAAATTGATACGCGTCACGATTGATGAGGACGAACCCGGCGAGACCGGCGATCTGGTCGAGCGCCTGATGGGTAAGAAGCCTGAACTGCGGTTCCAGTATATTCAGGAGAACGCGCGGTTTGTGGAGGAGTTGGATGTCTAGCGATTAAATAGAAATGCTAAAGTTGTTTTTGAAGAAGCGAGCAATAAAATGCGCGCTGAGAAAACCCACTCCCCAGCGATTTTCAATAGACAGAGAAAATTGGCACAATATTGACTATTTTTCCACCTCGTTAAAGTTTAGCGAAGGTGAAAATAGAGACATATTTATTGAAAGATTTAACGGCCAAGAAATATCTGGGCTTCGATGGAACGGTAATCGGTATGAGGAACAAATCTCGATACCAATTGTTGAACTGAATAACGCCTTAATAGAAATCACTCATCACTTTAGAAGTGTCAGAATTCGATATGATGGGCCAATGAGCTTTTTCTTTGGTCAAGTTTCTCTGCTGCGCTATCGGGTACTTTTGAAAGAATGGTGGAGCCAAAGACGCTTTAACTCTCAATTGAGATTTCGCACAGACAGAATCGAAATTCTCAAAGAAATTGTTGAAATCCACATTAATAGAGTGGAAGATGACCCCTTTGCAGCGGCAGGAGCAAGTGGCATAAGCGCATGGAATCTTTTTAAAAGAATCCACGGCCAGCGCGCATTTAACCACCCTAACTCATCTTCTGCATTAACAAGGTTCGAAATGATTTTAAACTCGCTGGTCTCGTCGAATGATCTTTCACTAGACGAACAATCCCGATACCGACTGGAACCCCGCTCCCTTCAAACGATTTCAGAGCACGAAGTCGAACAACAACGCCATACTGACAATATTCGGCACAATTGGCTTATATTTTTTCTAACATTGGTTCTGGCAGCTGCCGCGATCATGGGAGCATGGACAGACTGGTCTCAATTACCCGACATAAGCTCTGATTTATCGAAAGAATGAGTCGTCAGGGACTAGCCTGTTCGTGGTTAATCAACTGTAGACAGTCTACCCAGCGATCCCCAACTCTTTCGGAACAGGGGATTGGTTTTTACAGTTTTTTTTCAACCATCCTCGTTGAACGACCCAAAAAACTCGTCTGTATACGGTTTTGAAACTCTGGGACGTTGGATCAACTAAAGTGTTTCTCCAAAACACTCCCCTTGCCTAACCCGTTGATCTCGTTCACACTTACCCTCAAACCGTCATTCAAGAACGACATTTGAGGTTCCGAGCGTCCAAATCCGAATAAGACCAACAGATATTCGAACGGGAGGACGACATGAAAACATTTACCCTCGGGCTGGCCTTTGCCCTGCTGGCCACGCAAGCCTCTGCGCAGCAGACGCTCAGCCTTGCATCGCCGATACCTGATGGGGCCGAGTCTCGGTTCTGCTATTACAAGGGCCTGACCTATTCCGAGGACGCCTTTGTTCTGCTGGTGGGCGACAACACCGTCACCACTACGGTCAGCACCGTGCAGGAACGCCTGCTGCGTTGTCATCGCGACAGTGACGGCACCCTGAAATGGAAACCCCAAAGCACGTTTTCGACCAACAACTAATCGCTTGGGGTGGGCGGTCTAGCCCACCTTATCCTCCAGCCATTCCGCGATCTGCGCGGCGGGTTTTTCCCAGCCGGGTTCCATGAACAGAAAATGCGCATGGTCTTTGACGGGCAGGAAGGTCGCGCGATCTCCGTACAGATCAGCCAGCGCCCGACAGGTGTCGGGGTTCACAGCCCGGTCCTCAGTGCCCGAGACGACCAGCACCGGGCAGTCGACTTTGTCGATCTCCACCTTCATCGCGTGGTGGTCGTCGAACATCCAGAAGAACATCTCGAACATCACCCGCCCGCTTTCGGCACCCAGCCGGTCGAACACCGCGTGCTGCCGCGCCTCGGGCATCTTGTTCAGCGCGAAGGGAGCCATCAGGTCGAACTCGACCCGCATGGGCTGTTTCCAGAACGCCCCGCCCTCCATCAATGCGCGCGGAATGGCGCGTTCGTCGTCGGTTTCCGGCAGAGTCCCCCACGGAGCGTTCGGGTTGATCAGAACGATAGCGTTGGCCAGCCCACGAGACGCCACCTGCTGCGCCACCACCCCCGCGATGGCGTGGCCGAGCAGCACGGGCTTGCTGTCCAGCCCCCGCACGAATTCGGCGATATCATTGGCATAGTCCATGACGCTGGTATCGGTCAGTCCGGGGTCGGGTTCGGCCTTGGGGTCGCCGCCATGATAGCGCAGCGCCGGGGTGTGCACCGTCCAGCCTCGGTCGCGAAAGAAGCCCGCGTAATCCTCCATACACCACGGCCCGGCAAAGGCCCCGTGGATCAGAACAATCTCGTTGGTCATGAAAATCTCCCTCACCTCTGATCAGTATGAGAGCTGTGGGACGGGTTCGGCAAGCCCGTTACAGGGGGCCTTGAACAGGGTGGCTTCGGTCAGTTCGATCCGGTTACCGCCGCAGGATGGGTCGATGATTGCACCATACTGTTCAGGAAATTCGACCAAAGCTCTGGCTCTTAACTACAACTGCCTGTGAAGAGTGTTGCCAGCACGCTGGCAGGTGGTCACTTTGGTGTCATGACATTTGTGACCGAAAACCAGTTGCCGCTGCTGATCCTGTTCTTTCTGGCCGGGTCGATTGGCACCGCGTTCCTGTTTCGCAAACCGGCGAAGCACCGGGCGTGGAAACTGGCGGATTTGGTCTGGGTCGTGCTGGGTGGCATCGGTGCATTGGTGGCAGTTCTGGCCGGACTCTATACTTCGGACAGTTCCCGTTTGGACCGACAGATCGACGTGGCCTATGCAGCAACGCTGGCCTTCGACCGCGACGCCGCACGGTTCCGGTTGCGGTTTTGCGATCCCGCCTACGATCCGGACACCGCCGTGTTGTGCGACCGGGTCGAGTTCCTGTCCGCCTCAACCGCCAGCAATGCCGATCTGCCCCTGTTTATCGCCGTGACCAATGAGGTCGCCCCGCTGCAAGGCCTGCACTTCCTGTTCGGGCGGCAGGAAAAGGACGAGATGGGCCAGATGGCGGCCAAGGCGGATGCGTTCAATATCGACCAGTTTCTGGTCTTTGCAACTCTGGACGAAAAAACTCAGGCCGCCATCGACAACATGCGTCGCAAGGTACCTGCGATTGCCGGAGATTATCTGATCCTTGCGCAAAGCTATGATGATCTGGTCGAACAGGTCGGCAAGCTGAAAGACGAATGGGAATACCTGCAGGCCAACGCGCATATTCTGGTGCTGCAGATTATCGCCCTGTGTCTGGTCAGCTTTGCCGCGCCGTTCCGTCTGGGCAAATCCATTGTCGAGCTGCGAACGACCCTTAACGCCGATAGGCCTGCGCCAGTTGCTCTGGATCGGCCCCAAGAAAATACCGCGCCAGCGTCCACAGATTCCGAGCCCCCCGACGCAGCCACCCCGCCCGCGCATAGCGGTCCGCACTCGTAACCGCGCGAGTGTTCAGCATGGCGACGCGGGGCAAGGCGCGGACCAGTGCCACGTCTTCCATCAGCGGTTGATCGGGGTAACCTCCGGCCTTCTCATACATGCGGCGCGGCACCAGAAGGCCCTGATCCCCATAAGGCAGACCAAACACCCGGCTGCGCAGATTGGCCCATCCCGCGACCCATGCAGGACCAAATCCTTTTGCCCCAAAGGCCAAACGAAATGCCGCCGGTTTGCCAGTGGCGAGGTGCTCGCCCACCTCTTTGCTCCACCCGGCCTGCAGCACGGTATCGGCGTGCAGGATTAACAACCACTCGGCCTTGGCAACCGCGCAGCCCCGCCGCAACTGTCCCCCGCGTGAGGGCGCGCCGGTCACGATCTCGGCCCCGGCCTCATCTGCGATTTCAAGCGTCGGGTCGGTTGATCCGCCATCGGTCACAATCAGTTCGCGGATCAGCCCGGTATGCAGCCCCTCCATCAGGGCAGGCAGGGTTTCAGACAGGGCCTCGCCCGCGTTCAGGGTCGGAATGACGATGCTGATCGGTGCTGGCAAGGCGGATACCCTCTGGTCATGGCGGCGGGAACTCCTATATCACGGGGCCGAGGGAAATGACGAGGACCACCCGATGCCCAATCGCCGTATTCTGCGCCTTAGCGGGTCGGACACTGACAGCTTTCTTCAAGGGCTGGTGACCAATGACATTTCCGGGCTGGACACCGGGCTGGTCTACGCGGCCTTGCTGACCCCTCAGGGCAAGTATCTGGCGGATTTCTTTCTGAAACGCGACGGAGATGCGGTGCTGTTGGATGTCTCCGAGGACATCGCCGACGGTTTTGTCAAACGGCTGAGCATGTACAAACTGCGCGCCGATGTTGTGATCGAAGACAGCGGCCTGAACCTGCAACGCGGCACCGGTCCGGCGCCCGAGGGCGCCCTGCCCGATCCGCGTCACCCGGATATGGGCTGGCGGATCTATACGACCGAAGCCGAAGCGGACGACGGCACCGATTGGAACGCCATCCGTGTGCAGCACTGCATCCCGGAAACCGGCATCGAACTGACGCCCGACAGCTATATCCTCGAGTCCGGGTTCGAAGCCCTGAACGGCGTCGATTTCAAAAAGGGCTGCTATGTCGGGCAGGAAGTCACCGCGCGGATGAAGCACAAGACCGAGCTGCGGAAAGGGTTGCGACGCGTCCGGGTTGAAGGCTCGGCCCCTGTCGGAACGGAAATCACGTCCGACGGCAAACCGGCAGGCACGCTGTTCACCCAGTCGAACGGCTACGGAATCGCATATCTGCGCCTTGATCGCGCAACAGGCGAGATGCGGGCGAATGGGGCCGCGGTCAGCCTGACCACGTAACATGTTGCCATTCCGGCACGGCTGAGGTGCCAACGCGCCCGGCACTGTTTGAACAAGACCCTTGGCGCTGCCACACTGACGCCAGTTCAAAGACCCGGATGCGCATATGTTCAAGTTGTACCGAGCGATCTGGCGCGCCAGCGCCGGGCGGCAGATCGTCCTTATTATCCTGTCCATCGCCATCGCGGGTCTGGCTGCGGTCCCGCTGGAGTTTCAGCGCGATATCATCAATCACCTCACGACAGACGATATCGCCACCGAACGGCTGATCTATCTGGGCGCGGGCATGATGGCGGTCATCCTCCTGAGCCTCGCCCTGAAATGGCTGTTGGGCTATCGTGCGGGTACGCTGGGCGAGGATATGATCCGCATGATCCGCCAGCGGCTTCTGGTGCGCGCATCGGACATAGGTGAAACGGGCGAGACCGTCCGCAAGGGCACGATGACCACCGCCATCTCGGCCGAGGCTGAAGAGTTGGGTAAATTCGCTGGGGGCGCGTTCTCGGACCCGGTGGTGCAGATCGGCACGCTGATCAGCGTGATCGGCTATATCTCATCAACCCAGCCCGGCTTGGGCATGATCGCCTTTTCCATGATCGTACCACAGATCGTCATCGTGCTGTTCTCACAGCGCAAGGTGAACATCTTCGTGGCCGAGCGGGTCCGTATTCTGCGCAACGCCA
This sequence comes from Ruegeria sp. AM9, assembly GCF_056540565.1. Taxonomy (NCBI): domain Bacteria; kingdom Pseudomonadati; phylum Pseudomonadota; class Alphaproteobacteria; order Rhodobacterales; family Roseobacteraceae; genus Ruegeria; species Ruegeria sp. AM9. Next base: position 398,858 of record NZ_JBQFWY010000002.1, read on the forward strand.
CCGACAAGCTGACGATCGAGGATATCAACGATGTGGTGCGCGATATCGACGCCCATTTCGACGATATCTTTGAAACCCGTCGCCGCATGTTCCTGTGGAAATTGTCGGCCAAATTCCTGCTAAGCGTCATCAATGGCGCGGGCACGGTCGGTGTCCTGATGCTGGGGGGCTATTTGGTTCTGCAGGGACGAACGGATGTTGGCACCGTGGTTGCGGCCACCAGCGGCCTCAGCCGCATTCAGGGGCCTACCGCCTTTCTGATCGCCTTCTACCGGCAGGTCAGCGCCAACCGCATCAAATATGAGCTGATGATGGAACTCTTCGGCCCCCACCCCGAGCGCTACCGGTATCTGAAGAACCGGCATTAAAAAAAAGACCGCGCGGCGGGTGCCTGCGCGGTCTTTCCTGTTTCGAACAGACGCGGGGTTACGCGCGCTCGGAATATTCCATCGTCTCGGTGTTCACTACGATCATCTCATCCTGGCCGATGAACGGCGGCACCATGACCTTGACGCCGTTTTCCAGAATCGCCGGTTTGAACGAGTTCGCAGCAGTCTGACCTTTGACGACCGGCTCGGTCTCGACAATCTTGCAGGTCACTTTTTGCGGCAGCGTGGCGTTCAGCGCCTCGGATTCATAAAATTCGACAACAATTGTCATGCCGTCCTGCAGAAACGGGCGGCGCTCGCCCAGCAGTTCGGCGGGCAGTTCGATCTGCTCATAGGTCTCGGAATCCATGAACACCAGCATCCCGTCGGATTCGTACAGGAACTGCTGATCCTTCTGCTCAAGGCGTACACGCTCGACCTTGTCCGCCGAGCGGAAGCGTTCGTTCAGCTTCGAGCCATTACGCAGGTTGCGCAGTTCGACCTGCGCAAAAGCACCGCCTTTACCGGGCTTTACGTGGTCAACTTTAACTGCGGCCCACAGCCCGTCGTTATGCTCAAGCACATTGCCGGGGCGAATTTCGTTCCCATTTATCTTGGGCATTACATTAATCCTTCACAAACGGTTGATGCGTCAGTTCCCGTCCCTATATCTGGCAGGACATCACCTGACAAGACAACGACACCTAGTGCTGCACTTGCAGCAAGCCATGCACATGACGCAACGCAACTATGCATTTTAGCTGTATCCGAATCACGTCGAATAGGTCATAAGAACCGTCACGCCGAAAATGCAAGAGCAAGAACAACAAGGAAGACGAGATGAGAGATTTCGTTGACGGCACTGCCTTTAATAACGAGCAAGGCAATCGTGCACGCAAACTTTTCGCGGCCGTTGTTTTGGCTGCACTTGATGACGCTATCGCCGATGACAAGAAATACGGCAATGGCCCCGAACAAATCGCCCGTTGGGCGCGCTCGCGCGATGGTCGCGAAGTGCTGTCCTGCGCGGGTATCGACCCGAACGAGCGGGTTGTCAGCGGACTGATGGAGTTCGTTGGTCGTGGCGTGCGGACCTCGGTCGCGCTGTCGCGTGAAGAAAGCGAGCGCCGCAATGCCGCTCAGCAGGCAGAAGCCGCATAAATCAGGCGACTTCTGAAGGAAAAAACGCGCCTCCGCACTCCGGGGCGCGTTTTTCTTTTACCCTGTCAAAAGAACAGCAGCCATTGGCGGATGACCCAGATTTCGGCTCCTAACAGGGCAGCGAAAAACAGTTTTGCGGATACGGATAGCCCCCTGTTCCACAGTAAGACATAGGCCCCCGCGCAAACCGCCATTGAAACCGGTGCCACCCAAAGGGCGTGGTGCGCACTGTCCCAATAACTGACCGGGCTGTGAAAGACCCAATCGCTCAGCGGCCAGAACTGGGGCCGCCCGTCGCCGGCGTGCAGCAGGAAATCCATCGCCAGATGCAGAAGGCCTGCCAAGGCCGCGACGGTCAGAACCCGCGACTTGCGCCAAAGCCCGGCGGCCAGCAGCAGCCCCCAAAGAAAGAACGAATTGTCGATGGCAAAAACCGTCTGCCATGCGGGTGAAAAATAGAGCTGATCGAAGACCACATGCTCGGGAATGCCCAAAAGGAACAGCGAAACGCCCGCCAACACGTACAGTGACAGATCGGGCAGCAACGACCCCAGCACGGCCGCCGCAAGGATTCGGCCCCGCGCAGGCCGAGCAAAGGCGGCGGCACCGATCAAAAGATGTGCGGGCGTGTTCATCCGGGCTTTCCCTTTGGGCTCAAATCAGGTCATCTGCGCGCCAACGTATAGGAGACGGCCATGGTTCGCGCCATCATGATTCAGGGCACCGGCAGCAATGTCGGAAAATCGGTTTTGGTCGCCGGACTGGCACGCGCCTTTACCCGACGCGGCCTGAAAGTGGCGCCGTTCAAGCCGCAGAACATGTCAAACAATGCCGCCGTGACCGAAAACGGGGGCGAGATTGGGCGCGCACAGGCTCTGCAGGCGCGCGCTGCCATGCGCCCCACGCACACCGACATGAACCCGATCCTGCTGAAACCGGAAACCGATACCGGTGCGCAAATCATCGTTCAAGGCCAGCGCGCGGGCACGATGAAGGCGGGCGATTACCGCAAGGACAAATCCAAACTGCTGGGCGCCGCGCTGGAAAGCTTTGACCGGTTGTGCAGCGACGCTGATCTGGTGCTGATCGAAGGTGCGGGCAGCCCGGCCGAGACCAATCTGCGCAAGGGCGACATCGCCAATATGGGCTTTGCCTGTGCCGCAGACGTGCCGGTCGTTCTGCTCGGAGATATCCACCGCGGCGGCGTGATCGCTCAGATCGTGGGCACGCAGGCGGTTCTTGGGGCGGATGATCTGAAGATGATCAGCGGCTTTGCCGTCAACCGTTTCAAGGGCGATGTCTCGCTGTTCGACGAGGGGCGCGATGACATTGCCGCGCGTACCGGCTGGCCTTGCCTGGGCGTCGTGCCATGGTTCCACGACGCCTGGAAACTGCCCGCCGAGGACATGATGGACATCCGGTCCCACAGCGGTGGCGCATGCAAGGTTGTGGTGCCGCAACTGGAACGGATGGCCAATTTCGACGATCTCGATCCGCTGTCCGCCGAGCCCGGTGTCACGGTCGAGATCATCCCCGCCGGACGCCCTCTGCCCGGCGATGCCGATCTTGTGCTGTTGCCGGGCAGCAAATCCACCATCGGCGATCTGACCTATTTCCGGGCGCAGGGCTGGGACATCGACCTTTATGCCCATGTTCGCCGGGGCGGCCGTGTGTTGGGCCTGTGCGGCGGCTACCAGATGCTGGGCAAGACCATCGCCGATCCCGATGGCGTGGACGGGCGCCCGGGCACGGTTGAGGGTCTGGGGCTGTTGGATGTGACCACCACCATGGCAGGCGAGAAACAGGTCACCCTGCGTACCGCGCGCACGGTCCCCGAGAACGAGCCGGTCACAGGATACGAAATTCACATGGGACGCACCGAAGGCCCTGATTGCGATCGCGCATGGCTTGAGATCGAAAACCGTCCCGAAGGCGCTGCCGACCAAACCGGCCGCATTCGGGGTAGCTATTTGCACGGTATTTTCTCGTCCGACACGTTCCGCGCCCGCTACCTGGAGCAGTTGGGCGCAACCTCGGATTTGTCATACGAGGATGGAGTTGAAGAGACGTTGGACGCGCTGGCGGATCATCTGGAACGGAACATGGATCTGGACCGCCTGCTGACCCTGACCCGGACGCCGAAACGGCCCTGAGGCCTAGTCCAACTCGCGCTCGGCCAGTGCCCGGTAAATCTCGCGCCGCACCATCTTGCGGACATTGCGGGTAATGCGCTGGCCCAGAACGCCTTGCAGCTCTTCCCGTACGACCTCAGCAATCAGGCCGCGCAGTGCATCTTCATCCCTGACCAGCGCCGATTTTTCGCCGGCTTCCTTGGCGGACTGTGTCTGCTCCGCGGTTGAGGGTTCCGAATTCCGTGCGAAGGCCGCAGTCGTGGCAGATTCATGCTGTTCCGGGTCAGACGCTGTCAGGTCGCTACTATTTGCAACAACGAACTGGTCTTCCGAGTGCCATTTGAGCGACATGGCCGGTGTCCCAGAGTAGGCGTCTTCACTGTCACCGTCTGGCTCCCACTGATCCTCGGTTCGGGCAATCGCAGCTTCCAACGCTTCAATCTTGGCGCTCAGACTGTCGGTAAGGCCGTCCTCGGGCTCGGTCTTTGCTTGCTGTTCGACAGCAGGTTCGGCGTGTTTGACGATATCACACGCCCGCAGAAGCATCGGCTTGACGGAATCCTCGGCCTTGTAGGCCGATTCCTTTTTCTCAGGTTGGAGCCGCTCGTGCACCGCCGGCTCATTGACCCGCAGCGCGTCGGTCAGAACCAGCCTGCCGGGTTTTTTTGAAAGGGATGTCGCCAGTATTCCCGGCGCTTTTCGGTCTTCTTCGGTGACCAGACGTTTAATCGAGGACAGGACGTCCTCGATTCCCGCTTTTACGACTTTATCCGTCATTGTTCTCTACCGCTCTATCCTCAGGATCGAGTGTAGCCAAACAAACCGGACCTCACAACAGGTAGTATTGGCCCTTAGTCGCGACGCAACGCTTTGAGGACCCGATCCAGATCCCTGCTTTGCCGGCTGATCTGAGCCGGAGCCTTCTTCACCAGGTTGTAGTAGAGGGTCGGATCATAAATCTGCACGGCCAGACCCAGACGTTCCGCCGTCAGCAGACCCTGCGCCTGCAGCAGCTGATACGCCGCACGGGACCGTTCGGTGCGCGATGCGACCTCGGCCAGTTGTGCGTCCAGCAGGTCTTGCTGAGCGTTCAGCACGTCCAGAGTTGTCCGCGCGCCCAGCGTTGCCTCTTCCCGGATGCCGTCAAACGCAACCTGCGAGGCGCGGACCCGTTCGGTCGACGCTCTCAGGCTGGCCGTCGCGGCCTGGAATGCGGCGTAGGCGTCCGCGACTCCTTGAGTGATGTCTTTCTGCACGTTCAGCAGGTTGGCGCGCGACGCGTCCCGCGTTGCCATTGCCCGGCGGACCGTGGCAGCCAGTCGGCCACCAGCATAGATCGGCTGTTCGAAACGCAGCGCGATGGTTGCATCTTCGAGGCTGTCATCGTTGTCATAGCTTTCGCGGATACCCGCATCAGCGTTCAGCCTGACATTGGGACCAAGATTGGCACGCTGCTGCTGCACGAACAGGTCCAGCGCACGCACCTGGTGTTGTGCTGCCTGAATGGCAGGATGGTTGCGTTGCGCGAGGCTGACGGCCTCGCCTTCGGATCGCGGCAGATTCGGCAGGCTCGGCTGACCGGCTGTGCGCCCCGGAGCTTTACCGACCGCGTTGACATACTCTGCCTGCGCAATGCTCAGGTTACCACGCGCGACCGCGAGGTCCGCTTGCGAGCTGGCCAATTGCGCCTCTGACAGCGCGACGTCCGTACGGGTTACCTCGCCCACATCGAAACGGTCCTGCGAGGCCCGCAGTTCCTCGGCCGACACATCAACGTTGTTCAGGCGAATCTGTACGGTTTCTTCCTGCAGCAAAACACCCAAATAGGCGTTCAGACCGCGGAACAGGACCTGCTGCTCAACGTCCAGCAGGGTCTGCCGTGTTGCCAGAACCGTTTCCTGCGCCGATTGCTTGCCCAACACCGAGAAGCCACCGTCATAGATCAGCTGGCTCAGCGTGAGTCCGGTAAAAAAGTTGGATGGTTCATTTCTGACCACGCCAGTGTCCGTTGAGGACCGCGTGTAGTCTTGGCTGACTTCGACCGCCCAGTTGATGATCGGGCGAAGTGCGGAAAGCGCGATCGCGACGTCTTCATCAGCCGCACGCAGCAACGCGCGGTTCTGCTCCAGCAAGCCGCTGGTGTTATAAGCCCCGATAAACGCGTCGGTCAGGTTGTCCGCCCAGACCGCACGTCCCGGCAAGGCACTCAGCGCGATTCCCGCGGTCAGTGCCAATGCCTTTACAAACTTCCCCCCCGTCCGTGAACGCATAACAAAATCCTTCTCAAACCAAAATTACGCTGCCCTGAGTATAGTTTGCGCGTTTGTTTTCAACTAATCAAGGCAACAGAATAATATGAGAAGGAATTATAGCGAAAATGCACACTCAGAGCAAAACGCCTGTAAAACCGGGGCGTTGGCGTTGAAGGCGTGACGCCAGGTCACCCGGCCACCGGATTTGTGCCCGATCCGGACAGTCCCAAGCTCTCCTTCCACGAACAGGCAGGCAATGCGCCCATGGTCCTTGAGCTGTGCAATCAGCGCCTCGGGCACCTGTTCGACCCCGCCCTGAATCATGATGACGTCATAGGGGCCATGCTCGGTCGCGCCCTGCGCCAGAGGGCCGACATGTACGATCGCGTTGTCGGCCTCGGCCTCCATCAGGATCGTCTGCGCCTCGGCCGCGAGGGCTTCGTCCTCTTCCACGGCCACAACCAGCTGCGCCATGCGCGCCGCGACGGCAGTGGAATACCCCATTGCGGGGGCGATATCCAAAACGACCTCGTCATTCGAGATGTTCAGCGCGTCCAGCATCTTGGCCAGCGTCCGCGGCTCCAGAAGGCAGCGCCCGTTGCCCAGTTCGATCACGCCCTCGGCATAGGCGGCCTCGCGCTGCGCGTCCGGCACAAAATTCTCTCTCTCGACGGTCAGCATGGCGTCAATGATGGGAAATTTCGTGACATCCGAGGGTCGAACCTGCGTATCAACCATCGTACGGCGCCGAGTTGCGAAATCTGTCATTGGATCGCTCATGTTAGTCCCAAGTATGTCCGGCTTGTGCCATATCCAGACGAAACCGGCAACGGCTTGGCGTCGAAAGTTTCGCCGGATCGCAGGAACTTGGTGTCGCACTGCGCCATGTCGCAGCAGGTAGGAACGGATTTTTCCGATCAACCCACTGGACGCCCCTGACGAAAGGTGTTAAAACGCCTGCCACACCACGGCAAGTATTTGATTTTACTTGAAAAGGCGAGTTGGCGGAGTGGTGACGCAGCGGATTGCAAATCCGTGTACACCGGTTCGATTCCGGTACTCGCCTCCATTTTATTCTAAATCATTGACTTAGCCTTGTGGTGCTCGGGTGTGACACAGAAGTGGGACACACCTACAATGATGCAGCCAACCTACCTAAGCCTTTCACGGCACGGCATTTTTTACTTCCGCTGGCCTATCTCTCCGTCATTCGGACAAGGGCGAACAACTGTAAGAATATCATTACACACAAGATGCCCGCGCAGGGCTGGCGATCTGGCACGATTTCTTGCATCTTGCGGGCGACTACTACCGGATCAAAAAAACGTGGCTCGACTTAGACAAGACCAAATCCGATCAATGGTGCAGCGGCACTTCAAGGCTTCGCTCGCAAAGTTCATGGAATGGATGAACAACACTGGCCTTCCAAAGAATGCCGTTAGCGCTATGCAGGAAGAGATTGTAGCCCATGAAAACGCCGTTGAGGGTGAGGACCCGCTGTCGGACCTGTATCTCAACTACGAGGCGTTTTGCGAAGCATCTGGCCTAGACGCTCAGGACTGGGAAGATAACGCACTAGACCTTCGACGTGAGATGCGTAAGGCGCGCTGTGACGTGCTCAGGCGTGTTCTGGCGGCGCTAGAGAACCTTGAACACTATTCTTTCGACGACACCTGCCCAGAGGCGTTTTCGCCACCCACAAATGCCGTGCCGCCTTCCTCGCCAATAGGAACTGCAATTGACGACTTCATTGCAGAACACTCGCGCCAGTGGGCTGAAAAAACAGTCGGACAGAACCGTGCCTATCTCAACATCCTTGTCGAGTACTTCGGACCGGACAGGCTGCTAGGCACCATAACCAAGCAGGACGCGAACGAAGTTAAAAAGGTCCTGCAAGCCTTGCCAGCTAGCCGGAACACTAAGCCCGCCCTCAAAGACATACCGTTATTGGAAGTTATCAAGCTGCCGGGTCACAAGAAGATCGCGCCAAAGACAACCAACAGCCACATACAGATGTTCAAGGCTTTCTTCGACTGGGCTGAGCGGCACGGTTAGTGGACTATGACAGCATGGGGATAGCAGAGAGAAGAACCCGTCAGGGCTGGGTTCTGACGCCTTTGGGGCAAAGCATTCTTTCACGGGCATTTAGTGAACTGCTGACGATAGCAAACGGGAATACAAACAGGTTCAGCGCCGAACTGTTAGACCTGTTGGGTAGCGTGGACGCTACTGCTGCAGTGAGACCTCTACACACACCCCTCGGCGACATCTTCTGAATACCGAAACAAGCACCATACTAATGACCCACACCACTGCCGCTAGAGAGTGCGAGGTCCTACTTGTCCTGATTGCGCTGTGCCTGTTTGGCTTCGAATTGTTCCCAGACCTTAATGCGGCCCTTTTGCCGCGCGTCAGCCAGCCAGAGCTTCTTACGCGCGTCAGGCACCTCTAGGCTCCTGTACTTGCCATCTGAGAACTTAGGCCAATCTATCGCCATCCCCAGCTTGACCATTTCCGCAGACAGGTCGCGCCCGTCTTCAAGATAGCACTTTGCCACTGTACGACCGTGGGTATCCTCAGCAGTAACCACTGCCCTCACCTTTTGCCCTTTGCATAGGGATACTAAAGCCCACTTGGCCTTCTTGCCGTACGGGTGGTTAATCTCGGGCGCATCTACGCCAAACAAGCGCACTTGGGTTTTCTTTATTTTTATGGTGTCGCCGTCCACAACATAGGCTGAGCCTTCCAAGACCTTTTCTATGGGTTCAGGTATTGCACTGTCAGCTTCAAAACGCGGTGGCTGCTGAACCCCTTGGGGGCGTGATGCGCCCAATCTCGGCTTCAAGTCCGAAGTTGGTTGATAGGTCGGCTTAGTGCTTCTGTCTGGCTTGCGTTTGCTATGCACAAGGAACAGCACAACTACCCCAGCAACGACAAGCAGTATCAATACTTCCACAGGATCGGACCTTGTAAATGGTTTGGCTCAAAACACATGCGGAGAAGTCCGCAGACGTACTGCACGTTATGGTTGATATTGGGATGCCGGAGAGGTTTAATCCAGTGAAAAGTGACAGCCTTTCACCACGACAAAACACCAAACACCGGCAATCTATAGGGGCTAGTCACACCCAATATGCATTCACCCGACTTGGAAAACGACAGTGCCCACAACACCGGGATAAACACCCCGTAGGACCGACCACTAAAGACTTCACTGATGAAGCGACCCCGCAGTTTGCCATACAGACTGAACGAACATAACCAATAGGTGTTGCCTAAGCATCAGTGTGACACTAGTGTGAGACACACAAGCCAACCTCACCCCCGATAATCCGGGTTATTCAATGGCTTAGAAAAATGGTAGCGGGTCCGGTACTCGCCTCCACTCCTCTACGTTGGCAACTTGTTGAGATGCGCCGCTTGGTGCGTCATTCCGCCCGTCGGCCCTGCGGGATCACTTCGTAACCCGGTTCTTCCGGCTCGTCGTCCAGCATCTCGGGCGGGAAACCGGGGGCCGTGATGTTCAGGCCGGTAGCTTCCTCTAACCGCTTGATAATGTTTGGTGACAGTTCGCGTTCGCCAAAACGGGCGATGCCGTCATCGATGATTTCGATCATCACAGGGTTGATCTCAAGCGGCACTCCGGCACGGTCGGCGACATCCTGGAACAACCCGATATCCTTCTTCACAAGGTCCATCGTGAAAGAGATATCGCGCGAGCCGTTCAGGATGACTTGGCTTTCGGTTTCATGCACAAACGAGGTACCGGATGAAATCTTGATCGCCTCGTAGGTCGTGTTGAGGTTCATCCCAGCGGCCTTGGCGGTCACAAGTGCCTCGGCGCAGGTGATCAGGTTGGCGGTGGCCAGATAATTCGTCAGCACCTTCAGGACCGAGGCCGTGCCCAGGTCTCCGGTATGCAGAACGCGGCGGCCCATCGTGGTCAGAAACGGCAAAATCCGCTCGAAGGTTGCGCGGTCGCAACCTGCAAAGATCGAGATATTGCCGGTCGCGGCCCGGTGACACCCGCCGGACACGGGGCAATCGACGGCGGCGCCTCCGCGCTCGATCACCATCGCACCCAGACGCTTGACCTCGGCCTCGTCGGTGGTCGACATCTCCATCCAGATTTTGCCCGGACCGACCTCGGGCAGCATCTGCTGCATGACGGCATCCGAGGCGGCAGGGGACGGCAGGCAGGTGATAACCGCATCGCAATCCCGCATGATCTGTGTCGGGCTTTCGGCCGCTTTGGCGCCTTGGGCCACGAATTCGGCCACCAGATCGGGATTGAGGTCATGGACCGTCAGATCAATTCCGTTCCGCAACAGCGAGCCTGACAGTTTGCCGCCGACATTTCCCAAACCGATAAATCCGACTTTCATTTCACCCTCCCGAAGGTCGCTGTTCGCGCCAAGTATCCCTGTTGCTTGCCTGTAGTGAAAATGAATAATAACACGCATTATGGGCAAAATTTTTTGGTGATAGATGGACCGCCTTCCAAACCCCGCATGGCTACGCAGCTTCGAATCCGCCGCGCGCCATCTGAATTTCACCACAACCGCGCAAGAGCTTGGCCTGACGCAGACGGCGGTTTCGCTGCATATTCGATCCCTCGAGGCCGAGTTGGGGCAAAAGCTGTTCACCCGGAATGCGCGGCGGCTGGAACTGACCGAGCTGGGGCAATCCTATTCGCTGACGGTGCGGCGGGCGTTGTCAGATATCGCGCTGTCCACCAACAGCCTGTTTGGCCCGGCCTCACGGCAGACCCTGACCGTCCGCGCTGCCATATCGACCGCCACCTACTGGATAGCCGCCGAACTGCCGGACTTCTCCACCCGGCATCCGGATATTCCGGTCCGTCTGGTCTCGCACATCTGGAACGACAGCGGGACGCCCGGCGATGTGGATGTGGAAATCCGGCTGGGGTATGGCGACTGGCCGGGGGTGCGGTCCGAGAAGATTACCGATGAAAAGCTGGTTCCGGTCTGTCGGGCCGGGCACGGTTCGCCGAAACTGAATAACGGGCCGCTGATTCAAATACTTGGGTACGAGGACAACTGGGCGCAGTATTTTCAAGCCATCGGCACTGCGCCACCCGGCCAACCATCTCGATATTCGGTGGATACGACGGTGGCGGCGCTGCAACTTGTGATGGCCGGTGCGGGATATGCAACGATCCTGGAACGGTTCGCCAGAAACGCGATCCGCCAGGGTGCGCCGATTGCGATTGCGGGTCCGGCGATTCCCTTTGCCCAGTCGCATTACATGGTTAGTGCTCAGCAAGCTGTGCCATCCACAGCAGCGGCAGGTCTGTTTTGCGCGTGGTTGCGGGACCGGCTGGCGGCGGATGCCGCGGATTGACACAAGCTGGTCGCTTTTTCGTCCCGAGGGTTTTCCGCCTGGGTCTGGCGCTTGACAAGGCCCCTGCCCGTGCCGCATGTCGCTTGGGTTGGTGTCCATCCCCGGATGGATGAAAAGGGAATGCGTCAGCGGTCATCCGTCAAACGCAGCCGCCCCCGCGACCGTGACCGGAGAGGGTGCCCACAGCCACTGGCCCAAAAGGCCGGGAAGGCGGGACATCCGACAGAGGCCCACCTCTGACATCCGCAAGCCGGGAGACCTGCCAGCACCCGAAGATGAAACCGGGCGGGGTGTTCCGGTGTCGGGTCCATGTCGCAACACGTGGCCCGCATGAAACCCCGTCCCCCGCAATGAGGATTTGGGGGGATGAGAGACATGACCGTGACCGCACCCGTCGAGCTGCTGGTCTGTACCACGTGCCGCCGCGGCCTGCCTGTCGAGGATGACGCGCAGCGACCCGGCACCTTGCTTCACAAAGCGCTGGAACAGGCGGAACTGCCCGAGGGCATCACTCTGAAAGCCGTGGAATGCCTGTCGAACTGTGATGAGGGCTGCTCCATCGTGCTGCGCGGCGGGCCGGATCGCTGGACCTTTGTCTACGAGCACCTCAACGAAAACGACCATGTCGAGACCATCGTCGAAGGTGCCACCAAGTACCTCGCGACCGAAGACGGCCTGGTCAAATGGCGCGAACGCCCAGAACATTTCCGCAAAAACTGTGCGGCCCGCATTCCCCCGATTGGAGCCCTGAAATGAGCAACCTCGAGAAACTCCCCGTCACTGTGATCACCGGCTTTCTGGGCTCGGGCAAGACCACTCTGGTCAAGCACCTGATGCAGAACCCGCAAGGCAAGCGTCTGGCCGTTGTGGTCAATGAATTTGGCGATGTCGGCGTCGATGGCGATATCCTGAAATCCTGCGCCATCCCGGACTGCCCGGCGGAAAACATCATGGAACTGGCCAATGGCTGCATCTGCTGCACCGTGGCCGACGACTTCATCCCCACCATCGAGGCGCTGATGGCCTTGGAGCCGCGCCCCGATCACATCCTGATCGAAACCTCCGGCCTCGCCCTACCCAAGCCGCTGCTCAAGGCGTTCGACTGGCCGGATATCCGGTCCAAGATCACCGTGGATGGCGTAATCGCTCTGGCCGATGCCGAGGCCGTTGCCGCCGGTCGTTTCGCCCCGAATGTCGAGGCCGTGGACGCCCAGCGCCTGGCCGATGACTCGATCGACCACGAAACGCCCCTGTCCGAGGTGTTCGAGGACCAGATCTCCTGCGCCGACATCATCCTGCTGACCAAACCCGATCTGGCCGGTCCCGAGGGTGTGGCCAAGGCCAAAGAGATCATCGCAGCCGAAGCTCCGCGCCCGCTGCCGGTGGTCGAAGTGGCCGAAGGTGCCGTGGACGTGCGCGTCGTTCTGGGTCTGGAAGCCGCAGCCGAAGATGACATGGACGCCCGTCCCTCGCATCACGACGGCCACCACGATCACGAGCATGATGATTTCGAAAGCATCATCGTCGAACTGCCGGAACAGACCGACCCCGTCGATCTGGTCGCGAAAATCGAACGCCTGGCCAATGAGCTGAACATCTTGCGCGTCAAAGGCTATGCCGCTGTTGAAGGCAAACCGATGCGTCTGCTGGTGCAGGCCGTCGGCGCCCGTGTCCGTCACCAATACGACCGTCCGTGGGAATCGGGTGAAGAGCGCCGCTCGCGTCTGGTGGTCATCGCCGAGCATGACGACATCAAAGAAGCCGCGATCCGCGACATCCTTGTTGGTGTGACCGAGGCCGCCGAGTAAGCCATGCACGTCGTCTTCCGCGAAAGCCACGGGTTAGAAGAAACCGAGACCCCAACCGATCTGGGCCAGAGCCCGGCGGATCTGGTGGTGCTGTCTTTTTCCGACAGCGACCTTGGCGCTTTCGCGGCAGGCTGGCATCGCGGTGGCGGTGCCGAGGGGCGGATGCCGACGATGCGGCTGGCCAACCTGACGGCGCTGAAACATCCTCTGTCCGTCGACACCTATGTCGAACAGACGCTGGAGGGCGCCAAAGGCATTCTGATCCGCCTGATTGGCGGCGTGCCTTACTGGTCTTACGGGTTGCAGCAGGTTTTGGCACTGGCGCAGGCTAAGGGTATTGCGCTGGCCGTCCTGCCTGCGGATGGGCGCGAGGACACGCGGCTGGATGACTATTCCACCCTGCCCGTCTCGACCCTGCGCCGGTTGGCGCATCTCTGCGACACTGGTGGGGAGGTCGCCGCACAAGCCGCGCTGGCGCAGATGGCACTGGCGGCAGGCCTTTATGCAGGTCCGGTAATGGGCGCCAAGACCCTGCCTGACTGCGGTGCATGGTGCCCGGATCGTGGCGTGATCCCCGTGGACACGGCTTTCACGGGCGACGCGAAACGCATCGTCGTCACTTTCTACCGCGCCTATCTGACCTCGGCCGATACCGCCCCCGTCGCGGCCCTGATCCGCAGCTTGCGGGATCGTGGGATTGAGGCTGTCGGCATGTTCGCCCCCTCTCTCAAAGCGCCCGCAGCCGCCGAATGGCTGCGCGAACAAGTCGTGGAGCTTGCTCCATCGGCGATCATCAACGCCACCTCATTCTCGGGCAAAGGCGCGTCGGGCACATCCCCTCTGGACGCGGCCAATGTGCCGGTGTTCCAGGTCGCCCTCGCGACCTCACGCCGCAAAGCCTGGGCCGAGGCAGAACGCGGCCTCTCGCCCGCCGACCTCGCCATGCATGTGGTTCTACCCGAAGTGGATGGGCGCATTTCTGCGGGCATTGCGTCCTTCAAGGAACCGGGCAAGCGCGACCCGCATCTGGAATATTCCCGCTTCGCCCACCGGGCCGAGCCCGAACGGATCGAAGCAATCATCGACCGGGTCACCGGCTGGCTGAACCTGCACGACACACCCAAAGCAGATCAGATCCCGGCGCTGATTTTGTCCACCTACCCCGGCAAAGACTGGCAGATGGCCCATGCGGTGGGTCTGGATGCGCTGGCCTCGGCTGAGGCGATGCTGTCCGATCTACAGGCCGAGGGTTATGACACCGCGCCCGCCGAACCGATTTCCGAAGCGCTGCTGGACGCACGGATTTCATGGCCGCTGAAGGACTACCGGACGGCGCTCGCGGCTTTGCCCGAACAGTTGCGCGATGATCTGCAAACCGTCTGGGGCACCCCCGAGGATGACCCAACCTTCTCGGACGGCGCGTTCCATTTTACCGCCCTGCGCCGTGGCAAGGCCCTAATCGCCCTGCAGCCCGAGCGCGGAACGCCCGAGCTGCGCGATGACGACTATCACGACCTGTCGCGCACCCCGCGCCACAGCTATGTCGCGTTCTATCTGTGGCTGCGCCAAGGCCTCGGCGCGGACGCCCTGATCCATATCGGCGCGCATGGCACGCTGGAATGGCTGCCGGGCAAGTCGGTCGCCCTGTCCGCCGATTGCTGGCCCGAGGCGTTGATCCGCAACCTGCCGGTGATCTACCCCTTCATTGTCAACGATCCCGGCGAGGCCGCGCAAGCCAAGCGCCGCATCGGGGCCGTGACGCTGGGGCACATCCCCCCTGCGCTGAAAGAAAGCGGCACGCCGGACCGCATGGTGCGGCTGGAATCGCTACTGGATGAATTCTCGAATGCCGACGGGCTTGACCCCAAGCGCCGCGACCGCCTGCAGGAAGACATCCGCGACGAGGCGCAGGCGATCGGGCTGGAAAGCGATCTGGGTCTGGATCAGGCCACCTGCACCGCCGAGGCGATCACCCGCATCGACCGCTTTGTCTGCGACATCAAGGAAAGCCAGTTTGGCGACGGCCTGCACATCTTTGGCCGGGTGCCGGACGTGACCGGCAATTTCGACCCCGCGCCCTCGGCCCATGCCGAACGCCGCGCCCTGATCGATGCGCTGGCCGGTAAACGGATCGAGGCAGGGCCGTCCGGCTCCCCCTATCGCGGACGCTCAGACGTGCTGCCAACGGGGCGGAACCTCTATACCACCGACCCGCGCTCGGTTCCGACGCGCGCCGCCTACACGCAGGGCGTGAAACTGGCCGAGGAACTGGTGCGGCGCCACCTGCAGGAAGAGGGCGACTATCCACAGGGCCTGATCGTCGACCTGTGGGGTTCGGCCACCATGCGCACGGCGGGCGAGGAATTCGCCATGGCGCTGCACCTGCTGGGCGTGAAACCGGTCTGGGACAAGGGGTCCGAGCGGGTAGCGGGAATCGAAGTCCTGCCGATCACCGACCTCAGCCGCCCGCGTTTGGACGTCACACTGCGGGTCTCGGGCCTGTTCCGCGATGTGTTCCCAACGCTTTCGGCGCTGTTCGGTCAGGCCGTGCGGGCACTGTCCCAACGTGACGAGGCCCCGGATTGGAACCCCTATGCCGGTCAGGCCCCCGCGGCCCGCGTCTATGGCCCCGCCCCCGGCAGTTACGGCCTGAACATGACCCACCTGTCCGAGACCTATACGGATGAGGCTCGCATGCAGGCGGGCGAGGCGTGGCTGGAAGCCAGTTCCTTCGCGCTGGAGGGCGAGCATATCGCGCAGGACAAAGACGGGATCACCCAGCGCGTCGCCAATGCAGACAGCTTTGTCCACCTGCAGGACCTCACCGAGACCGATCTGCTTCTGGCCAATGACTATGCCACCCATGAGGCCGGGTTCGCGGCGGCCAAGAAGATCACCGGCGGCAGTGCGCAGCTGTATCATCTGGACAATACCAACCCGCAAAACCCGCGCGCCCGCACCCTGCCCGAAGAGATCAGCCGCGTCGTCCACGCCCGCGCTGCCAACCCCGGCTGGATCGCAGGGATGCAGCGGCACGGCTTCCGGGGGGCTGCCGAGATCGCGGCAACGCTGGATCACATGGCCTCGTTTGCACATCTGTCCGGCACCGTCGCGCCGCACCTTTTCGACCTCTACCACGGTGCCACCCTTGGCAACGAAGAGGTCGATGCCTTTTTGCAAGAAGCAAACCCGCAGGCGTATCAGGCCATGAAGGACAGGTTTCTGGCGCTGTTGGAGGCCGGGCTCTGGAACACGCGTCGAAACTCGATCCGTGCCGATCTGGAGGGTTTGAGATGAGCGCGCCCATCGTCCAAGGCTGGTGCCCTGGAGCACACCGTCCGATGATGTCGGGCGACGGGCTGGTTGTGCGGGTGCGGCCTCGGCTGGCTCGGCTAAGCGCCGCGCAGGCGCTTGGCCTGTGCGAACTGGCGGAACGGTTCGGCAATGGCACCATCGACCTGACCAACCGCGCAAACCTGCAGCTACGCGGCGTGCAGGAAGCCGACCACCAGCCGCTGCTCGCCGAACTTTCAGCGCTGGGCTTGCTGGATGCAGAACCGGGCATCGAGGTGCGTCGCAACATACTGACCTCACCGCTCTATCAGGTCGGCGACCTGACCGCACGACTGGCGCAAGAGCTGATCGACCGTCTGGCTGACCTCCCTGCCTTGCCCGCAAAGTTCGGCTTTGCCATCGATACAGGACCTGAACGCCTGCTGGCTGGTGACTCGGCGGACATCCGTTTGGAAACCGCCGCCGATGGCCTGATCCTGCGCGCAGATGGGGCCGAGACTGGACGTAAAGTGTCCGAGGCAGAGGCAATCGACAAACTGATCGCGCTGGCGATGTGGTTCTCTGAGACCTACACGCCCGAGACCCGCCGCATGGCGCGAGTGGTGGCCGCGAAAGGCCTGCCGCCGGAATGGCAAGGCAGCTCGCCCGGCCCCGAAGGCGCGCCGCTGCAACCCGGCGGATGTGAGCTCGGTACTCTGTATGGCGCGGCTTTCGGGCAACTGCCTGCGCGCCAACTTCTTGAACTGATACAAAACAGCGGTGCGTCAGCCCTGCGGGTGACCCCGTGGCGGCTGATCCTGCTGGAAGGCGGGGCGGCGATACCCGCCCCGGCCTTCGTCACAAACGGCACCGACCCGCTTATGACCACCGACGCCTGCCCCGGCGCACCGTTCTGCCCGCAGGCCCAGGTGGAAACCCGCGACATCGCCCGTGCGCTGGCACCGCGCGTCAGCGGCAACCTGCATGTCTCGGGCTGCGCCAAGGGCTGCGCCCGGATGGGCGTGGCGGATATCACTTTAGTCGGCCACGACGGACGATTTGATCTTGTCAAACAAGGCCGTGCGGGGGATGAGCCCTGCCAGCACGGCCTGACCGAAGAAACACTTATGACCATGGACTTCACCTGATGCCCTATGAATACGAAACCGACGGCGCCGCGATCTATAAGGAAAGCTTTGCCACCATCCGGTCCGAGGCCGACCTGGCCCGGTTCGACGCCGACGAAGAGCAGGTCGCCGTCCGCATGATCCACGCCGCCGGGATGGTCGGGCTGGAAGAGTTCGTGCATTTCTCGCCGGGTTTCGTGGCAGCAGCCCGCACCGCACTGGAAAACGGTGCGCCGATTCTGTGCGACGCGCGCATGGTCAGCGAAGGCGTGACCCGCTTTCGCCTGCCTGCTAACAACGAGGTGATCTGCACCCTGCATGACGAACGCGTGCGTCCTCTGGCCGCCGAGATGAGCAACACCCGTTCCGCCGCCGCGCTGGAGCTGTGGCGTCCGCATCTGGAAGGTGCACTGGTCGCCATCGGCAACGCGCCGACTGCGCTGTTCCACCTGCTGAACATGCTGGAAGACCCCGATTGCCCGCGCCCCGCCGCCATCATCGGCTGCCCGGTGGGCTTTGTCGGCGCGGTTGAATCCAAAGACGCCCTGTGGGCGGCGCAACCGGTGCCGTCCTGCATCGTCAAGGGTCGTTTGGGTGGCAGCGCCATCACCGTGGCCGCCGTCAACGCCATCGCGAGCCGCGCCGAATGAGCGCGGGTAAGATATACGGTGTGGGTCTCGGCCCCGGTGACCCGGACTTGATGAGCGTCCGGGCCGACCGCCTGTTGCGCAATGCCCGCCACGTGGCCTTCTTCCGCAAACCGGGTCGTAGTGGCCAGGCGCGTAAGATCGTCAACGGCATGATCCCCGGCGATGCGGTGGAATTCCCCATGGAATACCCTGTCACCACCGAAATCCCGGTGACCGATCCGCGCTATAACGAGCTGCTCTCGGCCTTTTACAAGGACTGCGCCGCGCATCTGAAAACCCTGTCGGATCAGGGTGAGGACGTGGTGGTCCTGTGCGAAGGCGACCCGTTCTTCTATGGCTCTTTCATGCATATTTACAGCCGCTTGCGCGACGAAGCTGATATTGAGGTCGTACCCGCCATCACCGGCATGTCCGGTGCTTGGACAGCGACCGGCGACCCGATCACTTGGGGCGACGATGTGCTGACCGTGCTGGTCGGCACCCTGCCCGAGGAAACGCTGGCCGAGCGCATGGCGCAGACCGACGCTCTGGTCGTGATGAAGATCGGACGCAATATCGACAAGGTCAAACGAGCGCTGAAAACGGCCGGTCTATATGATCGCGCGTGGATCGTGGAATTCGCGCAAATGCCGAACCAGACCGTGACGAAACTGTCCGAGGCGTGCGAAAAGGTCACCCCCTATTTCTCGATCATCATCGTGCACGGTCAGGGGCGGCGGCCATGAGTGGATGGATCAAGATCGCGGGCCTTGGGCCCGGCAACGAGGGTCTGGTGACACCCGAAGTGTCCGCCGCGTTGGCCGAGGCCACGGATATCGTTGGCTACATCCCCTATGTTGCGCGCGTTGCCGAACGCCCCGGTCTGACGCTGCACGCAAGCGACAACCGGGTCGAAATCGACCGCTCGCAACACGCGTTGCAGATGGCAGCCGAAGGTAAGCGAGTGGTCGTAGTGTCCTCGGGTGATCCCGGCGTATTTGCGATGGCCGCTGCGGTGTTCGAAGCGTTGGAAAACGGCCCTGCCGAATGGCGTGACATTCCCATCGACGTCCTGCCCGGCATCACTGCGATGCTGGCCGCATCCGCCCGTGCGGGTGCGCCACTGGGGCATGACTTCTGCGCCATCAACCTCAGCGATAACCTGAAACCCTGGTCGTTGATCGAAAAACGCCTGCGCTTTGCCGCGCGGGGCGATTTCGCGATGGCGTTCTACAACCCGCGCTCGAAATCCCGCCCGGAAGGCTTTGTGAAAACGCTGAAAATTCTGCGTGAGGAATGCGAGCCCGAGCGCGTGATCCTGTTCGCCCGCGCCGTATCCCGCTCTGATGAAGCGATCCGGATTTCAACGCTGGCCGAAGCAACGCCGGACATGGCCGATATGCAGACCGTGGTGATCGTCGGCTCATCCCTGACTCGCATGATTGAGCGGGGCGGCACCCCGATCGTCTATACCCCGAGGTTCACGCCAGAATGAGCCAGCCAGTCCAGAACCTGTGCAACATTCGACAATTCGGTCCGCTGCGGCAGGGCCGGACGGTCGATCATCAGCACCGGCACGCCAAGCGCCCGCGCGGCGTCCAGCTTGGCGCGCGCGCCGGTGCCGCCTGCGTTCTTGGACACCACCAGTTCAATCCCATGCTGCTGCATCAATGCCTGATCCTCCGCAACCGAGAACGGCCCGCGCGAGACAACCACGTCGCAATACGGCAGCGGCAGACGATCCGGTTCGTCGACCAACCGCAGCAGGTAACGGTGCTGGGGCTGGGCAGCAAAGTCTTCAAGATGCATCCGACCGACGGCCAGAAAGACGCGCTGCGGCGCACCGGACAGCGCGGCCACCGCGCCATCGATATCCGCGACGCGGTGCCATTGATCGCCGTCCTGCGCTTCCCATGCAGGGCGGGTCAGTGCAGCCAATGGCACTCCGGCTTCGCGGCACGCCGCGACAGCGTTGCCACTCATCTGCGCGGCAAAGGGATGGGTGGCATCAACAACATGGGTCACCGCGTGATCGCGCAGGTAACGCGCCAACCCTTCGGCACCGCCAAACCCGCCGACACGCACCGGCAAAGGTTGCGGGCGCGGGTTTTCAACGCGACCGGCGTAGGAATAGGTCGCAGGTATACCCTGTTCGGCCACAGCTTTGGCCAGCGCGCTAGCCTCGGTCGTGCCGCCAAGGATCAGGAGATGTGTCATGCATAAAGCTCCGTGGCTGACCGTTCTGGGTTTGGGCGAAGATGGACTGGATGGCCTGCCACCTGCAAGCCGTCAAATACTGGAACGCGCTGAAATCATCATGGGGCCACCGCGTCACTTGTCATTGGTGCCCGAGACCACCGCACAGCGCGTCGAATGGCCTGTGCCTTTCGCTGACGGCCTGCCGATCCTGACCGAATTCCGGGGGCGCCCGACCGTCGTTCTGGCCTCGGGCGATCCGTTCTGGTTCGGCGCCGGCTCGGTCATCGCGCGCAATTTCGAGGCCGGAGAATGGGCTGCCTTGCCCGGTCAGTCGACCTTTTCTCTGGCTGCTGCACGGCTGGGATGGCCGCTGGAAACGACGCTGACCTTCGGCCTGCATGCCGCGCCCCTGACCCGGCTGCGCCCGCATTTGGCACCCGGCCTGCGCGCCATCCTGTTGCTGCGTAACGGCGCTGCGGTTGCAGAGCTGGCGACCTTCCTGACCGAGACCGGATTTGCAGACAGTGCCCTGCACGTGATGGAGGCCCTCGGCGGGCCTCGCGAACGGTCGCGCAGCGTGTCACTGACCGAGGCGCTGCTGGGCAGTTTCGACCACCCCGTCTGCGTCGGGCTTGAGGTTGCAGGTCAAGGGCGGGCTTTCCCCAAAGCCTCGGGCAAGCCGGACGAGATTTTTGAAACCGATGGCCAGATCACCAAGCGCCCGGTGCGGGCGCTGACGCTGTCGGCGCTGGCACCACAGCGGGGCGAGCATCTTTGGGATATCGGCGGCGGCACTGGCTCGATCAGTATCGAGTGGCTGATGTGCGACCCGTCCCTGACGGCCACCACCATCGAACCCCGCGCAGATCGCGCCGAGCGTATTCGCCGCAACGCCGATGCGCTGGGACAGGACCGGCTGGACGTGGTACATGGCACCGCCCCGGATGCGCTGGATGGTTTGGCCCTGCCGGAAGTCGTCTTCATCGGCGGGGGCCTCAGCTACACGTTACTTGAATGGCTGTACGACACGCTGCCCACAAGTACTCGATTGGTCGCCAACGCAGTGACTTTGGAAAGCGAAATCCTTCTCGCACAATGGCAAGAGGAAATTGGCGGCGAACTTCTGCGGATCGAGCTGGCGCAAGCCGCTCCGCTGGGTCCTCGACGAGGCTGGAAATCCGCCTACCCGGTCGTGCAATGGAGCGTCACACTATGATCGTTGCTGGTTTGGGGTTTTCATCGACGGCCACAGTGGACAGCCTGCGCGCAGCCTTCAATCGGGCCAGCGCGGGTCAGGCCATCGACGCGCTGGCCACTGTCGCCGACAAAGACGGTCACGCCGCCCTGACCCAATTCGCGGCGTCCACCGCCCTGCCCTTGCATTTCATCGCACCCGCCGATCTGGCCGGACAGCGCACGCTCACCTGCTCGAACCGCAGCCGCGCCAGTTATGGCACCGGCAGCGTGGCCGAAGCATCTGCCCTTGCCGCCGCCGGTCCCGGCGCGCGGCTGACCTCACCCAGACACATTTCGGACGACCGGCTCGCCACCTGCGCCGTCGCCATCGGAGGACAATCATGACTGTTCATTTCATCGGTGCCGGACCGGGCGCTGCCGACCTGCTGACTCTGCGTGGGCGCAACATCATCGCCTCGTGCCCCGTGTGCCTTTATGCCGGATCGCTGGTGCCCGAGGAAATCCTGGGCCACTGCCCCGAGGGCGCAAAAATTATCAACACCGCGCCGATGGATCTGGACCAGATCATGGCCGAGATCGAGACCGCACATAAGGCCGGTCAGGATGTGGCCCGGTTGCATTCCGGTGATCTGTCGGTTTGGTCGGCGATGGGCGAGCAGATCCG
Source organism: Ruegeria sp. AM9 (assembly GCF_056540565.1). Taxonomy (NCBI): domain Bacteria; kingdom Pseudomonadati; phylum Pseudomonadota; class Alphaproteobacteria; order Rhodobacterales; family Roseobacteraceae; genus Ruegeria; species Ruegeria sp. AM9. Next base: position 421,032 of record NZ_JBQFWY010000002.1, read on the forward strand.
CCGTCTTAAAGAGATGGGCATCCCGGTCAGCGTGACACCCGGTGTTCCCTCATTCGCCGCTGCCGCAGCTTCGCTGGGAACTGAACTGACCCTGCCCGGACTGGCGCAATCGGTGGTTCTGACCCGGACGCCCGGACGCGCGTCATCTATGCCCGAGGGCGAAACGCTGGAAAACTTCGCCCGCACCGGGGCGACGCTGGCGATCCACCTGTCAATCGGCAATCTGGACAAGGTGATCGCCGACCTGACTCCGGCCTATGGCGCGGAGTGCCCGGTGGCTGTGGTCTACCGTGCTAGTTGGCCGGATGAGCGGATCATCCGCGCCACATTGGCCACGCTGAAAGAATCGCTGGACGAGAGCATCTCGCGCACTGCCCTGATCATGGTCGGGCCTGCGCTGGCCGGTGAAGGCTTTGACGAAAGCTGCCTGTATTCCAAGGACTACGACCGCCGGTATCGCCCGCAAAGCGCCGACAGCCCGTGGTCGAGCTGGAGCCACGGTGATGACTAACCCTCCGGGTCTTTTGATTTCTGCACCCTCTTCGGGCACGGGCAAAACCACTGTCATGCTGGGCCTGTTGCGGGCGTTGGCCGAGGATGGGTTGAATGTTCAGCCGTTCAAGAGCGGACCGGACTATATCGACCCGGCCTTCCACCACGCGGCAGCGGGGCGGGCCTCGTTCAACCTCGACAGTTGGGCGATGGGTGATCCTTTGCTAGGCGCCATTTCGGCGCAGGCCGAAGGGGCTGATATCGTGGTCGCCGAGGGCTCGATGGGGCTGTTTGACGGCGTCGCCAAGCCCGGAGAGCTAGGCCACGGGTCGAGCGCCGAGACCGCGCTGCGGATGGGATGGCCCGTAGTTCTGGTGCTGGATGTTGGTGGTCAGGCGCAATCGGCTGCGGCCACGGCGCTGGGGTTCCGGATGTATAACCCGGATCTGCCGTTCGCAGGCGTAATCCTGAACCGCTGCGCCAGCCCCCGGCATGAACGCCTGACGCGGCTGGGGATGGAGCGTGCGGGCCTGCCGGTTCTGGGTGTGTTGCCCCGCCGTGGAGACCTGACCCTGCCGGAACGCCATCTGGGCCTGATTCAGGCGATCGAGCACCCCGATCTGGAAAGCGCGATTGCCGGTTACGCGGCGTTTCTGCGCGAACATGTGGATCTGGAGGCGATCAAGGCAGCGGCTTCCTCAGGCCCGAAGGGACCATCGTCAGCCGCGCTGCCGCGCCCTCCGGCGCAACGGATCGCGCTGGCCCGAGATGCCGCGTTTTCCTTTACCTATCCTCATTTGCTGGAAGGCTGGCGCGCCGCAGGAGCCGAGATTCTGCCGTTTTCACCGCTGGCGAATGAAGCCCCGGCAGAGGATGCCGATCTGATTTGGTTGCCCGGTGGATACCCCGAGTTGCACGCCGGTACGCTGGCCGCGGCAGAGACATTCCGGAACGGGCTGCGCAAACACGCCGAAACCAAACCCGTTCACGGAGAATGCGGCGGGTATATGGCGCTGGGTCAGGCTCTGATCGACAAAGAAGGGGTTCAGCACCAGATGGCTGGCCTGTTGGGGCTGGTGACCTCGTATGAGAAGCGCAAGTTCAACCTTGGCTATCGCAAGGCGGAACTCTTGTCGCCGATGCCCGGCTATGCGTCCGGTGCGGCTCTGCGCGGGCATGAGTTCCACTATTCCTCGATTGTCGAGCAACCGGATGCGCCGCTGGCGCGGGTCTTTGACGCCGAGGGGTCCGAGGGTCCGCAGACCGGATCGGTGCGTGGCAACGTCACCGGCACATTCTTTCACCTGATTGCGGAGGCCACGGCATGAGCGGTTTCGTTTCCTTTATCGGCTCTGGCCCCGGTGATCCGGAACTTCTGACGCTGAAAGCGGTCGACCGGATGCAAAAGGCCGATGCAGTTCTGTTTGACGACCTGAGCAGCGGCCCGATTCTGGAGCACGCGCGCAAGGATTCGGACCTGGTGGGCGTGGGCAAACGCGCAGGTCGGCCTTCGCCCAAGCAGGACCATGTCAGCCGTCTGCTGGTGGATTATGCCAAGACCGGCGCCCGCGTGGTGCGGTTGAAATCCGGCGATGGTGGGTTGTTCGGTCGGCTCGAGGAAGAACTGGTCGCCCTGCGTGAAGCCGGGATAGACTACGAGATCATCCCCGGCATCCCCTCGGCCGTGGCCGCAGCGGCAGCGGCAGGCATTCCGCTGACGCGGCGCCTGACGGCCCGCCGGGTGCAATTCGTCACTGGCCATGATGTCAGCGGCCAACTGCCCGAAGACCTGAACCTGCCCGCGCTGGCCGATCCGGATGCGACAACCGTAGTGTTCATGGGCAAGCGGACGTTCCCCCTGTTGGTAAAGACCTTGCACGGGCATGGCCTGCCATTGGACACGCCCGCGTTGATGGCTGAATCTGTTTCGACCCCTGACCAGAAACTGCATCGAGCGACCATCGGCGCATTGTCGGAAAAACTGGCAAACGAGGTCGGCAACGCCCCGGCGCTGATCCTTTATGGCCCGCTGGCAGAGTTTGAAGATGTTTGACCTGACCCTGATCGGCATTGGCACCGGCAACCCGGATCACGTGACCTTTCAGGGCGCGCAGGCGATCCGCGATGCCGACCTGATCCTGATCCCCCGCAAAGGTGAGAACAAGGCCGATCTGGCCGGGCTGCGCGAAGAGATCATCGGGGCCGTGACCGACACGCCGCCCCGGATTGCATACTTTGACATTCCCAAGCGCCGTTCGGACGATGGTTACCTGCGTGGCGTGGACGAATGGCACGACGCGATTGCCCTGCGCTGGCACGCGGCGATCCAAGCCCACCCAGAGGCGCAACATGTGGCCTTGCTGATCTGGGGCGACCCGTCGCTTTATGACAGCTCGCTGCGGATCGCCTCGCGACTGAATCCTCAGCCGAAAACCCGCGTGGTACCGGGCATCACAGCGCTGCAGGCGCTGACAGCGGCCCACGCGATTCCGATCAACGATCTGGGCGCGCCTTATGTTGTCACCACTGGCCGGCGTATCCGGGATGAGGGTTGGCCGGTAAACGCCTCGAAAGTGGCGGTTATGCTGGACGGTGAATGCTCGTTCCAAAGCCTTGAGATGCAGGACTATGACATCTGGTGGGGCGCCTATGTGGGCATGAAGGAAGAACTTCTGATCAAGGGTCCCATGGCTGAAGTGGCGCAGCAGATTCTGGACACCCGCGCCCGCGCACGTGCCGATCATGGCTGGATCATGGATATCTATCTGCTGCAAAAACGCACAGGATTGTGAGTGCACCACACCCGGTTCTCTGTCATCAATAAAGCCAATCGTGGTGATGGAGGTGTCAAGAATGCGCGTTCTATGGGCTCTGCTTTGCTGTTTGGTCGTGCCTGCCTGGGCCGAAGAACCCCTGTCCGGATGGGCGGTTTATCCGACGGACAAAAGCTATGAAGACCTCGTGGCCGACACCAAGGCTGCGGTGAAAGAAAACGGGTTGATCGTGGTCACACAGGCCGGGCCAACCAAGGCAGCGGCGGCGCGAGGCATCATCATTCCTGGCAATCTGGTGATCGGGGCCTTTAACAACGACTACGCGGTCCGCGTTCTGGAAACCTCGGTTCGAGCGATGATCGAGGCCCCGATCCGGTTCTATGTCACGGAAAATGACGATGGCACCGCCACCCTGTCTTACAAAACGCCCAGTTTCGTGTTCGCACCCTATGTGTATGAAGGCGGCGAGCCGCTGAGCGACATTGCCGCCGAACTGGACACAAAGTTTCAGGCGGTGGCGGAAACCGCAGTCAAATAGTCACACTGACGTGAACCCGCTTGCGTCCGGGCGCGTCCTCCGCAATCTCCTGTGAAACACGATTTCGGAGCTTGACTGATGCAGGACCTGTCCCCCCGCGCGGCTGACCTTTTGGCCCAACGTCTCTACGAGGCCGGATGCCGCCACGCCTTTGGCATGCCGGGCGGAGAAGTTCTGACGCTGGTGGATGCGCTGGAGCAGGCCGGGATCACCTTTCACCTGACCAAACACGAAAACGCCGCCGGGTTCATGGCTGAGGCCGTACATCACCGCGACGGTGCACCTGCGATTCTGGTGGCGACCCTGGGCCCCGGTGCGATGAACGGGATCAACGTGGTCGCCAACGCGCTGCAGGACCGGGTGCCGATGATCGTACTGACAGGCTGCGTCGATGCGGATGAGGCGCTGACCTATACCCATCAGGTCATGGATCATGCGCAAGTCTATCGCTCGATCACCAAAGGGACGTTCACCCTGACCGCGCAAGGCGCGGATATTGTGGCCGACAAGGCGGTGTCGCTGGCCAACCAGCCGCGCCCCGGTCCGGTGCATATCGATGTGCCGATCTCGGTCGCGGATACGCGCGTATCCGGAGTGAAACGCCGTCGCCTCACCAAACCCGCCGCCGTCGCGCCCGAGGGGAATTGCGTTGAAAAAGCCCGCCGCTGGGTGGCCGAGGCCGAACGGCCCATCGCAGTCGTGGGTCTGGACGTGCTCTATGACGACTCGCGCAATGTGGTGCAGGCGTTTCTGGAGCATTTCAGTATTCCGTTCGTGACCACCTACAAGGCCAAGGGTGTGGTGCCCGAGGATCACCCCCTGTGCCTTTGCGGCGCGGGTCTGTCACCGCTGGCCGACAAGCATCTGGTGCCGCTGGTTGAACAATCCGATCTGGTGCTGTGTCTGGGTTATGACCCGATCGAGATGCGCCCCGGCTGGCGCGAGATCTGGGATCCCGAGGAAAAGCGCGTCATCGATATCTCTGCCGTGGTCAATGACCACTACATGCATCAGGCCGGGCTGCATCTGGTCGCCCATACGGGTGCCACGCTGGAATCCATCGCCAAAGGCAACCCCGCGCGCGCAACATGGCCGGGTGGTGAGCCCGCGCAGGTCAAGGCCGCCTTGGCGCAGGCCTTCCCCACCGATGACGACTGGGGCCCTGCCGCCGTGATCGCCGAGACCCGCGCCACCCTGCCCGCCGAAACGCTGGCGACCGCCGACAGCGGCGCGCATCGCATCCTTCTGAGCCAGATGTGGGATTGCCATGAAGAACGCGGGCTGATCCAATCCTCGGCGCTGTGCACCATGGGCTGCGCGGTGCCGATGGCAATTGGCCTGAAACTGGCCGAGCCGGACCGCCCGGTGATCAGCTTTTCAGGCGATGCCGGGTTCCTTATGGTCGCCGGAGAGTTGTCGACCGCCGCCGAAATGGGCGGCAACCCGATCTTTCTGGTCTTTGTCGATGCCAGTCTTGCGTTGATCGAGTTGAAACAGCGGCAGCGGCAGATGGGCAATAAGGGCGTCGATTTCGACCGCCACGACTTTGCCGCCATGGGCCGCGCCTTTGGCGGCAACGGCCACACCGTGCGCAACCGGGAAGAATTGCGCGCCGCGTTGAATGCAGCCGCCAAGGCCGACACATTCACCGTGATCGCTGCCGAGATTGATCGTGGAGGATATGATGGCCGCATCTGAGGGACCGCTGAAGGGCGTCAAAGTGCTGGACCTGTCCCGTATTCTGGCCGGGCCGACCTGCACGCAGTTGCTGGGCGATTTGGGTGCCAGCGTCATCAAGATCGAAAACCCGGCGACGGGCGGGGATGACACGCGGCAATGGGGTCCTCCTTATGTTGAGGACGCAGACGGCAACCGCTCGGACCTGAGCGCTTATTTCATGTCGACCAACCGTAACAAGAAATCGGTGGCCATCGACATCACAACGCCCGAGGGTCAGGCGCAGATCAAGCGGCTGGCCGCGCACGCGGATATCCTGATCGAGAATTTCAAACCCGGTGGTTTGGCAAAATACGGGCTGGACTACGCAACCCTGTCGCCAGAATTTCCCAGCCTCGTCTATTGCTCGATCTCGGGCTACGGCCAGACCGGGCCGAACGCGTCCAAGCCCGGCTACGATTTGATGGCGCAGGGCTATGGCGGGATCATGTCGCTGACCGGCGATCCTGAAGGGGCCCCGATGAAGGTGGGCGTGGGCATCTCTGACGTGATGTGCGGAATGTACGCGACGGTCGGCATTCTGGCCGCGCTGCGCCACCGCGATCAGACCGGTGAAGGCCAGCAGATCGATCTGGCGCTGGTCGATACGCAGGTGTCGTGGCTGATCAATGAGGGTGTGAATTACCTGACCTCGGGCGACGTGCCCCAACGGCGCGGCAACGGTCACCCCAATATCGTGCCCTATGACGTCTACGAAACCGCCGATGGTCACGTCATTCTGGCTGTAGGAAATGACGGCCAGTTCCGCCGCTTTTGCGAGTTCATCGGTCACCCGGAGCTTGGCGACGATCCGCGCTTTGCCACCAACCCGGCGCGGCTGGAAAACCGGGACGCCCTGAACGCGGTGCTGCGCCCGGCGGTGCAGAACCACGCCACTGCAACAGTTATCGCCGAGCTTGAAACCCGCAAAGTGCCGGTCGGCCCGGTGCAGACGCTGGGTCAGGTTTTCGCCACGAAACAGGTCGCCGCGCGGCAGATGCAGATCGCCATGCAGGCCGCACCTGGCGAGGTGAAATTGATCGGGAATCCGCTGAAACTGTCCCGCACGCCTGTAACATATCGCAGTGCTCCGCCGGTGTTTGGCGCGGACACTCAGGCTGTTCTGAACGCTGAAAATCCATTCGAAGATTGAAACACGGCGCCTATTTCGGCGGCAAGTTGCTGAAACATGCCGTTGAATCGGCGGTTTTTTTCACGTTTTCCACACACGGCATTTCACCAATTCGAGAGCAGCGGCGATACTGTTACGACGCCGCCAAAGTCTCTGCTAAATCGAATATTGTAGAAATTCATAATTGGATCGGATCACACGCATGAAACAAGATGTTTTCGGACAGATGAATACCCTGAGCCAGCCCGCAAGCGTCGAGGCGTGGAATGGTGTTCTGCTTGGCTTCATGGCGCATTCGGCCAGCACCCCGCAGCATTTGGGCAAAGTGCTTGAGCTTGAGCCCGACTTTGCCCTGGGTCACGCGATCAAAGGTCTGTTCATGGTTCTGCTGGGCCGGCGTGAGATGACGGCGGTTGCGGTCGAGGCCCTGGCAGACGCAAATGCCGCGGCAGAGCGGCAGCCGGTTTCCGCGCGCGAACAATTGTATATCGACGCGCTGGGTTTGTATCTGGCCGACCTGCCCTCGCAGGCCATCCAGAAATTCGAAGAGATTCTGCGCGCCCATCCGCAGGACACGCTGGCAATGAAGCTCAGCCACGCGACCCGATTCGTTCTGGGCGACCCGGCCGGAATGCGCCGCTCGATCGAACGGGTGATGCCCGCCTATGCGCCCGATCATCCCGGACGCGGCTATCTGCTGGGCTGCCATTCCTTCGCGCTGGAGGAAACCGGCGCCTATGAAAAGGCCGAGATTGCGGGACGCCAGGCGCTGTGGATGGTATCGGACGACGCCTGGGGTCTGCACGCGGTGGCCCATGTACATGAAATGACAGGCAATGCGCAGCTGGGCCTGGACTGGCTGGCCGGGCGCGAGGACGCCTGGACCCACTGCAACAACTTCCGCTATCACGTCTGGTGGCACAAGGCGCTGATGCATCTGGACCTGGGTCAGGTCGATCAGGTGATGGAGCTGTATGACAACTATATCCGTCAGGACAAAACCGACGATTACCGCGATATCTCGAACGCTACTTCGCTGCTGTCGCGGATGGAGCTGGAGGGCATTGATGTCGGCAATCGTTGGGAAGAGCTGGCCGATCTCAGCGCCGCCCGGACCGAGGATGGCTGTCTGATCTTTGCCGACCTGCACTATCTTCTGGCCCTGACCGGCGACAACCGCAACGACGCGACCAACAAGATGTTGCAGCGCATCCAAAAGGATGCGCAGCGCAATCAGGGGGACACCCCGATCCGCATGTCCGATCCGGGCATTGCAGCCGCCAAGGGGCTTGAGGCCTTTGGCGAAGGCCTCTACGGTGCCGCATTCGACTTTTTATCGAACGCGCGCAGTGGTATGCAACTGGCAGGGGGCAGCCACGCCCAACGTGATGTATTCGAGCGCATCACAATTGATTCCGGCCTGCGCGCGGGCCGTCTGGATGCTGTCGAGCGCATTCTGGACGATCGCCGCGCCAAGCGCGCCGGGGGCGAGGACAATTACGCTCTGGCGCGCCGCGCATTGATCGACGCGGCCCGCGATGACCGAGACGCACAAAGCGTCCCGGCTGAATAACAAAACAAAAAAAGACCAAGAAGGACAGAATACGTATGGCGACAGCTTCGCCCGCTTCTGATTTTGCGCCTGTGGTGGCCTCGACGGCCGCCCCTGCGCGCACGCGCGACCCGCGGCTGGATTTCTATCGCGGCATCGCGATGTTCATCATCTTGATCGCGCATATCCCCAACGACCCATGGGCCAAGTGGATACCGGCCCGGTTCGGGTTTTCGGACGCGACCGAAATTTTCGTGTTCTGCTCGGGCATGGCCTCGGCCATCGCATTCGGCGGGGCGTTCCTGCGCAAGGGTTGGTGGATGGGCACGGCCCGTGTCTGCTTCCGCATCTGGCAGGTTTACTGGGCGCATATCGCGCTGTTCTTCTTTGTTGCCATGACCATGGCAGCGCTGGATCAAAGCGGGCTGTTCGAGAAAAGCTATATCTCGTCACTGAACCTGCAACACTTCTTCAACGACCCGGCACCGCAGATCGTCGGGATGTTCACGCTGACTTATGTGCCGAATTATTTCGACATCCTGCCGATGTATCTGGTGGTTCTGGCGATGATGCCGCTGGTCATGGGCCTGTCGCGGATCGGCTTTTGGGCGGTTGCCCTGGCCTCGGTCACGCTGTGGCTGGTGGCACAGACCGACGTTCTGGACCTGCCGGCCGAACCGTGGTCGGACCGTCAGTGGTTCTTCAACCCCTTCGGCTGGCAGCTACTGTTCTTCACCGGCTTTGCCTTTATGCGCGGCTGGATACCGGCGCCTCCGGTGTCGAAAACGCTGATCTGGGCGGCGGCGCTGTTCCTGATCTTCTCGATGCCGTTCGGTTCGTGGAAAGTGTTCACCTGGATCAACGCGGCAGCCCCCGATCTGGCTGAGGAAATCCGCAAGGTCTGGCCGGTCACCAAGGAACTCCGCGACAAGACCGACTTTGGCCTGTTCCGTTACCTGCACTTCCTGTCGCTGGCCTATCTGGGCTGGGTCATCGCAGGTGAGCACGGCCACCGCCTGATCGCCACCGGACACGGCGCTGCGGCCAAAGTCTGGCAATTCCTGCTGACCGTGATCACCAAGGTCGGGCAGCAATCGCTGGCAGTGTTCGTATTTTCCATGGCAGCAGCACGGCTTATCGGCGTCGGACTGGACCTGAGTGGGCGGGATGTTGCCAGTGTGTTCATCGCAAACATGATTGGCTTTGCCATGATCATCGGCGTTGCTTACATGGCCGCTTGGTTCAAGTCACAACCCTGGAAGTCGAAAAAATGAATTTTACACGTCGCGCATTTCTGGCCTCGACTTCGGCGCTTGCCTTTGCGCCGGCCACCTTTGCCACGGGCGGGGAAACCCCGTTTGACCGCAATGACGTCATCGCGATGGCCCGGGAATTGGCCAGCCAGCCTTATGCCGAACGCGAGATGGTGCCGCAGGAATGGCAGGACCTGACATATCAGCAGTACCGCTCGATCCGGTTCCGTCTGGACCGCGCGCTTTGGTATGAGACCGAGACGCCTTTCAACGTCGATTTCTTTACGCCCGGCTTGTACTTCCCGCGCACGGTTAAAGTGATGACGGTCGAAAACGGCATGGCCGCGCCGGTCGCCTTTGACCTTGGCATGTTCGACAAATCCGAGGATGTGCCGGAACTGCCGGTCGACGACACGCTGGGCTTTTCCGGCCTGCGCCTGCGCACGGAAATGCACCGCCCCGGCAAGACCGACGAGTTCTGCGTCTGGCAAGGGGCCAGCTATTTCCGCGCCATCGGCCTGCACGAGGTCTACGGCCTGTCCGCCCGCGGACTGGCGCTGAAAACCGGCGACCCGGATGGTGAGGAGTTTCCCGAGTTCATCCGCTTTTGGCTGGAACGCCCGAAACCCGGTCAGCGCGACATGGTCGTCCACGCGCTGATGGACAGCCCCAGCGTGACCGGTGCCTATCGCTTCAACGTCACAGCCGGTGCGGATTGCGTGATGGATATCGAAGCCACCCTGTTCCCGCGCGAAGAGCTGACCCATGTCGGCATCGCGCCGGGTACGTCAATGTTCCTGTTCGACCAGACCAATCACAGCCGGTTCGACGATTTCCGCCCTGCTGTCCACGACAGCGATGGCCTGCTGATCCGCAACGGCGCCGGAGAGGTGCTGTGGCGGCCGCTGGCCAACCCCACGCGGCTGCAATTCTCGTCCTTCGTCGACATGAACCCACGCGGGTTTGGCCTGATGCAGCGCAAGCGTGAGTTCTCGGACTACGCCGATCTTGAGGCGAATTACCACAAACGCCCCGGCCTTTGGGTCGAACCCAATGGCGATTGGGGCAAAGGAGCCGTCACTCTGGTCGAAATTCCGGCGGATCAGGAGATCTATGACAACATCGTCGCGTATTGGCGCCCGGCTGAACCCTATGCCGTCGGCAGCCAGGTTGATCTGTCCTATCGCCTGATCTGGGGTGAGGAACCGCAGCGCACGCCGATGCCCCGCGTGATCAACACGGCAATGGGCGACAATACCTTTGGCGACGGTCGACTGGCCGTCATCGACTTTGAGGAAAGCGAGCTGTTCGACGACCCCGAAGCGATGACGATCTTTGTCGACTCGCCCCATGCCGAAACCTCCGAGGGTGTGCTGCAGCGCAACCCGGATACCGGTGGCCTGCGGCTGGCGTTTTCATTCCAGCCGGGCGACCGCAACCACGTGGAACTGCGCGCGCAGTTGCTGAAAGACAAACAACCGGCCTCTGAGGTCTGGCTTTATCGTTGGACCACATGACCCAGGACCTTCATATCATGCCCCCCGAGGCGCCTTTGGCCATGCCCGCGCAGGATTTCAGCGCGGATTTCCGGGATGCGCAGGTCCCCGCGGGTCAGCGCCCCTCGGCCGGGTTCTGGCGCGCGCTGGCGTTTTCTCCGGCCATGGCGGCTACGCTGGGCCTGCTGTGGGTCATGAGTGATTGGTTCGGCGCCGAGGGGATCAACCTGATCGAGGGCATCCTGCTGGCTCTGATCTCGTTCAACTTCTTCTGGATCTCTTTCACGGTTTGCACCGTTTTGCTGGGCATGGTGTCCCTGTCGCGGCAGGAACAGCCGAAACGCGAAACCCGCCCGCAGCCGCTGCGCGTGGCGCTGCTGACGCCGGTTTACAACGAGGTGCCGTGGAACGTGCTGGGCAACGCCCGCACCATGCTCGAGGACCTGCGTGCGCGGGGCGGACAGCACCACTATGCCATGTTCATCCTGTCCGACACCCGCGACCCCGAGATCGCGGCGCAGGAACAGGCCAGTGTCGAGGCGCTGCGCACCACCCTCGCCCCCGGTCTGGAGCTGTATTACCGTCGCCGTGAGGAAAACACCGACCGCAAGGTTGGCAATATCGCCGACTGGGTCAGCCGCTGGGGCGCCGATTGGGACGCGATGCTGGTGCTGGATGCCGACAGCCTGATGACTGGGCGCGCCATTCTGCGACTGACGGATTCGCTGGCGCGTGATCCCGGTGCGGGCCTGATCCAAAGCTACCCGCAACTGATCGGCGCGCAGTCAGTCTTTGCCCGGATGCAGCAATTCGCCAATGGCGTCTATGGAATTGCGTTTGCCGAAGGTCTTGCGCGCTGGTGCGGGCAGGAAGGCAACTATTGGGGTCACAACGCGATCATCCGCACCCGGGCCTTTGCCACAAGCGCGGGTCTGCCCAAGCTGCGGGCCTATAACGGTCAGGAAAAGCTGATCATGAGCCACGATTTCGTCGAGGCCGGCCTGCTGCGCCGCGCCGGTTGGGGCGTACGCTTCCTGCCGCGGATTCGTGGTTCTTATGAAGAAACTCCACCCACACTGATCGACCACGCCCTGCGCGACCGCCGTTGGTGCCAGGGCAACCTGCAGCACCTGAAACTGCTGGGCTCGACGGGCTTCCGTGCCGTGTCGCGCTTTCACATGTTCCACGGTGCGGTTGGGTATCTGATGTCGCCGCTGTGGTTTGCGCTGCTGGTGATGTGGGCACTGATTGGTCAGGGTGAGGACGCCTCGGTCCTGCATTATTTCAGCCCCGACAACCCGATGTTCCCGCAATGGCCCGAGATGTCGGAAACCCGCCACGTGCTGATCATTCTGGTGATGTACGCGATGCTGCTGGCGCCCAAAGTGCTGGGCGTTCTGGCCCTACCTTTGAGCGGCGTGCGCTATGCGGAATTCGGCGGTGGGTCCAAATTCGTGACGTCTTTCCTGGCCGAGGTGATCCTGTCGATCCTCTATGCCCCGATCCTGATGGTGCAGCAGATGATTGCGGTGTTCCGCACCGCGCTCGGCATCCAAAAGGGCTGGTCCCCGCAGGCGCGCGACGGCGGCACCTACAGCCTGCGCACCCTTATCCTGTGCCACACGCTGGAAACCATCAGCGGCGTCGCGCTGAGCGTTGGCATCCTGTCCGGCCTCGTCTCGGTCTGGCTGGCCCCGATCGCGATCAGCCTTGCGCTGGCCATCCCACTTTCCGCGCTCAGCGGTGTCTCGGCTGGTGCGGCACGGCGTATGGTCGGGATGAGAGAGGATTTCCGCGAACCCGCGATCACCCGTTCGGCCCGGCGCCATCGGAAAGAACTAAAGCGTTTGATTGAGGGCAAAGGCACAATGACCCCGGCGGAGTAATCAACCGCCGGGCAGACCTTCGTACCAATCCACCATCATGTCCGCCCAACCCTTGGGCACTCCGTGACCGCCGGGAAATAGCGCAAGTTCCAGTGCACTGCCTTCGGCGCATCCGGTCCAATAGCGTCGCATGAATTGACCGGTGGTAGAGAACCCGCTGGGTTTGGTGTCGACGCACTCGTTGGCAACGCGCCAGATCTCCAGACCGGCGAAGATGTCACCCTGATGGAACCGGCCTCCGCCCAGCAGCCGCCCCTCCAGCGGCACCACGTTGTCGGTCCAGCCATGGGTGTGAAACAACCGCACCGGGCCTTCGCATGCCTCGGGGTGCGGACGCCAGAACCCTCCCGAGACAGGCACATAGGCTGAAAACGTCTCCGGCGCGGCGCAGGCGAGGTAATAGACCATGAACGCGCCCGCCGAAAACCCGCCCAGCACCACCCGGTCCGTATCCACCCCGAACCGGTCCGAGGCGTCCTGAACAACCTCGGTCAGAAAAGCCGCTTCATCGCGCCCCTCCCATCCCGGAAAGAAATTCCAGCTTTGGCGGCCATTGCGCTCGGACCCTTCCGGCGCCATCACAGCGTAACCCCGCGCCAACAAGGGCTCGACCATGCTGCGGTTTTTCATCGTGCCGGTGGCCGTGCCGCCATAGCCGTGCAGAAACACCACCAGCGGCGGGTTGTCCGCCTCGGGCAGTTCGATGTGATAGCCGCCCGAAGCGGTTCCGCACATACCGTCCTGATCAGCACACGCGGCAAGGCCAGCTTGCGCCGCCAGCGTCAACCCGGTTGCCAGCGTCAATTCACGGATCATCCAGTCTCTCCCGTTTTGCGTTGAACAGGCAATCCGGCGCGCACCCATCCCGGCCCCGCGGCAGAACCCAACATACCCTCGGGGACGTCCAGGACATTTGTAAACCCGGCTTCGGTCAACCGGTTGCTCAGACGAGCCGACCGCACCCCACGGGCGCAGATCAACGCGACCGGGGCGCTGCGATCTCCGCCGGTCAGGTGCGCCAGCGCCTGTTCGAAATCATCGCGGCGCATATCCAAAGGGTACGCCCCTTCGCCAACACCAGTGGCCCGCCATTCCCGCGGAGTACGGATGTCCACCAGCAGGATATCGCCCGACAGTGCCTGCGCGTACGCGTCCGCAACATTCAGCTGGCCGCCCGCATAATCCGGGGGAATCAAGCGATATTCACGAACGGCGAAACCGGTGGCAAGGGCTGCGCCCCCGCCCAGCAAAACCCACCTTCGGGTCCGGTTTGCCGTCTCTGTCATACAGTGCCCTCCTGCGCAGACAGGCCGTTTTTACCATACTCGCTAGGTCGGCGCTGTGGTGAAATTCGGCCCGCAGATCAAGTTCGCGTCATTAATCCGCACCTGACCAGCCGCCTGTTTCATCCCCCTAGAATGCAGCGAAATACTTGCAATAGCTGGACAGTCAGAAAATTATCCTTACAAAATCAGGACTACTTTTGACCGCTCAGACCGGAGTATCGCACTTGTCCCTATTCCTCATCGCGGCCCTTCCCTTCCTCGGAGCTGTATTCCCAGCCCTTCTGATCCGGGCAGGACGAAACGCAGCAGCTTCGGCGGCGGGCTTGACCACCTTTCTGGCGCTTATGGGGCTGTTGATCCACATCCCTGCGGTCATGCGCGGCGAGGTTGTGACCGCCCGGTTCGAGTGGATACCCGCTCTGGGTCTGAATGCGAATTTCATGCTGGACGGTCTGGGGTTCCTGTTTGCCCTGCTGATCCTGGGGATCGGGCTGCTGATCATCCTCTACGCGCGGTTCTACCTGTCGCGCGAGGACCCGATGGGGCAGTTCTACACCTATCTGCTGCTGTTTCAGGGCGCGATGGTTGGAATCGTTCTGTCGGACAACATCCTTCTTCTGCTTATTTTCTGGGAGCTTACATCGCTTAGCTCATTCCTGCTGATCGGATATTGGAAACACCTGCCCGAGGGCCGCCAAGGCGCGCGGATGGCGCTGGCCGTGACCGGTTCCGGCGGGTTGGCGATGATCGCGGGGATGCTGATCCTGGGCAATATCGTGGGGTCGTATGACCTGAGCGTGATCCTCCAGAACAAAGAGCTGATCCAGGCCTCGCCCTATTACATGCCCGCGCTGATCCTGATTCTGTTGGGCTGTTTCACCAAGTCGGCGCAGTTCCCGTTCCACTTCTGGCTGCCGCACGCGATGGCCGCGCCAACGCCGGTGTCGGCCTATCTGCACTCGGCCACGATGGTGAAGGCCGGGCTGTTCCTGATGGCGCGGATGTGGCCGGTTCTGGCGGGCACCGATGCGTGGTTCTATATCGTTGCAACCACAGGTCTGGTGACCATGCTGATCGGCGCCTGCATCGCGCTGTTCAAGGATGACCTCAAGGCGCTGCTGGCGTTTTCGACGGTATCGCATCTGGGTCTGGTGACCATGCTGCTGGGCTTTGGCACCAAGATTGCCGCCGTGGCCGCCATTTTCCACATCATCAACCACGCGACCTTCAAGGCTGCGCTGTTCATGACCGCCGGGATCGTCGATCACGAGGCCGGAACCCGCGATATCAAACGTCTGGGCGGGTTGCGGCAGCTGATGCCGATCACCTTTACCATCGGCACGATTGCCGCCCTATCCATGGCAGGCCTGCCGCCGTTGAACGGCTTCCTGTCCAAAGAAATGATGCTGGAGGAAACGGTCCACACCACATGGCTGCATTCGCACTATCTGGTGCCGGGGTTGGCGCTGCTGGCCGCACTGTTTTCTGCGGCCTATTCCTTCCGTTTCGTCAGCCATGTGTTCCTTGGCCCCCAGCGCACCGATTATCCGCATCACCCGCATGACCCACCTGTCGGGCTGTGGCTGGCCCCGGCCTTCCTTGTGGTGCTGGTGATGCTGATCGGGCTGCAATCGGCAGCGATCGTCGGGCCTTTGGTTGCGGTTGTGTCCAGCGCCGTGATCGGTGGTGAGAAACTGCCCTATTACTCGCTGAAACTGTGGCATGGGTTCACGCCCGCGCTGTATATGTCGGCTGTGGCAACGCTTGGCGGCCTGTTCCTGCTGGCGCTGCACCGGCGGGGAGAGGCGCTGTGGAACGCCCTGCCCCGCCCCGAGGCCAAGACGATCTTTGACGCCGTGATCGGCGCTCTGACCGCGCTAAGCCGCTGGGTGACCGATACGCTGCACAACGGCGTAATCAGCCGCTATGCGATCATCCTGATCGCGTTCACCGTCGGGCTTGGCTATTACGCCTATACGACCGGCACGATTGGTCCGGAAACGCGCGAGCCCCTGCCGATACAGATCATCCCGTTCATCGGCTGGATTTGTCTGGTCGGCGCAACGCTGGCGATCATGTGGTTCCACCGCAACCGCCTGCTGTCGCTGGTACTGATCGGCGTGGTTGGCCTGATCGTCTCAATGGCGTTCAACTATCTCTCGGCCCCGGATCTGGCGCTGACGCAGATCTCGGTTGAGGTGGTGACGATGATCTTGCTGCTGCTGTCGCTGAACTTCCTGCCCACGGATACACCGTGGGACAGCAGCGCCGCGCGGCGCTGGCGCGATGCAGCGATCTCGGTTGTTGCGGGTCTTGGCAGCGGCGGGCTGATCTATGCGCTGATGCTGCGGGACTTTGCCTTCCCGACGATCTCCGAGTTCCATCTGGCGAACTCGTACAAAGGCGGTGGCGGTACCAACGTGGTCAACGTGATCCTGGTGGACTTCCGAGGCTTTGATACCTTTGGCGAGATCATCGTTCTGGGTATCGCCGCCCTGATCATCTTTGCCCTGACCGAGGCTGTTCTGGGTTCGAACGTCCGCGCCTATCTGCTGAACCGCAAACCGCATTGGCCGCAATCGGGGGACTCGCATCCGCTGATGATGGTGGTGGCGACCCGCGTGATGATGCCAATTGCGCTGATGGTTGGTGCCTACATCTTTTTCCGCGGACATAACCAGCCGGGGGGAGGGTTCATCGCCGGTCTGATCGTGGCCATTGCCTATCTGATGCAATACATGGCCAGCGGCTATACATGGGCCATCGAACGGCAGCGGTTCTATTACCACGGCACAATCGGCTGGGGTGTTCTGATCGCCGCCGCAACCGGTCTGGGCGCGTGGTTCAATGAACGCCCGTTCCTGACCAGCGACTTCGGCTATATCCACTGGCCGCCGTTGGAAGAGTTCGAATGGGCCACCGCCATCCTGTTTGACACCGGCGTGTTCCTTGCGGTTCTGGGCGCGGTGATGCTGGCGCTGGACAGCCTGTCGCGCTTCGCGTGGCAGCCGGGCATGGCACAGGAATTCCCGATGGATATCAACCCGCTGCGGGACGATCCTCCGGGCGAAGAACAAGAGAAGGAGCAGGCCTGATGGAAGCGCTCGTAGCCTCAGCCGTAGGCATTCTGACCGCTGCCGGGATTTTCCTGATCCTGCGCCGCCGGACATTCCCCGTGATCCTGGGCCTGTCACTTATCACCTATGCGGTGAACGTGTTTCTGTTCGCCACGGGGCGGCTGGCGCTGGATGCGCCCGCCGTTTTGAACAAATACGAAGAGGTGCCCTATACCGACCCGCTGCCACAGGCGCTGGTGCTGACGGCCATCGTGATCTCGTTCGGGATGACAGCGGTGATCGTGATGATCGCGCTTTCGGCCTATCTGTCCTCGAAGGATGACCATATCGACATGACCGCGCAGGACAGCGTGGACGCGCCGGGAGAAGACGCATGAACCACTGGATCGTAGCGCCGATCGTCCTGCCCGCGATCCTGGCCCCGTTCATCATCATGGTCCTGCGATACCACCTGGACCTGCAGCGCATCTTCTCGGTCGCCGGAGTTGTGGGTCTGTTGGGGATCGCCCTGACCATCACCGCGCAGGCCTCTGGTGGCGATATTCAGGTCTACGAGCTGGGCAACTGGCCTGCGCCCTTCGGCATCGTGATGGTACTGGACCGCCTGTCGGCCATGATGGTCCTGCTGACCGCTCTGCTGGCCCTGCCCATAGTGCTTTACGCCATTGCGTCAGGCTGGGACGACCGGGGCAAGCACTTCCACGCACTGTTCCATTTTCAGCTCATGGGGGTCTGCGGCGCCTTCCTGACCGGCGACGCATTCAACCTGTTCGTGTTCTTCGAGGTTCTGCTGATCGCATCTTACGGCCTGATGACGCATGGGGGTGGTGCGGTGCGGCTGAAGGCTGGCGTTCAGTATGTGGCCTATAACCTGATTGGCTCGACCCTGTTCCTGTTTGCGCTGGGGACGCTTTATGCGGTGACCGGGACGCTGAACATGGCGGATATGGCAATGCGCGTGGCGGAACTGCCCGCCGACGATACGGCGCTGCTGCGCGTCGGCGCGGTGCTGTTGTTGCTGGTATTCTGCATCAAGGCCGCCGTGCTGCCGCTGCATTTCTGGCTGCCCGCCAGTTATGCCAACGCGCCCCTGCCCGTGGCCGCGCTGTTCGCCATCATGACCAAGGTCGGCGCCTACTCGATCGTGCGGATGTATACGCTGGGCTTCGGACCGGATGTCGAGGCAACGCAGGGGCTTGTGGGGGCATGGCTGCAACCGGCCGCACTGGTGACGCTGGGCGTTGGAGTTATCGGCATTCTGGGAACGCAGCACATCGCACGGATGGTCGCCTTTTGCGCCATTGCGTCGATGGGCACGCTGTTGATTGCGATTTCGCTGTTCACGGAAACCGCCACCGCTGCGGCGCTCTACTACATCTATCACTCGACCCTTGCGACCGCGCTGCTGTTCCTAGTCGCCGATCTGGTGATGGAGCGCCGGGGTGGCGCCATCGAACCCAAGGCACCGATGCCGCAGAGCGGTCTGATCTCGGCCCTGTTCTTTGTCGGCGCCATCGCGCTGGCGGGGATGCCGCCGCTGTCGGGCTTTATCGGCAAGCTGCTGGTGCTGGACGCATCCCGCGACGCGCCGGATACAAACGCGATCTGGGCCGTAGTTCTGATCGGGTCGTTTGTCACCATCGTCGGGCTGGCACGCGCGGGCTCGCTGATCTTCTGGAAAAGCCACGACGCGCAACACAACCCAACGCCAGAAGCCGAAGAAGAAGCCCCCGCCCAACCCGCGCCCGAACCCAACGCAGGGTTGGCCTTCACGTCCGTCTTCGGGCTGGTGCTGGGCCTTGTCATGCTGACCCTGTTCGCGGGTCCGGCCCTGACCTATGCTGGCAAAACAGCCGAGCAGTTGTTCACACCTGAACACTACATCTCGGCCGTTCTGGGAGGAGAGGAATGATGAGACTTCTGCACCGGATTTTCCCGCACCCGCATCTGACCATCCTGCTGACGATTGTGTGGGTTCTGCTGGCCAACAAAGCCTCGCTGAACTCGCTGGTCTTTGGCCTGATCCTTGGGATCATCATCCCGTTCATCACTCAGCCCTACTGGCCCGACCGCCCCAAGCTGCGGAACTGGCCGATGGTGGTTGAATACATGCTGGTGGTGCTGTGGGACATCGTGATTGCCAATATCACTGTGGCAAAGATCATCCTGTTCAAACGCGATGCTGACCGGCAACCCAACTGGATTTGCGTCCCGCTGGAACTGCGCACGCCCGAGGCGATCACCGTTCTGGCCGGAACCATCACCATGACCCCCGGCACCGTCAGCTCGGACCTGTCGGCGCAGGGGCACAACCTGCTGGTTCACTGCCTGGACGCACCCGATCCCGACGCGGTACGCGATCAGATCAAACAGCGCTATGAACGTCGCCTGAAGGAGATTTTCGAATGATCGAGGTTGCGATCTGGTTTGCCTTCGCCTGTTTTGGAACGGCCATCATGCTGTGCCTTTACCGGATCATCTCGGCCGAGGGCGTCGGTACCCGCGTTCTGGCGTTGGATACGATGGTGATCAACACCATCGCGCTAATGATCCTTTACGGGCTGCACTTGGGAACCGAGATATTCTTCGAGGCCGCCATGATCATCGCCATGCTCGGCTTTGTTTCAACCGTGGCCTATGCGCGCTTTATGCTGCGCGGCAATATTATCGAGTGAGGGCGACATGGAGTTCATTTTCGAAATTCTGATCGCCTTTTTCCTGATTATCTCGGGCATCTTCGGCTTTGTCGGATCGTTCGGGATGATCAAGCTGAAAGACCCGATGTCCCGCCTGCACGCACCCACCAAGGCGACCACTCTGGGTGTAGGTGGCGTGTTGCTGGCGTCGATCTGCCACTCGGTATTGCTGGAGGGCAAACTGTCCCTGCATGAGCTGCTGATCACCCTGTTCCTGTTCCTGACCGCACCGATCACGGCCCTGTTCATTGCCAAATGGCACATTCACCGCCATGAAAAGCCCAGCGACCTGCCGGACGCGGGCGAGGATGAGCTTTGGGCCACCCACGCGGTCGAACAGGTCGAAGACGTTCCTGAACACACGGCGAACTAAAACTCATGCATCACCCTCCGTTGCCCCTGACCCGCGATCTGGTTCTGATTGGCGGCGGGCATACTCATGCGCTGGTACTGCAGAAATGGGGGATGAACCCGCTGCCCGGCGCACGGGTGACGGTGATCAACCCCGGCCCCACTGCGCCCTATTCCGGAATGCTGCCCGGATTTGTCGCGGGACATTATGAGCGTGGTGAACTGGATATCGATCTGGTGCGCTTGGCCCGGTTCGCCGATGCGCGCGTCATCCTTGGCCCGGTCGAAGGGATCGACATTGATCGGCGTCTGGTTCACGTGCCTGATCGCCCTCCGGTCGCGTTCGATGTGGCCTCGGTCAATGTGGGCATCACCTCGGACATGCCCGCCCTGCCCGGTTTTGGCGACCATGCGATCCCCGCCAAGCCCCTGGGGCCTTTCGCAGCGCGGTGGGCCACGTACCTGCAAGGCACCGGCCCCGCCACGGTCGCTGTGATCGGCGGTGGCGTGGCGGGGGTTGAGCTGGTGATGGCCATGGCCCATGCCCTGCGCGCCAAAGGCCGTGCGGCGCAGGTGACATTGATCGATAACGCACAAGCCCTGACGGCGACAAAGCCAAAGGCGGGCGCGACCATTCGCAAGGCAATGGCGGATCTGTGTGTCGATCTGCACGAAAACACGCCCATTTCCCGCATTGAGGCCGATCATATTGTTCTGGGTGATGGCCGCGAAATTCCGGCCACCTTCGTGACCGGCGCCGCCGGCGCCCGCCCCTATGGCTGGATCACCCAAACAGGCCTTGATCTGCAGGACGGCTACATCCGCGTAAACGGGTTCCTGCAATCCAGCGACCCCGCGATCTTTGCCGCCGGGGATTGTGCCCATTTGTCGGAGGACCCGCGCCCCAAGGCTGGGGTTTATGCAGTCCGAGAGGCTCCGATCCTGTTCAATAACCTGCGCGCCGCGTTGGGGGCAGGACGGATGCGGCGGTACAAGCCGCAGAAGGATTACCTGAAACTGATTTCACTGGGCGGAAAATCCGCACTGGCCGAGCGGTTGGGCACCTCATTCAGTGGACCGCTGATGTGGCGTTGGAAGAACCATATCGACCAGAGTTTCATGAACAGGTTCCGCGACCTGCCCGACATAGCGCGCCCTTCAATGCCGCGCCTTCACGCAGCGGGGCTGCAAGAAGCACTGGGCGGCAAGCCCATGTGCGGCGGCTGCGGTGCAAAGGTCGGGCGCAGCGCTCTGCGGGCTGTGCTGAGCGACCTGCCCGTGCCAGCACGCGCCGACATCACCCCCCTACCCGGAGACGACGCAGCTTTGCTGACAATAGGTGGGGCGCGGCAGGTGATGACTTCGGACCATCTGCGCGGTTTCACCAATGACCCGGCGCTCATGACCCGCATCGCCGCCGTTCACGCGCTGGGGGATATCTGGGCCATGGGCGCCAGCCCGCAAGCGGCAACCGCAACGATCATCCTGCCCCGCATGTCGCCGGACTTGCAGCACCGGACCATGGCCGAGATCATGGCCACCGCAACCGAGGTCATGCGCGACGCCGGGGCCGAGATCATCGGCGGCCACAGCTCGATGGGCGATGAGATGACCATCGGCTTCACCCTGACCGGCCTGTGCAAGGATGACCCGATTACCCTGTCGGGTACACGCCCGGGTGACGTGCTGATATTGACCAAACCCCTGGGCAGCGGTGTATTAATGGCGGCCGAAATGGCTGGCAAGGCTCGGGGCGAATGGGTTGTCGATGCCCTCCGGCAAATGGTTCAGCCGCAGGGCGTAGCCTCACACATTCTGGCAGGCGCCCATGCGATGACTGACGTGACGGGCTTTGGTCTGGCCGGACATCTGCTGGGTATGTGCGAGGCGTCTGACTGCGGCGCTTCCCTTGATCTGGACGCAATTCCACTGATGGCTGGCGCGCAGGAGTTGAGCGCCCAGGGCGTCCGCTCAACGATTTTCGACGAGAACCGGTCCACCATCCCGGACTTTCCGTTTGGCGACAAGGCTGACCTGTTGTTCGACCCGCAAACTGCCGGAGGGCTGCTGGCCGCTGTCGCACCCGGCCAGGTACAGGGGCTATGCGAAAAGCTGAGGCACGCGGGTTATCCGGCAGTCATCATCGGACACATGTCCGACACGCCGGGCCTGCGGCTTCAAACCTGATCCAGAATCCGTTCGATGCGCACGGCCATTTCGTTCAGGCCCGCGTCGTCCAACGTGGCCGCATCGACCCGCGCCACAACCTCGGCAGTGCGGGCGCGGCTGGATTTGGCATAGGACGGATCATAATGCTGCTCCATCAGCGCCCGTGTCAGTCCCTGTTTGTCGCCAGCGTCGATCAGGGCAAGCCAGCCATCCACCACCTCGTGCCCCCGGTGGAACCGCAGCGGAGAAAGCCGGTCCCGCAACCGCTCGGCATCCGACAGGATGTCGTCATAGGCGCGGGCCAGATAGGCAGTGCGGGCCTCAATCGAGGCCTGAACCTGAATACGCGGCGCGCTGCGCAAAGCGGCCCACAGGCTGGGCGGCAGGATCAGGGTCCCGATCTTGGACGACTCTGCCTCGACCGCAACCGGGCGCGCCAGATCAAGCTCGCACAATACTGCGGCCAGAGCGGATTCAAACGCTTTCTGGCTGGGCTGCCCGCCGGGCATCTCACCCAGCAATGAGCCGCGATGATTGGCCAGACCTTCAAGGTCCAGAACCTGAACGCCGCGCGTTTTCAGATGCGCCAGAAGGTCGGTCTTTGCGGTGCCCGTGTAGCCGTCCAACGCGATCAGACGATGCGGCAACGGGTCGTCGTAGAGAAACCGGTTCACGAGGCGGCGATAGGTGCGATATCCACCCTCGACCACCTCGGCCCGCCAGCCGATCTGCTGCAACATCCAGGTAAACGATCCCGACCGCTGCCCGCCCCGCCAGCAATAGACCAGAGGCTTCCAGCCGCCCTCGTGACGCGACAGGCTTTGCTCGATGTGATTGGCAGCGTTGCGGAACACCAGCGCCGCGCCCAGTTTGCGGGCCAGAAAGGGGCTTTCCTGCACATAGATCGTGCCCACCCGGGCGCGTTCTTCATTGTCCAGAACCGGCAGGTTGATGGCGCCGGGCAGATGATCCTCGGCAAACTCGGCCGGGCTTCGCACATCGATCACCGCATCGAAATCATGCGCATAAAGGCTGGGCAGGTCGGTGAAGTTCAAAGCCATATCAAGGGTCTATCCTGCAAAGCCCGCATTGAAAAGGTACACCGTCAGGCCGAGATCGGCTCGATCAGGTCGGACCCGCTGGCGCGGTTCGAGTTTACCGCCGGGTCAACGCGGCAAAAGTCCAGCACATCCTCGGCGCCGGGCCGCATCAGGCGCGCGGCCCCCTTCCCGGCCTCGCCCAGCCACAGAGGCCAGTCGTCAGGTTCAAGGATCAGCGGCATCCGGTGGTGAACGGTGCTGAGGTGTTTGTTGGCGGGCGTCGTCACGATGGCACAGGTGCCTTGCCGGACCTCGTCAGCGCCCCAGTCCTGCCAGACCCCCGCAAAGGCGATCGGCGCTCTGTCCTTACGCCGGATATACCAAGGCAGGCGCATGCCCCGTTCAGTCTTGGTCCATTCGTAAAACCCGGTCGCCACGATCAGGCACCGCCGTTCACGGCAGGCGGCGCGGAACGCAGGCTTTTCGGCCAGCGTCTCGGCCCGCGCATTGATCAGCAGGGGACCGGCCGTTTCGGTCTTGTACCAATGCGGCAGAAACCCCCAGCGCAGAGGGTCCAGCCTGCGCCCGCCTTCGCCGGCGCGGACCACGTGCACCTGATTTGTCGGACAGACGTTGAAATTCGGCACCGCAGGCGGCGTGTTCGCCGGGCGTGCAGAAAACAGCTGTGCCATCGCGTCATTGGCAAGGGTTATTGCAAACCGTCCGCACATGGGTAATGAACCATCAATAATAATCGTTTCATACAGGCACAGGGTGTCACGGGGTCACATGCAAAATCAAACAGCGAAAACCCTCAAAGGCAAGGCAGTGGCTGCTCTGGATGCGGGCAAGCTGCAACAGGCGCTGAAAAAGGCACAGCTGGGCGTCAAGAAATTCCCCAAGGATTCAGACTTTCACGCCATATCGGGCTTTGTGCTGACCGAGATGAAGCAATACAAGAAATCCATACCTCATTTCGTCGAAGCGTCCCGGATGAAGCCCGAAGATCCGCAATTCGTGGAAAACCTGGCCAATGCCCTGATGCAGACCAGTCAGATCGAAAAAGCCCTGGAATACACGGAACAGAAGCTTGAGAAGTTCCCCAACAACAAGGAGTTGAACCGGGTTCTGGACGAGATTTACCTTAAAGGCAACGACTGGCGCGTGATTGTCGAACACTCTAGCAAAAGACTGGAAGCCGACCCTGATAACGTCAGCCTTTTGATAAGGCGGGCGCGGGCATACTCAATAATCGGCTTTGTCGAAGAAAACTCGAACGATGTCGCCCGTGCATATGAGCTTGCACCTGACGACAAGAAGATCGCCTTTATGAAATCATTGAACTTGCGTCAGCAAGGCGACAAAATCGGGTCCACAGAGATCTTGCAGCGTATTTTGGCGGACGACCCCGGCCACGCGGCGTCTCTGCTACAGATGTCGACAATGGCTAGGTCCGAAGACGCGGCGCATCTGCTGGACGCAGTCGAGACGGCCATATCGAACAGTGAAAACGATATTTCAGAGCTAGAATTCGCAAAGGCGCATCTGATCTCGAAAACGGAAGGTATGGGTGTAGCCATGCGGCAGTTTGCACGCGCCAATGCGCTGCAGCATGACGTCAATCCCTACAATTTTGACGAAGCCGAAAAGCGTTTTCACGCGATCACCGAGCTTTTCCCGGAAGGAAAAGATGCACCACAAGCTGACCTGAGCGAAACACCCGTTCCCATTTTTGTCGTGGGTCAACCCCGCTCGGGCACCACGCTGATAGAGATGATGTTGAGCGCAGCCCCCGACATTGCAGGTTGCGGAGAGTTGACCTTGGGGCCAGATTTGTCGCTTGCCTATGAAACGGCTGAC
Source organism: Ruegeria sp. AM9 (assembly GCF_056540565.1). Classification (NCBI taxonomy): domain Bacteria; kingdom Pseudomonadati; phylum Pseudomonadota; class Alphaproteobacteria; order Rhodobacterales; family Roseobacteraceae; genus Ruegeria; species Ruegeria sp. AM9. The sequence goes on from NZ_JBQFWY010000002.1 coordinate 446,350, forward strand.
CGGAGTTTCAGCGAAAAAGAGGCTGCCGAGTTTGGGCGCGCGTACCGCAAACTGATGCCGCCAATTCCCGCAGGATCGGTCGCTTTTGTTGACAAGATGCCTCACAATTTTCAACGCGTCGGATTTCTGCTGTCCGCTTTCCCGAATGCAAGAATCATCAACATGCTGCGCGACCCGCGCGATGTCGGCTTGTCCAAATGGAAGCTCAGGTTCCCTGCGGGGGGTATGCACTATGCATCGAACCAGGAATCCATCGCACATACCGCCAACCTTTACCGCCGCTACATGGCCCATTGGGATGCCGTGTTCGGAGACCGTATTCTGACCGTGCCTTACGAAAAACTTGTGGCCGACCCGCAAACCTACAGCCAGCAGGTCGCCGCGTTCTGCGGTATCGGGTGGACCGAAACAATGATGCGCCCCGAGGAAAACACCAAGCAGGTTAGAACGGCCAGTATCGACCAGGTCCGCAACAAGATCTCGACCAAATCGGTTGGGGGCTGGCAAAGCGTGTCCGAGCATCTGCGCCCGATGCTGGACGGATTCGATCCGGCGCTTTGGCCGGAATACGACCTCGGCTGAGCAAGCCGGAAAACCAAAGGCCGCATCGGGTGATGCGGCCTTTTTTGTTGTTACAGAGCAGGGTTATTTCTGCTTGATGCGGCCGTCCAGATAGGGCTGATAGGGCGCGTTTTCGGCCAGGTACTCGGCCGCGACGTCGGCCAGATCAGGACCAAAATCATAAGCGTTCTTGTCATCGCCCGTGAACATTGTGTAGCCATTCCCACCATTGCGAAGGTAGTTATTCGTCACCACCAAATATGTCGCTGTTGGATCAATCGGCTCAGCGCCATTCTCTTTGACCACCATTACATCACTGACACGGCCTTCATTGGGCGCAATTTCCGGGTCCCATGTGAAGGAAATGCCCGCCACCTGCGGAAACCGGCCGTCGACTTCGTCCACTTTGCTCACACCACTTTCCAGGGCATCGATCACACCTTGCCCGCTCAGCTCAAAAGTCGAAAGCGTGTTCTGAAAGGGCAGAACCGTCATCACTTCACCCATGGTGATGTCGCCGGAATCTATCGAGGCTCGCAACCCGCCAGAGTTTGCTATCGCGATCTGCACGCCCTGATCGGCAACACGCGCCAGCATGGCGTCGGCCACCAGATTACCCATCTCGCATTCCTGCACACGACAGACAGACCGGTCCCCTTCGATGTCATCTGCGGCGTTCGCCACTACTTTGTTGCGAATTTCGTCAAGCGGCACGGCCAACTCGGCGATACGGTCCAGGGCGGCCTGATCCTCGGTCACGGTGTTGTCCATGATCAGCGGCTCGCCCACCGCCTCGACCACGTTGCCGTCATCGTCGAAGGTTACGTTCAACTCACCCAGAAACTTGCCATAGGCATAGGCCTGCACGATCTGAACACCGTTGACCTCGGTCGGGTACGGGCCTGCGGCCTTGTCGGACACGTTCGACAGATAGGTGTTCGAATGGCCGCCTACGATCACGTCCACTCCACTGGTTTCCTGCGCTACGCGTTGGTCCACACGATAGCCGGAATGGCTGAGAACGATGATTTTGTTTACGCCCTCTCCGGTCAACCTGTCCACTTCGGCCTGCACTGCGGGGGCCGGGTCAGAGAAGCTGATGTTTGGGCCAGGCGAGGAGATTTCATGCGTGTCTTCCGGTGTCAGACCAATCAGACCGATCTGTTCTCCACCCACTTCAATGACGGTCGATTTCTTGATCTTGTCGGTCAGCAGTTCTTCGTCACGGATATCCGCGTTCGACATCAGCACCGGGAAATCCACCGAGTCGATGAACCCCCGCAGCACTTCGGGGCCGTCATCGAATTCATGGTTACCCACGGTCATCGCATCATAGCCCAGCTTGTTCATGAACTCGGCCGCAACCTGACCCTTGTAGTAGGTGTAGAACAACGAGCCCTGAAACTGATCTCCGCCATCGACGAGGATCGAGTTGTCAGCCCGCCCGCGTGCCTCATTCACGGCCGTTACCAGACGGGCCGATCCGCCAAAACACTTGCCTTCTGCATTGTCTTCCGCATCGCATCCGCTGTCATATTTGTTGATCGGCTCAAAGCGGGCGTGGAAATCGTTGGTGTGCAGAATCGTCAGCTTGTAGTCCGCCGCGGCCATGCCCGCGGTCAGGCCCAGAACAGCCACTGACGCCAGAAAACGGGTGAACATTTTGATACTCCCTGTAATTGATTGACGCGATGGTGCGCCCGGCGGCGGGAAGAGTCAAAGGGGGAAATCCGGCTTGATTCTGCCCGTCGCGCGGGGCATCACCACCTCATGCTGATTTACAAGATTTTCCGGGCCGACGAATGGGCCGTTTTGCAGAATCAGGGTGCCTCGGACGGCGCGCCGATTGATGTATCCGACGGTTATGTCCATTTCTCGACCGCCGAACAGGCCGCCGAGACCGCAGCCAAGCATTTCGCCGGGGTCGAGGGGCTGACCCTACTGGCCTGCGACGCTGAGGCGATGGGTGAGGACCTGAAATGGGAGGTGTCGCGCGGCGGCGCCCTGTTCCCGCATCTCTACCGTCAGATTCGCATGACGGATATCGTGTGGTCACGCCCCCTGCCCTTTGACGGGCAAGTGCACCAGTTCCCGGCAGAGATGGCATGACCGCGTTCATCGACCCCGACCGCGCGCAGTTCGAGGCGTTCAAGGAACTGGACCGCGATCACCCGATCGAGATGCTGAATCTGGTGAAGTTCCGTGACAAGGCCGCCTATCCCGCCGGGCACGAACTGGCAGAGGCCGGGCTGACCGGCGCGCAGGCCTATCGCAACTATGGTGCCGAGACCGCCCCGATCATCGCGCGGCTGGGCGCGTCGATCCTGTGGCGCGGCGCATATCAAACCACGCTGATCGGCCCGCAGGATGAGGCATGGGACGAGGTGTTCATCGCCCGCTATCCAACGGCACACGCGTTCCTGGAGATGGTGACCGACCCGGTTTACCAGACAGCCGTCATACATCGGCAGGCGGCGGTTGAAACCTCGCGCCTGATCCGCTGCGCACCGGCAAAAGGTGGAGAGACTTTCGGATGAAACTGACCGAGAAACTGGGGCTTGCCGTCCTGCACAAGATGGACCCCGAAACCGCTCATGGCATGTCGATCAAGGCATTGAAGGCCGGGCTGGCCCCGATGCCCGGACCGGTGACCTCACCCCGGTTAAAAACCCAGGTGGCCGGTCTGAACCTGCCCAACCCGGTCGGTTTGGCCGCAGGGTTCGACAAGAACGGAGAGGTGCTAACCCCTCTGTCCCGCACCGGGTTCGGGTTCATCGAAGTCGGCGCCGTCACTCCGCGCCCGCAGCCCGGCAACCCAAAACCCCGCCTGTTCCGCCTGTCCGAAGACAAGGCCGCCATCAACCGCTTTGGCTTCAACAACGAAGGCATGGAGGTGATGGCAAGCCGTCTCGCCAACCGCCCCAAAGACGCGGTCATCGGTCTGAACCTCGGCGCGAACAAGGACAGCGACGACCGGCCCGGCGATTTTGCCAAAGTGCTGGCCCATTGCGCCGCACATCTGGATTTCGCGACGGTCAATGTCTCGTCCCCCAACACCGAGAAGCTGCGGGATCTGCAGGGCAAGGCGGCGCTTGGCGCGCTGCTGGGTGGTGTCATTGAGACGCGCAACACGCTGCCGCGTCCGATCCCGATTTTCCTGAAGATCGCGCCTGACCTGACCGAGGCGGAATTGCAGGACATCGCCGAGGTTGCCTCGGAAACCGGTGTGGATGCGGTGATCGCCACCAACACCACCCTGTCCCGTGACGGGTTGCACAGCGCCCATAAGGGCGAAATGGGCGGGTTGTCCGGTGCCCCGCTGTTCGAGAAATCGACGCGGGTTCTGGCGCGGCTCAGCCAACTGACCGAGGGGAAAATTCCCTTGATCGGCGTGGGCGGCATCAGCAATGCGGAACAAGCCTATGCCAAGATTTGCGCCGGAGCGTCCGCCGTGCAGTTTTACACGGCGCTGGTCTATGGCGGGATTTCACTGGCCGCTGATATCGCGCAGGGTCTGGATGAGTTGCTGGCGCGGGGCGGGTTCAACTCTGTCGCGCAAGCCGTTGGAAGTAAAAGAGAGAACTGGCTGTGATCACATATTGGCACAACCCGCGCTGTTCGAAATCCCGCGCCGGGCTGGCGCTGCTGGAAGAGAACGGCGCGCAGGTCGAAGTGCGCAAATACCTTGAGGATACGCCCTCGGCGGATGAGATCCGTGCGGTACTGGATCGGCCGGGTATCGATGCCATCGACATGATGCGGACCGGAGAAAAGCGATTCAAGGAACTGGGCCTGACCAAGGACACGCCCGCAGATGACCTGATCGCTGGCATGGCCGAGAACCCGATCCTGATCGAGCGCCCCTTGGCTATTGCCGGCGACAAGGCCGTCATCGGACGTCCGCCCGAGAACCTGCTGACGCTGCTTTAAGCCACCTGCGCCTCAAGCCGGGGATAACGCCAGCCCAATGTGATACCGCGCGCGATGTTCAAGACCATCAGCGCGGCCCACAGCCCGTGATTGCCCAGCGTCGGTACCAGAATGAACAGCGCGACGATATAGATCGCGACCGACTGAATCATCGCGTTGCGCATGGCGCGGGTCCATGTGGCCCCGATATAGATGCCGTCGAACATCCAGCTCGCCACCCCGATCGCCGGGGCCAGAGCGGCCCAGATCAGATAATCCCGCGCGGCCAGCCGCACCTCGGGCGAGGTGGTCATCAGGTCGATCAGGGTCGGTCCGGCCAGATAGAACACAGCGCCCAGCGCAAACGCTCCGCCCACACCCCATTGCGAGGCCATGATCGACGCGCGACGCACCTGATACCGGTCGCGCGCACCCACGGCGCTGCCGACCAGGGCCTCGGCAGAGAAAGCAAAACCATCCAGCGCAAAGGCGGTGATTTCAAGGAATTGCAGCAGCACCTGATTGGCTGCAAGGTTCACATCGCCCAGATCAGAGCCAACGAACAGAAACGTGGTAAACGCCCCGGTCAGCAGGACCGAACGGATCATGATATCCGTGTTCACCTGCACCATCCGCCGCAGCCGGGCCGCATCGAATATCCGGGGCCAGTCACGCCACTGGTTGCCCTGAAACGCATCGCGGCACAGCCATAAGCCCAGCGCTAACCCGGTCCATTCGGCGATCAGCGTGGCAATGGCGACACCTTCGACGCCCCAGCCAAGCCCCAGCACAAACCACAGGTCCAGCAGGATATTCAGCCCGTTCATCCAGACCTGCAACAGGAACACGCCGCGTGTCCGCTCGACCGCGATCAGCCAGCCGGTCACCGCATAAATAGCAATCGTAGCCGGTGCGCCCCAGATGCGGATTTGCAGGTAATCCCGCGTCAGCGACTCGACCTCGGGGCTGGCGGGCGACAGGGCGAACGCGCCCCAGAACACCCAGATTTGCGTCAGGATAAAGAACAGCCCGGCCGCACCGCCCAGCAGCAGCCCGCGCATCAGCAAGGCGCCGGTCTCGGCGGTATCCCCAGCCCCGCGCGCCTGCGCAGCCAGCCCCGTCGTCCCCATGCGCAAAAAGCCGAAGATCCAATAGATCGTCGCCAGAATAACCGCGCCCATGCCCACGGCACCGATGGGCGCCGCCTGCCCCATCTGGCCGACGACACCTGTATCGACGGCACCTAGAATGGGTACCGTCGCATTGGACAGTACGATCGGCACCGCGATCTTCAGCACCCGTTTATGGGTGAGAGGTGCCGAAGCAGTCTGCACGATAAGTTACCCCGCTTTGGGTTTGGACTGCGGCATCAGGAAATGCCCGGTCGCCTGCGCAATCGGACGCGCGTGATTGTCCTGCCAAGCCTCGACCCGAACCGAGGCATAACGCCGACCGGACCGGCTGACAAAAGCCCGCGCATACGCATCGCGCGGCAGGCCCGAACGCAGGTAATCCACGGTGAAATCGACGGTCTTGGGAAAGCGCACCGAGTCGGCCTTGAACAGCTCTTCCGCCTCGATTTCTCCGCTTTCGATCTTGGGAAAGAAGTACTCCCAACTCAGTGTGATGACGGCGGTGACCTCAAGGAACGCCGCGGTGACCCCACCGTGCAAGGCAGGCAGCAAGGGGTTTCCAATCAGCTTGTCATCGAAATTAAGCACTCCGGTCAGTTCGTCGCCGCGCCGGTCAAACGTGATATTCAGGAACCGGATATACGGCACCCCTTCGACAATTGCGTTCAGGGCCGCGTCGCGGCGTTGCTTGACCACCTGCATCGGTTCGGGACGGGGACGCGCCATCACAGACCCTCCACCGTAAAGGACCCCGCGGCGGTTGCTACGGGAAGGTCCTGATTCTCGTCCATCGCCGTGGCCCGGACGAAGGCGATATTGCGGGTGATGTGATAGCAGGTGGCATGAGCGGTGATGTTCTGCCCCGGCGTTGCGGCGCGCATGTAGTCGATCCTTAAATCAATCGTGGCAGTCCCTCCGGGCGCCGACGGGTGGCACATGACGGCCGCACCGCAGCAGGTGTCCAACGCGGCAAACACGGCACCTCCATGGATGACACCGGTTCTGGGGTCTCCGATCAGATCGGCATTGTACGGCATCGAAATCGCGGCCTCACCGTCGCTGATTGTGGTCAGCTTCAGCCCCAGCGCCTTGGCGTGCGGGATCGCCTCGATGAATCGGCGCGCAATTTCTACTTTATCGACCATGTCGTGGGGTCCCCCTTGATTTCTTTCTTTATGAGCCTGTGCCTTGCAAAAGAGCAAGACCACCTGTTGCGCTTGCCGTGACGACGGCCTAGTTTGCGGCCCAGGAGGCCGAGAATGACCGACAACCGTTTGTCATTAAACGAGATGTGCGAAGAGTTCGACGTAACCAAGCGCACCTTGCGTTACTACGAGTATATCGAGCTGCTTCAGCCGGAACGCGAAGGCCGCAGCCGGTATTATGGCCCCCGTGAATGCGCGCGGATGAAACTAATCATGCGCGGACGCCTGTTTGGATTCTCGCTGGAAGAGATTCGCCAATGGCTGCTGATCTACGAAGATCAGGGCAATCAGGCCCAGATGGCCGAGTTCATAAAACTGGCTGACCGACAGATGCCGGAACTGCAGAAGCAGCGGCAGCAACTGGATGAGGCGATGGACGAGCTCCAGCGCCTGCGTGACCAGACCGCCAAGTTGCTGGGCTGACCCACCCTCTTTTTCTGACGACTAACGCGCGGGCATTGCGGCCCCTGGGCCGTACGGTTGTGTTTTCTCACCAGATACCCGGCGCCTTCGGCTGAAATTCCGTTACGTCAATTCCCAAAACCCGCACATCAGGCACCTTGACGCGAAAGGATGCTACGTCAACTTTCAATGTGACGTAGCGTTTGCATTACGTGAACGTCATCTACGTGTTGTAACGTGCGCATCGACTGCGCACCTGACTTTGATAGACGCCAGTGACGAGAGTGCTGAAACCATGACCGAAGACCTGATGACCATCCGTGAAATGTGCGAGACCTACGAGGTCACGCCGCGCACCTTGCGTTTTTACGAGGCAAAGGAACTTTTGTTTCCGATCCGCGAGGGCCAGAAACGCCTGTTCACCAAACGCGACCGGGCGCGCCTGAAACTGATCCTGCGCGGCAAGCGTTTCGGCTTCAGTCTGGAAGAGATCCGGCAATTGCTGGATCTGTACCATGTGGGTGACCAACAAAAGACCCAGATGGTCCGAACGATTGAAATCGCACGCGAACGTCTATCCGACATGGAAGCCCGCCGTGAGGAGCTGACGCAAGCCATTGACGATCTGAAAGAGCAGCTGCGCTGGGGCGAAAAAGTCATCGCCTCAATCAACAACGAGAAAAGGGCCGTCGGTTAACCCCTGCGGCTCAATCCCCGGACATCTGAATTTAAGGGAGCTTCAAATGCCCGTCTACAACGCGCCAACCAAAGACACTCAGTTCATTCTGCACGATGTGCTGAAAGTCTCGGAATCCGATATTCCAGGCTATAGCGAACTGGAGGCCGAATTTACCGGCGCGGTTCTGGAAGAAGCAGGCAAGGTTGCCACCAACGTTCTGCATCCGCTGAACGTGGTCGGCGACAGCGAAGGTTGCCGGCTGGAAAACGGCATCGTCTACACCCCTACCGGGTTCAAGGACGCCTTCGAGCAGATGAAGGAAGGCGGCTGGACTGGCCTCGACATGCCGGAAGAGTATGGCGGTCAGAACATGCCCTATGTGATCGGTACTGCGGTGGGCGAGATGTTCTCGGGCGCGAACCAGGCGTTTGTGATGTATCAGGGCCTGACCCACGGCGCCGCCTCGGCCATTCTGGCGCATGGCACGGAAGAGCAGAAAAACACCTATCTGCCGAATATGGTCAGCTGCGAATGGACCGGCACCATGAACCTGACGGAACCGCATTGCGGCACCGATCTGGGCCTGATGCGCACCAAGGCGGAACCGCAGGACGACGGCAGCTATAAGATTACCGGCCAGAAGATTTTCATCTCGTCCGGCGACCACGACATGGCCGACAACATCATCCATCTGGTGCTGGCCAAGATCCCCGGCGGCCCCGAAGGTATCAAAGGCGTGTCGCTGTTCATCGTACCCAAGTTCATCGTCAACGAAGACGGCACACCGGGTGAGCGCAACGGTGTCTCGGTCGGCAAGATCGAGGAAAAGATGGGCATCCACGGCAACTCGACCTGTGTCATGAACTATGACGAGGCGACCGGCTGGCTGCTGGGCGAGGAACACAAAGGCATGCGCGCCATGTTCACAATGATGAACGAAGCGCGTCTGGGCGTGGGTATGCAAGGCCTGTCGCAGGCCGAGGCCGCGTTCCAGAACGCCTTGGAGTATGCCAAGGATCGCCTGCAGGGGCGCGACGTCACCGGCGTGAAGAACCCCGATGGCCCGGCCGATCCGCTCATCGTGCATCCGGACATCCGCCGCAACCTGATGGACCAGAAAAGCTTCACCGAAGGCGCACGCGCGTTCATCCTGTGGGGCGCGACCATGATCGACAAGGCGCACCGCTCGGGCGACAAGGATGCGGACGGGCTGATCTCGCTGCTGACGCCGGTGATCAAGGGCTTCCTGACCGATCAGGGCTATGACATGACCGTTCAGGCGCAGCAGGTTTACGGGGGCCACGGCTACATCGAGGAATGGGGCATGTCGCAATACACCCGCGACGCCCGCATCGCGATGATCTACGAAGGTGCCAACGGCGTTCAGGCGCTGGACCTTGTTGGCCGCAAATTGGCGCAGGATGGCGGCAAGCACGTCATGGCCTTCTTCGACATGGTCAAAACCTTCTGCAAGGAAAACGGCGGCAAAGACGATGCTTATGACAAGGCCTTCATCGAACCGCTGAAAGCCGCTTCCAAGGATTTGCAGGCTGCTGGCATGTATTTCATGCAAGAGGGCATGAAGAACCCGAACAACGCACTGTCCGGTTCATATGACTTCATGCACATGTTCGGCCATGTCTGCCTTGGCCTGATGTGGGCGCAGATGGCCAAGGCCGCGCAAGACGCGCTGGACGGGGGAGCCTCGGACAAAGAGTTCTACGAGACCAAGATCAACACCGGCCGTTTCTACATGGCCCGCCGCCTGCCGGCCACAGCACTGCATCTGTCGCGCATTCAAACGGGCGCAGACACGGTGATGGCGCTGGAGGCTGCCAACTTCTGATCACTTTCCGGTTCCGGGGCCCCACCCCGGAGCCGGTTCTCGGAGGAGACCCAATGCCAAAACGCTTTCGCCTGACCCGCCGCTTTCCGGTCGCCATGACCGAGGACGGCTATCGCAAGCTCAGGGCTTTTGCTCGGGAAGCCGGTCTGGACGAAGGCGAGGCGCTCTCTTTCCTGTTCGAAAACTTCAACAGCGTCATAAACGAGGAGAACCTGACCCACCGCCTACGGACCTTCAATTCTGAGCTTGAGGCGCGCAAAAGATGACAACTGGCAACAAAAGATCATGTGACTGCGCCAAATCGCAATGCCGGAAGCCTCCGGCGGGAGTATTTTCGAAAAGATGAAAATGTGATGCGTCCCTGCCACCGGGCGCACTCGCCATCAGGACAGGGACGACTTCACCTTTTGCGGTCATCGGCTCTCCAGCCTGTACCGCACAACCATTGAAAAGGAACGTGGTTGATAAAGGGTTACCGTCCGAGCTTCATCTTTTCAAAAATACTCAATTCCAACGTATCCACGCGCGCCACGGGAGGGGCGATCGCATGACCATCAAACTTCACTGTTTCGGAGAGAGCGGGAACTCGTACAAAGCCGCGCTGGCGTTAGAGATGTCCGGGCTGGATTGGGAGCCCGTCTTTGTGGATTTCTTCAGTGGTGAAACGCGAACGCCCGAATACCGGGCCGGGGTCAATGAGATGGGCGAAGCACCGGTCATGATCGACGGTGAATTCCGCACGACACAATCCGGTGCAATCCAAGCCTATGTGACCGAGAAATCGGGTAAGTTCGGCGGCAAGGACCGCGATGAGAATTACGAGATTTTTCGCTGGGTGCTGTGGGACAATCACAAGCTCAGTTCGATGGCCGGAATGACGCGGTTTCTGATGAACTTCCTGCCCGAGCAACACCGTAATGCGGACGTCATCGGTTTCAACCAAGGCCGCCTCAAAGCTGCTTATGAAACCCTGAACAGCCACCTTGAGGGCCGCGACTGGATCGTCGGCGACGGCGTGACCAACGCCGATCTCAGCTGCTGCGGCTACCTCTATTACCCGGAACCATTCGGCTTTGACCGCGCCGACTGGCCCCATATCGACGCCTGGCTGACGCGCCTCAGAGAACAGCCCGGCTGGAAACACCCATATGACCTGATGCCCGGCAAACCGTCGGATCGAGCTTAAGGAGAAGACCCATGACCGAAGCTTACATATATGACGCCCTGCGCACCCCGCGCGGCAAGGGCCGCAAGGATGGCAGCCTGCACGAGGTAACCTCGGTGCGCCTGTCCGCCCTGACCCTGAACGCAATGAAAGAGCGTAACAATCTGGACGGCCACGCCGTTGAGGACGTGATCTGGGGCAATGTCACGCAGGTGATGGAGCAAGGCGGCTGTCTGGCGCGCTCGGCGGTTCTGGCCTCGGATCTGGATCAATCGATCCCCGGTCTGGCGATCAACCGTTTCTGCGCCTCGGGTATGGAGGCCGTGAACCTGGCGGCAAACCAGGTCAAAGGCGGCGCAGGCGAAGCCTATATCGCGGGTGGCGTCGAGATGATGGGCCGCGTGGCGATGGGCAGCGACGGCGCAGCGATTGCCGTTGATCCGACGCTGGCGATGGACACCTATTTCGTGCCGCAGGGTATCTCGGCCGACATTATCGCGACCGAATATGGGTTCAGCCGGGACGACGCGGATGCGTTGGCGGTGGAATCGCAGAGACGTGCAGCAGAAGCCTGGGAAGACAACCGGTTCGAGAAATCGGTCATCACCATCAAGGATCAGAACGGCCTGACCATTCTGGACCGCGACGAGTACATGCGCCCCGGCACTGACATGCAGTCGCTTGGTGCTCTGAACCCGTCCTTCCAGATGATGGGTGAGCAGATGCCGGGCTTCGACAAGGTGGCGATGCTGAAATACCCGCATCTTGAGCGGATCAATCATATCCACCATGCGGGCAACAGCTCGGGCATCGTGGATGGGGCTGCGGCCGTTCTGATTGGCAACAAGGAATTCGGCGAGAAATACGGCCTGAAGCCGCGCGCCCGCATCAAGGCAACCGCCAAGATCGGCACCGACCCGACCATCATGCTGACTGGTCCGGTTCCGGTGACCGAGAAAATCCTCGCCGACAACGGCATGAAGATCAGCGATCTGGACCTGTTCGAAGTAAATGAGGCCTTCGCCTCGGTCGTGCTGCGGTTCCAGCAGGCGTTTGATGTTGATCCTGCACTGGTCAACGTGAACGGCGGCTCGATTGCGATGGGGCACCCGCTGGGCGCGACCGGTGCGATGATCATCGGCACGCTGCTGGATGAGCTTGAGCGTCAGGACAAGGAAACCGGTCTGGCCACGCTCTGCATCGCGTCCGGCATGGGTGCAGCAACTATTATCGAGCGAGTCTGATGCCCAAGCTGGATCTCTCTCAGATCCCGTTCAAGGGCGGCTCGACCTATCCCGGCAAGCTGGCCGAGGCGACCGCGGGTCGTTTCGTGCAGCGTGTGGGTGATGCGGGCGGGCTGACTCAGTACGGGGTCAACATCGTGCGGCTTGAGCCGCAGGGCATGTCTTCGCTGCGTCATTACCACATGGAGCAGGACGAGTTTGCCATCATGCTGACTGGCACCTGCGTGCTGATCGACGACGATGGTGAGCATGAGATGCTGCCCGGCGACTGCGCCGCTTGGCCCGCAGGTGAGGCGAACGGCCATCACCTTGTGAACAGAACCGATGCGCCCGCGACATTCCTTGTGGTGGGCACACGGACCCCGACCGAGACCGGCTATTACAGCGACATAGACATGATGGTGAAGATGGACCCAGATGGCTTCGCCTTTACCCGCAAAGATGGCAGCCCGCTGACGGCTGACCAGATTGGAGATGACAATGACTGATTTCACTCTGAGCAAAGACGCGGACGGCGTCGCCTTTGTTACCTGGGATGCCCAGGGCAAATCCATGAACGTCCTGACCCGCGAGGCCTTTCAGGAGGTCAGCCAACTGATCGACCAGGCGCTGAACGATGACGAGATCAAAGGCATCGTCATCACCTCGGGCAAAGAAGGCTCATTCGCTGGCGGTATGGACCTGAACACGCTGGCCACAATCCGTCAGGAAGCGGGTGATGAACCGGCGCGGGCGCTGTTTGATTTTGTCATGGGCGGCCACCACATCCTGCGCAAGATGGAATTGGCGGGCATGGACCCCAAGACCAAGAAGGGCGGCAAGCCGATCGCCTGTGCCATCAACGGCACCTGCGCCGGTATCGGCACCGAGATCGCGCTGGCCTGTCACCACCGCGTCATGACCTCGAACCCCAAAGCCAAGATCGGCCTGCCGGAAATCCTGCTGGGCATCTTCCCCGGCGGCGGCGGCACCATGCGTTTCAGCCGCATGGTGGGCGCGATGGCTGCGGCCCCCGTCCTGCTGGAAGGCAAGATGATGGACCCGAAGAAAGCCAAGGGCGCGCAACTGATCGACGCGGTTGCCGATGATCCGGTCGCTGCGGCCAAGGAATGGGTTCTGAACGCCAAGGACGCCGATCTGGTCAAGCCTTGGGACGCGAAGGGCTACAAGATGCCCGGCGGCGCGCCCTACCACCCCGCTGGATTCATGACCTTTGTTGGCGCCAACGCGATGGTGAACGGCAAGACCCAAGGCGCCTTCCCGGCGGCCAAGGCTCTGCTGAGCTCGATCTACGAAGGGGCGCTGGTCGACTTTGACACCGCCCTGAAAATCGAAGCGCGCTGGTTCACCAATGTCCTTATGAACCCGTCCTCGTCGGCAATGATCCGGTCGCTGTTCCTGAACAAGGAAGCGCTGGAGAAAGGCGCGGTGCGTCCCAAGGATGTGCCCGATCAGCGGGTCAAGAAAGTCGGCGTTCTGGGCGCGGGCATGATGGGGGCCGGTATTGCGCTGGTCTCAGCCCAAGCCGGGATGGAGGTTGTTCTGATCGACCGCGATCAGGAAGCCGCCGACAAGGGCAAAGCCTATAGCGAAAGCTATATGGACAAGGGTATCAAGCGCGGCAAAGCCACGGCTGAGAAGAAAGACGCGCTGCTGGCCCGCATCACCGCCACCCCTGATCTGGAGCACCTGAAAGGCTGCGATCTGATCATCGAGGCGGTATTCGAAGACCCCGGCGTCAAGGCCGAGATGACCAAGAAGGTCGAGGCGATCATCCCTGAGGATTGCATCTTTGCCTCGAACACCTCGACCCTGCCGATCACCGATCTGGCCAAAGCCTCGGCTCGGCCCGAACAGTTCATCGGCATCCACTTCTTCTCACCGGTCGAAAAGATGTTCCTGGTCGAAATCATCAAGGGTAAGGAAACCGGTGATCGCGCGGTGGCCAAAGCGCTGGATTACGTCCGGCAGATCAGGAAAACGCCGATCGTGGTCAACGACGCGCGCTTCTTCTACGCCAACCGTTGCATCATTCCCTACATCAACGAAGGTGTTCGGATGATCGCCGAGGGCGTGAACCCTGTGCTGATCGACAACGCCGCGCGCCAGTTGGGCTTCCCGGTGGGGCCGATCCAATTGACCGACGAGACCTCGATCGATCTGGGCGCCAAGATTGCCCGGGCCACCAAGGCGGCGATGGGCGACGCCTACCCGGAAAGCCCGTCGGACGATCTGATCTTCTGGATGGAGGAACAGGGCCGTCTGGGCCGCAAGGCCAACGCTGGCTTCTTCGACTATGACGACAAGGGCAAGCGCACCGAATACTGGAAAGGCCTGCAGGAGAAATATCCGCACGCCAAAGACCAGCCGGACCTGATCGAAGTGCAGGAACGCCTGATGTTCGCGCAGGTACTGGAAGCGGTCCGCGCGCTGGAAGAAGGCGTTCTGGAAGACATCCGCGAGGGCGATGTCGGCGCGATCCTTGGCTGGGGCTTTGCGCCTTGGTCGGGTGGCCCGCTGAGCTGGCTGGACATCATCGGCACGCCCTACGCGGCCGAGCGGTGTGACCAGCTGACCGAGGCCTACGGTGAGCGCTTTGCCTGCCCGCCGCTGCTGCGCGAGATGGCCGAAAAGGGCCAGAGCTTCTATGGTCGCTTCGCCCCCGAAGCCAAGGCTGCCTAAACAAAAACGCTGGCGCATGCCCCCCATGCGCCAGCGTCACCTTGTAGGTTCAGATAGTCCCCCCTTCAGATCATCATCGCAGGCCGACCCGGCCGTCCGGGCCGACGCGCACCCCTGACCGGCCTCACCGGAACAATCGGATGATCAAAGACCGGCGCAGGCAGCGAACCCAGGGAATTGGCCAGAACGCCAATATCGCCGCGCCTTGCCGTCAGATAAATCAAATCCGCAGCGGCCTCACCCACAACAACCTCATACGCTGCCTCACCCGAGAGGCTGCCTGATCCAAAGCGGCCCGCAGGGCAAAAAGCCCGAAATCCGCCTTCAACATAGATCACCTCGTCTTGGTCGAAGAACAGGGTGCTGATGTCAAAATAAGAGGCAGGCACATCCGAGGTGATCCGGAACATGCCGGTCAGCAATCTGGCCGAAACAATCGGCAGGTTGACGGGCAGAGCGATCGGATCATGACCCAGCTTGGTGTTGTCCAATGCGACGCCCTGCTCGGGCATCAGCCACACCGGACGGCCGTTATAGGCCGCTTGTGCCGGTACCCGGATCGGCATGTTCTCGGCGTTGGCTTCATCGGGCGGCACCGTGATGCAATCTGTCGCAACACGACTTACCGGCCTGAAACCATTGTCCAAAGTACGAACGAGGTCACCGGCCCGCAGTTCTTCGACCAGTTTCCACCCACCTTTTGTTGCAACTTTGGTCCCATGTACCAGCCCACCCCGGCGCGCGTTCAGCGCAGCCTGTGGCTTGGCGTTCCCCTGGTATTCAGACCTTTCGGCAAAATCTATGACACTCTCAATTTTCAACAAGAACCCACCCACCTATTACACACAAAAACTAAGGTTAATGAGTATCACAGGATTTGGCGGCGCGACTTATTTTTGACATATTATGGCCCAATTTAGACCATTTCAGGCCCGCCAATCCCGCAAAATATGAACAACAATTCAAGTGTTAACGGCATTGGACTCAATCTGGAAACTATACGCCCTGCGGTGGATCAAATGCATATCCGAATCTGGCGATGTCCTCGGCACAGGCTTCGGCAACGGCCGCAGCTGACTGGTCGGAATAGTAACTGCGGTAATCTGCATGCCGCCCGGACGGGTTGAGGTGGGGCAAGGTCACATGGAATCCAAGATGGTGGAACAAGGGGGCCGCGTCCTGTTCGAAATGCTCCAATCGGATAAAAAACCTGCACTGCTCGACCCCATCGGCGCGGGTCATGTAACGGCGGGCTGGGTGCAGCCGGAAAGATCGCCCTATGTCGGGATGCCGCACAAACCCATCGAAGGGCAGTGACTTTGCCAGCGAGACCGCCATGTGATCAAAGCTCTGCGCGCGTAACCAGTGGTAATAGCTGACGATCCGATCCCACGGGTTGCGCACCAGGGTGAATGCGGTCATGGCCTGTAGCTCCTCAATCGTCAGAACCCCGTCGATATCCGCCAGCGTGGAGTGTTTCCATAACCGCCCCCTGCCCGTCAGCGCCCTGGCCCGCTTGCGGCGCTTCACGGCCTTGGGTGTATCTCCGAACAGGATGTCATCCTTCATCGCCCGCTGCTCTAATGCCTGCGCCAGCGACGTGCCGCCCGTTTTGGGGATGTGAACGAACACATAGCCGCGCCCGCGCGAGATGATCACGCTGACTCTCCCAATGCGCCAGCGCGCCTGGACCGCCAGCCCAGCAGCGCCCCGGCTGCGGCGATCAGCCCGATCCCGGCGATCTGCATGACGCCGATCACCTGCCCCAGCGCGACCCAAGCGAACAAAGGGCCGAAGATCATCACAGAATACTCGAACACCGCGACATAAGAGGTTTCACCGATCTGATAGGCTTTGATCAGCATAAAAACCGCTATCGTCGACCCGACCGCCTGCACGACGATCCATTTCAGCGCCGGTTGCATATCCCAAACCATCCCTCGCGTCACGAAACCGTCAGCAAAGGAATGCGGCAGGGTCGAAAACACGGTCAGGCCAATCGCCCCGGCCAGCCCAAGGGTCAGGATCATCGCCGCCAGCAGCGCCACCGTGCTTTCCTGCGCGCATTGGGTGCGCGTGATGATGGAACTGAGCGCATAGAAAAACCCTCCGGCCACGGGCAGCAGGGTTTGGGCGTCGAATTCATAGGGGTTGGGCTGCAACACGCACAGGATGCCGGCAAACCCGATCAGAACGGCCAGAATGCGCCACGGGCCGATCCTTTGCCCCATCGCAACGGCTGAGATCAGCAGCACGAAGATCGGTGAGGTGAACAGCCCCGCCAGCGCCTGCGCAATCGGCATCAACGCCAGCGAGGCAAAATAAAACAGCATTGCCAGTGTGATCAGAACGCTGCGCAGGATGACCGGCCCCAGCCGCTGCGGGCGCAAACTGCCCATCCCCAACAGGGACAGGCCACCAATCAGCGGCAGCATCAGCAGGGCGCGGCTCAGGTGAAATTGCCACAGGCCAATCGTTTCGGACAGCAGGATCACGACGTTGTCGATGACCCCGATGATTGCCATCGCAGCAACCATCAGGACCGAGGCCAAAATCGGTGAGGTCTGAGTGTCCGCCTGCATTCGAAGCCCCGGTTGAAAAGCGGCATGGAATGCCGCGCTTGGTGTTATCCAGCACATTTCACAATCCGGGCGCAACAGGTTTGCGCCTTTGGATTTTACCATGCTAAGCTAAGCCAAAATAATCACGAGCATACCTCATCTTGAAGACGGCACTTAAACAGTACCAGCGGATCGAAGCCACCGGTCTGTGGCGCCCCTCGCCCGACATACAGCGGCGAGAAGTCGTGGTGTCGCTTGGTGAGGCCACGCTGACGATCTCGGATTTCAACGAACAGGCTCTGACCCATTGGTCTCTGGCTGCATTGGAACGGCAGAATCCGGGTGTGTTTCCGGCGATCTTCAACCCCGATGGCGACCGGGACGAAACGCTGGAACTGGCCGAAACCGAAACCACGATGATCGAGGCCATCGACCGCCTGCAACGGGCCATCGACCGGGCGCGGCCGCATCCGGGGCGGTTGCGCTGGCTCAGCGTCGCGGGCGTGGTGGCCGCCGTGGCCGCGCTGTTGTTGCTGTGGATGCCGTCGGCTTTGCAAAACCACGTCGTCTCGGTCGTGCCCGAGATCAAACGCCAGGACATCGGCAACGCGATCCTGCACCGGATCGAGCGGGTGTCGGGACGAGGCTGCACCTCCGAGGGCGCAGAGGCGGCGCTGGACCAACTGGCCGCACGCACCGGGGTGCGAAAGGTCATCATTCTGCCCGCCGGGGTGCAGACCAGCCTCAGCCTGCCGGGCGGCATCGTTCTGCTGAACCGGGCCTTGGTCGAGGATCACGAGGACCCCTCGGTCGCAGCCGGGTACATCATAGCCGAACGCGCCCGAAACCAGGCGCAGGACCCGCTGGACGATTTGCTGGACCGCACTGGCGTCACAACCGCCTTCCGCCTGCTGACGACCGGCGAGCTGACGCCCGAGATTGTCGACAATTACACCGAGCAAGTGCTGGCCGAACCACGCTCGGCCCTGCCCGATGACGATCTGCTGGACGTGTTTGCGCAAGCCGCGCTGCCGTCAACGCCCTATGCCTATGCGATGGATGTCACCGGTGAGACAGTGCTGGGCCTGATTGAGGCAGACCCGATGGCGGGCCGCCCCCTGCAACAGGTTCTGCCGGACCGCGACTGGGTCCGGCTGCAGAATATCTGCGGAGAATAGGCGTTACTTGGTGCCGAACATCCGGTCTCCGGCATCGCCAAGACCGGGCATGATGTAACCCTTCGAATTCAACTCGCGGTCCAACGAAGCGGTGACGATTTTCACATCCGGATGCGCCTCTTTCATGCGCGCCACGCCTTCGGGTGCGGCCAGCAGGCAGAGGAAACGGATATCGGTGGCACCAGCCTCTTTCAGCAGGTCAATCGCCGCGGCTGAGCTGTTGCCGGTGGCCAGCATCGGATCAACGGCAATCACCAGACGGTCCTTCAACCCTTCGGGCGCTTTGAAGTAGTACTGCACCGGTTTCAACGTCTCTTCGTCGCGATACAGACCAACAAACCCGACACGCGCCGAGGGGACCAGTTCCAGCACCCCGTCCAGCATGCCGTTGCCGGCGCGCAGGATCGATACCAGCGCCAGTTTCTTGCCTGCCAGAATGGGCGCATCCATCTCCTCCATCGGGGTTTCGATGTGGCGGGTGGTCAGCTTCAGCTCACGCGTGACCTCATAGGCCAGCAGTAGCGTGATCTCGCGCAGCAACTGCCGGAAAACGGCGGTCGAGGTGCCTTTGTCCCGCATGAGCGTCAGCTTGTGTTGCACCAGCGGGTGATCAACGACGGTCAGGTGTTCGCTCATGTTCTCTCCAGTCTTTTCTTGACCCGCGCACGGGTGTCTTCATCACAGAAGGCCGCGTTCAGGGCCGTTTCATTCAGGGCAGCAAAGTCTTCGGCCTCCCAGCCGAAGGCTTGGCTCAACATCTCATATTCACGCCGCATGGTGGTGTGGAAAAACGGCGGGTCGTCGGTTGAGATAGTGACGTTGACCCCGTGGTCGCGCAACCGGGCAATCGGATGCGCCGCGAAATCCGGAAACAGGCCCAGAACTATGTTCGAGCCCGGACACACCTCAAGCGTCACCTCACGGTCGACCAGTTCGCGGATCAGGTCGGGGTCTTCGATGGCACGAACGCCGTGACCCACACGTTCGACCCCCAGATCGTGCAACGCATCACGCACACTTTCGGGCCCGCCGAACTCTCCGGCGTGGGTGGTCAGGCGCAGCCCGGCCTCGCGGGCGCAATCGAAGGCCCATTTGTAGTCGCCCTGCGTGCCAAAGGATTCGTTGCCGCCCATACCAAATCCGGTGATCCAGTCCCCCGCGGTCTCGGCGGCGCAATAGGCGCTGCGTTTGGCCTGTTCCGGCCCGAAATGGCGCACGCAAGTCGCGACGCCGCGCAGAGTGATGTCGAACTTGCGCTCGGCCTCATCCGCCGCATCCTGAATGGCATTCAGATAATCGCGCCAGGCGTGCAGGTCGCCGCCACCACAGAAATCGGGGCTCAGGAAGGTCTCAGAGTAGACCACACCATTGGCAGCGCTTTCCTCGAGGATCGCCATCGTCAAACGACGGAAATCTTCGGGGGTTTTCAACACTTCGCAGGCAGCCTCGTAAACGCTGAGAAAATGCGCGAAGTCGCGGAAGTCATAGCTGCCGTCAGGTTTGAAAATCCCGCTCAGGTCGATGCGTTTTTCATGCGCCAGCTGACGGATGAACGCAGGTGGCGCCGCGCCTTCGTGGTGCAGGTGAAGTTCGATCTTGGGTAGGTCAGCGACGGTCATAGGAAACTCTTCCCCGGCCCTTGTGCCGGAATGTTCAAGTGAGCCGCGATACTGGCGGCAACGTCGGCGAAATTGATCGCGCCGATCTGACCAGCGCCGTGCCCGGCGATCAGTACGGGCACTTGTTCGCGCGTGTGGTCGGTGCCGATCCAGCTGGGATCATTGCCGTGATCGGCAGTCAGCAGCATCAGGTCGCCGGGACGTAGCCGAGCCAAAATGGCACCGATCTCGCGGTCGAACCACTCCAGCGCGCGGGCGTAACCGCTGATGTCGCGGCGGTGGCCATAGAGGCTGTCGAATTCGACAAAATTGGCGAAGGTCAGACTGCCCTCTTCGGCCTCATCGACCAGATCGGACAGGTGACCCATAAGCTCGGCATCCGAGCCCTTGCGCAGCGTATCGATCCCCTGCATCGAAAAGATGTCGCCGATCTTGCCCACCGCGTGTACGCGCCGCCCGGCATCCTGCGCCCAGTTGGTCAGGACCGGCGCAGGCGGCAGGATGGCGAAATCCTTGCGGTTTGTGGTGCGGGCAAAACCCTGTTCGGGCGAGCCAACAAAGGGCCGTGCGATGACCCGCCCCACTTTCATTTCATGCAGACGCGGAGCCAGCGCCTTGCACATGTCCAGCAGGCGGTCGAGGCCAAAGCTCTCTTCATGCGCAGCGATCTGAAAGACACTGTCAGCCGAGGTGTAGCAGATCGGCCATCCCGTGCGCATATGCTCGGCCCCCAGTTCGGCAATGATCGCTGTGCCCGAGGCATGACAGTCACCCAGAATGCCGTCAGTTCCGGCGGCCTCGGCAGCAGCGCGGCTTAAATCGGCGGGAAAGGACGGCGTTTTGTCCGGGAAATAGTGCCAGTCCCACGGAACCGGCAGCCCGGCCAGTTCCCAATGGCCCGAGGGCGTGTCCTTGCCCGGAGAAAACTCGCGCGCGCACCCCCACAAACCTCTGGGTTCGGTCAGCAATCCGGGTGTCTCCGCGCCCGATGCCAAACGCGTCGCGGCCCCCAAACCAAGCGCATCCAGATTGGGCAGGTTCAGCAGACCAGAACGCCCCTGCTCGGCCCGCCCTTCGGCGCAGGCCTGTGCGATATGGGCCAGAGTGTTCGCGCCAGTATCGGGAGTTTCGCCATTAAAGAACCGATCAGCATCCGACGCGCCGCCGATGCCTACTGAATCCATCACGACAAGAAAGGCGCGGGTCACGATAGGATCCTTTCATGTACAAGTACCGGCATCTGGCCTGCATCTGGACTGATTGTTATGGCCTTTTTCACCGCCTCAGCGGCCCGTCGCGCGGCGTCTTCACGCGCCGCATGGACCACCGCCAACGGCGCACCCTTGTCGATCCTGTCACCCAGCCGGGCAATATCCGACAGGCCAACTGCCGGGTCGATCACGTCATCTTCGACTTGCCGACCGCCGCCCAGCGCGACCACGGACAGGCCTAAGGCCTCACCATCCAATGCCGTGATGTAACCGCCGGTTTCGGCGGGAACCTCAAGGATCACGCTGGCTTCGGGCAGGTAGCGGGACCAGTTGTCGACAAATTGCAACGGCCCACCCACGGCGGCCATCATACGGCCGAACCGCTCGGCAGCGCGACCGTCGCGGATGACGTCAGTGATCTTGTCACGCCCCTCGTCAGCGGTTGCGAACATACCTGCATCGGCCAGCAGCACCCCGCCCAACTCGGCCGAGATTTCGGCCAGCGGCGCGTCATACGCCTTGGTCAGCACCTTCATCACCTCGGCCACTTCCAGCGCGTTGCCCAGCGCAGGCGCCAGAGGTTGGTGCATATCGGTGATCACGGCCGAGGTCCGGCACCCCGCCGCATTGGCCGTTTCCGTCAGGGCGCGCGCCAGACCGCAGGCATCCTCCAGCGTCTTCATGAACGCGCCGGAACCGACCTTGACGTCCAGCACCAGTGCCTCGGGGCTGGCGGCCAGTTTCTTGGACAGGATCGAGGCAGTGATCAGGTCCAGGCTTTCCACCGTCGCCGTCACATCGCGGATCGCATAAAGCCGCTTATCCGCAGGTGCAATCTGCCCCGTCGCACCGACAATAGCTGCCCCGGTGTCGCGCAGAATCTGGGTTAGACGTTCCTGCCCGATCTGGGTGCTGACGCCGGGAATGGATTCCAGCTTGTCCAGCGTACCACCGGTATGGCCCAGCCCCCGGCCCGAGATCATCGGAACATATGCGCCGAGTTCAGCCAGCGCCGGGGCCAGCACCAGTGAAACGCTGTCGCCCACCCCACCGGTCGAGTGTTTGTCGATCACCGGGCCGTCGAAATCCCAGCTCAGCACGTCGCCGCTGTCGCGCATGGCGACTGTCAGATCGGCGCGCCCCTGCGCGCCCAGCCCGCCCATACAGACGGCCATGGCAAAGGCTCCGGCCTGCGCGTCGCTGACGCCGCCATCGGCCAAACCTTGCGCGAACCACGTCAGTTCCGCGCCGGTGGGCACCTGCCCCCGGCGCAGTTTTGCGATGATCGAACGGGCGTCCATGGGCTCAGGCGTCCTCCATATGCGAGGCGTCGAAAGCCCCCGGAAGCAGGTCGCCGATGGTGGTTTCGAGCTCGGCCCCGTCAACCGTGGCCAGGGTCACCTTGACATCACGCTTGCCGAATTCGGCCAGTTTCTGGCGGCACCCCCCGCAGGGCGGCACCGGTTGCGGAGAGGACGCGACCACGTAAACCTCAGTCAGGCTCTGTTCGCCCGCAGCGACCATGGCGGCGATGGCTCCGGCCTCGGCACAGGTGCCTTCAGGATAGGCCACGTTTTCAACATTGCAGCCGGAATAAACCACGCCCGACGCCGACCGGATCGCCGCGCCGACCTTGAAATTGGAATAGGGCGCATAGGCTTTTTCCCGGACAGACAATGCGGCGTCTTTCAAAGTCATGGCGATTCCCCAATTTTTGATCATCTGGTCAGAAAGGCATACCCTAAATGAAACCCTCCGGGGAGTTGAAGCCCCGAGCGACAGATTCCTTAGCCTAGCGTCGTATTGAAGGTGCCCGGCAGCGTGACCTCCAACAGCTCAATATCGTCCGAAGGGTCAGCCAGCCGGGTCCGCATACCGGGCGGAATGACAAAAGCGTCCCCCTGTTCAAGCCGGAACGGATCGCGGCCTTCGCCCTCAAGCGTGACCTTCCCGTTCATGACAAAGGTAAAATGGATATCCGTATCGTGGGCCGCCCAGACCGGATCGCCCTGTCCTTTGCGTACGACCTGCACTCCGGCAACACCCTTGGTGTTCTCTGCAATGGTCGTATCGCGGCAGATATAGCCGGGCAGACGGAACGGAACCCACTCGGCCCCCTCGGCCTGATTGAAGACGAACCGCTGGCCCTGCCATTCCCGATCCGGGCGGTGGTCAGGCGTTGGCAACTCCATCTCATGATCGATCTCGGTGACATGCTCGGCAGGAACGCCGATCTCGATCACCTGCACATTGTCCGAGGCTTCGAGCACGCGGTGGCGGATCTCTGGCGGCTGGATAAAGCAATCGCCTGCGGTCAGGCGCATCTTGTCGCCCTGATCTTCGTAGACCACGTCGACCCAGCCATGGATGCAGAAGATCAACTGAAACCCGACCTTGTGGAAATGCACCATATCGGGAACAGGGCCACCGTCGGGAATGCGAATGTGGCTGGCGATGATCGATCCGCCCAGCCGATCCGGCACCAAATCGCGATAATGCATCCCAGCCCGCCCGATGATCCAAGGCGCCTGATCTTTCAGCCTGCGCACCACGAAGGAATGCACCGTTTCCGGCATGACCAGAGGCGGGTTCAACTCGTCAATCTCAACGCGGGTGCCGTTGGGGGCAACAAGGCTGCGCTGACCGTTCGCAAAGTCATCCGGGTTGTCCGTTAGAATGCGCAATGTACCGGGCGGTTCGGGCGCGTCTTTTTCGACCCGCAGGCGCAGGCCGTGGCCCGAGAACACGGCGATACGCGGGTCATCGGCGGGATAGATCATGTCCATCCGCATCCCCAGAACCTTGGTGTAAAACGGGATATCGTTGCGCAATTCCTGCGTGGGCAGGCGGATTTCAGCTTGGGTCTGGGCGTGCGGTTTGCTCATTGGTGGTCTCATCGGCCTTGGCTTTCGGCCATCCGATCAGAACGGCGGACAAAATGCCAATCGAAAAGAACATCTCAAGCGTTTCTTCCAACACGAACAGACGGGTCGCCATGATGGTCGACATTTCGGAGCCAATGGCGCTGCTGACCTCTTCCAACCCCTGCGCAACGACAGCGCACATGCCGGCCAGAAAGAACACCAACAGAAACGGCGCCCGTTCCTTCAGCGCCCGCCAGGCGTTCGGAACCCCATGCCAGGCTACCCCGCCCAGCACGATCACCGCCAGCACCACACGCACCAGTGTCATATCCAGCAGAACATCCAGACCGTGCAGAATAAAGTAAGGCGTGCTGTCCACGGCATAAATATCGGCCTCAAGCTCTCGTTCCGCCAGCAGCAGAAGGACCACGCCAATATACAGGCGGCTGATCCCGCGATACCGGTAGAGCGCCACCAATCCGGCGGCCAACAACGCCGCGGCCGAGCCGGTTTCGATAAGACCGCCCTCTTGGTTGAATACCGCCGCCTGCATCGGCCACAGCGAGATGGCGCACAGGATCACAACACCCAGAACGATTGCCGCGCTGAATGCAGCTCCAAATCTGCGATTGTTCGACGAAAGGGCCGCGCCCATCTCGACGTCTTTCTGATAGCTCATGCCGGTCTTCTCGATGCAAAAGGGGGTGGGTTCGAAAGTTGCGGGACTGTAAATGTTTTGCGGTGGAAATCAAGCGCAGCGGCAAATCGGCCCGCTCTGCGTTCTTGAGTGACGCAGCGTAGCCAAGCCTCGAAAATTAGTTTAGGGCTAAATCAAATTTCTGAAGGGAGCTGAATTTCGATGTCGGATACACCCAGTTTGCGGCAGGCCGCGCTTGAATATCACGCCCATCCAAAACCCGGGAAGCTGGAAATCAAGGCGACCAAGCCGATGGCCAACGGCCGTGATCTGGCTCGCGCCTATTCACCCGGCGTGGCCGAGGCCAGCCTTGAGATCAAGGCGGATGCCGACAACGCGGAACGCTACACTGCGCGCGGCAATCTGGTGGCGGTTGTCTCGAACGGGACGGCGGTTCTGGGGCTGGGCAATATCGGTGCGCTGGCCTCGAAACCGGTGATGGAGGGCAAGGCGGTTCTGTTCAAGAAATTCGCCGGCATCGACTGTTTCGATATCGAGGTCGATCAGCCCGACCCGGAAAAGCTGGCCGATATCGTCTGCGCGCTGGAGCCGACCTTCGGCGCCATCAATCTCGAGGACATCAAGGCCCCCGATTGCTTTATCGTTGAAAAGCTGTGCCGCGAGCGGATGAATATTCCGGTCTTTCACGACGATCAGCATGGTACTGCCATCGTTGTTGGGGCCGCCGCCAAAAACGCGCTGCATGTGGCCGGAAAGAAATTCGAGGATATCAAGGTCGTCTCTACCGGCGGCGGCGCTGCGGGGATCGCCTGCCTCAGTATGTTGGTGAAGCTGGGCGTCAAACGCGAGAACATCTGGCTGTGCGACATTCATGGGCTGGTCTACGAAGGCCGCGCCGAGGACATGAACCCGCACAAGGACCAGTTCGCGCAGAAATCCGACCTGCGCACGCTGGACGATGTCATTGGTGACGCCGACCTGTTCCTTGGCCTCAGCGGCCCCAATGTGCTCAAACCCGAGATGGTCGAGAAAATGGCCAAGCGCCCGATCATCTTCGCGCTGGCCAACCCGACGCCTGAGATTCTGCCGCAAGCCGCGCGTGAGGTCGCGCCGGATGCGATCATCGCCACCGGCCGCAGCGATTTTCCCAATCAGGTCAACAACGTTCTTTGCTTCCCCTTCATCTTCCGGGGTGCACTGGATGTGGGCGCGACAGAGATCAACGACGAAATGCAGATCGCCTGCGTCGACGGCATCGCCGAGATGGCCCGCGCCACCACCAGCGCCGAAGCCGCCGCGGCCTATAAGGGTGAACAACTGACGTTCGGCCCGGATTACCTGATCCCGAAACCGTTTGACCCGCGCCTGGTTGGCGTCGTGTCCTCCTCGGTGGCCAAGGCGGCGATGGAGAGCGGTGTTGCCAAGCGGCCGATCGAAGATATCGAAGCGTATAAAGAGCGTCTGAACCAGACCGTGTTCAAATCCGCCCTGTTGATGCGGCCCGTCTTCGAGGCCGCCGCCGTCGCCTCGCGCCGGATTGTATTTGCCGAGGGTGAAGACGAGCGTGTCCTGCGCGCCGCGCAGGCCATTCTGGAAGAGACCACCGAAACGCCCATCCTGATCGGGCGCCCCGATGTCATCAGCGCCCGGTGCGAGCGGCTGGGCCTGACGGTCCGCCCCGGCGAGGATTTCCAGATCGTGAACCCGCAGGATGACCCGCGCTACTATGACTATTGGAATTCGTATCACGCAATCATGCAGCGCCGCGGCGTGACGCCCGATCTGGCCAAGGCGATCATGCGCACGAACAACACCGCAATTGCCGCCATCATGGTGCAGCGGGGCGAAGCCGACAGCATGATCTGCGGCACTTTCGGCGAGTACCGCTGGCATCTGAACTATGTGCAACAGGTGCTGGCCGATGGCGACCTGCGCCCGCACGGCGCGCTGTCCCTGATGATCCTCGAAGACGGCCCCCTGTTCATCGCCGACACCCATGTACGGCAATTGCCGACACCCGAGGAACTGGCCGAATCCACGATCGGCGCCGCGCGGCATGTGCGCCGGTTCGGTATCGAGCCCAAGATTGCCTTCTGTTCGCAATCGCAATTTGGCAATCAGGCCGAAGGGTCCGGCAAACGTCTGCGCGCCGCGCTGGAAATTCTCGATTCCGAACCGCGCGACTTTACCTATGAAGGTGAGATGAACCTCGATCTGGCGCTGGACCCGGAATTGCGCTCGCGGATTTTCCCGAACTCGCGCCTGGACGGTACAGCAAATGTTCTGATCTTTGCCCATGCGGATGCGGCCAGCGGCGTGCGCAATATCCTGAAGATGAAAGCCGACGGGCTGGAAGTTGGGCCGGTCCTGATGGGCATGGGCAACAAGGCGCATATCGTGACGCCCTCCATCACCGCTCGCGGGCTGCTGAACATGGCTGCTATTGCCGGAACCCCGGTGGCGCATTACGGCTAACGTCCGAAACAGAGGCTCGGGTGCCCGCGTCGGCACCTGAGCATATTCTGAACGCCGGTGATTCTTTGCACGCTGCACTTTGCAGATTTGCAAAAACCCGCGCTCTAGACGCGCAACTTTGCCCTCTCAAAACACTTTGCAAAAATTTGCAGGCGAATTTGGCGCGACCTGCAAATATTTTGCGATAAAGTGACGCCCCGTTATCTCCCTCGCTTGTGCGCGCCCCCTTGCCCACCTTACACACGGCGCAAGGGATTTAAGGAGGAGACCAACGTGGCTTATCAGGACGTTTACGAAAACTGGAAATCCGATCCAGAGGCATACTGGATGGAGGCCGCAAAAGGGATCGACTGGGTCCAACCTCCGACCAAAGCACTGTTTGACGACAACGCCCCGCTGTACGAATGGTTCTGCGACGCCAAGGTCAACACTTGCTGGAACGCGGTCGACCGCCACGTTGAAAATGGCCGCGGAGAACAGACCGCCATCATCTACGACAGCCCGATCACCCACACCAAGCGCGAGATTTCCTATGTCGAGCTACGTAACCGTGTAGCCAATTTGGCCGGGGCGCTGCGGGCAAAGGGCGTCGAAAAGGGTGACCGGGTCATCATCTATATGCCGATGATCCCCGAAGCGCTCGAGGCGATGTTGGCCTGTGCTCGATTGGGTGCGGTCCATTCGGTCGTATTCGGCGGCTTTGCCAGTAACGAACTGGCCGTGCGTATCGACGACGCCAAACCGAAGGCGATCATCGCCGCGTCCTGCGGGATGGAGCCGGGCCGAGTGGTCCACTACAAACCCCTACTGGACGGCGCCATCGAGATGGCCAGTCACAAGCCCGATTTCTGCGTCATCTTCCAGCGCGAACAGGAAGTGGCGCAGCTGGTCGAGGGCCGTGACTTTAACTGGCACGGGTTCCAATACGGTGTCGAACCGGCGGAATGTGTGCCGGTGGACGGCAACGACCCGGCCTATATTCTTTACACCTCGGGCACCACGGGTGCGCCCAAAGGCGTCGTACGCCCGACTGCGGGCCATCTGGTTGCGTTGAACTGGACGATGAAGAACATCTATGACGTCGATCCCGGTGATGTGTTCTGGGCGGCGTCCGATGTGGGGTGGGTCGTTGGGCATTCCTACATCTGCTATGCCCCGCTGATCCACGGCAACACCACCATCGTCTTCGAAGGCAAACCGGTCGGCACCCCCGACGCAGGCACCTTCTGGCGGGTGATTTCCGAGCACAAGGTCAAAAGCTTCTTCACCGCCCCCACCGCCATCCGCGCGGTGAAACGCGAAGACCCCAAGGGCGAGATGCTGGAGAAATACGACCTGTCCAGCCTGCGCGCTCTGTACCTGGCGGGCGAACGGGCTGACCCGGACACAATCGAATGGGCGCAGGACGCGTTGAAAGTTCCGGTGATCGACCACTGGTGGCAGACGGAAACCGGCTGGGCCATCGCTGGCAACCCGCTGGGGATCGAGGAACTGCCGGTCAAGCTGGGCTCTCCGGCCAAGCCGATGCCCGGCTATGACGTGCAGATTCTGGATGAAGGCGGCCACCCGATGAAGCCGGGCGAATTGGGCGCGATTGCGGTCAAGCTGCCGTTGCCTCCGGGCACCCTGCCAACGCTGTGGAACGCGGAAGAGAGGTTCAAAAGCTCATACCTGAACCACTTCCCGGGCTATTATGAAACCGGCGATGCGGGGATGATCGATGAGGACGGATATCTTTATATCATGGCGCGTACCGACGACGTGATCAACGTCGCGGGCCACCGGCTGTCAACTGGCGGGATGGAAGAGGTACTGGCCGCACACCCCGACGTCGCCGAATGTGCGGTAATCGGTGTTACCGATCAGTTGAAAGGGCAGATGCCCGTTGGCTTCCTGTGCCTGAACGCGGGCTGTGACCGCAACCATGGTGAGGTCGTGCAGGACGTGGTCAAACTGGTCCGCGAAAAGATCGGCCCGGTGGCTGCTTTCAAAAAGGCCGTCGTGGTGGATCGCCTGCCAAAGACCCGGTCGGGCAAAATCCTGCGTGGCACGATGGTATCGATTGCGGACAGCCAGGACTACAAGATGCCCGCAACCATCGACGATCCGGCCATTCTGGACGAGATCACCGTGGCACTGAAATCCATCGGCTACGCCCAGTAAGCACGCTGCGGGCGGTCTCTGGCCGCCCGCGCCTCGCGCCTTTCCCTTGCAACCGCGAACAGGGCCCCTACTGTCTGACCCAGACAATGAGGCCGCATGACACATTCCGACATCTGGCGACTGAGCGCCACCGACCTGACTGCCCTCACCCGCAGCGGAGACCTAAGCGCTGAAGACGCAGTGCGCGCGGCCATTGACCGGATGCATCAAATAAACCCGGACCTGAACGCGGTGGTCGAGGATCTGGGCACCGAGGCACTGGAACGCGCGCGCGGTCTCGATCGGGCTCGGGCGAAGGGAACATCAATCGGACCGCTGCATGGCGTCCCGGTGACCATCAAAATCAATGTCGATCAAAAAGGCTACGCCACATCGAACGGCGTTGTGGCCTTGAAAGATGTGATCGCCCCCGATGACGCGCCCGTCGTGCGCAACCTGCAAAACGCCGGGGCCGTGGTGATTGGGCGAACCAATACGCCCGAGTTCTCGTTCCGTGCCGACACCGACAACCCGCTGCATGGCCGCACGCATAACCCCTGGGGGCGACATATTTCGCCCGGCGGGTCCTCGGGCGGTGCCGGTGCCGCCGTGATGGCCGGGATCGGGGCGCTGGCGCATGGGAACGATATTGGCGGCAGCCTGCGCTTTCCCGCGGCCGCCAACGGTGCGGTCACGGTAAAACCCGGTCTTGGTCGCGTCCCGGCGTGGAACCCCAGCCAGCCGACCGAGCGCGGAATACTGGCGCAATCCATGTCTGTGCAGGGGCTGATCACACGCTGTGCTACCGATCTGCACCTGTCGATGCCCAGCCTGATCGCAACCGACCCGCGCGATCCGTTCCACGTGCCAATGCCCTGGCGCGGCGAACCTCTGGAAGGGCCTATCAAAATCGCCTTCACCAAGGACACCTTCGGCTATGCCCTGCACCCCGAGGTCGACAAGGCGCTGGACGCGGCGCGCGATGCGCTGGTCGATGCGGGTTATCAGGTCGATGAAGTCAGCCCGCCCGATGTGTTCGACTGTGGCCGAACCGGTTACCGCACACTGATGGGTGAGGTCCTGACCCTGTTGAAAGGCGATATCGAGGCTGCGGGATCCGAGGTCATTCGCGAAATCTTCGACGTCTATTTTCAGGAATTCCCGCCCATCATCGGCACCGACATGATCCAGATGCTGGCCAAACGCACCCATTATGCACGGGAATGGTCGCTGTTCATGCAGGATTACCCCCTGATTCTGTCCCCTTTCCTGCCGCAGCCGTTTTTCAAACCCGACCGCGATACCGAAGGTGTCGAAGGTGTGCACGAAGTTCTGGGCTGCGCAGTTTATTCCTATGCGATGAACTTTCTGGGCCTGCCCGCCGCCAGCGTTCCCGCGCGGCTGGCCGATCTGCCGCAAGGGCCGCAACCGATCAACATCCAGATCGCCGCCCGCCGCTGGCGCGAGGACATGGCGGTTGACGCCGCCGCCGCGATTGAGGCGCGGGTGGGCCAAATGTGCCTCCCGCTTTGGGAAAAAATGGATACGGCCAAGCAGGCCGGAACAAGAAAATAGACCCCGGGGTTTTGCGCCCGGGGTCCTCTTGCTTAAATAAGCCCGGAAATCTGACAACGAGCGTAGCACCACCTACCCTCGCCGGCGCGAAAACTGCGCAATCATTCAAAAACGCCGCTTGGTGGCCACTCACTCCCACCTAGGCGTGTTCTCCGGGCAAGTTAAGATTAACAAAAGATGAATCGAACGCCTGTGAACTGGATCACACAAGAGCAAAAAGGCGCGTTTCCGGGATTTCAGGTGAACTGTTCCGAGATCAGACGCTCTTCCAGCCCATGCCCCGGGTCGAACAGGATACGGTGTTGGATCAACGGTTCCGAGCGGATCTCGACCCAGTCGATATCGGCAAAGGACACCGAATCCGCGTCGGCCATGACCGGACGCTTATCAGCGTCCAGCACGTCAAAACGAACCTTGGCGATCTTGGGCAAAAGCGCCCCGCGCCACCGGCGGGGCCGGAACGCGGCAATCGCCGTCAGGGCCAGCACGTCGGACCCAATGGGCAGAATCGGCCCATGTGCCGAATAGTTGTACGCCGTTGATCCGGCCGGCGTTGACAGCAAGGCGCCGTCGCAGACCAGTTCGGCCATCCGCACGCGCCCGTCGACGCTGATCTTCAGCCGGGCTGCCTGCGGACCCGCGCGCAGCAGCGACACCTCGTTGATGGCCAGTGCCTCGTGCAGTTTGCCGGATTGGTCCATAGCCTGCATCGCCAGAGGGTTGATCACCTCTTCTTCGGCCGCGGCCAAACGCTCCATCAGGTCGTCTTCGTGAAACTCATTCATCAGGAACCCGATGGTACCGCAGTTCATGCCATAAACCGGCGTGTCCAGATGCTGCATGTTGTGCAGCGTGTGCAACATGAACCCGTCGCCGCCCAGGGCAACCACCACATCCGCATCTCGGGGGGCCGCATTGCCATACAGCTTTACAAGACTGCTCCGCGCAGTTTGCGCAACTTCGACATCGCTGGCGAGAAAGGCGATTCTCTTTGTCATCTTTTCCGGTTTCCGGTGTTACACATTTGGTTCCGAAACAAACATACCTTTCCCCGATAGGCCAGTCTTGACGCCACAGCGGGCCAAATCGTCGCTTTACAGCTTTTGCAGATGTGCCGTTTCCGATAGGAAATCCGCAAGATTATTCCTGCCATGTGGAGCCCCCATGAACGCCAATCTTCGTGACACCGGTTTTTTCACCCAATCGCTTTCGGACCGTGATCCTGAGCTTTTTGGCTCGATCACATCCGAGCTGGGCCGCCAGCGCGACGAGATCGAG
>NZ_JBQFWY010000003.1:0-413965 GCF_056540565.1 Ruegeria sp. AM9
CCGTCTCTCCGATGCGTCTCAACCGTCTTTCCAGTCCGTCAGGCCGTCTCTCCGACCCGTCAGCACCGCCTCAGCAGCGCCGGTGAAGGGGTATTTACGGATTGGGCCCGGGACCTGCAACCCCCATTTTGAAAAAACTTCACATTTATCGGCAGAAACTCACTCACCTTAATAAAAACAACAGGTTGGCTTTAGAATTTCCTTCGCTGAGACCTGTTATTGCCGGTGGAAACCTCGGAAAGATTGGCCTTTCGGTGGAATCGTACCCAATGCTTGGTAGGCGCCCGAGACTCGGGCGGAAGAAAACGCCGCCCGAGTCTCGCCGGGCGGCGTCATTTCGTGAGTGGTCGTCCTGTTTACTTCAGATCGAACCGATCCGCGTTCATCACCTTGTTCCAGGCCGAGACAAAGTCACAGACGAATTTGCCCTCGGCATCGGCCTGGCCATAGACCTCGGCCAGCGCCCGCAGTTGCGAGTTCGAACCAAAGACCAGATCGACGCGGGTGCCGGTCCATTTGACCTCACCACTGGCGCGGTCGCGGCCCTCATAGACGCCTTTGCCCGCGGGCTTCCATTCTGTGCCCATGTCCAGAATGCTGGTGAAGAAGTCGTTGCTGAGCGTTCCGACGCGATCGGTGAACACGCCGTGCGTGCTGTCGCCGAAATTGGCACCCAAAACCCGCAGGCCACCGACCAGCACCGTCATTTCGGGCGCAGAGAGGGTCAGCAATTGCGCCCGGTCGACCAGCAGTTCTTCGGGTGACACTGTATAATCGGCCTTCTGATAGTTGCGGAAACCGTCAGCAATCGGCTCCATCACCGAGAAGCTGTCCACATCCGTCTGCTCTTGCGTCGCATCGGTGCGGCCCGGGGTGAACGGAACCTCGACATCCTGACCGCCGGCTTTGGCCGCCTGTTCGACACCGACCGCTCCGGCCAGCACGATCACGTCGGCCAGCGACACTTTCTTGTTGCCAGACTGCGCGTCGTTGAACGCGGTCTGAACACCCTCCAGAGCGCCCAGCGCCTTGGACAGTTTCATCGGCTCGTTCACATCCCAGTCTTTCTGCGGTGCAAGACGGATACGGGCGCCGTTGGCCCCGCCCCGCTTGTCCGACCCGCGGAAGGTCGACGCTGAGGCCCACGCGGTCGAGACCAATTCGGACACCGACAGGCCGGTCGCGGCGACTCTGGCTTTCAGGTCGGCCACATCCGCGTCGTCAACCAGATCGTGATCCACCGCCGGAACGTTGTCCTGCCATAGCAGTTCCTCGGCCGGGGCCTCCGGGCCGATGTAGGCCGAACGCGGACCCATGTCGCGGTGAGTCAGTTTGAACCAGGCGCGGGCGAAGGCATCAGCGAACTCTTCCGGGTTCTCGTGGAAACGCTTCGAGATCGGGCCATAGATCGGGTCCATGCGCATCGCCATGTCGGCGGTGGTCATCATGGTCTTGACCTTTTTCGACGGATCATGCGCCGCCGGGGCCATGTCTTCTTCCTTAACGCCAACCGGTTCCCAGATATAAGCGCCCGAGGGGCTTTTGGTCAGGTTCCAGTCATAGCGGAACAGCAGGTCGAAATAGCCATTGTCCC
Organism: Ruegeria sp. AM9; assembly: GCF_056540565.1. Taxonomy (NCBI): domain Bacteria; kingdom Pseudomonadati; phylum Pseudomonadota; class Alphaproteobacteria; order Rhodobacterales; family Roseobacteraceae; genus Ruegeria; species Ruegeria sp. AM9. Next base: position 1,595 of record NZ_JBQFWY010000003.1, read on the forward strand.
ATTTGATCGGGTTTGCGGTCCATGCGCCCTCGATTCCGCTGGTGGTGGTGTCATCCCCCTTGCCCGAGCCGAACTTGTTGATCCAGCCAAAGCCCATATCCTCGATCGGGGCGGCTTCGGGCTCGGGGCCGACCAGATCCGGATCGCCCGCACCATGCGCCTTGCCAAAGGTGTGGCCCCCGGCGACCAGAGCAACGGTTTCCTCGTCATTCATTGCCATCCGGCCAAAGGTGTCACGGATGTCGCGGCCCGAGGCCAAGACGTTCGGCTCGCCATCCGGGCCTTCGGGGTTCACATAGATCAGGCCCATCTGCACGGCGGCCAGCGGGTTTTCCAGATCGCGCTCACCCGAGTAACGGCTGTGCGGGTTGTCGGTCGGGGCCAGCCAATCGGTTTCGGCGCCCCAATAGATGTCTTCCTCGGGCGCCCAGATATCTTCACGGCCACCGGCGAAACCGAAGGTTTTGCCGCCCATGGATTCGATGGCGCAGTTTCCGGCCAGGATCATCAGGTCAGCCCAGGAAATCTGGTTGCCGTATTTCTGCTTGATCGGCCACAGCAGACGGCGCGCCTTGTCCAGGTTGCCGTTATCCGGCCAGCTGTTCAGCGGCGCGAACCGCTGGTTGCCGGTCGAGGCACCGCCGCGGCCATCCGCCGTCCGGTAGGTGCCCGCGCTGTGCCAAGCCATGCGGATGAACAGGCCGCCGTAATGACCATAATCCGCCGGCCACCAGTCCTGCGAATCCGTCATCAGCGCATAGAGGTCTTCTTTCAGCGCTTTCATGTCCAGCGTCTTGAATGCGTCGGCATAGTCGAAATCCGCACCCAACGGGTTCGACGCGGGCGCGTTCTGATGTAGGATCGACAGGTTCAGCTGGTTCGGCCACCAATCCCGGTTCGACCGGGTTCCGGCGCCATGCATTACCGGGCAACCGCCCGTTTTGGGGTTATCACTTCCGTCCATATCGATCTCCAATCCTGGCTAATTTCCGGCAGGTTCGCGCGGTCAAAACTCGGTCGATCAAGAGCACATGCAGAGGGCACCTTTACCCCGCCAAGGATGCGCGGCGCGTCCTGGGCAAGGTATCGGCGACTCTTTCGTCTTGTCCCTTCAAGACGTAGCAAACCAAAGCCATGCAAAAAAGTTTTGTTTGGTGATGAATTTGATAGGATTTAATTATGATATTTTAAGAATGAGTCAGACCAACCGTAATAACCTTGGGTCACATCCCGGATACGGCGATTGTTTTTTCCCATCGCTCGGCCACAGTCTTGGACAAGGCTGACCCAGACATCGCCGTGACCGGTCGGGCAGGAGGGGGAAATCGGAATGGAATTCGACTATGTCATTGTCGGCGGCGGGTCCGCAGGTTCGGTGCTTGCCAGCCGTCTCAGCGAAGACCCAAGCAAACGCGTTTGCCTGCTTGAGGCTGGCGGACGCGGCGACAGTATACTGGTCCGGATGCCCTCGGCCGTTGTTGCTGCCCTGCCCGGACGTCCCAAGATCAACAACTGGGCCTTTGAAACAGTGCCGCAACCGGGGCTGAACGGGCGTCGGGGCTATCAGCCGCGTGGCAAGGCACTGGGCGGATCCAGCGCGATCAATGCGATGCTTTATGTGCGGGGCCATCGTCAGGACTATGACGGCTGGGCCGAACTGGGCTGCACCGGCTGGGGCTGGGACAGTGTCCTGCCCTATTTCAAACGGTCCGAGAACAATGAGGACGGTGCCGATGACCTGCATGGCGCCAGCGGCCCGCTGCAGGTATCAAACCAGAAAGAGCCGCGCCCGATCACCCATGCCTTCGTTGAGGCGGCCGAGCAGATGCAGCACCGCCGCACCGATGATTTCAATCGCGGCGACAATGAAGGGGTCGGCCTGTATCAGGTGACGCAGTTTCACGACCCGGCCAAAAACGGCGAGCGGTGCTCGGCCGCGGCGGCTTATGTCTTTCCGGTTCTGGGCCGCCCCAACCTGACGGTGATCACCCAGGCCCATGCCAAAGAGCTGACCTTTGACGGCAAGCGCGCGACCGGGGTGATCTATAAGAAGAAGGCCAAAGGTCCCGACATCACGGTTACGGCAAAGCGCGAGGTGCTGATCTGCGCCGGAGCGCTGAAATCCCCGCACCTTCTGCAACTGTCCGGGATCGGGGCCGCAGAGGATCTGACCAAACACGGCATTGCCGTGCGCCACAACCTGCCCGGTGTGGGCAAGAACCTGCAGGACCATCTGGATTTCATCCTGTCCTACAAAACCAGGGACACCGACAATTTCGGGATCAGCCCGGTCGCGTCGGCAAAGCTGACCCGTCACCTTCTGCGCTGGCGCAAGACCGGCGTGTCGATGGCGGCAACGCCCTTTGCCGAGGGGGCAGGGTTTCTGAAGACTTCGGCCGATCTGGACCGGCCCGACATTCAGCTGCACTTCACCATCGCGCTGGTCGATGATCACGCCCGCAAACTGCACTATGGTCATGGGTTCACTTGCCACGTCTGCAAACTGCGCCCCGAAAGCCGTGGAACAATTGGCCTGAACAGCCCTGATCCCTTTGCCGCACCTGCCATCGATCCGGCGTTTTTGTCGGACGACCGCGATCTGGACACGATGATCAAGGGCGCGCGGATGATGCGAGAAATCCTTGAGGCCCCGGCGCTGGCCAGATACCGCCACAAAGAGATGTTCGGAACCAACACCGCCCGCACCGACGCCGATTGGGAAAAACACATCCGCGACCGCGCCGACACCATCTATCACCCGGTTGGAACCTGCAAAATGGGGGTGGATGAGATGGCCGTGGTTGATCCCGAACTGCGCGTGCGCGGGATCGAGGGGCTACGGGTGGTCGATGCCTCGGTCATGCCGACGTTGATCTCGGGCAACACCAACGCGCCGACCGTCATGATTGCTGAGAAAGCCGCCGACCTGATCAAGGCCGCCGGCTGAGCGTCAGACGTCTTTCATCAGGGCCTCCAGCCCGGTGCGATAGTCCGGATACAGCAGGCGTACGCCCAGCTCATCCTTGATCCGGTCATTCCGGACGCGCTTGTTCTCATTGTAAAAGCTGCGCGCCATCGGGGTCATATCAGCCTCGTCAAAGGGAACCGCGGGCGGCAAAGGCAGGCCCTGCAACTCGGCGGCATAGGCGATGACGTCCTGAGGCGGAACCGGCTCATCATCGCAGACATTATATATGGCGCCGGGATTGGGTGCAGCCATCGACGCGGCCAGAACCTGCGCGATGTCCGCCACATGAATGCGGGAAAACACCTGGCCGGGCTTGATGATGCGCCGCATCCCCGCCCGCTTGAGCTTGGAAAACGGGCCACGACCAGGGCCATAGATACCGGCCAGCCGGAAGACATGGACCGGCAATCCGGGGATGTTCCGCCATTGCTCCTCGGCCTTCACCCGCCACCGGCCTCGTTCGGCCGTGGGGGCGGGCGGAGTGGATTCATCCACCCATTCCCCCTGATGATCGCCATAAACCGCGGTCGTCGACAGGTAACCGACCCATTGGAATTGCGCGGCCCGTGCGGCGATCTCGTCCTGCAACGCAGCCAGCACCGGATCACCACCTTTGTTGGGAGACGTCGAAATCAGCAGATGCGTCACCCCGTCCAGATCCGGTGTCTGCCCCGGCCAGATCAACGGCTCGGCGCCGGATGCGCGAATGGTGGCGGCTTGAGCGGGATCGCGGGTGGTGCCGACGATGCGCCACCCTTGGGGTTTCAGTAGCTGGGACAAGGCTTGCGCCGAATATCCGTGGCCGAACGAAAAAAGAGTTCCTGTCATGTCACCTTTGATGATCCGCAATCCCGGCGGATGCAAGCACCTGCGTCTGAATACTTGATTCGAATCCCCTGATGCGCCTTTCTTTTAATCATGGCTGAAAAAACTCCGAACCTGCACACCGCGTATTCTCTGGACTCGCCCGAGGATCACAAAGAGCTCTATGCCGAATGGGCCGGAGATTATGACGAAACCTTCGCCGCGCGCGAGGATTACCAGCTCTATATTCACACGGCCCGTGCCTTTGTGGCCGCCGGTGGGCAAGGCCCGGTTCTGGATGTCGGCGCGGGCACCGGATTATGCGGCGCGGTTCTGGCCGGGCTGGGCGTCGGGCCTATCGACGCCACCGATATCAGCACCGAGATGCTGGATCAGGCGATGCGCAAGGATATCTACCGCGATGCGATCGAGGCCGATCTGAACCAGGGCATCCCGGTTCCGCGCGACAGCTATTCCGGCATTGTATCCTCGGGCACCTTCACCCATGGCCATCTGGGCCCCGAGGCCCTGCCCGCCCTGCTGCGCATTGCCCGCCCGGGCGCGCAATTCGCCCTGTCAATCAACGCGCAGCATTATGAAAAACTGGGTTTTGCCGAGGCGCTGCACAGGCTGGCGCAGGGCCAGATACAGAACCTGACCCTGCCCGAAGTGCGAATCTATGGCGATCTGGCCGTGGGTCCCAACAAGGACGACACCGCGCTGATTGCCTTGTTCGAGCGGACGTGACCGTTACGTATACATCTGCTTCTTGAACGCCCGGGTCCGCGTCGTCGCCTCGGCTGAACCGTCGTGATAGGTGCCGAACCACTTGTCGAAGGGAATCTCGGACGTGCCGTAGTTGCACTCGAAATACCGGTGGTGCAGCTGGTGAAAGAAATCCCCGGCACGGGCGGCATCGGTGTCCCCGGCCTTCAGCTTCTCAAAGCCGGAATGCGACAAGACCGGACTGATCTGTTGGAAATACGTGTGGAACAGCACATGCAGCGGGTGCGACGGCACGATCAGGTGGATGAAGTAGGTGGTGAAATACAGCAGGTTTTCATACCAATGGTTCGAGATCCCCGACCACGGCCCGATATTGACGTTCCGGTGATGCACCGCATGGACGTGTTTATAAAGCTTGGGATGATGCTCCAGCCGGTGCACCCAATAGAAATGCAGCCCCGACCACATCGGAATGAACAACATCCAGACCACACACCAGACCGGCGCGCTGGCCCATGTGACGGTGGGAACATACCCGTTGGCCATCGCCCAGTAGATGATCCACTGATAAACGGTCGCCACCGTCATGGCGCTGCCCAACGTCCACCAGATGTTGTCCCAGACCTGACTGCGGAAGGTGAAGTTGCCATTGTCGCGGGTCAGGTCGCGTCGGTCAAACTTCTTGTACATGCCCTGACCTTTGCGCATGTAGAGCCACCAATGCAGGCTGCCTGCGACCAGAATCTGCGGCACCATGTTCAGCAGCCAGATGCGGAACATCCAACCGGGCGCAAAGCTTTGCATCGTCTCCAACGCCGGAAAGAAGAACACGTAGGCTGAAACGGCCAGCGCCATGCATAATGTCAGCGCCGTGATCTGCAGCCACGCGCCGCTATACCATTTCAACACGGCAGCAGGGCGCAGAGGCCAGTTGAACAGCGGATTCAGCCCAACCGGCCCCTCGGGGTGATAGTGCCAGCGGGCGGCTTCGGGGTCCTGAGCGGTGTCGGTCATGGCAGTACCCTTTATGTGGCGTAGTCGGAGCCTTCGGCATCCAGCAGAGCCTTGATTTCGCGCAGATGTGCCTCGGCCTGATCGGGATAGCCGTCCAGTTCCTGCGCTGTCTTCTCGGCGATCTCGTCAGACAGCACGCGCAGGGGCTGGCCGGTTTGCAGCGCGCGAATATAGGTCTCCGCCGCGCGTTCGAAGTAATAAAGGCGGTTGAAGGTATCCGCGGGGTCACTGCCGATCACCAACACACCGTGGTTGCCCATGATCATGACCTTTTTCTTCGGGTCCGACAGCATCCCGGCGCAACGTTCGCCCTCGCTTTCGAAAGCCAAACCGCCGAATTCCTGGTCGATCACGTAGCGGTTGTAGAAGGTGGCCGTGTTCTGATCGATCGGCGGCAGGGTGCTGTCCGCCAGCGACGCCAGCACTGTGGCAAAGATCGAATGCACATGCATCACACAGCGCGCGTGCGGGCATTGACGGTGAATCGATCCGTGCAACCCCCAGGCGGTCGGATCGGGCGCACCGGGCTGGGACATCACGTCCGGATCTTTGGCATCCAGCAGCAGCAGGTTCGACGCCCTGATCCGTGCGAAATGCATCTGGTTGGGGTTCATCAGGAACTGCGTGCCGTCCTCGTTCACCGCAAGGCTGAAATGGTTGGCCACGCCTTCATGCATGTTCAGCCGCTCGGTCCAGCGGAAAGCGGCCGCAAGGTCCACGCGTTCCACCCAGTGATCGATATTGGGGCGCAGGTTGGTGACGGTCATTTCGGGCTCCTGTTGGACTGGCTCGGGCTTGGCAAAAGCGTGCCTGCGGCGCGAATGTTTGACCAACGAAAAAAACAGACCTAATTCATTAGCTGGACTAATGACAGGGTTATGCACATGCAGAATTCGCTTCCTCCACTGGGTTGGCTGCGCACGTTCGAGGCCTCGGCCCGGCATCTGTCTTTCACCGGGGCGGCCCGGGATCTGAACATGACCCAAAGCGCGGTCAGCCAGCAGATCAAATCGTTGGAGGGCTATCTGGGTCAGCCCCTGTTCGTACGCCGCCCGCGCTCGCTGGAGCTGACCGAGGCCGGCATCACCTATCTGCCGGTGGTGCGCGATGCGTTCCGGACACTGGTGCGCGGCACACAAGCCGTCACCGGGGCGCAGCAGAACGCGGTGCAGGTGCAAAGCAACATCAGTTTTGCCGTCAACTGGCTGGCCCCGCGCCTGCCGCAGTTTCGATCCGAGCACCCCGACGTGCAGCTGAACATCTTTACCGAGTTGTGGGAGCCGCGTGAGATGGCCGAGGGCGCCGCGGTGGAAATCCGCTATTCCCTGCGGCCATCGGACACTGTGCGAACAGAGTTGCTGCGGACCGACCACTATTACCCGGTCTGCGCCCCCGGTTACGAGGTGACATTGGACACGTTGCAGCAACAGCCGCTGTTTGACTGTTCCAACCTTTTGTCCAACTGGGCGAATTGGGCAGAGGATCAGCCTTTGACCTGGGAAAACCCGCCAATTACCTATTCGACCACCTACCTGGTCAGCCTGTCCGTGGCGATGGCCGGAGGGGGCTTGTGCCTGACCCATGACACCATCGCCCGCGACCTGATCCGGCAAGGGCGATTGGTGGCGCCTTTCGTCCATCGCGCAGCAATGCCCGAGGCCTATTACCTGCTGCTGTCCCCACAGGCCGAGGAAACGCCGGGAGCGCTGGCCTTTGCCGATTGGCTGCGCCACGAGATGGAGACGGACCGGCTGGCGTGACCGGAGCACTCCCGTCCATCGTCAATGCCGCTGCGCGGCACCTCCTCTGGTTGGGCCGGGCAGCGCTGACGCGCTGCGTGACGGTTTCATGATAGCTGTGCGCCGGGGGTTGCACCTTTTTGTGCATTCGGGAAAGTTGAGCCATGGAATACACGCCCTTCCCAAGCTGGCCCGATGTCGCCCCCCAATTGATTGCAGTTGCCGCAGGACGCGAGGCTGCGGATTTGGTCATTCGCAGCGGGGTCTGGGTGAATGTCCACAGCCGCGAGGCGCTGTCCGACCATGACATTGCTATTGCAGCAGGGCGCGTGGCCTTTGTCGGGCCGGACGCATCGCATTGCATTGACCCCGACACGCAGATCATCGAAGCAAACGGACGTTACATGGTGCCGGGCCTGTGCGACGCCCATATGCATATCGAATCGGGCATGTTGACCCCGGCCGAGTTCGCCCGTGCGGTGATCCCGCATGGCACGACCTCGATGTTCACCGATCCACACGAGATTGCCAATGTGCTGGGGCTGGACGGCGTGCGCATGATGCATGACGAGGCGCTGATGCAGCCGGTGAACATCTTCACCCAGATGCCGTCCTGTGCGCCCTCTGCCCCGGGGCTTGAGACCACCGGATATGAGATCACCCCCGAAGACGTGGCCGAGGCGATGAACTGGCCAGGGATCATCGGGCTGGGTGAGATGATGAATTTCCCCGGTGTGATCCATGGCGACCCGAAGATGCTGGCCGAGATTGCCGCAACCCAACGGGTAGGCAAGACGGTGGGCGGGCATTATGCCTCGCCGGATCTGGGGCCCGATTTCGCGGCCTATGTCGCGGGCGGCCCGGCAGATGACCACGAAGGAACCTGTGAGGCCGACGCCATTGCGCGCGTCCGCCAAGGGATGCGGTCGATGATGCGGCTGGGGTCGGCTTGGTACGACGTCGAAAGCCAGATCACGGCCGTCACCGAAAAGGGGCTCGACCCACGCAATTTCATCCTGTGCACAGATGACTGCCATTCCGGCACTTTGGTGAATGACGGACATATGAATCGGGTGGTGCGCCATGCGATTGCCTGCGGCTGTGATCCACTGATCGCCCTGCAGATGGCCACGATCAACACCGCAACACATTTTGGTTTGGAGCGCGAGATCGGATCAATCACGCCGGGACGACGGGCGGACGTCATCCTCAGTTCGGACCTGACGGAACTGCCCATCGAACTGGTCGTCGCCCGTGGGCAAGTGGTGGCAGAGAATGGGGCGATCACCGTCGACTGTCCGCATCTGAACTGGCCCGACAGTGCCCGCAACACTGTGCATCTGGGTCATACGCTGACCGATGCGGACTTCGAAATCAAAGCGCCCGCTGGCGCCAACCGGGTTCAGGCAAACGTCATCGGTGTGGTGGAAAATCAGGCCCCGACTAAGGCTCTGAAGGCCGAGTTGCCGATCATCGGCGGGTTGGTCGAAGGCGAAGGCGACGTCTGCCAGATCGCGCTGGTCGAACGCCACCGCGGGACCGGAGGGGTGACCAACGCCTTTGTCTCGGGCTTTGGCTATCAGGGCCAAATGGCGATGGCCTCGACCGTGGCCCATGACAGCCACCATATGATCGTTGTTGGCACCGACCGGGAGCAGATGGCGCTGGCTGCAAACCGTCTGGCCGAGGTTGGCGGCGGCATCACCATTTTCCGTGATGGAAAAGAACTGGCGCTGGTGGAACTGCCGATTGCCGGGCTGATGTCCGACAGCCCCGCCGCTGACGTTGCCGCCAAGGCGGACAAGATGGTTGCGGCGATGCAGGCCTGCGGCTGTCAGTTGAACAACGCATACATGCAGCACTCGTTGCTGGCTTTGGTCGTGATCCCGGAATTGCGGATTTCCGACCTTGGGCTGGTGGATGTGCGCACATTTGAAAAGATCGAGCTTCTGGAACCTCTTGCATGACAATAATAAAAACACCCGACGTCCCCACGCCTGAAAAGTTCACCGACCCCGCCGCCGCCGTGGCCCGTCTGGAAGAGCTGTACGAAAAGGCGACGCAGTTCCTGTGCGACAGCTTTGCCAAAGCGATGGAACAGGGTACTCCGGCCGAACGGTACCGGGCCTTTTACCCGGAAATTCGCATCAAGACGTCCTCCTATGCGCAGGTCGACAGTCGGCTGAGCTTTGGCCACGTGTCCGAGCCCGGAACTCACGCCACAACGGTGACACGGCCCGACCTGTTCCGATCCTACCTGACGCAACAGATCGCTCTGCTGATCAGGAACCATGATCAGCCGGTGACGATTCAGGCATCCGACACGCCAATCCCGGTGCATTTCGCCGTGGCCAACAACCCCGATCTGGTGGTGCCGCATCAGGGTGCCGCCGGGTTCACCCTGCGCGACGTGTTCGATGTTCCGGATCTAACCACCACAAATGATGACATCGTCAACGGTGTCTATGACACAAATGACGAGATCGGCCCGCTGGCCCTGTTCACCGCGCAACGTGTGGATTACTCGCTGGCGCGGCTGTCGCACTACACTGCGACCGACCCGAGTCATTTCCAGAACCACGTCCTGTTCACCAACTACCAGTTCTATGTCTCCGAATTCGAAAACTACGCGCGCGAGCAACTGGCCGACCCGGATAGCGGATACACCAGCTTTGTCTCGACCGGGAATGTCGAGATCACGACCCCGGACGGAACGCTGGAACAACCCCTGAAACTGCCTCAGATGCCGACCTACCACCTGAAACGCGCGGACGGGGCCGGGATCACTCTGGTCAATATCGGGGTCGGGCCGTCGAATGCGAAAACCGCCACCGACCATATCGCGGTGCTGCGCCCGCATGCCTGGCTGATGGTCGGCCATTGCGCCGGGCTGCGCAACACGCAGGCGCTGGGGGATTTCGTGCTGGCCCATGCCTATCTGCGCGAGGACAAGGTGCTGGACGATGACCTGCCCGTCTGGGTGCCGATCCCGCCACTGGCCGAGATTCAGGTGGCTTTGGAACAGGCCGTGGCCGAGGTCACGGAACTGGAAGGTTATGAGCTGAAACGGATCATGCGCACTGGCACCGTCGCATCGGTCGACAACCGCAACTGGGAGCTGCGCGATCAGTCCGGCCCGGTGCAGCGCCTCGGCCAATCCCGCGCGATTGCACTGGATATGGAAAGCGCCACAATCGCCGCCAATGGCTATCGATTCCGAGTTCCTTATGGCACTTTGCTGTGTGTGTCGGACAAGCCTTTGCACGGTGAATTAAAGCTTCCCGGCATGGCTTCGGCGTTCTATACCACACAGGTCAGCCGCCATCTGGCGATCGGAATACGCGCAATGGAGCACCTGCGCGGGATGCCGTTAGAGCGCCTGCACAGCCGGAAATTGCGTTCGTTTGACGAAACGGCCTTTCTCTGAAGCAAAAAAGCAACGTTTTCCCCCTATTTTTAGGGTTTTCCGCGCTACTATTCGTTGTGTTCGTCCACAATATCCCGTTACAGTTACGCGGTGAGGCCCAAATTATCGGGCACGTTAAGGAGACCAAGAAATGGCAAAGCCTATGACAAAGACTCAGCTGGTTGCTGCTCTCGCTGAGGAAATGGGGACCGACAAGAAAGCCGCAAACGCCGCGCTGGAGGCCGTAACCGGCCTGATCACCCGCGAAGTTTCGGCTGGCGGTGCGGTGACCCTGCCCGGCGTTGGCAAAATCTACTGCCGCGAACGCCCCGAGCGCATGGTGCGCAACCCCGCCACCGGCGAGCAGTTCAAGAAAGAAGCCGACAAAGTGGTCAAGATGACCATCGCCAAGGCACTGAAAGACAGCGTGAACGGCTGATTTCAGCTTTCACCGCGATATGATCAAGGGCCGCCAATTGGGGGCCCTTTTTCTTTTCGTCTATTGGATTCTGACCTTTGCGTTTGTCGGCTTTGAGCCCTTTTCGCAACTTACGCGGGTCGCTATGTTTGTCGAATGAAGCGCCTGTTCATCATCACTTTTTCCATCATTTTCTCCGTACTCGTCGTGGGCTTTGCCGCTGCGCAAATTAACAGGGCGACATGCTTCCGAAACGGGGCGTTGCCAAGAACCATTGCGGATGCAGAAGTGCACATTGGAAGACAAATCTTCCGAAGAAGCGAAAGTGATTGGACGTCACTAGGAGTTTCTGAACCTGAAATTATTAGTGCAATCAAACTTCTTGAGGTGAACGGACCAGCCATGAGTTTTGAACACGCTTCCACCAGATATGCCACGTTTGAATTCACATTTTGTCCTGAGATTGAAATGCCAATTACGTTAGGCTTCCATTGTGGTGAACCAGCTAATCTTGAATGGATTGCGAGTCGTTGCCAACGGAGTAGCGGGTAGCTTCGCAGCCTTTTCCGTATTTCATTCTCAATGCATTGAACCTCAGCTTTTGTCCGCATAACGGACCCAGTCGCGACAAGACGCCTCTCCAAAAGAAAACGGGCGCCAGAAGCGCCCGTTTTAAGTATTTATGACCGGCTCCGTTCAGTGAACCGTCTCAACCTTGTGGAAATCCAGATCGCGATCTTCCGGCATTGAATCGATGCACAGCACCTCTTTGCGCTTGGCGATCAGGATATAGACCACGCAGGCCAGGTACAGGCCGACGACCACGGCGCCGATCCACTGAATCTGCAGCCACTGGCTCTGGAACAGCAGGGTCAGGATGAACAGCAGCGCAACGTTGCCCGCAACGTACGGGGCCTTGCCGAACCGCTCGACCGTCATGTTCAGGTTGTCGGTATACAGACGGATCAGCGAGTCCAGCGAGTTGATCACGAAGGTCACACCCACGATCACCATTGCGATGTTGATAATGCCCGCAGTCTGGATGCCGTTCAGGTGGAAGTAGTAGAGAACGGTGAACCAGATCCCCAGCGGGATCGACGGGAAGATCAGCAGCGCCGCCAGCAGCTGCCATGTGGTCAGACCACCGACAAAGCGCGAGGTGAACTGGCCGATCATGATCGACCATGCGAACCACCAGAACAGGTAGAAGGCGTGATAGTCGGTCAGCGGCAGGACGAACTTGTGGATGTTCGCGAAATAGGCACCGATGTTGCTGCCGGTTTCCAGGAACCCGGTAACACCCATACCTGCGGCCGCCCACATGCCAAGGATCAGCGCCAGGAACAGGAAGGTCGAACCCACCGACAGAATGCGCACGTATTTCAGGTCGGTCGACGAATAGGCCGCTGCCAGAATGACGACGAATACGATGATATAGAAGGTGCCGACCACGGACTCACCGTCGCCCACCTCGGGCAGGTAACCCGGCAGGTAGATCAGGAACAGGCTGGCGGTGAAGGCGCAGGTGCCGATGATGACCACGTTGTTGACCAGTTTGACCAGCGGGATCTCAAAGAACTTCACCCGCGGCTCGATCACGCAGAAATAGAACGCTGTCAGGAAGTAGAACGCCCAAATCAGGAAGCCCCAGAAGCCGAACTCGATGGCCAGAGGATTGGCGAAGGCATAAGCCGGGTCTTCGGCATAACCGCCAAACTCGGTCAGCGGGAACATGATCAGACCGACATCCAGGCCGGACGTGAACAGGATCGCGATGAACGTGAACAGATGAACGGGGGTTACGCCAACACAGCGCAGGTTCCACCACTTCACCACAAAGAAAGCGACCAGGCCCAAAGCCAGCAGGACGCCGAACGACAGGATGTACTCCAACAACACTTAACACACCTCCCATTATGTTTCAGATGCGCCTGCTGTTATCTTTTATTGGCGAGTCAATCAATAAAAACGACTGATGGGTTAATGCTGCAGACCGGATGTGCCTTTTTTGACGCAAAAAAGCGACCCGCCTTGCGGTAAATGCGAAATTGATAAACAGTGCGCGAAAGTGCTGAGAGGGGAGTGGAATGGACCTTCGCGCCATTGCCATGGGGCTGACATTTGCGTTCATCTGGTCCTCGGCTTTCACCTCGGCCCGGATCATCGTTGCGGACGCATCACCGCTGTTTTCGCTGGCCTTGCGGTTTTTGATCTCGGGGCTTCTGGGGGTCGCCATTGCGCGTGCCATGGGTCAGAGCTGGAATCTGACCCGGCCCCAATGGCGGGCGACGATCCTGTTCGGAATCTGTCAGAATGCCCTTTATTTGGGTCTGAACTTCTATGCGATGCAAACGGTCGAGGCCTCGCTTGCCGCGATCATCGCTTCCACCATGCCGCTGCTGGTGGCGCTGGCGGGATGGGTGTTTCTGGGTGAAAAGCTGCGACCCATTGCGGTGCTGGGCCTGTTTGCCGGCTTTGCGGGCGTGGCCCTGATCATGAGCACGCGGATCGGCGGTGGCGTTGACATGTTCGGCGTGGCCCTGTGTTGCCTCGGGGCCTTGGCGCTGACCTTTGCCACACTGTCCATTCGCGGCGCCACCTCGGGCGGCAACTTCATGATGGTGGTCGGGTTGCAGATGTTGGTGGGGTCTGCCGTTCTGTTCGTCGCGGCTCCGCTGTTCGAAACAATCTACATCCACCCGACCGTGCCGCTGGCGCTGGCCTTCACCTACACGACCCTGTTCCCCGGCCTTTTGGCGACACTGATCTGGGTGCTACTTTTGGACCGGATCGGCGCCACCCGCGCGGCGACCTTCCATTTCCTCAACCCGGTCTTCGGCGTCACCATCGCCGCCATCCTGCTGGGTGAAAAACTGGGTCCGCTGGATGCGGTTGGGGTCGGGATCACGACACTCGGAATTCTGGCGGTTCAGCTGGCGCGGCAGCCCGCTCAGGGCAGCAAGGCCTCGACCTGACGCAGCAGTTTGGGCGCATCCGGTTTCGTGTTCGCGCCATAGGTGGCAACAACCCCACCACGCGGGTCCAGCAGAATCTTGTTGAAATTCCACCGGGGCTCGAAGCCGGTCTGGGCTGCAACCGCCTTGTAGAACGGATGCGCATTTGCGCCTTTCACCGGAGTGATATCGGTCATCGGCAGGGTCAGGTCGTAATTCACATCGCAGAATTCCTTGACCTCCTCGGCCGAGCCCAGCTCTTGGTTGAACGAATCCGATGGCACCGCCAAAACCACAAGACCGCGATCCGCATACGCCTCATATACCTTTTGCAGAGCCGCATATTGCCCGGTGAACCCGCAATGCGAGGCGGTGTTCACTACCAGAACCGGCTGCCCTCTCCAATCTTCGATCGACAAAGTACCGCCGTCGATCGACGCGAACTCCCCTGCCAACGGAGCAGCCTGCACAGCGCGGCCGAACAGGATCAGGACCATCAAAACAAACATTCTGAGCATGATTTGGCCTCCCTTTGCTAAGATTACGTATCAAACCCGTCTGCAGATCACCCGCACGAACGCGCGAGGCCGCTGAAATAGGGCTTTGATTTCCCCGCCCCTGCCCCCAGATTATGCCACAAGAAAAACGACCGGAGGAGCCATGACCCGATACACCAAAGACCCCGAGGCCATCGCCGCCCTGTCCCCCGAAGAGTTCCACGTCACCCAGCGCAGCGGGACCGAACGTCCCGGCACCGGTAAATATTTGGGCAACAAGGAACCGGGGATTTACGTGGATATCGTCTCGGGCGAGCCGCTGTTCGCCTCGACCCACAAATACGAATCCGGTTGCGGCTGGCCCAGTTTCACCAAACCGATCATCCATGAACATGTGGAAGAGTTTCACGACGCTACCCATGGTATGATCCGCACCGAGGTCCGCTCGAAACACGGCGACAGCCATCTGGGACATGTCTTTCCCGATGGTCCGCGCGAACATGGCGGGCTGCGCTATTGCATCAACTCTGCCGCGCTGCGGTTCATCCATCGCGACGAGATGGAGGCCGAAGGCTATGGCGAATACCTGATCCATGTGGAGGATATCCAATGACCGAAGAACGCGCCGTACTTGCCGGGGGCTGTTTCTGGGGGATGCAGGACCTGATCCGCAAACTGCCGGGCGTGTCGCGCACCCGCGTCGGCTACACCGGCGGTGACGTGCCCAACGCCACCTATCGTAACCACGGCACCCATGCCGAGGGGATCGAGATCTGGTTCGATCCCTCCAAAATCACCTATCGCGACCTGCTGGAATTCTTCTTTCAGATCCACGACCCGACCACGCTGAACCGTCAGGGTAATGATCGCGGCATGAGTTATCGATCCGCCATCTACTACGTGGATGACGCCCAGAAACAGCTGGCTGAAGACACAATTGCCGATGTGAATGCCAGCGGCATCTGGCCCGGCAAGGCGGTGACCGAGGTCGAACCCGTCGGCGATTTCTGGGAGGCCGAGCCCGAGCATCAGGACTATCTCGAACGCATCCCGAACGGCTATACCTGCCACTTCCCGCGCCCCGATTGGGTTCTGCCCAAACGCGACGCGGCTGAATAAAGGCGTGGCCCCTGCGGGGGCTACCCCGTCGCCACCCGCGGGCGGCCACTGGCCTCGACGGTTATCATGGCCTCGACAAACACGTCCTGCGCCTCGATCCGGGCGGTTCGGATATCCCGGTCGACAACGATCCGGATATCTTCGGCCCCGGCCTGACGCACAGCACCCTCGGCCTCGGAGCGCAATACGGATTCCAACAATTCCAACGCCGCGCTGGATTCGTTGAAATCCTGCGGCCCGTCCTCAAGGTGAACCCGAAACCGGCCCTCGGACGGCGATGTGACCGTGCCCGTTCTGCGCAGGGTCAGGCGACCCACCACGGCACCGATGGCATTGGCCACGCCCGCATGTTCCGGCAGGATCATGCGACAACGCAGACGCTCTCCGACCGCCGGATAGTAGCTGGGCGCCGACGCCCCAAGGCCCACCACATCCACGTTCAGTGCCGTGTCCAACGCCAGCAGCCCGCGATGACTGGACAGGCCCTTTTGCGTCAGAACATGCCGCGCCAATTCGGTCGATGGCACACCAAACGCCTCGACCTCTTCTGCAAAAGCAGTCTCTAACAAGGTCAATGTGGTTTGTTCGGTCAGTTGATCCACAATGATTTGTGCCAGCTCTTCCGGCGTCTTGGCCAGCCGGTCTCCGGTGCCAACCCGCTTGCGCGCGATCAGTTCCAGCGCTTTGTGCGCGGCATCCCGATCCCAGGCATCCAACCGACCCAGAACATGGCTGGCATCCGATGGCGTCACCCCCGAGACCTGAACGATTCCGCGATCCACCAGCCGCGCCAGAGCCCCGTTTTCCATCCGGGTCCGCAGCAGGTCACTGAGCGGCATGACCTTGTCACCCAACCGGTCCAGCAGGGCCTCTTCCCGGGCGCCCAGCCCCTCGGCGTGAATGCTGGGAACGCGGCGTGCGAAACGGGTGTCATGCTCACCCACCGCTGTTGCCCGCAGTTGCGTATCTAACACGGCATGGACAGCCTCGGGCGCCTCAGATGCGATCAGCGAGACCGGCAACACCCGCCGTGGCCCCAGAAAGACGCCACCGCCCAGCCCCTCGGTCATCACATGCACCTGGCTGTCACCGCCCAGACCATGGGTGCGCATCGCAACCGCCTCGACCATCGTACGAAACCCACCGACCCGCGCACCTGCCGGGTCAATCGCAGGCTTACCGTCACGGATCAGCGCCACATCCGTAGTGGTCCCGCCGATATCCGACACAAGGGCGTTCTCGGTGTCCGTCAGCCAGCTTGCGCCGACAATCGACGCGGCCGGGCCGCTGAGGATCGTCTCAATCGGGCGCTCACGGGCTTGCCCGGCGCTCATCAGGGCGCCATCCCCGCGCACCACCATCATCGGCGCAGTGATACCCAATTCCAGCAACCGGTCCTGCGCCCGCCCGATCAACCGATCGATCATCCCGATCAGCCGGGCATTCAACACGGCAGTTACGGCCCGTTTCGGACCGTTCAGCTTGGCCGACAGGTGATGCGAACAGGTGACCGGAGCGCCGGTCCGTTCAGCAATGATCCGTGCCGCTTTCAGCTCGTGCGCCGGGTTGCGCGTGGCGAATTGCGCGGCGACGGCATAGCCAGAAATACCTTTATGAGAGTCTAAAAACGCCTCAAGCGCCGCCACATCCAACGGCGCAGCTTCGCCCCCGGCATGGGAATGACCGCCCGCAACAACCAGGGCCGGATCACCCTTTAACGCGTCCCGCAACCCGTGTTTGTCCAGATCACCATCCCTGAACCCGATATAGACCAACGCGACGCGCCCACCCTGCCCTTCGACCAGAGCATTTGTCGCCAACGTGGTCGACAGCGACGCCATCGAGATCTGTTCCGGCGCCACCTGCGCCGTGTCCAGAACCGCCTGAATCGCCTTGCCTACGCCAATCGCCAGATCAGCCCGCGTGGTCAGCGACTTGGTCGAGGCGATCACCTCACGCTCATCCTGGACCAGCACCGCGTCGGTATAGGTTCCACCCGTATCCACCCCCAAAGCCAACGCCATCGGGATCTCCTTCCTGTTCGCTGCGAATGGGTTTAGCGGTTTGGGCCGACACGTCCAGCCTGTTTGCGGCACTTATGGCAATCGTTGCACCGCCCAGCGCGCCGCGTCGGAAACCGTGGGGTCCGGATCATCCGTCAAACCCTGCGCGACGGGCCGAAGCTCGGCCCGGCCCGAGTTTCCGATGGCATAGAGCACATTGCGCACAAACCGATCCCGCCCGATGCGTTTGACCGGGGATCCGGAAAATTTCGCACGAAACGCCGCATCATCCAGCACCGCCAACTCCGTCAGCGCAGGCGCTTTCAGATCCTCCCGGGCGGCATAGCGCATGTCGCTGGCCGCAACGGCAAACTTGTTCCAAGGGCAGGCTGCCAGACAATCGTCGCAGCCATAGATACGGTTGCCGAGCTTGGCGCGCAGTTCTTCGTCAACCGGGCCTTTGTGCTCGATGGTCAGATAGGAAATACACCGGGTTGCATCCAACTTATACGGCGCCGGAAAGGCATCGGTCGGACAGGCATCCAAACAGGCCCGGCACGAGCCGCAATGGTCCACCTCAGCCACGTCTGACGGCAATTCCAAAGTTGTGAAAACAGACCCTATAAAGGCCCAATTTCCCCAATCCCGGCTTACAAGGTTGGTGTGTTTGCCCTGCCAACCCAGGCCGGCAGCATGGCCCAAAGCCTTTTCCGGCACCGGAGCCGTATCGACAAAAACCTTCACCTCGCCCCCGGCCTCGGCAATCAGCCAGCGCGCCAGCCGTTTCAGCCGTTTCTTGACCAGATCATGGTAATCCTTGTTCTGCGCATAGACCGAAATCGCCGCCTTGTCCGAGTGCTGCAGAACTTCGGTCGGATCATGTTCGGGCGTATAGCTTTCGGCCAGCATGATCACCGATTGCGCCTCGGGCCACAGTGCCGCCGGATCGCCGCGCCAATGGGTCCGCTCGGCCATCCACCCCATCTGCCCGTGGTATCCGGCCTGCAGGAACGCCTCCAACCGGGCCGGAACCTCTGGCACATCCCAAGGCCGACACACACGGCATGAGACGAACCCCTCGCCTAGCGCCTGCGCCACCAGCTTGTCCTTTAAACCCGATCCGCTTTTCATCTGTCTAAAAATATCCTCGGGGGGAATCGCGCCCCGGCGCGATGGGGGGCAGACAGCCCCCTGCCACCTTATCAGAAATCAAGATCTGCGTAGTGGGCCGGCGGCCGGAACCCCGGCACCTGATCCGCCAGGATCGACCGAAACGCCGGGCGTGACTTGATTTTGGCGTACCAGTCCTTGACCGCGGCAGACCGGTTCCAATCCACGTCTGAGATATAATCCAGCGCCGACAGATGCGCGGCGGCGGCGAAATCCGCCAAAGTCATCTGATCGCCCGCCAGCCAGCGCCGGTGATCCAAAAGCCAGGCCATGTAATCCAGATGGTATTTGATCGCGCGGGCACCTTCCTTGACGTTCTTGCTGTCCGGATAGCCTTCACCGGTGACCTTCTTGTTCACCCGCTCATACAACAGTTTCGAGGTCACCTCGTGATGAAACTTGTCATCGAACCAGCCGACCAAACGCCGCACCTCGTATCGGGCCTCGGGCGTCTTGGGCATCAGCGGGGGTTCTGGACGGGTGTCCTCGATATATTCACAAATGGCCGCACTTTCCGACATCACCCGCCCGTCCAGACGCAGAACCGGCACTTTGCCGGCGGGGTTGCGGCGCAGGAAATCCGGGTCTTTCTCCCAATATCGTTCCTCGACCAGTTCAACCTCGATCTTCTTTTCCGCCAGGGACAGGCGGACCTTGCGGCAATACGGGGACAGGGGAACGTGAAACAGACGCGCCATGGGCTTCCTAATCGAACCAGTGAATACCCCATCAGCTTTAGCCTTGAGGGGCGATGAGTTTCAATCCTCGAAACAATCCGCGCGACCATCTGCGCGGATGGTGGCCGCCCCGTCCAGGATCGACGCAGCCCGCCTGCGGGTGCGCACCGAGGGGTCAGTAACCGACCGATTGCGGGGCGAAGGCAGGATCGCCGCGATCCGGGCCGCCTGGACCGGGCTCAGCCGAGCGGCGGGTACGCTGAAATTGCGTTGGGCTGCGGCCTCGACCCCGAACACGCCCTGCCCGGTCTCGGCCACGTTCAGATAGACCTCGAGAATGCGTTCCTTGCTCCAGAAAATCTCGACAACCGGCGTGATCGAGGTTTCCAGCGCCTTGCGCACCCAACTGCGGCCCTGCCACAGGAACACGTTCTTCACCACCTGCTGCGTGATGGTCGATGCCCCGCGCGTTCCGCCGTTTTCCAGCGCATCACGGATCGCTTCGACGTCAAAGCCCCAGTGCAGGCAGAAATTGGCATCCTCGGCCGCCACAACCGAGCGGGCCATGACCGGAGAGATCTCTTCGATCGGCACCCAATCGCGCTCGACCTTGCCCAGCCGACGCCATTCGGACCAGATCGTATGGGTCACGGGCGGGTTCACAACGGAATAAAGCGCCACCAGCCCGACCACAAAGACAATCCCCCCCACCACAGCCCGGGTCACCCAACGGCGAATCCGCAATGTGGTTGGTTTCTTTGCCTTTGACGCCTTGCTTTTCTTACTGCTCGACTTGCGCGCTGCTTTTCTTGCCATGTTGTTGCTATACGACGCGGCGTTGAGGTTTGAAACGGTTTATATCGCCAGCGCGCGCGCCTCGCGCGGGCGGATGACCGGGCGCGCGGTTTCCGGCATCACCGGATCGCGGCTGCGCAGTTCCGGAAACAGGCGCAGTACCTCGGCCTGTGCGTCACGATCCGCCTGAGTCACCGCATGTCCCGGGTAATAGCTTTCGCTTTTCGCCCCGTTGGCAATGACGATCTCATGCCGCGAGAATAGCAGGTGGATATATTCGACCTCATCGCTTTCGACGCGGGTCACCGTGTCGTCATTGACCAGACAATGCGCGGCGATCAGAACCTCGGAATGGCCAAAGAGGTAAGGCGCGCGCCAATCCGCGACCAGCATCCGGTGCTGCGGCGACACGGTCAGAGGACGATCCAGCCCCAGCACACCGGCCTCGAACCGGATCGGGGCCAGTTTGTCCCGCGCCTCCACCCGGGTGCTGCCCACCCACAGCAAAGGCTGCGCGCCGTGATCGGCGGTGGTGACCATGTCCCCCGGCTGCAAGTCTTCGACCCGGCGTGGACCGTCCGGCGTTTCGATCAGGGTGCCGGGCGTGAAGCAGGGCGGGCCCAGATCACCAACATCCAGCGGCCCCTGCGTGGTGACAAAGGTCGACGAGACAAAGGTGCCGCTTTGCAACACCTTACCGTCAGTCGGAGTAAAAACCCGCGTTCCGTCCGCAAGATAAAAGGTTGTTCCGATGTAGGTTACGTTTCCCTGACCGGGTACGTTAATTGTAACCGTATCCCCTGGCCACGAGCGGGTAACATCCACGCCGTTGACGGTATCGTTGTTGAACCGATCAATATCGCCGTCGTCATTCTGATCCACCAGATCGTATTTCTGCACCGTCAGCGTCGTGCCCGCCGCGGGCGGGTTCGCCGGGTCCATATCAAAAAACTGGTCTGTATAGGTCGTTGGCATGTGTCTGCTCCTGCCTATTCGTCGCGTAGGACAGCAGTGTGCCTGCAAATCCCGAAGAAACTATGGCCATAGCTAGGCGTGAACGGAGAAAAAACGCAATAAACTCGGTCAAGCTGCCCCAAATCGGAAAAAACCCGCGTGTTTCAGGTGACACGCGGGTTTCTCGATGCAGGGCCCTGCTGGCGGCTTATTCAGCCGGGACGGCTTCGACCTCGATGGTCAGAGGATGGCTGAGCTTGTTCAGCATCTCTTTCGGACAGACCTGCAGGAAGTTGGCCTTTTCAACATCCCAGTGCTGCAGAATGTCCGCAGCCTTGCGGCTGAAGGTCTCAACCTGATGGGTTTCGATCAGCGATTTCAGCTGCTCTTCCCAATGGTCGACGGTCACCGGACAGGTCACCAGTGTTTCCATGTTCATCAGCTTTTCGGCCTTGCCTTCGGGGTCGTACAAATAGGCCATACCACCCGTCATGCCCGCGCCGAAATTGGCACCGATGTCACCCAGGATCACCGCGACACCACCGGTCATGTATTCACAACCGTTGGAACCGCAGCCCTCGATCACCACCGTTGCGCCCGAGTTGCGCACCGCGAACCGCTCACCGGCGCGGCCAGCGGCGAAGAGGTACCCATCCGTTGCACCGTACAGCACCGTGTTGCCGATGATCGTGTTGTCATCCGCCTTCAGCGGGCTGACCTGCGGCGGGCGCACGACGATCATGCCGCCCGACAGACCCTTGCCGACATAGTCGTTGGCGTCGCCCGACACTTCCAGTTTCAGACCCGGCGCCGCAAAGGCCCCCAAGGACTGACCGGCAGAACCTTGCAGTTTCACATGCAGGTGGTCGGACTGGAACGTGTTCCGCATCCCGAAATTCTGCACGATATGGCTGGACACCCGCGTCCCCACGGTCCGGTGCGTGTTCTGCACCGCGTAAGACAGCTGCATCTTTTCACCGTCTTTCAGGAACCGTGCCGCATCGCGGACGATCTCGGCATCCAGAGTATCCGGCACCGCATTGCGATCCTTGCGACGGTCATAGACGATGTCCTGTGCGCCATCGACGGTAATCAGCAGCGGGTTCAGGTCCAAATCATCCAGATGCGCCGAGCCTCGACTGACCTGCGCCAGCAGATCGGCCCGGCCGATGATCTCATCAATCGAACGTGCGCCGAGGCTGGCCAGCAGCTCGCGCACTTCCTGCGCGTAGAAGGTAATCAGGTTTACGACCTTGTCGGCGTTGCCGGTGAACTTGGCGCGCAGGTCTTCGTCCTGCGTGCACACGCCAACCGGGCAGGTGTTCGACTGGCACTGGCGCACCATGATACAGCCCATCGCGATCAGCGCGGCGGTACCGATGCCGTATTCCTCGGCCCCCATCATCGCGGCCATGACGATGTCTCGGCCTGTGCGCAACCCGCCGTCGGTGCGCAGAGTCACGCGGTCGCGCAGGTTGTTCATGGCAAGAACCTGATGCGCCTCGGTCAGGCCCATCTCCCACGGAAGTCCAGCATATTTGATCGAGGTCGCGGGCGACGCGCCCGTGCCGCCATTGTGGCCCGAGATCAGGATCACATCCGCCTTCGCCTTGGCCACACCGGCAGCAATCGTGCCAACGCCCGAGGACGCCACAAGCTTGACCGTCACCTTGCAGCGCGGGTTGATCTGCTTCAGGTCATAGATCAGCTGCGCCAGATCCTCGATCGAGTAGATATCGTGGTGCGGCGGCGGCGAGATCAGCGTCACGCCCTTGGTCGAGTGACGCAGACGCGCGATCAGGTCGGTGACCTTCATGCCCGGCAGCTGACCACCTTCACCGGGTTTTGCGCCTTGGGCGACCTTGATCTCAAGCTCTTCGCACTGGTTCAGATACTCGGCAGTCACACCAAACCGGCCCGAGGCCACCTGTTTGATCTTGGCCGAGGGGTTATCGCCATTCGGCTCCGGCACGAAATGCGCCGGGTCTTCGCCGCCCTCGCCACTGTCGGATTTCGCACCGATCCGGTTCATCGCCACGTTCAGCGTCTTGTGCGCCTCGGGCGACAGCGCACCGAGGCTCATACCGGGAGTAACGAACCGTTTGCGGATCGAGGTGATCGATTCAACCTCTTCAATCGGTACCGACTTACCCAGCGGTTTGAAATCCATCAAATCGCGCAAATGGATTGGCGGGTTCGATTGCATCTTGGCCGAATACTGCTTCCACAGCTCGTACGAAGCGCGGTTGCAAGCCATCTGCATCATGTGCATCGAGGTCGCTTCCCACGCGTGGGTCTCACCCGATTTGCGCGCCTTGTAGAAACCACCGATGGGCAGCACGTCCAGACCGTTGGTCCAGGCTTTGGCGTGGATTTCCTCGGCCTTGGTCTGAATGCCGGTGACACCGATGCCGGAAATCCGGCTGGTCATGCCCGGGAAATACTCGGCCACCATCGCACGGCTGAGGCCCACGGCCTCAAAGTTCAGACCGCCGCGATAGGACGAGATCACCGAGATGCCCATCTTGGCCATGATCTTCAGCAGACCCTGATCGATGGCTTCACGGAAACGGGCCACGTTTTCGGTCAGGGTGCCGTCCAGCAGGCCGCGATCGATACGGTCGGCCAGCGAATCCTCGGCCAGATAGGCGTTCACAACGGTCGCGCCGCAGCCGATCAGCACGGCAAAGTAGTGGGGATCGACACATTCCGCCGAGCGCACGTTCAACGAGCAGAAGGTCCGCAGCCCCTGACGGGTCAGATGCGAATGCACCGCACTGGTCGCCAGGATCATCGGCATCGCCACACGGCCCTGGCCCGAATTCATGTCGGACAGCACCAGATGCCCAGCGCCCGAGCGCACAGCCTCTTCTGCTTCGGCTCTAACACGGGCCAAAGCGGCGCTCAGCGCGCCTCGACCGGGCTCAAAGCTGCAGTCGATCTCGGCCAGCGGAGAATTGAAATTCTCAACCAGCTTGTCCCATTGCGTGTTGCCGACAAAGGGGCTGCCGAGCACGATGATCTCGGTCTGGCTGCTGTCTTCGTCCAGCACGTTCTTGAGGTTTCCGAACCGCGTTTTCAGCGACATCACGCGGTATTCGCGCAAGCTGTCAATCGGCGGGTTGGTCACCTGGCTGAAGTTCTGGCGGAAGAAATGGCTCAGCGGGCGGTATTGCTTGGACAGGACCGCCGACGGGGTATCGTCGCCCATCGAGGCAATCGATTCCTTGCCGTCCTCGGCCATCGGGGCGAGGATCTGTTCCAGTTCCTCAATCGAATAGCCCGCCGCGATCTGACGCTTGCGCAGCTCTTCGCCCGAGAAAATCGGCGCCTCGACCAACTCGCCCAGCGTGTCGTCCAGATCGTTGATCTTGCCGACCCACTCGCCGAACGGCAGCGCGCGTGCCAGCTTGTCCTTGATCTGGGTGTCGCGGTAAAGCTTGCCACGCTTCATGTCCACGGCCAGCATCTGACCCGGACCCAGCGCGCCTTTTTCGGTCACAGATGCCTCGTCAATCGGCACCATGCCAGCCTCAGAACCCGCGATAACCAGGCCATCGCCCGTCACCACATAGCGCATCGGGCGCAGGCCGTTCCGGTCCAGACCGGCGCAGACCCAACGGCCATCGGTCATGGCCAGCGCGGCGGGACCGTCCCACGGCTCCATCACCGAGTTGCAGTAGGAGTACATGTCACGCCACGCCTGCGGCAGCTCCACCGCCTGCTTGGACCAGCTTTCCGGCACCAGCATGGTTTTCGCCATGGGAGCCGAACGGCCCGCACGCACCAGAACCTCGAATACCGAGTCCAATGCGGCCGAGTCCGACGAACCACCGGCGATGATCGGCTTGATGTCATCGGCATAGTCGCCAAAGGTCGAGGACGCCATGCGGATCTCATGGCTCTTCATCCAGTTGATGTTGCCTTTCAGCGTGTTGATCTCACCATTATGGGCCAACATGCGGAACGGCTGAGCCAGCCACCATTGCGGGAAGGTGTTGGTCGAATAACGCTGGTGATAGATCGCGAACGCCGACTCAAAGCGTTCGTCCATCAGATCAGGGTAGAAGACGGCGACCTGCTCGGCCAGCATCATGCCCTTGTAGATGATCGACCGGCAAGACAGCGAGGCTAGATACAAACCGGAAATCCCCGCGGCCAGCGCGGCCTTTTCGATGCGGCGGCGGATGACATACAGCTCACGCTCGAACGTCTCTTCGTCCACGCCCTTCGAGTTCGAAATCAGAATCTGCTCAATCTCGGGACGGGTCGCGTTGGCCTTTTCGCCCAGGCAGGTGACATCGACCGGCACGTGGCGCCAGCCATAGATGTAATAGCCCATGCGCAGAACTTCGGTTTCCACGATGGTCCGGCAGCTTTCCTGTGCGCCGAAATCGGTGCGGGGCAGGAAGACCTGACCAACCGCGACAAGTTCATCCATGTTGGGCTCGTGGCCGGTGCGGCGGATCTGATCATAGAAGAAGGGAACCGGGATCTGCACGTGGATACCCGCGCCGTCGCCGGTTTTGCCATCAGCATCCACGGCACCGCGGTGCCAGATCGCCTTGAGCGCATCGATCCCGGCATCCACCACCTTGCGCGACGGCTTGCCGTCAACGGATACAACAAGACCCACACCGCAGGAGGAATGCTCTTCTTCCTCGGAATAGAGACCGTTTTCCGCCATCCATTTGCGCTTGGCTTCCTCGGCCCGCACCCAATCGGCATCATATTTGGTCATTGGCTGTCTCCTTCTTCCGGCTGGGCAAACATGGCTTCGACCTCGATTTTGGTCATCTGCTTGCGCTCGCCTGCGAACGCGTACCCATCGGGCTTTTTGTCGATATAAAGTTCCAGTTGCAGCGGGTTTCCCGTGTCTTCGAACAGGCCTGCTGCCATTTGAGTGTGTCCGTGCATCTCGCCCGGCAGGGTGACCCGGTACCACAGCGCCGAACCACAGTCGGCGCAAAAGGCGCGCTCGGCCCAGTCAGACGAGGTATAGGTTTTGACCGGGCCCAAAGCGGCATAGCCGGGCTCGGCCTGAAACGTCACCAGCATCGAGCTGGTCCAGCGCCGGCATTGGTCGCAATGGCACGCGCCCAGCGAGTCCTTCGCCGGGGTTGCGGTCACGGTGACCGCGCCACACATGCATTGGCCTTGCAATTCGGGCATTCGAACCCTCCTGTCGCTGGGCATTGGGTTATTCGGCTGCGATGGCAGCCTTGGCATTGAACCGGTCGATGATCGCATCGGCGCAATCACGGCCGTCACGGATCGCCCAAACCACCAGCGAGGCACCGCGTACGATGTCACCGATGGCATAGACGCCGTCCATCTCGGTCTCTCCGGTCTGGAACGCCGCCTTGACGGTGCCCCAACGGGTCACGGGCAGGTCGGGCTGTCCGAACAGGGTGGGCAGGTCTTCGGGCTCGAATCCCAGCGCCTTGATCACCAGATCGGCCTCTTCAACGTAATCCGCACCTTCGATCACTTCGGGTGCCTGACGGCCAGACGCATCGGGCTGACCCAGACGCATCTTTTGCACCATCACGCCCGCGACCTTGTCGTCACCGGTAAAGCCCTTGGGCGCGCTGAGCCATTCGAAGATCACGCCTTCTTCCTCGGCGTTCTGGGTTTCACGCTGCGAACCCGGCATGTTGGCGCGGTCGCGGCGGTACAGGCATTTGACCGAGGTCGCACCCTGCCGGATCGAGGTGCGCACGCAGTCCATTGCCGTATCGCCACCGCCGATCACGACAACTTTCTTGCCGTCGGCATTCAGGCGGCCGTTGTCGAAATCCTCAACGTCATCGCCAAAGCTTTTGCGGTTCGACGCGGTCAGGAAGTCGATGGCTTTTTCGATTCCGGTCAGGCCACTGCCCGGCATGGACAGGTCACGCGACTTGTAGACACCGGTCGCGATGATCACCGCATCATGCTTGGCGTGGATTTCTGCAAACTTTTCGGCATCCACGTCGCAGTTCAAGACGAATTCGACGCCGCCATCGGCCAGCAGGTCATTGCGGCGCTGCACGATGTCTTTTTCCAGCTTGAAGCCCGGAATACCGTACATCAGCAGACCACCCGCGCGGTCATAGCGGTCATAAACGGTGACCTGAATGCCAGCCCGACGCAGCATATCCGCCGCAGCCAGACCACCGGGGCCGCCGCCGATGATGCCAACGCTTTCACTGCGTTCAACACCCGGAGCAACCGGTTTCACCCAACCTTTGTCCCAGGCGGTGTCGGTGATGTATTTTTCGATCGTGCCGATGGTGACAGTGCCGTGGCCGGACTGTTCGATCACGCAGTTGCCTTCGCACAGACGGTCCTGCGGACAGATGCGGCCACAGATTTCCGGGAAGGTGTTGGTGGCCTGGCTGGTCGCATAGGCCTCTTCCAGACGGCCCGTGGCGGTCAGGCGCAGCCAGTCGGGAATGTTATTGTGCAGCGGGCAGTGCGACTGGCAATAAGGCACACCGCATTGGCTGCAGCGGCTGGCTTGTTCTTCCGCCTTGGCCGACGCAAACTCAGCATAAATCTCGTCAAAGTCTTCTTTGCGCACATCGGCGGCACGCTTTTCCGGCATGACGCGGTCGATCTGCACAAATTTCAGCATCGGTTGCTTGGCCACGGGTCAGACTCCATGAATTGGCTTGGTCGGGTTTCTTTAAGAGATACCGCTCCGGATGAAAAGTCAATCATACTGACCTAAATTGAAAAAATCTGAGCCAAAAACCGAAATTGATGAAAAATACTCAGTTTTTTAGTTCCGATTCGGACCCATTTACGCGCTTTCCTTTTCGGCACCACACTTATACCCATTGCGCGCAAAGAACACGTGACGGCAGCACGGCAGGTTAAATGGGCTTTTTCCAACTGATTCTCGCGGCAATTATTCAGGGTATCACCGAATTTTTGCCCATCTCCTCATCGGGCCACCTGATCCTGCTGCCCAGCCTGACCGGCATGGACGATCAGGGGATGGCCATCGATGTGGCGGTACATGTGGGCACTTTGGGGGCCGTGGTTCTGTATTTCTGGTCCGACGTGAAACAGGCGGTCGCGGGCCTGCCCCGCGCCATGACCGGGCGGGTCGATACCCCGCAGGCCCGGCTGGCGATGGGCCTGATCATCGCCACGATTCCCACCGTCATCGCCGGCACCATCCTGTTCAAAACCGGTCTCAGCCAATCCTTGCGCTCAATAGCGGTGATCGGTTGGACCATGCTGGGTTTCGGGCTGCTTCTGTACTGGATGGACCAGAAAGGCCCTCAGACCAAGCAAGCCGGAGATTGGGGGCTGCGCGACGCCTTTATCATGGGATTGTGGCAGGTTCTGGCACTGATCCCCGGCACCTCGCGGTCGGGCATCACCATCACCGGCGCGCGACAGTTGGGCTACAGCCGCGAAGACGGCGCCCGGATCGCGATGCTGATGTCGATTCCGACGATTCTGGCGTCAGGCGTGCTGTTGTCGGCAGAGGTCATCCGAGAGGCGGACGTGCAGCTGGCCAAAGACGGCGCGATTGCCGCCTTTTTCGCCTTTATCTCGGCCCTGCTGGCGCTGTCCCTGATGATGCGCCTGCTGCGCAGCGTTAGTTTCACGCCCTATGTCATCTATCGCGTGATCCTGGGCGCGATCCTGCTGGTGATCGCCTACAGCTGATCAGGTCCGCAGGTTGTCGGCCGAATTCTGGATGTCGTCATACTGACCGGCCGGGCGGAACTTCCACAGGTAATCCGGCAACACCGATTCCAAAGTGGCCGGCTCGATTCCCAGATCACCAAAGCCCTTGGCGTCCTCGGACACCACGTTGTCGCGGCGCAGGTTCTTCAGCTGGTCGCGGGTCAGGATGTGGTTCGGGAACAGCTGAAAGCTGACGAATTTGGCGATATCCAGAACACCCGCCATGATCCGGGCGGCAAAGAACGGCACCCCGATGATGACACGGCGGCGGTGAATCACCCCCAGCATCTGCTGCATCAGCGCGCGGAAGGATTTCACCTCGGGTCCGCCCAGTTCGTAGATGCCGGCATCTGCCTGGCCCAGAACCCCCTGAACGGCGGCTTTGGCCACATCATCCACATAAACGGGCTGGAACTTGGTGTCGGCACCGACCAGAGGCAGGAACGGCCCCATACGGGTCATGCCGGCGAAGCGGTTAAAGAACTGATCCTCGGTCCCGAAAACGATCGAGGGCCGCAGGATCACCGCGTTCCGCATATGCGCCAGCACGCCAGCCTCACCCTGCGCCTTGGTGCGGGAATACTCGCTGTTCGAGTCCGCGTCCGCCCCGATTGCCGAGATATGGACCATCCGCGCAACGCCCTGTTCGGCCGCGATCCGCGCGATGCGCTCGGCCCCTTCGGCCTGCACGGCGTCAAATTCGTTCTTGCCCAGTTCGTTCAGCACACCGACGCAATTCACCACCGCATCGGCGCCCTGCATGACCGCAGCCACCGAGGCATCATCGCGGATGTTGCACAGAATGGGCTCGACCTGACCGACCACACCATAGGGTTTGACAAACATCGCCTCGTTCGGGCGGCGTACCGCGACCCGCACGCGCCATCCTTCGTTCGCCAAGCGACGTGCGATGTAACGACCGACAAATCCCGATCCGCCGTAAATCGTGACCAGTTTGGACATGCGAGGGCTCCTGCTGATGGGTCTTGATCCGATCTACCGCCCAAAGCCCCGGCAAACAAGGCGCAATAACGCCGCGCGTCCGGGAAAAAACCGTCTGAATCCGGGCTGTTTGAAGCATGGGTCAAAAAACTTTCAAAAATCCTCCCGAATCCTGTTGACGCCCCCCGCCAGTAGGCTTAAACGCCCCTCCACGACACCTGCCCAGGTGGCGGAATTGGTAGACGCGCTAGCTTCAGGTGCTAGTGTCCGTATGGACGTGGAGGTTCGAGTCCTCTCCTGGGCACCAAATCCCCGACAAAGTAAAAAGACCAATCCGCATATGCGGAGGTCCCCTGCGTCTGCGGGATTTATCTTCTGGTTTTGTCATTCGTGTTGCACAAACGGGGGCAAATACTCTGCTTTCGACTCCGGCCAAGCCCTTTTGGTCCGAATGCCCCGCACAGGCGCTTGTAACGGCTGTTCCAAAAGTGACGTGGCGTCGCGAAACGTAAACCTCTCCTTCAACGTCTTTACCTAAAGGTAAGGTTTGAAATCATTTTTTGATTGAACGGTTAAAAAATGACGCAAAAGGTCAATTTCTTCCCCCTTGTTCGAAAAAACACGGTGCGTAAATGCGCCCTGTCGCTGCGGATCACCGCTCACGGATCATTGATCCTCGAGCCCGGAACCAGCGGGTTCGGATCAGGTCCGCAGCGGCAAGTTTTTTAAGTCCGGAATTTTGGAGGAAAGTGACAATGCAGATCAGAACGTTTCTCAATCGCTTCAAAGCGGCCAAACCGGGGCGGGGCGCTGTTTCAGAAGATGTGGAAACCACGTCAGCACTGGGTCGCAGGATTCCCCCGATCAAGAAATCCGAACTGACCGCGTTGTTCCAAACCGTTCTGGAAGAAAAACGCGACGACCTTCCAGCCGGGCGCAAGTAGTCCGCGCCCGACCTTTCTGATCCCCGGTATTATTGCGCGACCGGGGTTATTTCACACCCGTGATTTTTCGAATTTCTCCCAGGCCGATTGAAAGGCCTGAAAATCAAAGCCCGGCTGGGTGGCGGCATCCAGGACGATGCGTTCCGTGGTCAGCAATTTCCGGATCGCGGCCTCGAGCTGATCGACAACATCCACCGGCACCACCAGCGCGCCATGACGGTCGGCGTGGATCAGATCACCGGGATTGATCGTCAGACCAAAAACTGACACCGGCGTACCGATCTCACGCACATGGACAAATCCATGACTTGGCCCGACCGATCCGGCAACCACCGGAAAGCTTTCGGGCAAATCGCCGAGGTCGCGCATGACGCCGTTGGTCAGGGCGCCCGACATGCCAAAGCCCTTGTGTACGGTGGTGTTGATTTCGCCCCAATAGGCGCCGATGCAGTTGGGGAAATCAACATCCTCGATCACCGCGACCGAGGGCGCAGGGCCTTCGGCCATGTACTTGTAATAGGCCATGCGGCGTTCCCGGATGACCTCTGATGCCTCGGACGGCGGTTGTACCGCGGCGATCTTGGCGGTGCGGGCATAGCCCACGATCGCGGGTTCGGACGGGGCCGAACACAGCATGGTGCCGCGGGTGAACGCATCGAACCCGCGCTTGCCCTGCGCCACCTCGATGGCGTTGCAGACGGTGGGGGTATCGACCTTGCGCAACAGGGTCAGAAGGGACGGTGTCATGTGGCCTCCAG
Organism: Ruegeria sp. AM9; assembly: GCF_056540565.1. Taxonomy (NCBI): domain Bacteria; kingdom Pseudomonadati; phylum Pseudomonadota; class Alphaproteobacteria; order Rhodobacterales; family Roseobacteraceae; genus Ruegeria; species Ruegeria sp. AM9. The sequence continues at coordinate 33,172 of NZ_JBQFWY010000003.1, forward strand.
CCAGCGGATCAGGGCCGCTGTCGTGTCGTTGGGTTGTTCCAGAGTGGGCAGGTGCCCGGCCTGTTCGATGATATCAAAGCGGCTGTCGGGCAGCAGATCGTGCATGAACTGGTGCCGCTCGACCGGACACAAGCCATCCTCGCGGCCGCACAGAACCAGCGCTTTGCCGGTATAGGCTTTCAGGGTTTCAGACTGGTCCGGACGATCCATCAGAGCGCGAGACTGGCGCAGGAACACGTCAGAGCCCAGATCCTCGGCCATCGCCATACACAGGTCCAGAATGGCGCCCTGATTGGGTCCATCGGCCAGATAGTTGGGCTTCATCTCGTCCCGCATCACCTGCCGCAGTTTCCCTTTGCGGACGGCCTCCATCTGCGGGCCGCGCCGCGCCTTGACCTCGGGCTTTTCTGCCAGCGGGTTGGTGTCCAGCAGGGCCAGTCTTTCGACCCTGTCGGGGGCCTGCCGCACGACCTCCATTGCGACGATGCCGCCCATCGACAGCCCTGCCAGCGCAAAGAGCGGCGGCGTGTTGACCAGGATATCGGCGGCCATCGCCTGCACGCTGTCCTGCATCGCCAACGGGAAGGTCAGCAAAGGTCTGGACCCGGACAGGGCGGCGATCTGCGGCTGATACAGCCGCGCGTCGCACATCATACCGGGCAAAAGAACCAGTGGTGTCATGCCGAGGCCAGTTTCGCGCCCTCGGACAGCGCGGTCAGCTTGGCATAAGCAATGTCGGGATCGACCGCGCCAAAGCCCGCAAATGTGCCGAAACCGCAGTCACTGCCCGCGATCACACGGTCCGCGCCGACGATATCGGTGAACCGCGCGATGCGCTGCGCAACCAGCTCGGGGTGTTCGACAAAGTTCGTTGTGGTGTCGACAACGCCGGGCACCAGAACCTTGTCGTTCGGAATCTCAGCCTTGCGGTCGCGGAACACGGTCCATTCATGCGCGTGGCGCGGGTTCGAGGTTTCGAACAGCACATAGCGGGATTTTGTGTTCATCAGGGTCGTGAACACCTTGTCCATGGCGATGTCACAGCAATGCGGCCCTTCGTAATTGCCCCAGCAGATATGCACGCGCACACGATCCTGCGGCACGTTCTGCAACGCGTGGTTCAGGGCCTCGACATGCATGTCAGCGATCTTGACGAATTCCGCGTCGGACAGATCGGTGAACAGCATATGACGCGAGAGCGCCAGATCGGGGCAATCCAGTTGCAGGTCCAGCCCGGCGGCCACAATGGTTTCGTATTCGTCCTTCATCGCGTCGGCCAGCGCGGCCAGATACGCCTCGCGCGTGGGATAAAAATCGTTCTGCAGGAACAACGAAATCACACCCGGAGATGCGGCGTTCATGAACCCGCGCTCGGCCCCGTGCTGCGCCATCGCAGCCTTGAGGTTGGCGATGTCCTTCTCCAATTCACCCTGCCCTTTGGAGCGGACGTCGCCAGTACATTGCGGGCGGGCATATTGCGGCGTGCCGCCGTCGTCAGCCAGACGTTGCAGGAAGCCGGGGAACATCTTCAGATCGGCGGGCGCATTACGCGGGCTGTCACCCGAGAACCCGGTGTAACGATCCTTGACGTAAGTGGCGTAGGAGATTTTCGAGGTCTCACCATCGCTGACGATATCCACCCCGGCCTCAACCTGTTTGCGTACGGTCTCGGACACGGCTGCGGCCATGCTCGCATCAAAAGCAGCCGGATCGAAAGGTTCTTCCCGTTCACGGGCAAAGATGAAATCGACCACCTCTTGCGAGCGGGGCAGCGACCCGACATGTGTTGTCTTTACGGTCATGGAACCTCCGTTATGTCTTGCGTGCCATCAGCACGGTGTGGCGTTGGGTTTCCGGGTCCTTGGCCAGAAACCCGGTCAGGATCATCCCGTTTTCCTCAAGGCAGGTGGCGTAGGCTGCGGGCGAGAGGGAGGCGTGATAGACCAGCTCTCCGCCAACGGTTCCCTGCTCTTCACCGGCGCTGGGGCCGACGGTCAGCATCAGCATCCCGCTGGGGCGCAGATGGCGTGCCATGCGGGCGATGCAGTCTTTCTGTTCGTCCGCCGTCAGGTGGAAAAAGCTGTTCCAGGCGATGATGCCATCAAAGCGGCGATTCAATTCGAAGTCCCGCATGTCCGCCTGCAACCAGTCGCCATCGGGCCAACGGCTGCGGGCGATCTCAAGCATGGCTTCCGAGAAATCGACGCCGGTGACGGTGAACCCTTCGGCCTTGAACCATCGGGCGATGGGTTCTCCCGTTCCGCAGCCCAGATCCAGCACGTGATCGCCGGGTTTCAGGGTGGCGGTGAAGCGCGCCAGCCAGCGCGCTTCGAACAGGGCCTTCGAGCGTTGCTCATCATAGGCCCTGGCCTGCCGTTCATAGACGGCATGAGTATCGTCGGGATCGACGGTCATCCGACCCAGGTCGCACCGGCGGGATCGTCGGTGGCCGTGATACGGTACAGGCCTGCCTGACCGGTCATGGAGGGCGTGACGCTGTAGGCCTCACCCGGCATCACCAGCGCGGTATCGCCGTTGGAGAGTGTTGTTTCATACCCGTCCACCGCGACGCGCCAATGGCCGCTGGCCGGCATCAGAACCACAGGCTTCTCGGCTTTGACCAGATCATTGACGGCCGAGCCACGGGTCAGGAAATCAACCTCGAAACCCGGTTTGTCTTTGATGATGCCATTCTCACCGATCACCGTTGCGGGTTTGTCCGCGGCCAGCGCCATCAGGTCCCAATAGCGGGCGACGTATTTGCCGATCACGGCGTCGACGGGCACTTCGGGATAGGCTTTCAGCTCTTCTTCGGTCAGCAGAGGCATCGGGCGCACGTTATGCGGCAGCTCCTGACCTTTTTTCGAGTCATACAGCACGCCGTTGTCGCCCAGCATCAGACCATGCGCCTGCGCGTCTTCGATCACCTGCGGTGCCCAGGTGACACCGCCACCAGCGTCATCACCACCCAGCATCGACATGATCATGCCATAGTCGTCGCCCACATTCTCGAACCCGCGGAAGATGCCGGTGGGGATGTTGAAGATATCGCCTTCCTCGGCAATGAACTCACCCGCCGTACCGTAGCGGCCCCAGAAGAACCGCCAGCGGCCTTTGGCGACAAAAAAGACCTCGGCCGTGGTGTGGCTGTGCAGCGAGTTGCGGCATTTCGGAGGTTGTCCCGCCGCACCGATGTTAAAGCCGATCTTGTCGGTGATGTGGACATGCTGATCGGGGGATTCCGATACGCCGCCGCCGATGATGGTAAAGTTCTCTTTCTGATCGCTGCCCGGTGTGTGGGCGTCGATAAAGGCGGTTTTGCAGGGCTGCAGCTCGCCATAGCGGACAATGCGGTGTTGAATGGTGCTCATTTTGGTCTCCTGACGGGATTTGTGTTGCAACAGGGATCAACCCGTTGCCCCGGGAGGGTGGTTGTTCAACCGCCGCGCCCGCAAAGAGGCCCGGTGGCAGTGATAGCGCCGGGATCCTTCGCCGTGTGTCAGATGACCCTGCATTACACGTCCCCGGTCGCCAGAAACAGCTGTTTCCAGATCGCCGTCTCATCAAACAGGGTCCATTCGCGGCGCAGCCGGATGTCGCCGCCGATCAGCTCGCCCCATTCGGCGTGGCTGATGCCCAGAACATACAGCTCGGCCCCGGTGGGCGCGCCAAAGGCACCCCAGCCGTCATGCTTGCCGTGCAGGCTCCAGCGGATGGCCGAGCGCGGCGGCATGTTCGGGTCATCGCGCCCGATCTGGTGGTGGATGGTGAAGGTCGCGCTGGGCATCGCCGCGCGCAGCGACATCCAGAAACGGTCAACCGGCCCGCGCCCATGACCGCTTGCGCCACCGGGATATTCGGTCTGAACCGCGCGGTCATAGTCACGCTCGACCGCGCCCATATCCGCGCCCATCATCCGGGTCAGCAGATCGGCGTGGCGTTGACCCCATTCATTGTCGTTACCGCGGCCCGAATATGGACCCTCCAGATCGTTGGCCGGGGTCAGCGGCTTGACGCAGTTTTCCGGCCCGCCTTCGCGCGCGATCAGATCGCGGGTAAAATCCTGCGGGTCCCATCCCATCTGACGCACCACCGCGCCGTTGTCGCGGATCAGCCACTCGTCATCGATGGCGTTGTTGCGGGCATGGCAGTCGGCCAGAATGCGATAGCGCAGCTTGGCACCGGTCGCCTGACCAAACATGCCATCGCCCAGATGGGTGGCAGTGGACATGATGCGGTGGCTCGACAGCATCCCCTTTTCGGGCGTGCCGGACCATATCACATCTTCGCCCAGCAGGGTGCGGTCGGGAAATTCGGCCAGCGTGGCCATGGTGGCGCCGATCACACCCTGATTGCCGGTCGACACGCTGCCGGGCATCCGCACCACGATATCCGGCGCGTAATAATCGTGCAGGGTGGAAATCCCCCGGTCTTCCCAAATCTCTTTGGTGATGCCGATGATATAGTCGGGAAAATCCCGAAACCTGGCGTCAAAGCCCTTCATGTCTCTGTCCTTTGTGGGGTCCATCCTTTGGGCAACCGGGCCGAGGTCCGCACGATCAGCGGCCCGTCAATGGCCACTTTGCGCGGCTTCGCCGATGCCGGGGCGTCAATATGTTCAAGCAACGCGGTGACGGTTTCCGCCACCATGAGATTGGCGCGCTGGCGGATCGTTGTCAGGTTGTACGCAGGCCATCCGGCAGGCGGCACATCGTCATATCCCACGACCGAGACATCCTCTGGCACGCGCAGACCCAATTCAAACCGGATCACGTCCATCACCGCCAAAGCCATGTGGTCATTGGCAACAAAAACCGCATCCGGGCAGCTTTCGGGCGGGACGTCAAACATACGCCGCGCCGCCGCCCGCACCTTTTCGGTGTGAAAGTCACCGACATCATGGGCAAACAGGCTCTGCCCGGCTTCCGTCAGTGCGGCGCGGAACCCGGCCTCGCGGTCGCGCTGGGTCGAGGCACCCTGCCAGCCGGCGATATAGCCGATGCGCTGATGCCCTCCGGCCAGAAGGAACTCGGCCACTTTACGGCCGCCGAAATAGTTGTCGGAGGTGACGGTGGTGATGCCCTCGATATCCTGACTGCGGTTGAACAGCACCACAGGTACCCCGGCCTGCTGGCAGCGCATGGCAATTTCCGACGACATCGCGACCGAGGCCAGAATGACGCCATCCACCTGATAATCAAGGATTTCCGCCATCACATCCTCGATGTTTCCAGCCGTCCGTGAGGCCATGAAGATCAAGACGTGATAGCCCTTTTCCTGCAATGCGTTCGACAGTTTCTCCAGCGCTTCGGGATAAAAGTAGTTGTCCAGATACCCGACCACCAAACCGATGATCCGGCTTTTGCCCGACACCATCGCGCGGGCCAGAACATTGGGGCGATAACCCAGCTCGGCCGCGGCCTTGCGCACCTTTTCTTCGGTCTTCTTGCTGACCGACGCGCCGGGCGTGAACACCCGGCTGACCGCCGATTGGCTGACACCGGCCAGTTGCGCAACTTGAAGAGAGGTGACTTTTTCAACCATCAGTCCGCCGTCCAACCCCCGTCAATCAGCATCGAGGTGCCCGTGACCAGCGCCGAGGCGTCCGAGGCCAGGTAGGTCACCGCACCCATGATATCCTCGACCTCACCGATCCGGTCCAGCTTGATCTTTTCCATGATCCACGCAGCCCGTTCGGGGTTGTCGAAGGTGGATTGGGTCAGGGGCGTGCGGATGAAAGTCGGGCACACCGTGTTGATACGGATGCGCTGTTTGCCCCATTCGATCGCCATGGCTTTGACCATACCCTCCAACCCGTGCTTGGTGGCGCAATAAAGCGCCCGGTCAACGCCACCCACATGACCCATCTGGCTTGAGATATGGATGATCGACCCCGGCTTACCCGCCACCATCAGCGCCTTGGCCGCATAGGATGACAGGAAATAAGCCGAGCGCAGGTTGACGTTGGTCACCGCGTCGAAATCTTCGGGCGTGGTCTCAACCGCCGGGCCATGACGCGCGGTTCCGGCCGAGTTCACCACCACATCGAAGACGCGGCCGTCGAACAGACCGCGCAGCGCGTCCAGATCGCCCTGATCCATCACGGCGGCCTCGGCCGACCAGCCCTGCGCCTGAAACGCGGCGACGGTTTCGTTCAGACGATCCGCGCCACGCGCGGCGCAGACCACATGCGCACCCGCTTCGGCCAAGGCCACGGCACAGCCCTGCCCGATGCCCGAGGACGCGCCGGTGACAAGGGCGGTCTTGCCCGCCAAGGAAAACGAAGGGGTGCGGGGCAGATCACTCATCAGCTCATTCCATCCGGTATATTGATACGCCTCATGTTGCGGGCCTTATTGAATTCCCGCAGTCGGGCGAAAACGTCAACGCCTAGCTGGCGATACGCGTCCAGAAGATCGACCAGTACCCAGTTTTCGCGGATCTTGCCGTTCTCCACCCGCCAGAAATCGAGGCTGCGCATGGTGATCCGCATGCCCGAGGGCGCGATCCCCATCCAGCCATCATGGGTCACAGTCTGGATCATGTTGGGCCAGCCGGTCACGGCGGCATAATCACCATCGCCGAAGAAGTGATAGGTGATGTCGTCGATATATTGCCCACGATCCGGCATCCCGCTCAGAAACGGAATCTGGTGCCAGTTGCGAAACCCGGAAAACCCGCGCCCGGTACCGATGCCCGCCGGGCCGTACCAATTCATGCGCGGATGCCAGAACCGGTCGGGTTCCATCACCTCCGGCCCGCCCTGCGAGGGGTGCTTCTTGAGGTATTCAAGCATGTCAATAATGTGCTGACAGGTCGCCTGACCCTTGGCTGCATCGTAGGGGCCGGGCACAAAACCGTCCTGCGTCGCTGGTCCGGGCACATGCCATTCGCGGCCAAGGCTGGGGGCCATCGGCCAGGCATTCGCTTGCATCATGACCTCGGGGACATCCCACAGGGCCTGCATCTCGACCACTTTGCCGTCTTCGAAACGGTAGAACTCGTGAAACCGCATGGTCACTTGATGGCCGGTCGGCGGGATATCCAGCCACGGCCCGGTGAAAGTGCCGGTGTAATAGCCGCCACACCCGACCCAATCAGCCCCATGCTCATCCGGGCCAGCGATAACGATATAGTCGCGGCGTTCCAGATCAGGCCACGCGGACAGCAGATCTTTGTAGGCGGTATCGTAGTACGCGTCGCTGCCGGTGCTGTCCCCAAAAGGATGGCACAACCTGTAAACAGCATCCGGGGCGCTGACATCTGCCAGCGCCCGCCGCACACCCGTTTCCGTAAAATCATACATGGCCGCCCGCAGCGGCGAAACTACGGCTTTGTTCCGGGTATGCGTATCAGACTTCATCTTTTTCCAAATACTCTGGGGGAGGCTGAAAGCCGGGGGCAAAGCCCCCTATTCTGCAGCGTCCCGATAGGGCGCAGGCGCACCGTAAGGCACGTTGATCCCACCATAGCGACGCACGCGGATGTTGCACTGCTCGGCATGGCCAACAAACCCTTCCAGCATGCACAGGCGCGAGCCATACTCGCCGATCAGTGTCGCCGCCTCATCGGTCAGAACTTTCTGATAACTGTGCGTCTTCAGGTACTTACCAACCCACAGACCACCGGTATAGCGACCCGCTTTCTTGGTGGGCAGCGTGTGGTTGGTGCCGATCACCTTGTCCCCGTTCGACACATTGGTGCGCGGCCCAAGGAACAGGGCGCCATAGCAGGTCATGTTCTCAAGGAACCAGTCGTCGCGGTCGGTCATGACCTGAACGTGCTCGGACGCGATGTCGTCGGCGACCTGCAGCATTTCATCATAGGTGTCGCAGACAATCACTTCACCATACTCGTCCCAGGACACTTTCGCAGTGCCAGCCGTCGGCAGAATACCCAGAAGGCGCTCGACCTCAGACAGAGTGTCCTCGGCCAGTTTGCGAGAATTGGTCAGCAGCACGCAGGGGCTGTTATAGCCATGTTCGGCCTGACCCAGCAGGTCGGTGGCACACAGCTCGGCATCCGCTGCGGTTTCATCGGCGATGACCATGGTCTCGGTCGGGCCTGCGAACAGGTCGATGCCCACGCGGCCGAACAGCTGGCGCTTGGCTTCGGCCACAAAAGCGTTGCCGGGGCCAACCAGCATATGAACCGGGTCGATGGTCTCAGTCCCAATCGCCATCGCACCGATGGCCTGAATGCCGCCCATGACATAAATCTCATGCGCGCCGCCCAGATGCATTGCTGCAATCACAGCCGCGTTTGGCTTGCCGTTGAACGGAGGCGTACAGGCAATGATGCGTGGCACACCCGCGACCGAAGCCGTCGCCACGGACATATGCGCCGAAGCCACCATCGGAAACTTGCCGCCGGGCACATAGCAACCCACGGATTGCACCGGGATGTTCTTGTGACCCAGGATCACGCCCGGCAGGGTTTCGACCTCGATATCCAGCATCGAGTCGCGCTGCGCCTGTGCAAAATTGCGCACCTGCTCTTGCGCGAACTTGATGTCCGCCAGCTCACGCTCGGTCAGCTGACCGATCAGATCGTCAATCTCTTGCTGCGACAGCCGGAACGAGGCGGGCGAGTAGTTGTCGAACTTCTCACTCAGCTCACGCACGGCGGCATCGCCGCGGGTTTCGATGTCTTTCAACGTGGCCTCCACCACGGCGCGGGTCCTGGCGTCATCCTCGGCCCGGTCGGCATCAGACTTACCGCGTTTGAGATACTCAATTGCCATTGTCTAAACCCTTCTTATTCAGGACGAGGAGCGGTCTTTTCACCACGGTCATAGGCTTCCCAGCCTTCGCCGTTGAAGATATCGACGCCCAACTGGGCGGCGACATGGGCAAAATCAACGTTCACCCAGTTGTCGACGATCTTGCCATCAACCACTTTCCAGAAGTCCATGTAGCGAATCTCGACCCGCTTGCCGGTGGGCGCGATGCCGAGGAATTCACCGGAATGCGTGGCCTCTTGGCGACCGAACGCCGCTGCCCACTCACCCATATACAGGCGCGCCTCATCAATGCAGGTCTTGTCCGAAAACGCGGCCTGAAACGGGCGCTGCCAGTTGTCCTGGAACTCTTTCAGGCCGGTTTTGGTGCCACAGCCCTGATTGCCCAGCCAACGGAACCCTTCCGAGAAGAACTCGCCGATGTCGTCGATGCGGTGGTCGTTCAGACCGTCAACCATGGTTTCAATCACGCGGCGGGTGTCTTCGGTTTTGCTCAGGTCCGTGTCGCGGGTCAGAACCGCTTGTTCGGGACGGGAACCTTTCATTTTCTATCCTTTCAGATCGCAAGAGTGTGTAAGGGGGTCACTGACCCGCCATCACAAAAAGTCCCTCGGCATCCTGTTCAGCGCCGGATGGCGCGATACTGCACTGTTGCGCGACCGACTGCTCATCAGCCCTTCACCGCGCCTGCGGTCAGACCGCTGACGATCTGGCGCTGGAAGATCAGAACAAGGAAGATCAGCGGCGCGGTGATCGAGACAGCGGCAGCCACGGCGACAACCTGATCGGTTGTGGTGGTCTCGCGGTTGAACATGCCGACGATGGCCGGAACCATGGTCTGGTTCTGCGCGTCCAGCAGCAGTGAGGTCACGAGGAAGTCGTTATACGCCAGCAAAAAGCTGAACAGCCCCGTGGTAATCACACCCGGCCACATCACCGGCATGATGACACGGCGGAAGGCCTGGAAGTGGCTGCAACCATCGACGCGGGCGGCCTCGTCCAGCTCAGACGGGATGTTCTGGAAGAACGACCGCAGCATCCAGATAGTAAAGGGCTGGTTGATCGCAACCAGAACCGCAATCACCGCAAACGGCTTGCCGTACAGTGTCGGAGCGTTTTCGCCGAGGATCGGGCTCAGCCATTCGGCCGAGTTGATGAAGACCGGCAAATAGCCCGCCACCAGAACCGAGTGCGGCAGGGCGCGGAACACCAGCGCCACGATCAGAATCCAGAAGGCGAAGGTCGACCCCGAGCGCGCCAGACCATAGCCCGCCAGCGTCCCAACCGTCAGCGACACGGTCACAACCCCGATGGTCACGATCAGCGAGTTGCGGAAGTTGTCCGAGAAACCGCGGTCGATCCAGACGGTTTTATAATGTTCGGTTGTCAGGCCCAGCACATCCCGGCCCAAGGGGCCAAAGAGCGGGTTCAGCACGCCAAGGATCGCAGGCAGGATCACGAAGAACACCACCAGAAAGCCCAGGGCGACGGCGAGCACTCCGATGATCCAACCGATCCATTCCTGACCGGGTTTGGAATAGGATTTGACCATCGAGGGCAGGGTCTTGGTCGCCACAATGATCGTGCCCCAGATCACCGCGATGCCCAGAATGATATCCAGCAGCGACAGGCCGTTGCCCTTGGACAGGGTCTCAGGCCCGAAGATCACGTTCAGCGCGTTGCTGTCAAAGGCATCCACGGGGGATTTGAAGCTCATCACCGCGATCCAGAAGATCGGGAAGGCGGCGACCAGGCACCAGAAGACCAGGAAGACGTTGGAGGTCAGCCGCAGGCCGAACGGTTGGCGAAGCGCGCGCGAGGACATATCAGTGACCCCCTTTGTGATCGCGCCATGTCCGGCGCAGCGGAAGGATAAGCAGGATGACGATGCCGATCATGGTCAGCATGGCGCTGGCCGAGGCCCGGCTGATCGACCGGTTACCGGCCTGATCCGGCACCAGGAAGTCATAAGTCAGCCACTGCAACGAGATGACATAGCCCTGGCTTGAGAAACCGACAATCTCTTCGAACACGCGATAGGCGTCCATCAGGTGGATCATCGCCACGAATATGATCAGCGGCATCAGGTGCGGGATGACGATGTATTTCATCCGCTGCCAGCGGGTGGCCCCGTCGATCACGGCGCTTTCCAGACTGTCCTGATTGACGGTCTGCAGACCGGCATAGAACACGATGGCGGCAAAGGGTGCCACGTGCCACACGCGGTAAAGCATCATCAGGATTTCAATGGTCCACGCCTGTGCAAACAAGGCGATATCGCGGTTCAGCCACCATTCGATCAGCGCGGTCAGGATACCATCGCCCCGGAACAGCCAGTTGATCGACAACACCCCGATCACCGGCGTGATGATGAAGGGCAGCAGCGAGATAAAAATCACCGGCCCGCGGATCGACCGCGCCGCGTTGTTGATCAGAACCGCAATGCCCAGCCCGCAGACGATCACCAGAGGCAGCGTGATCAGCGTAAAAGTCAGGGTGAACCGCAGCGCCTTCCAGAAGTTGATGGTGGACAGAACGCTCAGGCTGCCTTCGCTGATTGCGCGCCAGGCCCGTTCGGGTTCCAGCACGTTGCGATAGCTTTGCAGCCCCACATATTGGGTCTGGGTAATGACCTCGCCGCGCTCGTCCAGCTTCGGTTGCGATTTCAGCTCGGTCGTGCAGGTCTGGGTCAGGAAACCGGGGGTGCAGGTTTCCACCTCGACCGTCTCATAGATCGGCTGGGTGATGTAAAAGCTCTGCTTGAACACGCTGACCAGCGGGAAAGCGATGAAGAGAAGCATCATAAAGACAGAGGGGCCGACAAAGGCGGCAAATGTCCGGAAATTCATGGCTCTGCCTTTCTCATGGTTCTCGAGGGATCAGGAGGGGATGGGAGGGCCGGAGCCCTCCCCCCGGGAGGATCAGTTGTTGATCAGGCCGGCTTCTTTGGCGGCGGTCACATACGCGGCCTCGATATCGGCCAGAGTGGTCGCCGCATCCTTGGCACCGGTCAGATAGTCGGCCAGACCGTTGCCCAGCGCGCTGTGCAGAACGCCCATCGGGGCCGACGCAGGGTACGCCTTGGCGCCGTTCTCTGCCGAAGCTGCGGCACCGGCTGCCAGTTCACCCGGCGTATAGGCGGGGCTCAGCCAGACAGCGACGTCGTTGTTGGCGCTGACCATGTCACCGTCGATACCTTCCAGAACCAGACGGAACGCAGCATCCGCTTCTTCGTCGCTCATGTTTGCAGCCAGAACGACACCATCCCACCAGATGGTGGTCGACGGAGCGGCTGCACCCATCGGCGCCGACGCCATGGTCACTTTGCCGACAACCTGGCTTTCGGCTTCGTCGTTCATCGCTGCGGCGCGGCTGGCCCACAGGTTCGCCATGGCGATCTTGCCTTGCTGGAACTGCTGCTGAACATAGGTCGAGTCGGATACCAGGAATTCCGGGTCCATGAACTCGGTCATCGCTTTCATGGTCTCAAGCGCCTTGACGCCCTGTTCGTTGTTGATCGCCGGCATGTTGCCTTCGCCAAAGAACTGACCGCCTTCGCCCATGTACATGTTGACGAATTCCTGAGCCAGGTTCCAACCGGTCTTGAAGGTGCCGCCGATCGGGTACTCCATGACGCCGGCTTCTTTGATCTTGGCAGCGGCGGCCAGAACGTCGTCATAGGTCTTGGGCTCTTCGATGCCCAGATCTGCCAGAACGTCGTTGCGATACATCAGGTGCTGCGCGTTCACCATCATGGCAATCGCCATAACCTTGCCGTCCACCTTGATCAGCTGGTTCGGCAGCAGGTCCTGACCGTATTTCTCGACCAGATCATCCAGAGGGCGCAGCGAGCCTGCGTTCAGCAGTGGGATCATGGTCTCGTTGGCAACGCCACCGATCTGATACAGCGAGGGGTTTGCTGCAAAGGCCTCGGGCTGCTTTTCGCGGAATTCCTGATCCAGCGAAGCGCTGAAGTTGCCGCACTCGGCCATCGCGTCGGTGACGGCTTTCCACGCCTCGAATCCAGCCGAGAGCGATTTCAGCGGCACTTCGTTTTCATACGCACATTCGGCCCATGCGCCGGTTGCTGCGAGGGACATGGCACCTGCCATGAAGAGTGATTTGAGTTTCATGCGTTTCTCCCTGTCAGGATCGGTCCGTCGTCGACGTCCGGACCGCTGTTATGCCCGAATGGGCTGCTTGTGGGGTTGCTCCCCGATCCGCGCACCGCTTTCAGCTTCAAAGAGGTGACAGATTTCCGTCGGCACCGAGAACGAGACCGCCTCGCCAATCTCGGCGCGAAAAGCTTTGTCGGCCTTGACCGACACCAGCGCGCCGCCGACCCGGACCGAGATCATGGTCGCGTCGCCCAGCAATTCCAGCGTGTAAATCGGTGCGGTGATCTGACCCTGCCCTTCGGCAAGGCTGGCATCCTCGGCGCGGAAGCCCAGCGTCATCGGGCCGTCCGGCGCATCGACCGGAATCTCCACATTCTCGGCGCGGAACACGCCGGCCGAAACCTGACCGTCCATCAGGTTCATCGCTGGAGAGCCGATGAAGCTGGCCACGAAAGTGTTTGCGGGGCGGTCATAAATCTCGGTCGGGCTGCCGACCTGCTGCACCACGCCTTTTTTCATGACCACAACGCGATCGGCCAGGGTCATCGCTTCGATCTGGTCGTGGGTCACATAGATGGTAGTCACCGCCAGCTCGTGGCTGAGGTTTTTGATCTGCGCTCGGGTTGAAACCCGCAGCTTGGCGTCGAGGTTGGACAGCGGTTCATCCATCAGGAACACGTTGGGTTCGCGGACAATGGCCCGGGCCAAAGCCACACGCTGACGCTGACCGCCAGACAATTCGGCGGGCTTGCGGTGCAAGAACTCGTCCAGCTCAACCATCGCGCTGGCGCGGCGAACCTTTTCATCATGGGTCGCCGGATCGATACCGCGCACTTTCAGCGGAAAGCGGATGTTCTCATAGACGTTCATGTTCGGGTAAAGCGCGTAGCTCTGGAACACCATCGCCACGTCGCGGTCCTTGGGCTCAAGATCGTTGACCACTTTGCCATCGACCAGAATTTCACCCTCGGTGACGTCTTCCAGACCGGCGATCATCCGCATCGTGGTGGTCTTGCCGCAACCGGACGGACCCAACAGAACCAGAAACTCGCGATCCGCGATGGTCAGGTCGAAATTGTGGACCCCGACAAATGACCCCCAGCGTTTGCCGACGTTGCGCAGTTGAATTTCCGCCATGGTGCCCCCTGCAAGGATTCGCTTTGCATACGTTTGCAAAACTGTATTCTTCGCTCATCATTTCTGGCAAGACATTTTTGCATACGTATGCAAAAAAGACCTAACCCGCGATTCTCAATCGCTTAAATCCAAAGCAAGCCATCAACGAAACGGTGCAAACGTGAGCTTTCAGGAAGAAAAAACACTCGTCTCCTCGTTCTTCGGGACCCTCGACTCAGCCCGTGAGTCGAATCTGCCTGACGTCTTCAGGCAGTTCTGCGCCGAAGATTTGCTGTGGCGCGGCTTTCACCCGTTCGACGAAATCACCGGCCCAGACACGGTAGCGCAGAGGTTCTGGCAGCCGCTGAAATCCAGCCTGAAACGGATGCAGCGCCGTCAGGATGTGTTTTTCGCCGGCAGCAACTCTCTGGAACCGGGCGCCGATGTCTGGGTGGTGTCGATGGGTCATCTGATGGGCCTGTTCGATGCCCCATGGCTGGGGATTCGCCCCACCGGCAAGATGGCCTTTCTGCGCTATTGCGAGTTTCACCGGGTCGCGGGCGGCAAGATTGCCGAAACAGCGTTGTATTTCGACATCCCCCATCTGATGGTGCAGGCCGGGCAAAACCCGTTTCCGCCGCAAACCGCAGCCCATCTGATCCAACCCGGGCCGCTGACCCATGACGGTCTGCTGTATGAAGACCGGCCCGAGGAAGAAGGCCGCAAGACGCTGGCAGCGATTAACGCCATGATCTCGGACCTTGGTCAGTGGAACAGCGGCCTGTCGCTGGAAGACGAATTGGCCCGCACATGGCATGACGACATGATCTGGTGGGGTCCCGAAGGGATCGGCGCCACCTACACGATCGAACGCTATGCCAAGCAACATTCCGGCCCGTTCCGCGCCGGGTTCACCGACCGCTCCAAGACCAAACATATCTGCCGACTGGCCGAAGGGCATTATGGCGGTTTCTTTGGCTGGCCGAATTTCACCGCCGTGCCCAAGGGCGGATTCATGGGCATGCCCGCCACCGGAAAACCCGGCGAATTCCGGGTGATCGACATCTATCGTCGCGCCGGGGACAAACTGGCCGAGAACTGGATTTTCATCGACCTGCTACATTTCTGGAAACAGCAGGGCGTCGATATTCTGGCCCGCACAACAGGGATTGAAACGCCATGAGGATCGATGCGCATCACCACCTGTGGAACCTGAACGCTGTGGATTACCCGTGGCTGATGGAAAAGGGCGCAGTACGGTTCTTTGGCGATCCCACCCCGATTCAGCGCGACTATCTGCTGCCTGAGTTTCGCGCAGATGCGGGGGCCGCAGGGTTTTCGGCCTCGGTCCACATTCAGGTTGGCGCCGCCGATCCCTGGGCCGAGGCGCAATGGGTGCAGTCCGTCGCCGATCAGTTTCCCGGCTGGCCGTTGGTGCAAGTCGCCTATTGCGACCTGACCGCAGACGACCTGACCGAACAGCTGGACCGGCTGCAATCCCTGCCCTCACTGCGCGGCGTGCGCCAGATCATCGGCCGCGCCCCGGGCGAGGATCAGCTATCGGGCACCAACGATCTGCTGGACAGTCCAAAGTTTCTGGTCGGGCTGAGACAACTTGGCGATCGCGGCCTGACCTTTGACCTGCAATTGCTACCCGAATTGATGGAGCGGACCGCCGCCGTGCTAGATCAGGCACCTGCAACCCAAGTGGCGTTGTGCCATGCCGGGTCGCCGCATGACCGATCCGAACAGGGGCTGGAAGGTTGGGCCAAGGCGCTGCAATCGCTTGCGACACTGCCGCAGGTCACCTGCAAACTCTCGGGCCTTGGCATGTTCGATCACAATTGGAGCGCCGACAGCGTCAGGCCCATCGTCGAAACCTGCCTGACTCAGTTCGGGCCTGATCGGTGCATGTTCGGGTCGAACTTTCCGGTCGACAGCCTGTCATCCACATACGCGGACCTGATTGCCAGACACAAAGCGCTGGTACCCGACGCCGATCACGATCAGGTTTTCGGACGCACCGCGCAGCAGTTCTATCACATGTAGCGGGAGGGGTGTCCTGCCGGTCAGGACACCGATTGCTCGGACACGATCTCGCCAAACCGGGTGAAGAACTTGCCCGACAGCTTTTTGGCGGTGCCCGAGATCAGGCGGCTGCCCAATTGGGCGATCTTGCCGCCGACTTCAACCTTGGCGGTGTAAGACAGCACCGTCTCATTCCCGTCTTCGGTCAGCGTCACGTCGGCCCCGCCCTTGGCAAAGCCCGCCGCCCCGCCCTTGCCTTCGCCGGACAGGGAAAACCCGTCGGGGGCATTGGATGTGTCCAGCGTGACCTCACCGGCGAACTTTGCCTTGACCGGGCCGATCTTGAGCACAACCTTAGCCGCCAGTTCATCGGGCGCGTTCTGGGTCAGCTCCTCGCAGCCCGGAATGCACTCCTGCAGGATCTCGGGATTGTTCAGGGCTTGGTACACGACATCCCGTGGTGCCGAGATGCGGATTTCATCACTCAGGTCCATGCGCGCTTCCTCTGATCGGTGACTTGCCTTGTTCAGCAAAGTTACAGGTTCCACCGCATCTTTCCAGAGTCTGTTTCGGCGCCGCCAATCCCCGACCGGCGGCGCCCGATGTGTCAGTCGCTGATCGCGCCTTCCTCATCCTTGCGCTGGTGCATCTTGGCCTTGACCCGTGCACCCACGATCAGGGGCAGGACAAAGCCGATGATGGCGATGGACCACAGCGCGATGGACAGCGGGCTGTCGATCAGGGTCCACCAGTTGCCGTTGTCGATGGTCACGGCGCGGCGCAGGTTGTTCTCCATCGAATTGCCCAGCAGCGTGCCCAGAATGATCGGCACCAACGGCACGTCCAGCTTGCGCAGGACCCAGCCCATGACGCCAAACCCGATCATCACCAGCAGATCAAAGCTGGAGCCCGAGATGCCGTAGATGCCGACAAAGCTGACCATTGCCACGATCGGCATCAGGATGCGCGAGGGGATCATCAGCACGCGGGTAAACAGCCCCACCATCGGGATGTTCATCGCCAGCAGCATGAAGTTGGCGATGAACAGTGCCGCGATCAGGCCCCAGACCACATCCGGGTTCTGGGTGAACAGCAGCGGACCGGGTGTGATGTTCAGCGCCAGCAGAACTGCCAGCAACACGGCCGTGGTCCCCGACCCCGGCACGCCCAGCGCCAGCATCGGCACCAGGGCTCCGCCAGCAGCGGCGTTGTTCCCGGCCTCGGGTGCCGCAACCCCGCGCGGATCGCCGGTGCCAAAGGTGTTTTCCTTGTCAACCAGCCGTTTCTCCATCGAATACGAGATGAACGAGCCCAAAGACGCCCCCGCCCCCGGCAGAACCCCGGCGATAAAGCCCAGGAACGAGGTCCGCAGCATGGTTGGCGTACATTTCTTGACCATCGACATCGGCGGATAGAGGCGGCCGATGTTCAGCTTGCGGCCTTCGGCATCCGATCCACCGTGGCGGTGTTCGAGGAAGATGAACACTTCGGACAGGGCGAACAGACCAACGATGGCCACAAGGAAATCGAGCCCGTCATACAGATGCACCTCGCCAAAAGTGAAGCGCGGCACGCCGGTTTGGGTATCCACCCCGATGGTCGCCAACCCAAGGCCAAGCGCGGCGGCAAAGGCCGATTTCGCCTGATTGGTCGAAGACACCCCGCCCAGCGTCATGAAGGCCAGCGCGAACAGGGCGAAATACTCGGCCGGTCCGAACAGCAGCGCGATCTTTACCAGCTGCGGTGCCAGAAAGATCAGGCCCCATGTGGCCAGAAAGGCGCCCACAAAGGATGCGATACCGGACAGCGACAGCGCCTCACCGGCAAAGCCTTTTTTCGCCATGGGATGCCCGTCCAGACAGGTCATCATGGCCGGTTCATCGCCGGGAATGTTCAGCAGGATCGAAGATATCCGCCCGCCATACATTGCCCCGTAATAGACACTGGTCAGCAGGATCAGCGAGGGCGTCGCCCCCAGCCCCAGCGTGAACGCCAGCGGGATCAGGATGGCCACGCCGTTCGACGGGCCAAGACCGGGCAGCGCGCCCATGATCGTGCCCAGAAAACAGCCCAGCAGGGCCAGCATCAGGTTCTGCCATGTCAGCGCGATGGCGAACCCGTCTCCGAGGGATGCAAGAGTTTCCATGTTTATTCCTCAGAACCCCAGCGGGCCGCGGGCCAGCGACAGGCCCAGAACCAGATGGAAGATGACGTAGATGCCGACGGACGTGCCGATGCCCACCAGCACGCTTTCAATCGGGCCAGAACCCAGACGCCAGGCCAGATAGGCGGCGGCAAAGGCGGTGGCGATGACAAAGCCGATTTCGGGCAGCAGTTCGGCGTAAAGGATCATCATGACCACTGCCGCGCCGACCTCGACCAGACGGCCCAGCGCGGGCCATTCGGGTTCAGCATCCGGGCGGATGGCGATGACAAGGCTCGACAGGCCCAGAATGGCGGCGATGATCAGCGGGAAGGCTTTGGGTCCGACGGCATCGGACAGAAAGCTTTCCTCGATCGCCAATGCGGAAAAGGCAAATCCGATGGCGATTAGCAGTCCGACGACCCCGAAGATACGGTCACTCATCGGTGTCTCCTATTGTTCGGGTAAAAGGGTGGATCCGGGCACGGTTCGGTGGTGCGGTGCCCGGATCACTGTGAGTGGTGTTACTTGATGATCCCGATCTCTTTCGAGATGGTCTGGATTTGGCCCACAGATTCCGCCACGAAGTTCTGGAAGTCCGCGCCCTGCAGGTCCAGCGGGGCCAGACCGTTTGCGGCCATGACCTCTTTCCACTCGTCCGAGGCGTAAAGATCACCGATCTTGCCGACCCAATCACCATAGGCCTCATCGGTCATGCCGCCGGGAGCATAGAACCCACGCCAGTTGGCACCGATGGCGTCAACGCCCTGTTCCTTGGCGGTCGGGAAATCGGCGAACTCGCCGGGCAGGCGGTCGGGGGCCAGCACTGCGATCACCTTGATGTCGCCGGAATCCACGAAACCCTTGGCCTCGGAGATATCGCCGGTAAAGGCTTGAACCGAACCAGCCAGCAGCTGGGTCACCGCCTCGCCACCGCCGTCAAAGGCGATGTATTTGACCGAGCGCACATCCTCGATGCCATAAGCATTGGCCGCGATCAGCACTTTCAGGTGGTCCCAGCCACCCACGGCCGAACCGCCTGCAACCGACACCGAGGCCGGGTCCGCTTTGATCTGGTCCAGCAGTTCGGGCAGGGTGTTGACGGCGCTGTCAGCCGCCACGGCGATCACGCCATAATCGGCCCCAATGGCTGCAAGCCAACGCACCTGATCCATGGTGTTGCCCGGATAGGCGCCTTGCGCCAGCCGGGTTGCGGTGGCGGCACTGGCCGCAACGATCAGCTCGTTATCTTCGCCGCGCTTGTTCACCACTTCGGCAAAGGCCACGCCACCGCCGCCACCGGCAAGGTTCACCACCTGCATGGTCTGGTCGATCAGGCCCAGATCCTGCAACGACTTACCCACCTGACGGCAGGTGAAATCCCAGCCGCCACCGGGGTTGGCCGGTGCGATACATTCCTGTGCGCTGGCGGCCACGCCGGACAGGGCAAAGACAGCAGCCGCAATCGCGCCACTGGTTCCAAACAGTTTCATTCGTGTCTCCTCCTTGGGTCTTTTTGGTCCGCATTCCAGCGGCCGAAACCGATCCCCGCAGGCGCGTGTCCTTGCAGGTCGTACCCGTTTACCGAATAATGCTGTCATGAACCTGTCACGGTTCCGGCGTCCGACTTTGGGGAGGGGTCATGCGCGTTTTGATGATCGAAGATGCCGAGGACCTGGCCGAGGGCGTCGTGGCCCATCTGGCCCGGTCCGGCGTGGTGTGTGATCTGGCGACCACTGTCGAATCTGCCCGCGATTTCCGCGCGGTGCAAAGCTATGACGCGATGCTGCTGGACATCAACCTGCCCGACGGGTCGGGTCTGAATTTCCTGGGCAAGATCCGCGCCTCGGGCGATCGCACGCCGGTGCTGATGCTGACGGCGCTGACCTCGGTCGAGGATCGCGTCGCCGCATTGGACAAGGGCGCCGACGATTATCTGGGCAAGCCCTTTGATCAGCGCGAGCTGGAGGCCCGGCTGCGCGCCCTCGTCCGTCGCGATGCCGACCGCAAGAGTGAACAGATTACGCTGGGGCCGCTGATCTACGCCCCCAAGGACCGCAGCGCCGCGCTGGACGGAAAACGCCTGAACCTGACCGCGCGCGAGGCCGCCGTGCTGGACGCGCTGATCCGGCATGAGGGGCAGTTCCTGTCAAAAACGCGGCTGTATGACTCTCTTTACGGGTTCGAGGACGCCGACGTTGGTGAAAACGCCATCGAGCTGTATATCGCCCGGCTGCGCAAGAAGTTCGCCGGCAGCACGGTCAGCATCACCACCCAGCGCGGGGTCGGGTATCGGATCGGTCTGGATGGCTAGGCCCTATCTGCCCCACAGCCTGACAGCGCGGGTTCTCAGCGCAATGCTGCTGATCCTGATACTCGGTGGCTGTCTGGTGGCGCTGTCGATCTGGGCCAATGGCCGCTTGGCGGCGCGGCAAGCCTATGACCGGCTGCTGCTGGGCGCGGCCACGGATATCGCGGAATCGGTGCGCATTCAGGACGGAGAACCTTTTGTCGACCTGCCGGTCTCGGCCTTTCAGTTATTGGCACAGGCCCCGGATGACCGGATATTCTATGCGGTGCAGGTGCCCGGTGGCCCGTTCATCACCG
Organism: Ruegeria sp. AM9; assembly: GCF_056540565.1. NCBI lineage: Bacteria > Pseudomonadati > Pseudomonadota > Alphaproteobacteria > Rhodobacterales > Roseobacteraceae > Ruegeria > Ruegeria sp. AM9. Next base: position 53,924 of record NZ_JBQFWY010000003.1, read on the forward strand.
GGCTGGATCGCGATACGATAATTGAAGTGCCGCAACAACCCGGCGCCGTGCCCTTCTATTTCACCGCCGACCTGAACGGAGAACCCGCCCGTTTCGTCCGCGTGGCCCGCCTATTTGCCGAGCGGGAGTTCTCGGGCGAGGTCGAGGTGCTGGTCGGCCAGACGCTGCGCGCGCGCCAGATGATGACCGCCGGACTGATGCGCGACGCGCTGCTGCCGATGGCCGTCGCGGGGATTTTGCTGCTGATCATGTCGTGGTTCGTCACCCGATCCGCCCTGCGCCCGCTTGAGGCGCTGTCCGACGATCTCACCCGCCGCGACCCGCATGACCTGACGCCGATGGCCAGCGACGGGCTGCCGCGAGAGCTGCAGGTGATGCTGACCGCGATGAACCGTTTCATGGGGCGGCTCGACCGGCAGGTGGACACGATGCGCAACCTGATCGCCGACACCGCCCATCAGCTGCGCACCCCGGTCGCCGCCATCCGGGTACAGGCCGAGATCGCGCAGGACGACCCCGATGCCCCGGCCCGCGCACGCGCATTGGACCGGCTGCTCAGGCGCACGCGGTCACTAGGCACTCTGCTGGATCAGCTGCTATCGCGCGCCATGGTGATCCACCGCATCGACAGCGCCCCCCGCCGCCCCGTCGATCTGCGCGAGGTGGCGCTGGACGTCTTGGAACAGAGCGACCACGAACTGGTTGCCCCCGGCGTCGAAGTGCGGCTCGAGATCGGAGAATCCCCGGTGCTGGTGAACGCGGATGCCTTTTCCCTTGGCGAGGCGGCCAAGAACCTGCTGGGCAATGCGCTGCGACATGGCGAACCCCCTGTCAGCATCGGCGCAACGCAAGAAGGTTCCCGCGCCGTCCTGTGGGTGCGCGATCACGGACCCGGACCCGCCACGCCCATTGCCAATCACATTGGAGACCGGTTCAACCGCACCACCGGATCGGGCGAGGACAGCAGCGGCCTGGGTCTGTCGATCGTGAAATCCACCGCCGAGGCCTTTGACGGCACGGTTGAGATGGCCCGCAACGATACCGGATTTCGCGCAGCTCTCAGTTTTCCGACCACAAGGGAGATGGAATGATCCGCACCTTTTTGATCTGCCTTCTGTTTGCCCTGCCCGGCACCCTGCAGGCGCAAGAAGCCACGGCCAGCTTCGGCCGCAGCAATGATCCGATGCTGATCCGGTCGACCACCGATATCGCCATCATCGCCCCGGTGCTGGAGCGCTTTGCCGAACTGAACCCCGACTTGCGGATCACCTATGAACAATGGGGCTCGAACGCGCTGTTCCAGCACAGCCGCACGGTCTGCAAGGACGGTCAGAACCCCGCTGATGTGGTGTTTTCCTCGGCCATTCAGCAGATGGTGTGGCTGGTCAATTCCGCCTGCGCGCACCGCTACCGTTCCCCCCTGACCGAGGCCCTGCCGGACGCGCGGCGCTGGCGGGACGAGCTGTGGGGCATCACCACCGAACCCGCCGTCATCGCCTATAACAAAGCCCTGCTGGACGATCAGCACGTCCCCCGCAACCGCTTTGCCCTGTTGGACGCAATGCGCACGCAGCCCGATCTGCTGCGGGGTCGGGTGGCGACCTATGATATAGCGGCATCCGGTCTGGGGTATCTGTTCGCCTATGGGGATAGCCTTGAGGCCACGACCTTTGGTTCCCTGATCGAAGGGTTTGCCCGCATCGACGCCGTGGCCACCTGCTGTTCATCCGAGATTATCCGCGACGTGGCCGAGGGGCGATTCCTGATCGCCTATAACGTTCTGGGGTCCTACGTAGCCAATGCCGATGCGCCCGGCGTGGGGGTGATCCTGCCCGAGGATTACACGCTGGTCCTGTCCCGCGCCCTTATGATCCCGGCGCAGGCGGCCAACAAGGATGCCGCGACCGGGTTTCTGGATTTCCTGCTGTCACCCGAGGCGCAGAACCTGCTGGCAGCCTCGGGCCTTGTGGCCCAGATGGACGCGGCCGAGACCGGCCTGACCCCCAGCGCCCGCCGCTTTATCGCGCTGTCCCCGGCGCTGCTGGTCGCACGGGACCAGAACCGCCGGGCAGAGCTGTTCAAATTGTGGAACGACGCCTTTGACGTGGAAACCGCGCGCTAGGCCCGTTTCTCGACCACGGGCTCTCCCTCGGCATTGACCGCTGGCTCGACATCGGGCCGGACCGGTTCCGTCTCGATCTCGATGACCTCAGGCTCGACCGTCTCCTCGACCTCTTCGGTTTCGGGCTCCGGCTCGGGTTCGGGTTCTGGCTCGGGTTTTTCCTCAAGCGCGCCGACGATCAGCGGCAGCATGTGAACGCCGGTGGCCGTTGCGATCTCGGGCGTTTGCGGGGTTTGCCAGCTGAGCGTGTCAAAGCTGCTGCAGTTCTGACAGACCGGACCCCATTCTGGCTGAATGTCGTGGCAGTTGTCGCAGACCCATTGCGGCCCGCGCGGCGCGTTCAGCGCCTTGGCCAGCCAGCCCTGCACCACCGCGTCCGAGGCACCCTCGCCCCGCTCAATCGCCGCCATCAGCGTATAGGCGCGTGCATCTGCTTGCTTTTCGACCACATCGCCCAGCGCCCGGCGGGCTTCGGGGAAATCCTCGGCGACGATGTTCAGCTCGGCCAGGATCAGGCGGGTTTCCGGGTTTTCCGGGTGAATGCGGGTCAGCGCCGTAAAGCGTTTGATCCGCGCCTGGGGCGTTTCATCCGGTGCAATTTCGGCAAAGACATGGGCCAGATCGGGGTGGGGCTGCACCTCCCACGCCTTTTTCAGAATCTTGGTCGCGGCGCGCGGTTTGCCCTTTTCGATATAGGCCCGCGCAGCCATGGCCGCCGCAGGTACCAGATCGGGCGACAGGCGGTTGGCCTCGATCGCGTGTTCCTGCTGTTCGACGGTGGCGCCTTCGGCCAGAATATCCTTGGCCTCGGACAGCGCCAGAACCGCATCGCGGCGCTTGAACACGTCGCGCGGCAGATGGCCGGCCTTCAGCTTGGCGGTCAGGGTCGAGCGCGCGCCGGCCCAGTCCTGCGACTTGGTCTGCAGACCCAGCAAAATGTCCTGCGTCTCGGCATGGCGCGGTTTGATCGCCAGCGCCTTTTCGGCCAGCTTGCGGGCTGTGTCGTCATCGCCCTCAGCCAGTTTCTGTTTCATGATACCGCGCACCCCGACAAAGCGGGTGGCATTGTTGGTGACCAGCTTCTTGTAGGTCTCGGAGGCTTTTTTGGTGTCGCCGTTCATCTCAGCCGCCTGGGCCACCAGCAGGTTGGTCAGCTCGGGCTTGTTCAGCAGTTTTTCGGCTCTATAGGCCTTGTTCATCGCCACACGCCCCTCACCCGAGGCCAGCGCCATCAGACCATCAGACAGCGCCTGATAGCCCCGTTTTTCGCGGTTGCGATCGAAATAACGCGACAGCGCAGTTTCATCTCCGTTAAGGAATTTCAGCGTCGCGATCAGCAGGGTCAGCAGCTTGAAGAACACCCAGATCAAGACAACCAGAACGCCCAGCGCGATCACCGATTGCAGCGGCCCCAAGGTAAATTCCTGGCCCCACGCCGTGACCTGTACGCCGCCGCTGGTTTCCATCAGGAACATGGCGCCCATGGCCAGCAGGCCGATAATCGCTACAAAAACAAGGATCTTAAACAATGACCACAGCATGGCAGGTCCTTCAGTTCGAGTTTACGCTGGATTGCAGCGCATTTGCGGCGTCCACGGCGGCCTCACGGGTCTGAGCCGCCTGCTCCCAATCGGCCATCGCTGTTTGGGCCGCTTCGGGCAGGGATTTCAGTTCGCTCAGCGCGGCTGCAACATCACCGCCAGCCAGCGCAGCCTCGGCCCGCGACAGGATCGCATCCGGGCTGTCGCCCTCTTGCGGGGTGACCGAGCGCGCGCCGGTCTGGCGCTGCAGGAAGGCGACCAGACCCGTGGCCTTGTCCGCGCTGCGCGCATCGGCCAGTGCTGCGCGGGCAGCGGGCGTGAAAGACTCTCGCAACGCGGCCAGGCTGGCAACACCTTCTTTTGCCGGGGCTGACAAAGCATCAGGCACGCTCATGCCACCAGCTGTCAGTTCAGCCACCAGATCATTATAAGGCAGGCCCGCGTCCAGTTGGCTGTGAACCTGAGACAGGATCGATGCATTGCTCGCCGCTTGCGCCTTGGCCGCGGCCTGCGCTTCTAGCGCCTGTGCGTCCGTGACCATTTTTTCGACCTCGGCCCGCTGCGCGGCCAGCGAATCCTGCAGTTTCTTCAGTTCGGCCTCAAACGCGGCCGAGGCCTCGGAAGAGGCGCCTTGCGTCAGCGCACCGCTTTCCAGATCGCTCAGACGGCTGGCCAGAGGGTCGATCTTGCCCGCCAACCCGTCAAGGCCGGATTTCACCGCCTCAAGTTCCGCACCCAGCGGTGTGACCTGATCGGTCAGGGCGGCGATTTTGCTGTCCACATCAGAACTGTCCGAGCTGTCGGCCAGAGATTTTGTCAGCGCCTCGATCTGGCTGGACTGATCATTGAGCTTCGCCTCAAGCGCCGCGAGGCCGTCGGACTCGCCGGACCCGAACAGGCCCGCGCTGCCCGCGGCAAACCCGATCCCGGCCGCAAGTACACCACCAAGCAGCGCCGGCACAAAGCCGCCGCGTTTTTCCTGTTCAGGTTCGGCGGATTTGTCTGCGACCGCCGCGACGGGCTCTTCCACAACCGCTTCGGCTTCGGCTTCGGCTTCGGCTTCGGCTTCGGCTTCGGCTTCGGCTTCGGCTTCGGCTTCGGCTTCGGCTTCGGCTTCGGCTTCGGCTTCGGAAAGGGCCTCTTCTACAGTCTCGACCGCGTCAAGAGGCGCATCATCCTGTGTGGAAACGGTTTCAACCGCCTCATCCGACTTGGGGTCTTCCACCGGCTTTCGATCGGTTTTCTTCTTACCAGCCACCGCAACGTTCCCCTTATCGAATCCAATTTCACATGAATAACAGGCCACTCTAGGTTAGTCGGTGGTCTCGCTGCCCTCAACCCGCATCGCATGTTTCACAAGTTTTTTAACGGCTTTCTGCATTTTCTTCGGGGTCGGCTCGTTGACGATCTTCAGATGCGCATAGTCCAAGGAATAAAGGGGTTCCGCCGTCGCCTGGCTGATTGCGACCAGCCACAAGGGCGCTGAACCGGTCCAGATATCGGCAAATTGTCGCGCCGTTCTGGGTGAAAACAGCGGCGCGACAACCGGTATATCTGCGTCAGCGACCGCAGCGGCTTCGGGTGTCAGCGGCAACAGGCGCTGCTGATAGACGGATTGTTCACGCACGGTCAGGCCCGACTCGGTCAGGCGGATGGCGATATTGCCCCGGCTATGTTCACCCCGCAGGTGCAACAAGGGGCTTTCAGGGCGATGCTTCAGCAGATGGGCCACCAGTTCCTCGGCGGTGGCACCAACCATCTGCGCGTCCCACCCGGCGCCTTTTGCGGTGCCGGTGGTGGCGGGGCCGACGCAAAAGGCAGGCATGTCGCGCGCCAAACCCAGAGACACCGCGGCATTCACCCCGTTGGCCGACGTGAATATCAGCCCGCGCACACCGTTGGTATCGACGCTGATCGGCAGGGGTTTGATCTTAAGGATCGGGGAATAGATAACCTCGACCTGCGATCTGATGCGGGTCGGCAGCTGCGCAACAAACCGTTCAGAGGCAGCGCGCGGGCGGGTCATCAGCAAATACAACAGTCGGCGCCTTCCGCCTTGGGATTGTTTGCATCCGCGCGGGGTGATACCCCGCTTGGCAATCAAGGTGTAACGGATCGGGCCAATGGTGCAAACACTTACCGTCCTCGGACTGGAAAGCAGCTGTGACGACACAGCGGCCTCCGTCGTGCGCCAGGCCGATGGCGCCAGGGCCGAAGTGCTGTCATCCATCGTGCACGGCCAGACCGAATTGCACAGCGCCTTTGGCGGTGTGGTGCCCGAGATCGCGGCCCGTGCTCATGCGGAAAAACTGGATACCTGCGTGGTACAGGCGCTTGAGGCCGCGGGCCTGGCTTTGACGGATATGGACGCCATTGCCGTGACCGCCGGGCCGGGCCTGATCGGCGGCGTCATGTCCGGCGTGATGTGCGCCAAGGGGCTGAGCGCCGCAACCGGCCTGCCGCTGATCGGGGTGAACCATCTGGCGGGCCACGCGCTGACGCCACGCCTGACCGACGGGATTGCCTTTCCCTATCTGATGCTCTTGGTGTCAGGCGGCCATTGCCAATACCTGATCGCCCACGGGCCAGAGCAATTTACCCGCCTCGGCGGCACCATCGACGATGCACCGGGCGAGGCCTTCGACAAAACCGCCCGTTTGCTGGGCCTGCCGCAACCGGGCGGCCCCTCGGTCGAGGCCGAGGCCCGCGCGGGCGATCCCAAACGCTTCCGCTTTCCCCGGCCTCTGCTGGACCGGCCGGGATGTGACCTGTCGTTCTCGGGGCTCAAGACCGCATTGATGCGGATGCGGGATCAGATCGTCGCCGAAAAAGGCGGCCTGACCCGTCAGGATCGTGCCGATCTGTGTGCCGGGTTTCAGCAGGCCATCGTGGACACTCTGGCCGAGAAAACCCGCCGCGCAATGGATCTGTATCTTGAGGAAAACCCCTCTGATCCGGTGATTGCCGTGGCCGGCGGCGTGGCGGCAAATTCTGCCATTCGAGCCGCGTTAGAGACTGTTTGCGCCGAAAAAGGCGCGCGTTTCACGGCGCCGCCGCTGGCCTTGTGCACCGACAACGCGGCCATGATCGCCTATGCCGGGATGGAGCGTTTTCGCTCCGGTGCCCGCGATGGTCTGGACCTGACGGCCCGGCCCCGCTGGCCCTTGGACCGGACCAGCCCCGCGATGTTGGGAAGCGGCAAGAAAGGCGCCAAGGCATGAGTGTTTCGGTACTGGGATCGGGTGCTTTCGGCACCGCGCTGGCGATTTCACTGGCCGGGAACGGGCCAGTTACTCTGTGGTCACGGGACGCCGCACAGGCCCGGCACATGCAGAACAGCCGCGAAAATACTGCGCGCCTGCCGAATGTGACACTGCCGGGTGCGGTATCGGTGACGGCCGATATTCAAGACGCGGTTGCCGCTGACGTGCTGTTGCTGGCCGTACCGATGCAGAAACTGCGCAGCGCGTTGCAGGAACACGCCTCGGTTCTGGCCGGGAAGACGCTGGTCGCCTGCTGCAAGGGGATCGAGCTGTCCTCGGGCCTCGGCCCCATTTCCGTGATCCGCGAAACCATCCCGGACGCGCACCCAGCCCTTTTGACCGGACCCAGCTTTGCCGATGACATCGCGCGCGGCCTGCCCACGGCCCTGACCCTGGCCTGTGCCGATGACGATCTCAGCCAGACCCTGCAGCACGAACTGACCACCGCAAACCTGCGCCTTTATCGCACCACCGATGTGATCGGGGCGGAACTGGGGGGCGCGTTGAAAAACGTGATGGCCATTGGCTGCGGGGCCGCCATCGGGGCGGGTCTCGGTGACAGCGCCCGCGCTGCCTTGATGACCCGTGGTTTTGCCGAGATGCAACGGTTTGCCCTGATGCGCGGTGCGCAACCCGAAACACTGATGGGGCTGTCCGGGCTGGGGGATCTGGTATTGACCTGCTCGTCCGAATTGTCCCGAAACTATCGTTTTGGCCTGAGTTTGGGTCTGAATCGTCCCTTTGACACCCAGACAACGGTCGAAGGCGTCGCCACGGCACGGGCCATGTCCGAGATTGCCGCAAACGAGGGGCTGGACATGCCCATCAGTGCCACAGTGGCAGACCTGAGCCATGGCGCCTACAGTGTCGCGCAAGCCATCGAAACCCTGCTCAACCGCCCCCTGAAGGAGGAATAACATGCTGATCGCCCTCATCGCCCGTGACAAGGACGGCGCCCTGCAGACCCGGCTGGACAACCGCGCCGCCCATCTGGCCTATGTCGAGGAAACCGGCGTCGTTTCGCAGGCCGGTCCGTTGCTGAATGGTGACGCGATGATCGGCTCGCTGGTGATCCTCGAAGTCGAGGACATGGCCGCCGCGGAAACCTGGGCCGAAAATGATCCCTATGCCAAGGCAGGGCTGTTCCAATCCGTCGACCTGATCCCGTGGAAGAAGGTCGTGGGCTGATGGCATACTGGCTGTTCAAATCCGAGCCGTCGACCTGGAGCTGGGACCAGCAGGTTGCCAAAGGCGATGCGGGCGAAGAATGGGACGGCGTGCGCAACTATCAGGCGCGCAATTTCATGCGGCAGATGGCGGTTGGGGATCGTGGGTTTTTCTACCACTCGCAAAAGGACAAGGCGATTGTCGGTATCGTCGAGGTCTGCGCCGAGGCCCATCCCGACAGCACCACCGATGACGAGCGCTGGGACTGCGTGGATATCAAGGCGGTGCGGCCGTTCACAACACCGGTGACACTGGACCAGATCAAGGCGGACGCGCGTTTGGCCGAGATGGTGCTGGTGAGGAACTCGCGCTTGTCGGTTCAGCCGGTCAGCGAGGCCGAATGGCAGGTGATCTGCGCCTTGGGTGGCACGCTGGCGGATTGATTAAAAGGGAAGGCCCTGACGGTTGCAGAACCTTCCCTACCCCGCGTGCTCCCTACTCACCACACGCATATGGAAATCTTTGGCTCTGACCGTCCTGGTCGCACTCTGACACTAGCCCATTTCTGGCGGCCGGCACAAACGCCAAGTGCTTAAAATTGAAAACGCCCGCCACAGGGCGGGCGCCAGAAAACCAAAGGATCAGGCGTAGACCGACTCTTTTCCGAACCGCTTGGTCAGCATGTAGTAGACCACGGCGCGGTATTTGTTGCGCTCGGACATGCCATAGGTTTCCAGAACCGAATTGATCGCTTCCATCAGTTCCGGCCCGTCCGACAGACCCAGTTTCTTGATCAGGTAGTTGTTCTTGACGGTCTCAAGCTCGGCTTCCTGCGTGGCCGCCACGGTCGACGCGTCGGCGTCATAGATCGCCGGACCGCAACCGATGGTGACCTTGGTCAGCAGGTCCATATCGGGGTCCATCCCGCATTTGCCTTTCAGATCTTCAGCGTATTTGGCGATCAGCTCGTCGCGTTTTCCCATATTCAATTCTCCTAAACTTGTGTTGTTACGGCGCATTGCGCCGTTCCGGAAAAGACTAGCCGCGACTATGGCCATCCCAAAAGGAAAAAAATCGGCAGTTTCTCCCCCCTGCTGAGGCAGCCGATGGCAGGGGTTACCGGCAATACCCCCAGCCGGGTCCTTGCAGATGGAAATGATCCGCGTGAAGTCGGTTGAAATTCGGGCTCAGCACCACCCGGAACCAATCACAGGCGCCCTGCCCGATGCGGTGCAGAAACTCGGCCTCGGGACCGGGTGTTGACCAGTCGTGAAGCAGGCTGAGCTTCCGCCCGTCCTCAAGCTCCAGCCCAATGATATCGATCGAATCCGCTGTCGCATGACTGCTCCACCGGTTGTTTTCACCCTCAGCGGTGCGCATGCGACGGCAGTTGTAGCTGCCCAGATGGCGAATTCTCTGAACTTTGGTCGCAAGAATATCCCGGGCGGCGGGCTGAACCACGTGGTGTTCCCACATCGCCAACCGCAGGGCGGTGGTGCAACGGGTCTCAACCTGTGCAAGGCGGGCCGTGCCAAGTTGTGACAACTCTCCCCGGCCTGAAACCCCGCAATTCCGATCGACGACCAGATCGCCCATCGGCGCGAACGCAACACCGGCCCCTGACAAAACCGCACGGCATTGGGCGTCATCCGCCAGCGCCCGGTTCAGCTGGTATCGGGTGATCGGGGTCACCGGGGCCGTCACAGCCAAATCCCGCAACGGGTTCCAATGTGCCGGTAGGGGTGTTTTCGGATGGGAGAGCAGCAACCACCCGCCACCACCCACAAGGATCAGCAAGACAAGACAGGTAAAAAGAAAAGACGCCGCCAGATGCAAGATCCGACGGCGTCCCGTGCGTTTGGTCATACCCGACCCGCAATCAGTAGCGGTAATGCTCGGGCTTGTAGGGACCTTCGGGTTTCACGCCGATATAGGCGGCCTGCTCGGCGTCCATCTTGGTCAGTTTCACGCCGATGCGGTCCAGATGCAGGCGGGCAACTTTCTCATCCAGATGCTTGGGCAGGATGTAGACGTCGTTGTTGTACGCGTCGCCTTTGGTGAACAGCTCGATCTGCGCCAGAACCTGGTTGGTGAACGAGGCCGACATCACGAAGGACGGGTGGCCGGTGGCGTTGCCGAGGTTCAGCAGACGGCCTTCGGACAGCAGAATGATGCGGTTGCCCGAGGGCATCTCGATCATGTCCACCTGTTCCTTGATGTTGGTCCATTTGTGGTTCTTCAGGCTGGCCACCTGAATTTCATTGTCGAAGTGACCGATATTGCCGACGATGGCCATGTCCTTCATCTCGCGCATATGCTCGATGCGGATCACGTCCTTGTTGCCTGTGGTGGTGATGAACACGTCAGCAGAGGCAACTTCGTCTTCCAGCAGCGTGACCTCGAACCCGTCCATCGCAGCCTGCAGGGCGCAGATCGGGTCCACTTCGGTCACTTTCACACGGGCGCCTGCACCGGCCAGAGAAGCGGCCGAGCCTTTGCCCACGTCGCCATACCCGCAGACCACGGCAACCTTACCGGCCAGCATGGTGTCGGTGGCGCGGCGGATACCGTCGACCAGCGATTCCTTACAGCCGTATTTGTTGTCAAATTTCGACTTGGTGACGCTGTCGTTGACGTTAATCGCCGGGAACGGCAGATGGCCTTCTTTCACCAGCTGATACAGGCGGTTCACGCCGGTGGTGGTTTCCTCGGACACGCCCTTGATCTGGTCGCGCATCTTGGTGAACCAGCCGGGGGAAGCGGCCATACGCTTGGCGATCTGCTTCTTGATCACCTCTTCCTCTTCCGAACCGGGAACGGGGATGATGTCCTCACCCGCTTCGGCGCGTGCGCCCAGCAGGATGTACAGCGTTGCGTCGCCGCCATCGTCCAGGATCATGTTCGGGCCATCTTCGAACATAAAGGACTTGTCCAGATAATCCCAATGCTCTTCCAGCGTCTGGCCCTTGATGGCGAAAACGGGAATACCGGCTTCGGCAATCGCCGCCGCCGCATGGTCCTGGGTCGAGAAGATGTTGCACGACGCCCAGCGCACATCCGCGCCCAGTGCGACCAGCGTTTCAATCAGAACCGCGGTCTGAATGGTCATGTGGAGCGAGCCAACAATACGCGCGCCTTTCAGCGGCTTGGCCTCGCCATATTCGGCCCGCAGGGACATCAGGCCCGGCATCTCGGTTTCGGCAATGTCCAGCTCTTTGCGGCCGAACCCGGCCAATGAAATGTCTTTGACTATATAGTCCCCGGCCATCAGGTGCTCCATTGAGGTAAATCACGTACGGGCTGCCCCTAGCATCACTTGGGGCAGGTGGCAACGCGAATGGCCTGAAACGGGGTTTTCCGCCGCTTAAATCAGCTGGGCTCACCCTTTAGTGCAATCTTCGGGATCGCTTCAAAAAAATCGGTGCCAACGGCGACAATACAACTAATGCCGTTCGCCTGGGTCACCAGAACCGTATAGCTTCCGGTTTCCTTCGAGGTCCAGACCTCCATGACCGCCTGCGCACCGCGTGTTTTCTGCAATCCGCCAAAGACCAGCTCTTCTGAATAGCTGTCCTGCAGCTTGGCGATCACATGTTCGCGCTGTGCACAACTTTGGGCAAATGCGGGTGGGGCAGTGGCGGCCATTCCAAAGGCCAGGGCAATTCCAAACAGTCGCTTAAACATAGCTAGCTCCTTCCGATACGAGTTACGTTCCGAGAGGGGCACACCAGGAGGAGCATGCACCCCCCTCAGCACAAATGTCGGTATCACCACGCGCCGGTTCAAAGCACGTCTGGTCAAGAAAAAGTTGGCAGCCGGTGATCTCGACAGGTACATCATAACACAAAAACGCGAAACTTACGTGTCCCACTTCACAAGGCATGGCAGAATGGCAACACAAGCACGAGCATGGCAGCGGATGTTGTCGGGGCGCAGGCTGGACCTGCTGGACCCGACCCCGGTGGACATCGAAATCGAAGATATCGCCCACGGACTGGCCTTTGTGGCCCGCTGGAACGGCCAAACACGCGGCGATTTCGCCTATTCCGTGGCCGAACACTCCCTGTTGGTTGAGGAGCTTTTTGGCCGGATTGCGCCCAAAGCACCGGTGAAATGGCGCCTCGCGGCTTTGTTACATGATGCGCCGGAATATGTGATCGGAGATATGATCTCACCGGTCAAATCCGCCGTCGGCCCCGATTATGGCGCACTGGATGACCGCTTGGCGGCAGCGATCCATATCCGGTTCGGATTGCCCGCGGCAGTGCCGAAAACGGTGAAACGGCAGATCAAAAAGGCCGACAAGATCAGCGCCTGGATGGAGGCCACCCAGATCGCGGGCTTTTCCGAGGCCGAGGCGACAAAGTTCTTTGGCCGCCCGGATAAGGCGGTGATGGAGGGGTTGGAGATTACCTTGCGCCCGCCGGTTGAGGTCAGGCAGGCATATATGGCGCGGCACAAGGCGTTGATAAATCTTCTCTAGAATACCAACTTAATTTAGTGTCGACCCTGAGACGCTCTCTGCGTCTATGTGTTAAGGTCTCACAATATACAAATGAGCCGCATACAAGTTCCAGAACTCTGTCTACTCTTTTGGTTCAACAATGCTCGCTTGCCATGTCCAATCTTCCCCCTGTTGTCTTGGTACTTCTTGGCAAGCCCAGCTTCCGAAAACCTTGTTTCCTTTTATTTCGCCGAAATGGAAGCAAGTTCTCTGAACCGGTGAGGTATCCTTCCAAACTGCCAACCCACTTCTGACAAACGCAATTTTTCCGCCCTCGCAGACAATTGGGGCTTTTCCTGACATTCTACCGCCTATGTCATTGCGCGTCATTGTGAATTCGCCAGTATTTTTCACCAGCGAAAACTGCCATTCGTCAATTGAAGAACCTGTAATTTTTCCCTCCAAGCGCTCAAAACTGCACTCGTGCGATGCTTGGCTCTCGCCGTTTGGTGGCCAACCCAGAGTTCTTGCGCCAATAAGCGCAACCAAAACACCAAATATCCCCGAAATCAAAGCAACACCTAATGAAAACCAACCTTTGGTTTTTTCGACGTCGTTCGAGTTCGGGCGATTATTGTTATTGGTTTCGGTCATTTTATAGCCTTCGTCCGCCAATCCAATAAAAACATGTTTTTGTTCAATTCAAGAATTTACGAGTTCAATTTCTTAAGTCTTGGGACCATCCAATGAACGTTACCTTTGACCCCTAAGCCAGCTTGCTTGGCATCCTCCGAACGGGATCATGTTTCAGAGTGGCACAATTGGCGGCTCTCTACCTTGGACTGCGCTTCGCCAAAATCCTCTGCAGCGTCCTGCGATGCATGTTCAGGCGGCGGGCAGTCTCGCTGACGTTCCGGTCACACAGCTCGTAGACCCGCTGGATATGCTCCCAGCGCACGCGGTCCGCGCTCATGGGGTTTTCCGGTGGCGGGGGCAGTTCGTCGCCCTTGGCCAGCAATGCGCTGGTGATGTCGGTGGCGTCGGCGGGTTTCGACAGGTAATCGGTCGCACCGATCTTGACGGCGGCCACGGCGGTGGCAATTGCGCCATATCCGGTCAGAACCACAACCCGGCTGTCGGGGCGTTTTTCGCGCAGCACTTCGACCACATCCAGCCCATTGCCATCCTCAAGCCGCAGATCGACCACCGCATAAGCAGGGGGACGGGCGGTGGAGATGGCGCGGCCTGCGGCGACGGAACCTGCGGTTTCAACCTCGAACCCGCGTTTTTCCATGGCCTTCGCCAGTCGCCTCAGAAACGGCTCGTCATCATCCACCAAAAGCAGGGATTTATCGGGGCCGATATCGAGGTCAGAGCTGTCCGCCATATTCTGTTCTTTCCGCTATTTCACGCCTTTGGCTTAAACATGAGTAATAGCAGCGCCATTCCAAAGGTCAAACAACCCGTTGCGTCCTAGAGCTTGTCCAGAAAGCACCCGACCTTGTCGGCCATCTGCTCGGCGGTGTCATCGCGGTTGAAGAATTCAAGAAATCCCTGCTCGGGCGTCACCAGATAGGTAAAGGTGGAATGGTCGACCAGATAGAACTCGTCGCTTTTGTCATGCGCCCGGTAATAGGTCTTGTAAGCCTGGCTGGCGGCCTTGACCTGCTCGGGCGAGCCGGTCAGCGCGATGGTCTTGCCGCCCAGATTGAAGGCAAAGTCATCCACCACCTGCGGCGTGTCCCGATCCGGATCGATCGAGATGAACAGCGGTGTCACCGACTGGCCACGCTCGGCCAGGATATCCACGGCCTCGGCGTTGCGGGACATATCAAAGGGGCAGACATCGGGGCAGAAGGTGTAGCCGAAATAAACCAGCGTCGGCTCGGTGATCACATCGGTGTCGGTGACGGTTTCGCCCTTGCCGTTGACCAGCTCGAACGGACCGCCGATTGCAGCCGTGCCGCCGGCAATCTGGGCCGACCGGCATTGTGCGAACTGATCGTCCGACCCCGCCCCCCGCGTCAGCAGCCACATGGCGCCCAGACCGACGGCCAGAACAACGGTTGCAAGGATGGCGTAAAGGCGGATCATGACATCAATCCTGAGATGAGGGGTTGTTGATCGTTTCGGCCGGGACACCTATCAAGATGATCAGCCGATGCAACAGGACATAATAGACCGATGGCAAATTCCAACATCACATTATGGCGCAGTCAGGAACGCAGCAGCTGGATCCGGCTGCGCACGCTGATCCTGCTGCGCTGGGTGGCCATTATCGGTCAGTTCACCGCCATCACGGTCGCGCAGCGGTATTTTCAGGTGCAGCTGGAGCTGGCGCTGTGTTACTTGGCCATCGGCGTGTCGGTCATGGGCAACATGACCGCCATTCTGCTGTTCCCGAAAAACAAGCGCCTGACCGAGTTCGAAAACTTCCTGATGGTGCTGTTCGACCTGTCGCAGCTGGCCATCCTGCTGTACCTGACCGGTGGCCTGAACAACCCCTTTGCCCTGCTGCTGTTGGGTCCGGTGACGATTTCCGCCAATGTGATGAGCACACGCTCGACCGTGATTGTTGGCGCCGTGGCAATTGCGCTGACAAGCATGCTGGCTGAATTTCACCTGCCTTTGCGCACCGAACAAGGTCTCATACTGCAGATTCCGGACCTGCTTTTGTTCGGCAATTGGGCGGCGGTTGTTATCGCCATCGTTTTCATCGGCGCCTATTCCCACCGCGTCAGCTCCGAGGTGCAGTCCATGTCCGAGGCACTGGCCGCCACCCACATGGCCCTGGCGCGCGAGCAGAAGCTGACCGATCTGGGCGGCGTTGTTGCGGCGGCTGCGCATGAGCTGGGCACACCGCTGGCCACCATCAAGCTGACCAGTTCCGAACTGATCGAGGAACTGGAGGACCGCCCCGACCTGAAGGAAGACGCCGCCCTGATCCGCGAACAGGCCAACCGCTGCCGCGACATCCTGCGCGATATGGGCCGGGCAGGCAAAGACGATCTGCATTTGCGGCAGGCCCCCCTGTCCACCGTGGTGCATGAAGCCGCCGAGCCGCATATCCACCGGGGCAAGACCGTCCACTTTGCCGAAGGCCCGGCCGGGGACGGAGATGTGCAGCAACCCTCGATCCTGCGCAAGCCCGAGATCATTCACGGGCTGCGCAACCTGATCCAGAACGCGGTGGATTTCGCCCGCGCCAATGTCTGGGTCGAGGCCGAATGGACCACGGATCAGATCACCGTCAACATCATGGATGACGGGCGCGGATACCCGTCGCAGATGATCGGCCGCATCGGCGACCCCTTCATGCGCCGCCGCCGGGCCGAGAAAGATCAAAGAACCCGCCCGGAATACGAGGGCATGGGGCTGGGCTTGTTCATCGCCAAGACCCTGCTGGAACGCAGCGGCGCCGAGCTGGACTTTGCCAACGGCTCGGACCCCTACCAGACGCTGTGTGACAACCCCGAACGCCGAGGCGCGATTGTGCAGGTATCGTGGCCGCGCAATCTGGTGGATGCCCAGACCGGGGACACCCCTGTGCCGTCCGGGGAAAACCAGCACATCCGGGTCTGAGTTAAGACCCCGTTAACCATTAACACGCATAGTTCCCCCGGTATCAGTTCCGGAGGGCGCATGGTCGACTGGATCATTCTGGCCGCGATCAGCCTGGTGTCTGCCAGCCTGGCGGTGCAATGGCTTTTGCCCCGCCGCCGGCAGCGGGGCGACAATTTCGGCTTGTCCGCTCCTGCATCGCTGTATGATGCGGTATTTCTGTTCGACGGCAACCGCCTGATCAGCCATTCCGACATCGCGCTGGAAGGGTTCGAAGCCGTCCGCGACTGGCCCGACCTGCGCCGTCTGCTGCAGCGGGATTTTCCCAGCTTTCCCGAAACACCCGACCATATCCGGCGTCAGGGCATGCTGGTCATTCCGGCCATCGACTGCACCGTCGAACGGGACATCCTGTGCGAGTGGATTGACGGTATCGTCCGGGTCCAGCTGCGCGACAGTGCCGAACGGCCCACCCCGGTCCAGCGTGACGCGCAGGATCCGATCCGTCTGGCGATGGAACAGGCGCCCTACCCCGTTTGGCTGCTGGATCATCAAAGCAATGTCCGTTGGTGCAATGCCGCCTATGTCGCCTTGGTCCGAAAGGTCCGTGGTCCGGATACCGATCTGACCGCACCACTGTTTCCCGGGGCGGATGGCGATGCGCGGCTAAGCGCAAAAACCCGCATCTCGATCTCGTCCGAGAGCAGCGAAAACAAGCTTTGGTTCGACCTGACGCTGGTCGATCACCCCGAAGGCCACCTATGCTATGCGGTTGATATCAATGCCATTGTTGCTGCCGAAACCGCCCAGCGAAAATTCGTCCAGACCATGACGAAGACCTTTGCACAATTGTCCATCGGGCTGGCGATCTTCGACCGCAACCGGCAATTGGCGCTGTTCAACCCGGCCCTGATCGACCTGACCACCCTGCCCCCGGACTTCCTCAGCTGCCGCCCCAGCCTGTCCAGCTTTTTCGACCGGCTGCGCGATCAGCACATGATGCCGGAACCCAAGAATTACCGTAGCTGGCGCAGCCAGATGAACGACCTGCTCGAGGCCGCCGAAGACGGGAATTATCAGGAAACTTGGTCGCTGCCATCGGGGTCGGTCTATTCGGTCAGCGGCCGCCCGCATCCCGACGGGGCGGTGGCATTCCTGTTCGAAGACATCACGGCCGAGATTACCCTGACCCGCCGGTTCCGGTCAGAGATGGACCTGATGCAATCGGTTCTGGACAAACTGGCCGATGCCATCGCGGTGTTCGGCGATGACGGAACCCTGGCCTTCACCAACCGCGCTTATCAGAAACTGTGGGGCGAGTCCGACGAGGCCGGGTTCGAACCGGACTCGGTGCTGGACGTGACCCGCAGCTGGCAGGACCAATGTGCCGCCACGCCGCTGCTGGGTGAGGTGCGCGACTTTGTCGAGATGCGCGACAATCGTGCCGAATGGTCCGGTGACATACGTATGCGCAACGGCACCGAACTGACCTGTGTTGTCAGCCCGATGCAGAACGGCGCAACGATTGTCCGGTTCGTGGTGGACCGGCTTGCGCCGTCACAGCCGATACGCCAAATCAGCGCCTGAACCGGGTTGCAGCCGACAGGGCCTGAGGTCATTGTGGCGCCATGACGTTGCACTCTCGTTCGATCACCCTGACTTCACCCGAAGAAACATCGCAATTCGCCGCCCGGCTGGGGTCGGAATTGCGTTCTGGCGACGTGGTGCTGCTTGAAGGTGAGATCGGCAGCGGCAAGACCCATTTCGCCCGCAGTCTGATCCAATCGCTGATGACCGTGCCCGAGGATGTGCCCTCGCCCACCTATACGCTGGTACAGGCTTATGACACATCGGCGGGTGAGATCTGGCATTGCGATCTCTACCGGCTGAGCGCCGTGGAAGAGATTGAGGAACTGGGTCTGACTGAAGCCTTTGAAACAGCCATCTGCCTGATCGAATGGCCCGACAAACTGGGCCCGCTGAGCCCTGACACCGCCCTGAAACTGAGCTTTGAAACAGACTCTGATACGATGGAAAACCGTCACCTGACCTTGTCGTGGTCCGATCCGAAATGGCCCCAAAAGCTGGAGAGCGCCGTATGACCAACCGGGCTGTACTGGCCGAGGCGCTGATTGCACAAACACCTTGGGCCAACGCAAGGCGTGCACCGCTGGCCGGGGACGCCTCGAACCGTCGATACGAGCGTCTGACCGACCCCGATACCGGCCGGACCGCCGTGCTGATGGATTCCCCGCCGGGCAAGGCCGAACCGGTCGAGGATTTTGTGCGCATGGCGAACCATTTGCGTTCTGTCGGCCTCAGCGCGCCCGAGATTTACGCCGAGGATACGGAATTCGGCTTTCTGCTGCTTGAGGACCTCGGCGACGACCTGTTTGCCCGCGTCCTGCAACACGACCCAAAGATGGAGCGGCAGCTATACGAGGCCGCAACCGACGTTCTGATCACACTGCACAAGGCCCCCACCCTGTCCTTGCCCTCTTACGGCCCGGCGCTGATGACCGAGCTTGCGGCGCTGTCCTTTACCAAATACGCGCAGGCGGTTCAGGGTCAGCACGACAGGGATGCGCGGGAACAGTTCGAATTCCGGTTTTCGGACATTCTGCATCGGGAAACCTCGGGGACCAAAGTGGTGATCCAGCGCGATTACCACGCCGAAAACATGATCTGGCTGCCGGACCGGGACGACGTCAAGCGGGTGGGTCTGCTGGACTTTCAGACCGCCATGCTGGGGCATCCGGCCTATGACCTTGTGTCGATGCTGCAGGATGTCCGCCGCGATGTGGCACCGGGCACCGAGATGCGGATGGTCAACCACTATATCACCGCAACCGGCGTGAACGATCACGACTTTCGCACCGCCTATGCCGTGCTGGGGGCGCAGAGAAACCTGCGGATTCTGGGCGTGTTTGCCCGTCTGGCGACAGAATTCGGCAAACCTCAGTATGTTGAATTGATCCCGGCCACATGGGCGCATCTGATGCGCGATCTGGATCACCCGGCGCTGGCCACCGTGGCCGATCTGCTGCGCACGGCCCTGCCCGCCCCAACCCCGGAAAACCTGGACAGGCTCAGACAGACATGACCCGACACCCCGAAGCAGTGATGCTGTTCGCCGCCGGGTTCGGCACCCGTATGGGCGCGATGACCAAAACCCGCCCGAAACCCCTGATCGAGGTCGCGGGCCGCCCCCTGATCGATCACGCGCTGGATCTGGTGGATGATCTGGGCCCGGATCGCGTGGTGGCCAATCTGCACTATCTGCCCGATCAGCTTGAGGCATATCTGGCCCCCAAAGGTGTGCTGTTGTCCCGTGAAGAGCCCGAGATTCTGGAAACCGGCGGCGGGTTGCGGGCGGCTTTGCCCCTGTTGGGACCGGACCCGGTCTATACCCTGAACACCGATGCAATCTGGGCCGGGCCGAACCCTCTGACCCTGTTGCGCGAGGCCTGGGATCCGAATCGGATGGATGCGTTGCTGATGTGTATTCCAACCAAACAGACTCTCGGACACACCGGCGCAGGTGATTTCACCGCCGATGCCGACGGCCGGATCAGCCGCGGACCCGGCTTGGTTTATGGCGGGGCGCAGATCCTCAAGACCCAAGGGCTGATGACCATTCCCGACAAAGCATTCTCGCTGAACCTGCTGTGGGATCAGATACATAGCCAAGGCCGCCTGTTCGCAGCCACCTATCCCGGCCGCTGGTGTGACGTGGGCCGCCCCGAAGGGATTGCCCTGGCCGAGGGGCTGATCGCGGATGTTTGAACCCAGCGCCGCGCCCCGCGTCTTTGCCGTTCCGCCGGGATCGGATTTTCCCAAAGTGCTGGTGGATGGGCTGCGGCAACGCAGCGCCCAACACCCGCCCGAGGCGCTGGCGCGGGTGCAGCTTGTCGTGAACACCCGCCGCATGGCCCGCCGCGTGCGCGATCTTTTCGATCAGGGCCCGGCCTGCCTGTTGCCGCGCCTATCGTTGGTCACCGATCTGGGCGAAAGCGTCGATCTGGCACAGATTCCGCCCGCCATCCCGGCCCTGCGGCGCCGGTTGGAGCTGACCCAACTGATCGCCAAGCTGTTGGAGCAACAACCTGATCTGGCCGCGCGGTCCTCACTGTTTGATCTGTCCGACAGTCTGGCCGCGCTGATTGACGAGATGCAGGGCGAAGGTGTCCCCCCCGATGCCATCCGTCAGCTGGATGTCAGCGACATGTCCGGCCATTGGGCGCGCGCGCAGGCGTTTATCGGGATTGCCGATCACTTCATCGACTCCGGCCCCGATGCGCTGGACGCGCAGGCGCGGCAGCGGCGCGTGGTGGAAAACCTGATCGACCGCTGGCAAGTGGCGCCACCGCAGCATCCGGTGATCCTCGCGGGGTCCACCGGCTCGCGCGGCACCACACTGATGCTGATGGAGGCCGTCGCCCGCCTGCCGCAAGGGGCGCTGATCCTGCCCGGCTATGATTTCGACCAACCGGATCATGTCTGGCGGGGGCTGGAGGACGCGTTGACCTCGGAAGATCACCCGCAATACCGGTTCCGCAAGCTGATGACGCGGCTGGACATGCACCCGGGTCAAATCGCGCCTTGGACTGATGCACCGGCCCCCTCACCTGCGCGTAACAGACTGATTTCACTGGCCCTACGCCCCGCTCCGATTACCGATGCCTGGATGTCCGAAGGTCCTCAACTGACCGATCTGGATGCGGCGACAAAAGACCTCACACTGGTCGAGGCGCAATCGCCGCGGGCCGAGGCGCTGGCCATCGCGCTGCGTCTGCGCGAAGCCGCCGAAACCGGCCAGACGGCCGCGCTGATCACCCCGGATCGGATGTTGACCCGTCAGGTCAGCGCCGCGCTGGATCGCTGGAACATCCTGCCCGATGACAGTGCGGGCCTGCCGTTGCAGCTGTCGCCTCCGGGCCGGTTCCTGCGCCATGTGGCGGGCCTGTTCGCCCGGCGGCTGGAGGGTGAGGCGCTGCTGACTCTGTTGAAGCACCCGCTCTGCCATGGTGGCGGCGATCGCGGCGCACATCTGCTGCACAGCCGCGATCTGGAGCTGGATCTGCGGCGGCATGGCCCTCCGTTTCCCGACAGCGCCAGCCTGACCGCCTTTGCCATCCGCAAAGAAGTGCCCGAGGGCTGGATGCGCTGGCTTACCACGCATTTCTGCGGTCAGCATGTGACAGGTGAACTGCCATTGTCGGATTGGGTGGCGCGGCTGCGTGCGCTGGCCGAAGCGATTTCTGTCGGCAGCGAGGGCGATACCGGGCCGCTATGGGACAAGAACGCCGGCCAAAAGGCATTGAAGGTTCTGACCGCGCTGGAAGACGAGGCCGAACATGGCGGCCCAATGACCGCCCATGATTTCGCCGATCTGCTGGGCGCTCTGCTGGCCGGAGAAGAAGTCCGCGACCGCGATGCGCCGCATCCGCATATCATGATCTGGGGCACGCTCGAGGCACGGGTGCAGGGCGCCGATCTGCTGATCCTCGGCGGCCTGAACGAAGGCAGTTGGCCCGAGGCCGCCGCGCCGGACCCGTGGCTGAACCGTCAGATGCGTGACAAGGCCGGTTTACTGCTGCCCGAACGCCGGATCGGCCTGTCGGCCCATGATTTTCAACAAGCGGTCGGCGCGCCCGAAGTCTGGCTGACCCGCGCAACCCGGTCGGATGACGCCGAAACCGTGCCGTCACGCTGGCTGAACCGGATGACCAACCTGTTGCAGGGCTTGCCGGGGCAGGGTGGTCCACAGGCCCTGTCGGCGATGCGCGCCCGCGGGCAAACTTATCTGCGGTGGACAGAACAGCTGGAGGCCGCACCCCGGATCGACCCGGCCCCGCGCCCGTCTCCGCGCCCGCCGGTTGCCGCGCGCCCGCGCCGTCTGAGCGTGACCGAGATCAAACGCCTGATCCGTGATCCTTATGCGATTTACGCCAAGCATGTGCTGCGCCTGCGGCCACTGGACCCGTTGGTGCAGGCCCCGGATGCCCTGCTGCGCGGGATCGTCATCCATGAAATCCTTGAACATTTCGTCAAGGACAGCGTGTTGGACAGCGCCTTGCTGACCCGCGAGAATTTCCTGAAGCGCGCCGAGACCCTGCTGGATCAGCATGTCGCCTGGCCCACGGCCCGCAAATTATGGCTGGCCCGGCTGGAACGCATTGCCGTTGATTTCCTGACCGCCGAAACCGCCCGGCGCGGCGACGGCGGGCCGGTGGCGTTCGAGGCCGGGATGAAACTGGTGCTAAGCCCGCTGGATTTTACAATCGCCGGTCGCGCTGACCGGATCGACCACAACAGTCGCGGTGCGCTGCGGATTGTGGACTACAAGACTGGCACTCCTCCGACCGAAAGCCAGCAGTCCAAGTTCGACAAACAGCTGCTGATCGAGGCGGCGATGGCCGAGCAGGGCGCGATTGAAGGGGTCGACCCGCTCCCCGTGGCTGAGGCGGTCTTTATCGGCATGGGCGGCACCTACAAAGAGGTCGCAGCGCCGCTGGCCAAGGAACCGCCAGACAAGGTCCTGACCGAACTGAAAGAGCTGATTTCCGCTTATTTAGAGCCTGATCAAGGCTTCACATCCCGCCGGATGCTGCACAAGGACACCGACATTGGCGACTATGACCATCTGGCCCGTTTCGGCGAATGGGACCGCACCGATGAGACCGATCCAGAGGTGCTGAAATGAACGCGCGCAACGACGCGACCGAACGGCAGGTGCAGGCCGCACGGCCCGATGCCTCGACCTGGCTGGCGGCCAATGCGGGCTCGGGCAAAACGCGGGTTCTGACCGATCGGGTGGCGCGTCTGCTGCTGGGCGGGGTGCAGCCGCAGCACATCCTCTGCCTGACCTATACCAAGGCCGCCGCCAGCGAGATGCAGAACCGGCTGTTCAAACGGCTGGGTGAGTGGGCAATGCTGGGCGACGACACGCTGCTGGCCCAGCTGACCGATCTGGGCGTGCCCGGGGTGATTGACCCAGACCGGCTGGCGCAGGCCCGCACGCTATTTGCCCGCGCCATTGAGACGCCGGGCGGGTTGAAAATCCAGACGATCCACTCATTCTGCGCCTCTTTGCTGCGGCGCTTTCCGCTGGAGGCCGGGGTCAGCCCTCAGTTCTCCGAGATGGAGGACCGCGCCGCCGCCCTGTTGCGCGAAGAGATCGTAGAGGATTTTGCCGAAGGCCCGCAGGCCGCGCTGATCGAGGATGCCGCCCGGTTTGTCACCGACACGGGGTTCGACAACCTGACCGCCGCCATCACCCATAAACGTAACCTGTTTGCACAGCCGCTGGGCTGGCGCGACCTGCTGCGCCGGTTCGATCTGCCAGAGGAGTTTGACGAAGACGCCCTGCAGTCCCGCGTTTTCATGGGCGGTGAGGTCGATCTGATCCGCTCGATCCTGCCCGCGCTGACTGAAAGCGGCGGCAATAACGCCAAAGTGGCGGCCAAGCTGGCGACCTTTACCCAAGCGCATGTCGGTAACCTGCCGGTATTAGAAAGCGTGTTTCTGACCGGAAAATCCGCAAAGGAACCCTTTACCGCCAAGATCAACGGTTTCCCCACCAAAGCCCTGCGCGAAGGGGTGTTGGCTGCGCAGATGCCGCAGTTGGAATCCTTGATGTTGCGGGTCGAGGCCGCGCGCGAGCAGCGGCTGGCGCTGGTTGCGGCGCGCAAGACACATGTGCTGCACCGGTTCGCAGCCGCCTTCCTGCCTGAATACGAACGGCGCAAACAGCTGCGCGGCTGGCTGGACTTCGACGACCTGATCCTGCGCGCGCGGCAGGTGCTGAACGATCCAGCGGTGGCGGAATGGGTCCTGTACCGGCTTGACGGCGGCATTGACCATATTCTGGTCGACGAGGCGCAGGACACCAGTCCCGACCAATGGGATGTGGTCGAGAAACTGGCGCAGGAATTCACCAGCGGGGAAGGAGCCAGATCCGGGGTTGAGCGCACGATTTTCGTGGTCGGCGACAAGAAACAGTCGATCTATTCCTTCCAGGGGGCCGACCCTGCGGCGTTTGACCGAATGCAGCAGGAATTTGGGCGCAGGCTGACGGAATCAGGCTCTAAACTGTGGGATTCAACGCTGGAATACTCGTTCCGGTCCTCCAGTGCGATCCTGTCTCTGGTCGATATTCTGTTCGAAAACCGGGCTGAGGCCGGATTTCACAAAGACAGCCTGCACCGCGCCTTCAAGGCCGATCTGCCCGGTCGGGTCGATCTGTGGCCGGTGGTTGAAAAAGTCGAAGACGACGATGATGGCGACTGGACCGATCCGGTCGACCGCCCCGGTGCGCGGCATCATACCGTCATTCTGGCCGAGAAGGTGGCCCGGTCGATCAAGGACATGATCGACAGGGGTGAGACGATCCCCGAGGATGGCGCCACGCCCGGCACATTTGTTCGCCGCAAGGTGCAGCCGGGGGATTTCCTGATCCTCGTGCAGCGCCGATCTGACCTGTTTGCCGAGATCATCCGCGCCTGCAAGGCCCTGCGCCTGCCCATCGCCGGGGCCGACCGGCTGAAAGTGGGTGCGGAACTGGCCGTGAAAGACCTGGCTGCGCTGCTCAGCTTTCTGGCCACGCCCGAGGACAGCCTGTCACTGGCGACCGTGCTGAAATCGCCTCTGTTTGGCTGGACGGAACAGCAATTGTTCGATCTGGCGCACAGGCGGCAGGACCAATTCCTGTGGGCAGCGCTGCGCCAACGGGCCGACGACTTTCCGGACACGCTGGACATCCTCAACGATCTGCGCGGTCAGATCGACTTTCTGCGCCCCTATGACCTGATCGAACGCATCCTGACCCGCCATGACGGGCGGCGCAAACTGCTGGGCCGGTTGGGGGCCGAGGCCGAAGACGGCATAAATGCGCTGCTGTCGCAGGCGCTGGCTTATGAGCGGACCGATATCCCCAGCCTGACCGGATTCCTTGTGTGGATGCAGACCGACGATCTGGAAATCAAACGGCAGATGAGCGGCGTCGGAAACATGATCCGGGTGATGACGGTGCATGGCTCCAAGGGGCTTGAGGCGCCGATCGTGATCCTGCCGGATACCGGCAAACGACAGGCCCCGCGTGACGCCGAGATCATGGTGGGTGAGGGTACGCCGCTGTGGAAAGTCCCGGGCGACGCCTCTCCGGCATTGATCACCCAGGCGCGGGCCGAAGCGCGGGCGCGGGAGGAAAATGAACGTCTTCGCCTGCTATATGTGGCTCTGACACGGGCTGAAAAGTGGTTGATCGTGGGCGCAGCGGGGGATGTCGGCAAGGACGGAACCAGCTGGTATCAGATGGTTGAGGCCGCAATGGCGCGGGCAGGGGCCACGCAACTGCCAGACTCGGGCACGCTGCGCCTGTCCCACGCGGATTGGGACGCGCTGCCGATTGTCGAACAGGCGGAAACCGAAATTGCAGAAACTCCCTTGCCGGACCGGTTCCAGACCCCTGCCGCGATGCCCGAGCCGGCACCTGAAACGCTCAGCCCATCGGACCTGGGCGGGGCCAAGGCGTTGCCCGGCGATACCGGTCAGGATGAAGAGGCTGCCAAGCTGCGCGGCACGCGCTTGCACTTGCTGCTGGAACATTTGCCCTCGGTTGCGCAGGAAAACTGGCCTCAGCTCTGCGTCCGGGTTCTGCCCGATATGCAGGACGCGGACCGGCAGGAGTTGCTGACCGAAGCGCAAACCGTGCTGACGGCGGACCATTTGAAAGCCGTATTTGCTGCTGACGCGCTGGCCGAAGTTCCGGTCACCGCCGCGCTGAACGGGCGGCGGATGCACGGCGTGATCGACCGGCTGATCATGACCGAGGTGGACGTGCAGGTGATTGATTTCAAATCAAATGCCACGGTTCCCGACAGCCCGGCGGCCTGTCCCCAAGGCCTGCTGCGGCAGATGGGGGCCTATGCGCAGGCGCTTGCGCAGATCTATCCGGATCGTGAAATCCGCACGGCGATCCTGTGGACGCGAACGGCAGAGCTCATGTGGTTGCCACACGATCTTGTGACGGATGCACTGACCTGCACCCAGATATCTTGACCTTACCATGCCCGGCCCCTACGTTCTGTTCCCGAGTTTACCCCATTCAGGAGACAGAGAATGTCGACCGTAGCCGTAACCGACGATACCTTTGACGCAGAAGTCAAGAATTCCGACATCCCCGTTGTTGTCGATTTCTGGGCCGAATGGTGTGGCCCCTGTAAGCAGATCGGCCCCGCTCTGGAAGAGCTGGCCGCTGAATATGGTGACAAGATCAAAATCGCCAAGGTAGACGTGGACAGCAACCCGAACGCAGCCGCCGCCATGGGCGTGCGCGGCATTCCGGCGCTGTTCATCTTCAAGGACGGTCAGGTTGTTTCGAACCGCGCTGGTGCGGCTCCGAAAGCGGCGCTGCAAAGCTGGATCGACGAATCCATCTGATCCGTTTGGATCACACAGATCTAAGGCGCCCCGCACCGGGCGCCTTTTTTTCGCCGGAGGGTCAGATGGCAAAGACACGGGTTCTTGTTGAATTCGGCATGGGCACATCGCTGCGGCGCCAGGATTACACCGAGGCCGCTCGGCGGGCGATCAAGGACGCGCTGTGGCACAACTCGGTCAACATGGCCGAGCTGTTCGATTTCCCCAAGGAAGCGATGATCATCGATGCCGAGATCGGGGTGCAGAAACCCGATCAGGTGGATCGGGATGCGCTGAAAGCCATCTTTCCCTATGGCCAGCCCAATATCACTGTCACGCAGGGCGGGTTGGATATCGAAAAACCCCATACCGGGGGGCACACCGTCATTGCCAATGCGGCGGTCGTTGTCTCATTCGACATGGAGCCGGTGGCATGAGCGAAAAACGCATCATTCTTGAGATGGGTACCGGCAACGACCTGTACGGCCAGGATTACACCAAGGCGGCGCGGCGGGCGGTGCAGGATGCGCTGCACCATTCCTCGATCACGCTGTTTTCCAAGCTGGGCATCGATCATGCCGAGATGCGGGTGATGGTCACGATTGGCGTACAGGAACCGGATCAAGTGGATTGCGACCTGATCGCTGCAAATCTGCCCCGCGGCCGGGCCGAGGTGCGGGCCGTCAAGGGTGGTCTGGACGTGGCCGATATCGAGGCCGGAACCCGGCATGTCGTGGCAACCGCTGCCATCGAGGCGTTCCTGCCCGATCTGTCTGGCCAATACAAACTGTCCTGACAAAGAAAAAGCCGCTCGAAAGAGCGGCTCATCTTCTGCGGTTGTCCTGATCGCGGATCAGATATTGTCGATATCCGCGCGGCACAGGCCGATGTCGTCCAGCTGTGCGTCGCTCAGCTCGGCCAACAGCGCGCGTGTCTTGCGGGCTTCGTTCCATTCGGCTGCTTTTTCAAAAGCTGCGGTGAACGCGTCCACTACATGCAGGATGGTAGCTGCTCCGAGCGGCGCATGGATATTTGCGGTGGTTGCCATTTGCGCATTCCTTAAAACTGAAACAGCCGACCCTTCGTCGGTTGTGAGCTTCATTTAGGACCGCGGGCTGAGTCTCACAATTGCTAGTCCGGTAACCCCGATTTGCGTTCTGTGCATATCATTTAGGCAGTTTGTGAACTGTTGCGCTGCGGGCGGGTCCGGCCCATATAGGATGCCAGCGAAGAACGGAGGCCCTGATGGCAGACAGCGATTTTCCCGGTTGGCATGGCACAACGATCATTGGCGTCAAGAAGGGCGGCCATGTGGTGATTGCCGGCGACGGACAGGTCAGCCTGGGCCAGACCGTGATCAAGGGCACCGCCCGCAAGGTGCGCCGCCTGTCGCCGGGCGGGTTCGAGGTTGTGGCCGGTTTCGCCGGATCGACCGCCGACGCGTTCACCCTGCTGGAACGGCTGGAGGCCAAGCTTGAGGCGACGCCCGGTCAACTGGCCCGCGCCTCGGTCGAGCTGGCCAAGGACTGGCGCACCGACAAGTACCTGCAAAAGCTTGAGGCGATGTTGATCGTCACCGATGGCAAGGATCTGCTGGTGATCACCGGAGCAGGCGACGTGCTTGAGCCGGAACACAACGTGGCAGCCATCGGATCGGGGGGCAACTTCGCGCTGGCCGCGGCCCGTGCGATGATGGATGGGGACAAACCGGCGGAACAGGTCGCGCGTGAGGCGATGGCGATTGCCGCCGATATCTGCGTCTATACCAACGGCAATCTGACGGTTGAGACTATTTCAAGCTAACAGCGCCTTGATCTCTTTGCCCTTCCAGCGCAGGTGCATCCCGATCAGGCCCATCAGGGCCGTCGCGATGACGATGTAGTAGGGCAGGCGGATATCAAAGCTCATCAATCCACCGCCGATCAGGGACATGACCCCGCCCGCAAGGCAGAAGACCGCCGTGGTCACCCCCATGACCCAACCCTGATCGGTCTCGCTGACGGCTGATGAAAACAGGCCCAGCAGGGTCGGGTAGGACACGCCGAAGAAGAAATAGAAGAAAAACACCGGCACATAGCTGAGCACGCCGCTGGGGCTGAACGCAAAGCCAAAACCGCAGATCACCATCACCACCAGCGAGGTATAGATGATCTGGTGCTTGCTGAACCTCTCCTGCGCCGGTTTCACCAGGAATGTGCTGGAAAACGCCAGCGCAAAGCCGATCACCACCATCGCCATGCTGCCGCCGATCACACCGTATCCCCAGGCGCTGGTCAGGAAATTGTCAACGAACACATAGAAGGTCACGTTGGCGATCATGAACAGCGCATAGACCGGCAGGATTTTCAGAACCATCGGATGTTCGCGCACGGCGATCAGGCTGTCGGTTACGTCGCGCGGGCGAAAGACAAAGGCCGTCCGCTCGGTCCGCATGTCCCTGAAGAAAAACAACACAAGGAAAATCGCGATCAGCACCAGAACAAAGGCACCGTAAAAGGGGGTTTTCAGCGTCGCGAAGCTGCCCAGCAACGTTGCATCGGACAACACCGCGCCAATGATAGGCCCGCCGACAAGGCCGAAGCTGACGCCGGTGATGATATAGCCCATATTGCGGTCCCGGTCGGCGGCATCGGTGCTGCCGTCAATCATCGCCGCCTGTGCGATGGGTTGGTTCCCGGCGGTGAATCCGGTGATCGAACGCCCGACAATCAGCAGCAGCAGGCTGTTCAGATAAAGCGCCGCAATCGTCAGCGCATACCCGGCGAGCGCGCCACTCAGACAGACCAGCAGCGCGTTCTTGCGGCCGATCGAATCCGACACTTTCGAGACGTAGACCACGCCCAGAAACCAGGACAGAAAGAAACATCCGATCACCAGGCCATAGTAAAGATGCCGCGTGCCCATGGCCGTGCTTTCGGGCAGGAAACCGGATTTTGTCTCCATGATCAGCGAGTTGATGATCGGGAAAACCAACCCCTGTCCGATCAGGTCGACAAACACCACAAACAGCAAGGTGATCTTGGCAATTTTCGTCATGTCCGCGCTCCTGACCCTCAACGCCTTGAAATCATTGTATCAGAGCGGGCACGTTTCACCTATGGAAAGCATTTGCAAACCGGGTGGGGCATTGCTAACCAACGCTGCCAATGAAAAAGGCTTGGTTGTTTTCGCCTCAACGGTGATTACCTAAGCCCAAGTTTTGCTATGCCGACCGAAAGGATTGCGCCTTGACCGACCTGACCCCGCGCGAGATTGTCTCGGAACTGGACCGTTTCATCATCGGCCAGAAGGATGCCAAGCGGGCCGTGGCCGTGGCGCTGCGCAACCGCTGGCGGCGCAAGCAACTGTCCGATGACATCCGCGATGAGGTCTACCCAAAGAACATCTTGATGATTGGCCCCACCGGAGTCGGCAAAACCGAGATCAGCCGCCGTCTGGCCAAACTGGCCCGCGCGCCCTTCATCAAGGTCGAGGCCACCAAGTTCACCGAGGTCGGATATGTTGGCCGGGACGTGGAACAGATCGTCCGTGATCTGGCCGATGCCGCCATCATCCAGACCCGAGAATACATGCGCGAGGATGTGAAGGCGCGCGCCTATCAGGCTGCCGAGGATCGCGTGATCGAAGCCATCGCCGGTGCCGACGCCCGCGAGGCCACGCGCGAGATGTTCCGCAAAAAGCTGAAAGCCGGGGAACTGGATGACACGGTGATCGAGCTGGAGCTTTCCGACAGCTCGAACCCGATGCCGATGTTCGACATTCCCGGCCAGCCCGGCAGCCAGATGGGCATGATGAACCTGGGCGATATCTTCGGCAAAGCCTTCGGCGGGCGCACCGTCAAGAAACGCATGACCGTCGCCGAAAGCTATGACGCGCTGATCGGGGAAGAGGCCGACAAGCTGCTGGATGATGAAACCGTCAACCGGGTGGCGTTGGAGTCGGTCGAACAGAACGGCATCGTGTTCCTGGACGAGATCGACAAGGTCTGCGCCCGCTCTGATGCACGCGGTGGTGATGTCAGCCGCGAAGGCGTGCAGCGCGACCTGCTGCCTTTGATCGAGGGCACCACCGTCAGCACCAAGCATGGCCCGGTGAAAACCGACCACATCCTGTTCATCGCCTCGGGTGCGTTCCACATCGCCAAACCCTCGGACCTGTTGCCGGAATTGCAGGGCCGTCTGCCGATCCGCGTGGAACTGCGTGCACTGACCGAGGAGGATTTCGTGCGCATCCTGACCGAAACCGACAACGCGCTGACCCTGCAATACACCGCCCTGATGGGCACCGAAGAGGTCACCGTCAGCTTTACCGAAGACGGCATCGCGGCACTGGCCCGCATCGCCGCAGATGTGAACCAGACCATCGAAAACATCGGTGCGCGGCGGCTTTATACCGTGATGGAACGGGTGTTCGAAGAGTTGTCCTTTACCGCGCCCGATCAGGCCGGGGCCGAGATCACCGTGAATGCGCAGTTCGTGGACGACAATCTGGGCGAGCTGACCAAGTCCACCGACCTCAGCCGTTACGTTCTGTAACACCGCCAGCCGGTTTTCGCCGCCCCCCTTGCCCCATGTCGCTGGACGTGGGGCGAGAAATCGATAGCTTGGCGCAAAAGGTTCCGAGGTCTGCCCCGTGCTGCGCTATTTTATCATTCTGATTGCTTCCCTGTCCCTGACTGCCTGCGTTGACCGGACGATCACGGAAACCGTGCCTTCGGCCGTGAACGTGGGAACGCCGTTGACCGTGTTTGCCAGCACCACCCGCGCCCGCGAGGCGGATGGATCATACGGTTTCCAGCGAGGCGAAACGCTGCAATTCCTGGAAACCAAGGTTTCGATCCCTCCGAACCACACGCCGGGGACGTTGGAGTTTTCTTATGCTAACCCGAATCCGCAAAAGGAATTTGTTCTGGCAGGCATAACTGAACTGGACGGCCCGCAAGGCTTGCGGGAACATCTGCGCGGTCAGGATGACGTTACCATCTTTGTGCACGGCTATAACTCGACCCAGACGGAAACCATCTTCCGCGCCGCTCAGCTGTCCCATGACATCGGACTGCCCGGACAGATCCTTGTCTATTCCTGGCCCAGCCGCGCGACAGGGTACGGGTATGCCTACGATCTGGACAGTATGCTGTATGCCCGCGACGGGTTGGAACAGACCATTCGCGAACTGAAATCCATGGGCGTCAAGCGCGTCATTCTGGTGGCGCATTCGATGGGCAGCGCCCTGTCGATGGAGATGATGCGACAGGCCGAGTTGCAGGAACCCGGCTGGTCCAACAGGAACCTCGAAGGGATTATCCTGATTTCGCCCGATCTGGACGTGGACCTGTTCCGCTCGCAGATGGAGCGGATCGACACGCCGCCCGATCCGTTTGTGGTCATGGTTTCGCAGAAGGACAAAATCCTGAACATCTCGGCCCGTCTGCGGGGAACGGCCAGGGGCGAACGGCTGGGCAATATCAGCTCGATCGACGATCTGGCCGAGTTTCCGATCAACGTGATCGACACCACCGCGTTCAACAGCGATGCGCAGTCGTCGCATTTCGTGGCCGCCACCTCTCCGGCGCTGTTGGCCATCCTCAGTTCGGTGCGGCGGGTCAGCAGCACCTTCGGCCCCGATGAGCGGCCCGGCATAGACGTTCTGGTGCCGCGCAGCCAACGCAACCCCGATGGCGCGACCGAGATTGTGCTGACGGAAACCGGGCAGGCGCAGGTGACCACTCCGTGACGTCGTTCAGCCTGCGTCGGTATCTGGCCGAAAACGCGAACTGGCTGAGCGCGGGTGTTCTTCTGACCTTCATGTCCAGCTTTGGGCAGACTTTCTTCATCTCGATCTTCTCGGGCCATATTCGCGCCGAGTTCGGCCTGAGCCACGGATCATGGGGCGCGATCTACTCGCTTGGTACCACGGTATCGGCCGTTGTGATGATCTGGGCCGGGGGGCTGACGGACATCTTCCGCGTTCGGGTGCTGGGGCCAGTGGTTCTGTCCGGTCTGGCGCTTGCGGCTCTGGCGATGGCAACGAACAGCGCGCTATTCCTGCTGCCCCTCGTGATCTTTCTGCTGCGCCTCTTCGGGCAGGGGATGAGCGTCCATCTGGCGCAGGTCGCGATGGCGCGCTGGTTCACCCTGACACGGGGCAAGGCGCTGTCCATCGCCTCGCTGGGCTATGCGATCGGGGAATCCCTGCTGCCGCTGATCTTTGTGGCTGCGATGGGTTTTCTGGACTGGCGCTGGTTGTGGGTGGTAGCCGCAGGCGCGACAATTCTGGGCATCCCGGTCCTGATGCGTTTGCTGCGGCAGGAACGCACGCCGCAAAGCCTGGCGGGCGATCACGCTGCCACCGGAATGCAGCACCGGCACTGGACCCGGCGTGCGGCGCTGCTTCATCCTCTGTTCTGGTTCATGGCGCCTGCGATCCTTGGACCATCGGCCTTCATCACCGCCTTCTTCTTTCATCAGGTCCATCTGGCCGAGGTCAAAGACTGGCCGCATATCCAACTGGTGGCCCTGTTCCCGGTTTTCACCGGGGTTTCGATCCTGTCGATGTTTGCGGCGGGTTGGGCGTTGGACAAATGGGGCACCGCGCGGATCATGCCGTTCTACCAACTGCCCATGGCGGTCGGCTTTGCCATCCTCTCGGTCACGGACACGATCGGCGGAGCATTGATCGGCCTGATCTTTCTGGCCCTGACCGTCGGCGCCAACAACACCCTTCCCAGCGCCTTTTGGGCCGAGTTCTACGGCACCCGGCATATCGGTGCGATCAAGGCGCTGGCCACAGCGGTTATGGTGCTGGGATCAGCCATCGGCCCGGCGCTGACCGGAGTGCTGATCGACCGGGGTGTTTCGCTGAGCACTCAGTTCCTGTGGATCGCCGTCTTCTTTGTGCTGGTCTGCGTATTGGCATGGATCGGTATCCGCCGCGCCCGGACCGAGTTCTAGCGGGTGCGCCGCAGATACACGTAATAGGCCCCATCGCCGCCATGGCTGATATGCGCGGGCGTCACCTGCAGCACCGCCTGCGCCAGCGGCGGGATCGACAGCCAGTGCGGCACCTGATTGCGCAACACGCCGCGCGGGGTCGGGATCGGGCCGGGCTCATCCCGGTCCTTGCCCTTGCCGGTTACGACCAGAACCAGCCGCTTGCCCTGCGCCTGTGATGTCAGGACAAAGCGGATCAGCGCCGGATGCGCCGTGTCGACCCGCATCCCGTGCAGATCCAGCTTGCCTTCGGGCCTGAGCTTGCCGCGTTTCATCCGCCCGAAGGCCTTGGTGTCCATCTGCACCGGGCTGGCCCGCAGGCTGTCAGTCACCGACGGCTTCAGCGCATGACGCACCGGCTTGATCCGCGCGGTCTGGCCGACTTCAAACCCCTCCAGACGCATCTTTGGCGATTTCGACGGTTTTGGCTTGGGCAGGGTGGTCGGATGCACCGATTGCGGCAGCTCGGGGTGCAGGCGTTCGGCCTGTTTGGTGACCTTGCGCCACAGCTCGATCTCTTCAGAGGTCAGTTTGCGGCGGGGCATCAGAATTCATCCGGGATCAGGGCATAGGCGCGCTGGGTCGGCAACAGCAGGATCATCCGGCCCGGATCTTTCAGACGTCCGGCGGCCTGTCCCGCCGCATCCCCGGTGCCAAAGAAGATATCCGCCCGCTGTGCACCTTTGATGGCCGCACCCGTATCCTGCGCGATCATCAGCCGGCGCAGCGGTTCTTTCCCGTCCTTTTCCACCCAGACCGGAGCCCCCAACGGCGTAAAAGCCGGATCGGCGGCGATGCTGCGCATGGTGGTGACCGACCGATTCATCGCGCCCAGCGGCCCGAACTCTGGCGCGACGCGGGTCACCTCGCGAAAGAACACGTAAGAGGGGTTGTGAAACAGCAATTCCGCCCCGGCCTCGGGGTTCTTGCGCACCCAGGCCTTGATCATCTGGGCACTGACCTGATGCGCCCCCAGCGCGCCCTGCCGGATCAGTTCCGAGCCGATCGAGCGATAAGGATGCCCGTTGGCCCCGCCATAGCCGACCCGCAAAGCCCCGCCATCGGCCAGACGAATACGGCCCGAGCCCTGGATTTGCAGAAAGAACAGCTCGACCGGGTCATCGACCCAGGCAATTTCAAGGCCCCGGTCGGTCATGACATCTCCGGTCAGGATGTCCCGGCGGCTGAGCCACGGCCCTTCGGTCCGCGCCTCGGGCGGCATTTTGTAGATCGGGTATTTGAAGCGATCCGTCCGGGTGCGCGA
Organism: Ruegeria sp. AM9; assembly: GCF_056540565.1. Classification (NCBI taxonomy): domain Bacteria; kingdom Pseudomonadati; phylum Pseudomonadota; class Alphaproteobacteria; order Rhodobacterales; family Roseobacteraceae; genus Ruegeria; species Ruegeria sp. AM9. The sequence goes on from NZ_JBQFWY010000003.1 coordinate 88,697, forward strand.
CCCGTCCAGTTCCGGTTCGAAATACCCCGTGAACAGCGCATCCTGGCCGTCTTCGACCAGAACCGGCCGGAAAAACAACTCAAAGAAGGAGCGTGCGGCATCGGCCTCATAGGTCTGTGCCACACCACACAGCGCACGCCAGTCCGGATCGTCCAGATCACCGCAGGTATTCAGAAATACCGAAAGGGCCGCGCCGTGATCATCGGCGGCCCAGCCCTCAAGATCATCAAAAGACAGGATCAAGCGCGTCGCCTCGGCTCCGGCGGCGCTTGCGGTGGTCATTGCGCCCACCAGTAAGAGCGACCGGAATGCGGCAATCATGCGTCCGTGGCAACAAGCAGCCAGTTCGGATCGTCCGAGCCCATGACACGGGCAAAGGTCCAGCTGTCCTTTTGGCGTTTGACGGTGTTCGGGCTGCCTTCGATGATGTCGCCGCCGCGATCCCGCACGACCGAGGTCAGTTCACCCACGAATTTCATGGTGATCTCGGCCTGATTGGTATCCTTGTCGAATTTCGCATCGGTCAGCGAGGTTTCGCGGACACCGATGAACTCGGCTTCGATGGTCAGCCCCTGATCTTCGCGGGCGGCCACAACGGAAACGAAGGTGTCAAACACCTCTTCGGACAGGAAAGGCTGGATTTCGTCCAGATTTCCTTTTTCGAACCCCATGACGATCATTTCATAGGCGCCGCGCGCGCCCTGCACAAATTCACTGACCGAGAAGCTGGGCTCAACCCGCTTCATCGCGGCCAGGGTCTGTGCCTGCTCGCTGTCTTCGGCGACGTGGTCTGTGATGTCGTGATCCGGGCCACCGTCGATCACCTCGAACCCGCGGCGGGCGTTCTGTGTATCGGGCTGCTGCTGCACGGGTGGTTTTTCAAAACCTTCACGCGTGCCCAGCACGCTTTTCAGGCGCAGGATCAGGAAAACGGCAATTCCGGCCAGGACCAGCAACTGGATCATCGGTTCGTTCATTTCATCCTCTTTTCAGACTGCGGCTTTGTATACGCAGCCTCATGCCACTATGTAGGTGACAGTTCGTGGCAAGTCCACCGCCCGGCCTTAGGTAAAGGATAACGCAAATGTACCTGTTCTTGGCATTTTTATTGGTTCCGATCATCGAGATCGCCCTGTTCATTCAGGTTGGCGGTCTGATCGGCCTGTGGCCAACGCTTGCGATCGTGGTTCTGACCGCAATTCTGGGTACCGCTTTGGTCAGGACACAAGGTCGCATGGCACTGGCCAACCTGCAGCGATCCTTCGCCGAACTGGACGACCCGACCGAACCTCTGGCCCATGGTGCAATGATCCTGCTGTCCGGTGTTCTGCTGCTGACGCCGGGATTTTTCACCGATGCGGTCGGCTTTGCGCTGCTTGTACCGGGCATTCGGGTGGCCGTTTTCCGTTATCTCAAGTCGAAAGTCACGATCACGCAATTCCAGATGGGCAGCGGGGCGCAGTTCCGGTCCGGGCCGGCGCCGACCGATGATGATGTGATCGACGGCGAATTTACCGAAGTCCGGCCCCGTCAGGACCCCTCAAAGCCATCCAAATGGGTCGAAGGCCCGTGACCCGCATTGAGGTGCCGCGCCCAACTTGCTAAGCAGTAGCGAATTTCATTTTCGGAGTAGATCCATGGCTGACGAAAGCCCTGCAGAAAACACCGCGGCACAGGCCGCCCCGCAAATTCAGATGCGCGTTCTGGGACAGTTCATTCGCGATATGTCCTTTGAAAACGTGATGGCGCAAAAAGGCGTGTCCGGTGACGTTCAACCCGAGATCGCGGTTCAGGTGAACCTGGACGCGAAAAAGCGTTCGGTCGAGCATCAGTACGAGGTGGCGATCAAGCTGAACCTCAAGTCGAAAGCCAAGGGCATGGAGGACGTTCTGTTCCTGTGCGAGATCGACTATTGCGGCCTGTTCCACATCGAAGGCGTGGCCGAGGATCAGCTGCATCCGTTCCTGATGATCGAATGCCCGCGGATGCTGTTCCCGTTCCTGCGCCGCATCGTCAGCGACATTACCCGCGACGGTGGCTATCCGCCGGTGAATCTGGACAACATCGATTTCGTCTCGCTGTATCGCAACGAACTGATGCGTCGCCAGGCCGAAGCCCAAAAAGCCGAAGCTTGATCGGTTTGACCCGCGCCGGGATCGGTCTCAGGCGCGGGTCCACAGGGCGTTTTCGCCCAGTTTCCCGACAAATTCCTCATGCGCCGCACGTTCTTCGTCGGTGATCTTCGACGCCAGCGGGGTCGGGCGCGCCGTCGGGCGCCAATCGTCCTGTCCTCCGGCACCCGAAGCAGCGGAGGTGGACAGTCCGAAATCCGGCTGCCGCCCGCCGATCAGTTCCAGATAGACCTCGGCCAGAATTTCCGAGTCGAGCAGCGCTCCGTGCAACGTCCGGTTCGAGTTGTCGATATTGAACCGTCGGCACAAAGCATCCAACGAGGCGGGCGAACCCGGAAAACGTTTGCGCGCAATCGCCAGCGTATCCAGCGCCTGATCCATCGGGATCTGCGGCAGACCCAACCATCTGAGTTCTGCGTTCAGGAACTTCATGTCGAAGGATGCGTTATGGATCACCAGCTTGGAATCCTGGATGAAATCCAGAAAGCCCTGACCGACCTTGGCAAAGACCGGCTTGTCCTTCAGCGTCACCTCACCCTTTTCCGGCGGGCGCGGGTTTTCCAGCAGGTCAGGGCCGATGCCATGCACGCCAAACGCCTCTTCGGGCATCGAGCGTTCGGGGTTGATATAGACGTGATAGGTCTCACCGGTGGCCACGTGGTTCCACAGCTCGACCGCACCGATTTCAACGATCCGGTCGCCGCTTTCGGGGTCAAACCCTGTGGTTTCGGTATCGAGTACAATCTCACGCATCTGCCAGCCCCGCCCGTATCTGCCTGACCATATCCTGCACCTGCGCGCGGGCGTGGTCCAGCGTATCTGTCACGATAACATAATCCGACCGCGCGCATTTTTCGTCATTCGGCATCTGCTTGGCGCGAATCTGTTCGAACTGTGCCTCGGTCATGGTGCCGCGCTCCATCACGCGGCGCTTTTGTTCGTCCGCGGGGATCGACACACAGGCAACCGCATCCATCGCCGCGTCGCCACCGGTTTCGAACAGCAGGGGGATATCGAATACCAGAATATCCGCCTTGGTCTGCTCCCGGAACGCAGCCCGATCCGCTGCGACCAGCGGGTGCACAATGGCCTCGATACGTTTCAACGCAGACGGGTCCTGCGCGATGATCCGTTTCAGCGCATCGCGGCTGACCGCACCATCGACAATCGCGTCCAGAAAAGCCGCGCGCATCGGTTCGACAGCTATTCCGCCCCTTGAATAGAGTCTATGTACAGCCACATCCGCATCCCACAGCGCACAGCCTTCGTCCACGAACATCTGCGCCGTGGTGCTTTTGCCCATTCCGATCGAGCCCGTCAGGCCAAGCGCGAAACTCATCCCAAAACCGCCGCGCGCAGATCATCTGTCACCTCGGGGCGGGTGCCGAACCAGCGTTCAAACCCGGGCACCGCCTGATGCAGCAACATGCCCAACCCGTCGACGGTGGTGCAGCCGGCCTGTTCCGCCGATTGCAGCAGGCGGGTTTTCAGCGGGGCATAGACCAGATCGGTGACAACGGCACCCGGCTGCAGCCCATCCAGCGGCACGCGTAATTCCGGCTGCCCCTGCATCCCCAAAGAGGTCGTGTTGACCACCAGTTCTGCGTTTTCGATGACATTTCCCGCCTGCAGCCAATCCACCACGGCAACACGGTCGCCGAACTCCTCCTGCAGCTGATCCGCACGTTCGCGGGTGCGGTTGGTCAGCATGATCTGGGACACACCGGCCTCCAGCAAACTCTGCAACACCGCCCGCGCCGCGCCACCTGCGCCAAACACCACGGCCGAGCCGCCCGAGGGCGTCCAGTCCGGCGCACCGCTGCGCAGGTTCTCAAGAAACCCATAGCCGTCGGTGTTGTCCGCGTGGATCGAACCATCCTCCTGAAACGCAAGCGTATTCGCCGCGCCTATCAGCGATGCGCGTTCCGTCACATGGTCGGCCAAGCGCAACACTGCTTCTTTATGAGGAACCGTGACATTGGTCCCGACAAACCCGGCTTTGGGCAGAGTACGCAGCACCGTCTCCAGATCTTCGGGAGCCACATCCATCGGAACGTAATGCCCGGCCAGACCATATTTCTTCAGCCAATGTCCGTGCAGTTGCGGCGATCTGGAATGCGCAATCGGATGCCCGATCACCCCGGCCAATGGAATACGGTTATGCGTCATTGATCGATCACCCCTTTGACGGCCAGAAAATCAAGCAGTTCCAACAGGGGCATACCCAAGACATTAAAATAGTCGCCGTCAATGGTGGCGAATAAGCGGACGCCTTCCTCTTCCAGCTTATAGGCGCCCACCGCGTGGCGGATACTGTCCCAGTTGCGGTCGATATAGTCACGCAGATAAGCGTCCGAACTCATCCGCATCCGCAGACGCACCTGGCCGACATGGCGCCAGACCGGTTCGCCATCCCGATAGATCACCGCCGCCGACAACAGCATATGCCGTTTACCCCGCATCATCTTGAGCTGCGCCAGCGCGTCCTCGGGGGTTTCGGGCTTGGACAGCAACTGCCCGTCGAAATCCAGCACCTGATCACAGCCCAGAACCATCGCGCCGGGGGTTTTGTCGCTAACCTTACGGGCCTTCATCTCGGCCAGCGCATCAGCGATGTCGCGGGGCGGGGCACCTTCGGCCAGCAGCGCGCGTTTCATGGTATCCTCGTCCACACGCGCGACCTGAACGGAAAATGGCACGCCTGCGTTTTCCAGCAACTGCGCGCGAATGGATGAGCCTGAGGCCAGGATGATGGGGACAGACATGTGGACAACCCCGTGTGTAAATCGTTGAGCGTTCCTGAACGGTTTGTATGGTTTTCCGATTGACACGCAACCCCGGGAATTTCGCCCAAAACTTCCCTGAGTCGCTCGAACACTGTCCATCCGGGACAAGGATAAGTCGGATGGGTGGGATAAGCGGGAACTCCACAGATACCCAGGATTTTATCCCCAGACAGATCATGGAGCGTAATTGTTAATTGTATGAAATTAAATGGTTATTTTTGTCATTCACAGAATCACTCCGCTGAACTGGGTAACTTTCCACCTGGGGAAAACACATGTGTAAAAAAGTAATCCACGGATTTTGTTCACCCTACAAAACCATCATCCTTTTTCTTTTCTTATTTTTTTATTAGGGAGAGTTCCGAGCAACGCCCGGAGCCAGAATGACCGATCTTCTTTTCACGATTTACCCGTGGGTGAAGTCTTTACACATCATGGCCGTGATCTCGTGGATGGCGGGGCTGTTCTATTTGCCCAGACTGTTCGTCTATCACGTGGAAAAGGCCCAGAGCGTCGACGGGGCAGAGACCATTTTCTTTGAAATGGAAGACAAGCTGTTGCGCGTGATCATGCGGCCTGCGATGTACGTGGCATGGGTGTGCGGGCTGATCATGGTGTTCACGCCGGGCATTGTCGGCTGGGACTGGTCCTGGCCCTGGGTCAAGGGCGCAGCGGTGCTTGGGATGACCTGGTTCCATCATTGGCTGATGGCGCGGCGCAAGGACTTCGTAGAGGGCCGAAACAAGCTCACTGGGCGGCAGTACCGCATGATGAACGAGGTTCCGACCATTCTGATGGTTGCCATCGTTCTGGCGGTCATTCTGAAGTTCTGAGCAGTGGTTTGACTCCGACGGCTGCCGCGCTTATGTAGGGATCAACACGCCCGTCCGGGCGGCGTATTTTCCGTACTGAAATTCCACTTCGTGCCGCGCTGTCAGCGGTGAAGGTATATATCATGACAACTGATGCCCTGAATCTGGCCGACCTGAAGGCCAAAAGCCCCAAAGACCTTCTGGCAATGGCCGAAGAGCTGGAGATCGAAAACGCCTCGACCATGCGCAAGGGCGAGATGATGTTCCAGATTCTGCGCGAACGCGCGGATGAGGGCTGGACCGTCGGTGGCGATGGTGTGCTTGAGGTGCTGCAGGACGGTTTCGGCTTCCTGCGCTCGCCCGAGGCGAACTATCTGCCGGGTCCCGATGACATCTATGTTTCGCCCGACATGATCCGTCAGCATTCGCTGCGCACCGGCGACACGGTCGAAGGTGAGATCAAGGCACCAGACGAGAACGAGCGGTATTTTGCGCTGACCAAGGTCACCAAGATCAACTTTGAAAATCCTGAAAAGGCCAAGCACAAGATTCTGTTCGATAACCTGACGCCTCTGTACCCGGATGAGCGTCTGAAGATGGAGATCGAAGATCCTACCATCAAGGACAAGTCGGCCCGTGTGATTGACCTGGTCTCGCCCATCGGGAAAGGCCAGCGTTCGCTGATCGTGGCACCGCCACGGACCGGTAAGACCGTGATTCTGCAGAATATTGCGCATTCGATCGAGCAAAATCACCCCGAGTGCTATCTGATCGTTCTGCTGATCGACGAACGCCCGGAAGAGGTGACCGACATGCAGCGCTCGGTGAAGGGTGAGGTTGTGTCCTCGACCTTCGATGAACCGGCAACGCGCCACGTTGCGGTTTCCGAGATGGTGATCGAAAAAGCCAAGCGCCTGGTCGAGCATAAACGAGATGTTGTGATCTTGCTTGATTCGATCACAAGACTTGGTAGGGCATTTAACACTGTGGTACCCTCATCCGGTAAAGTTCTGACCGGTGGTGTGGACGCGAACGCTTTGCAACGGCCCAAGCGGTTCTTCGGTGCGGCACGGAACATTGAAGAGGGCGGTTCGCTGACCATTATCGCCACCGCGCTGATCGATACCGGCAGCCGGATGGACGAGGTTATCTTTGAAGAATTCAAAGGTACAGGCAACTCGGAGATTGTTCTGGATCGCAAGATTGCAGACAAGCGTGTGTTCCCGGCCATCGACATCCTCAAGTCCGGCACAAGGAAAGAGGACCTGCTGGTCGACAAGGGCGATCTGGCCAAGACCTTTGTCCTGCGCCGCATCCTCAACCCGATGGGCACCACCGACGCGATCGAATTCCTGTTGTCGAAGTTGAAGCAAACCAAGACAAACGGCGAGTTCTTCGATTCGATGAATACCTGACACAGGTCTTAACTGACGCGAGGCCTTCGAATGGATACGATATTCGCCTTGGCCAGCGCACAGGGCAAAGCAGGGGTGGCAGTCATCCGCCTCTCTGGCCCTTTGGCGCATTCTGCTGCGGCTGGACTGACCGGCAGCCCGTTGCCGCCCCGCGGTATGCGGGTTCGGTGCTTGCATGCGACCGATGGCTCGCGTTTAGACGATGGGTTGATCCTGACCTTTCGGGCTCCGGCCAGTTTCACCGGCGAGGACGTGGCTGAGTTACAGATTCACGGCAGCACCGCCTCGGTCAATGCAGTGATGCGCTGCCTGTCGGACACGGATGGGCTGCGGCTGGCGGAACCCGGAGAGTTCACCCGCCGTGCGTTGGAAAACGGCAAGATGGATCTGACCCAGGTCGAAGGGCTTGCCGACCTGATCGATGCCGAAACCGAGGCGCAGCGGAAACAGGCGCAGACCATTCTGGCCGGGGAACTGGGCGGATTGGCCGAACGCTGGCGCCGTGATCTGATCCGGGCGGCCTCCTTGCTGGAAGCTGTCATTGATTTTGCCGACGAAGAGGTGCCCACCGACGTTACGCCGGAAGTGCGCGCATTGGTGACCGGCGTGATGCAGGACCTGCAGCGCGAAGCGGATGGCGTGAAGATCGCTGAACGCATCCGGACCGGGTTCGAGGTGGCCATCGTTGGCCTGCCAAATGCGGGCAAATCGACCTTGCTGAACGCCTTGGCTGGGCGTGAGGCGGCAATCACGTCGGAATATGCCGGGACGACTCGCGATGTCATCGAGGTTCGGATGGATCTTGGTGGATTGCCTGTGACGCTGCTGGATACGGCGGGATTGCGCGAAACCGAGGATCACGTCGAAAACCTTGGGATCGAACTGGCCCGCAAACGCGCCGATGCGGCCGATTTGCGGGTGTTTTTAACCGAAGATACCTCGGAGCTTGGCGTTCAGATGTTGGAGGGCGACATTCAGATGTTGCCGAAATCTGATCTCCGTGAGGATGGCAATGGCGGGATTTCCGGTAAAACGGGGCAGGGGATTGATCAGCTAATATCCCATATATCGTGTGTGTTGGGTGAGAGATCTACTAGCCATGGTATTGCGACCCGTGAACGGCATCGCGTCGCGCTGATTGATGCCAGTGCAGCATTGGGTGAGGCGATGGCGGTTCTGGAATCGGGCCCGGACCTGTATGATATCGCTGCCGAAGAGCTGCGCACGGCGATCCGTGCCTTGGAAACACTGGTTGGCAGGATTGGGGTCGAAGACCTGCTGGATGAGATATTTTCCAGTTTCTGCCTGGGTAAGTAGGGAGTGTTTCACGTGAAACATTCGAAGTTCGATGTTGTTGTAGTTGGCGCCGGTCATGCCGGAACCGAAGCCGCACATGCTGCCGCACGGATGGGGGCCGAGACGGCTTTGGTCACTCTGTCCGCATCAGATATCGGCGTGATGTCCTGCAACCCGGCCATCGGAGGTTTGGGGAAAGGGCATCTGGTACGCGAGATTGATGCGCTGGACGGTGTCATGGGCCGGGTTGCGGATCAGGCAGGCATTCAGTTCCGCCTGCTAAACCGTCGCAAGGGCCCAGCGGTGCAGGGTCCCAGAACCCAGGCGGACCGTGCATTGTATCGGGCTGCCATGCAAGAAGAGACGCAGGCGCAGGATCGGTTGACGGTCGTAGTGGGCGAGGTGGTCGACTTTCTGATGGACGGGCTCAGAGTGGCTGGAATCAGGCTGGCCGACGATTCCGAAATCCACGCTGGTGCAGTTATCCTGACCTCGGGGACCTTCCTGCGTGGCATTATCCATATTGGCGATGTTTCCCGGCCGGGCGGGCGAATGGGGGACCGGCCCTCAGTCAAGCTGGCGGAACGCTTGGACAGTCTTGATTTGTCGATGGGGCGTTTGAAAACAGGGACACCGCCAAGGCTGGACGGTCGGACAATTGATTGGTCCGATCTCGAACGTCAGGACGGGGACGACGATCCTACGCTGTTTTCATTTCTCTCCACCTCGGTTGTTGCGCCGCAGATTTCCTGCGGTATCACGCATACAAACGCCCGCACCCATGAGATCATCGAAAGGAACCTGTCCCGCTCCGCCATGTATGGGGGGCATATAGATGGGGTAGGGCCCAGATATTGCCCTTCGATCGAGGATAAGATCGTTCGATTTGCGGAAAAGGACACGCACCAGATATTTCTGGAGCCTGAAGGGGTTGATGACCACACGATCTATCCGAACGGAATTTCAACGTCCTTACCTCAGGATGTGCAGCAGGATTATGTGCGCTCAATCAAGGGATTGGAGAAGGCCGAAATCCTGCAACCGGGCTACGCGATTGAATATGACTATGTCGATCCCCGCGTTCTGACATCGTCGCTGTCCTTGCCAGATGCACCTGGTCTATATCTTGCGGGCCAGATCAACGGTACCACAGGATATGAGGAGGCCGCAGCGCAAGGCCTAGTCGCCGGACTTAACGCCGCCCTGTCCGTTTTGGGTCGCGATCCGGTTCATTTCACCCGGGCCGACAGCTATATCGGCGTGATGATCGACGATCTGACTACGCGCGGTGTAGCCGAACCGTACCGTATGTTCACCTCAAGGGCAGAATTCCGACTGTCTTTGCGCGCGGATAATGCGGATCAGCGGCTGACACCCTTGGGCGCGAATCTCGGATGTGTCGGAGAGGAACGCCAAATTCGGTTCGGCGAAAAGATGGAAAAACTCACTGCCGCCAAATCCATGCTGACCAATCGCACATATACGCCGAAAGAGGTGCGCGCCGTTGGAATCAACGTCAATCAGGATGGAAACCGCCGGGATGGGATGGCGCTTCTGGCGTTTCCCGACGTTTCCTTTGATGATCTGGTTCCCCTTATGTCGGAATTGGAAGAGGTTGAAACGGATATCCGCCTTCAAGTCGAGCGGGACGCGCTTTATGCGAACTACATTGCGCGTCAGCAAAAGGATGTCGAAGCGATGAAACGCGATGAATCCTATGAAATACCGCGGGACTTCGACTATTCTGCGCTGGAAGGTCTGTCATCCGAGATGAAACAGAAGCTTTCTCAGGCCCGGCCGGTGAACATCGCTCAGGCCGGGCGCGTCGAAGGGGTGACACCAGCCGCACTTACGTTGCTGTTGGCCAAGTTGAGGCGCGGGCAAAAGGTACGCAAGGCATGAGCCATGAGATCTTTGATGGTTTGAGTGTTTCACGTGAAACATTCGAGCGGCTCGAGACCTATGTAGATCTGGCGCAACGCTGGAATCCCAAGATCAATCTGGTATCCCGCAACAGTTTAATGGACATCTGGACGCGGCACATTCTGGATTCCGTACAGGTTTACCGCTGTGCAGATGTGTTCAAAACCTGGGTGGATTTGGGCAGCGGGGGCGGGTTCCCCGGTATGGTCTGCGCAATCATGGCCATAGAAGAAGCGCCAGAATCCAAATTCACATTCGTGGAAAGCGATCAGCGCAAATCGGCGTTCTTGCGCAGCGTGGCACGGGAATGCGGCGCAAATTGCACTGTCATTTCAAAGCGAATCGAAACCGTGGAGCCGTTGCAGGCAGATGTCTTGTCTGCGCGGGCGCTTGCCGATCTTAAGGTATTATTGTCATTTTGTGACAGACATTTAGGAAAAACCGGTATTGCTTTGTTGCCGAAAGGTGCAAGCTGGAAAAAAGAGCTGGAAGCCGCACGCGAGGAATGGAAATTCGAGTGTGAGCCGATTACAAGTTTAACTGAACCCCAAGCTGTTATCCTAAGGATCAAAGGAGTATCGCGTGGTTGATCTGTCTCGTCCCTCAGGGCCCCGGATAATTGCGGTTGCCAATCAAAAGGGTGGGGTGGGAAAGACGACGACGGCGATCAATCTGGCTGCAGGTCTGGCCGAAGCCGGGTGCAGGGTGTTGGTTGTCGACCTTGATCCGCAGGGCAATGCATCAACCGGTCTGGGTGTCGAGGACCGGGATTGGACGACCTATGATCTGATCCTTGACGATGCCCCGCTAGAGGCAGTGGTACAAGAGACTGAAATCGAAGGTCTTTTTGTGATCCCCGCGACCGTCGATCTGAGTTCAGCAGATATCGAACTGATTTCCAACGAAAAGCGCAGCTATTTACTGCATGATGCGCTGCGGCAGACGCCAATCGACAAGTTCGAGCTGGATTTTGTGCTCATCGACTGCCCACCATCGTTAAATCTGCTGACCGTTAACGCCATGGTCGCGGCCCATTCCGTTCTGGTACCGCTGCAAAGCGAGTTCTTTGCATTGGAAGGCCTGTCCCAGCTGATGCTGACGATACGAGAGGTCCGCCAAACCGCGAATCCGGACCTGAGAATCGAAGGTGTTGTGTTGACCATGTATGACAACCGCAACAACTTGTCCCGTCAGGTCGAAAAAGACGCGCGTGACAATCTGGGTGAGATGGTATTTAAAACCAAGATACCCAGAAATGTGCGGGTCAGTGAGGCGCCGTCTTACGCTTTGCCGGTTCTGCAGTATGACTCGGGGTCGTTGGGAGCCATGGCGTATCGGCATCTGGCGCGCGAAGTCATTCATAAGAATAAGAAAGCCGCCGCCTGAGCGGCAGTGAGGAGGGCTCAGTGGCCGTCAAGAAATCAAAACCCCGAGGTTTGGGCCGCGGATTGTCGGCCCTGATGGCAGATGTGACGCAGGAAGCTGAAGGTCTGGTTCCGGTAGAACCTCGTCGACCGGACATGAAAGTCCCGATTGAAAAGCTGCGCGCCAACCCGAACCAGCCGCGCCGGACGTTTTCGCCGGACCAACTGGACGAGCTTGCTGCCTCGGTCAAAGAAAAGGGCATCATTCAGCCGCTGATCGTGCGCGAAATCAACGGCAGTGAATATGAAATCGTCGCAGGTGAGCGCCGCTGGCGGGCTGCCCAAATGGCGCAGCTGCACGATATTCCGGTGATCGTCCGCGAATTTGACGATACCGAAGTGCTGGAAGTCGCGATTATTGAGAACATCCAGCGCGCAGACCTGAATGCCGTCGAAGAGGCGGCAGGTTACAAGCAACTGATGGACCGGTTCGGGCACACGCAGGAAAAACTCGCCGAAGCGCTGGGTAAAAGCCGCAGCCATATCGCAAACCTGCTGCGGTTGTTGTCCCTGCCGCTGGATGTGCAGACGCTGGTGATTGAAGGAAAGCTGTCCGCAGGCCATGCGCGGGCGCTGATTACGGCGGAAAACCCGTCTGAACTGGCAAAAATCGTTGTGCGGGATGGGCTTTCGGTGCGCGCGACCGAGGCACTGGTGAAAAAACAGCAGGGTGATCCGGCCAAGTCTGCGCCACGGTCCAGAAACCTGGATGCGGGCAAGGATGCGGACACGCGGGCGTTGGAAAAGGACCTTTCCGCGATCCTGGCGATGAAGGTTGTGATCAACCACAAGGCCGGAACCGAAACCGGTCAGGTGGTGCTGACTTATGAAAACCTGGATCAGCTGGACGATCTTTGCGCCAAGCTCAGCCGTTAGGACGGGTCCAGATAAAGATCATCACCGCGCTCAGCACCACGGCCTGAATGATCAGGACATGGGAGGGCAGGGCCAGCAGGACAGACAGCCCGAACACGGCGGCGATCGAAAGGGTCGCCGCCTTTTTTGCGCCTGGACGAATGGCGCCAGAGCTTTGCCAATCGACGATCAGCGGCCCGAATGAGCGATGCGTGACCAGCCAATTATGCAGGCGCGAGGACGAGCGGGCGAAGAAGAACGCCGCCAAAAGCAGAAACGGCACCGTCGGCAACAGCGGCAGCACGATGCCCACCATCGCAAGCCCGACGCAGATCAATCCCAGAATGGCCCAGATATATTGCATCAATTATCCCAACAATTCCCGGATCACCGCATTCAGCACGGCGCGCCCGTCTTTGGTCGCAACCAGCCGCCCATTTGTCTGTTCGATCATGCCAAATTCGGCCAGATCAGAAAGCGTGTCCCGTGGCAGAGCTTGGTCAGACAATGCGTTGAACCTATCAATATCTAGTCCTTCAGCAACCCTTAAACCCATCATAAGGTATTCATTTGCCTGATCTTGCGATGAAAGTGCGGCGCGTTGTTTTTCTCCGGACCCGCTTTCGACTGCGTTCAACCACGCTTTTGGAGACAGATAGGTTTCGGTTGCCAGTTTTCGACCGTTCAGTGTGATGCGCCCATGTGCCCCGGGCCCGATACCGACATAATCGCCATAGCGCCAATAGATCAGGTTGTGCTGCGATTCCGCGCCGGGCCGGGCGTGGTTCGAAACCTCATAGGCGGGCAGGCCGTGCGCCTCGCAGATCTCTTGCGTGGCCAGATACATGTCGGCGGCGCTGTCATCCTCGGGCAGGCCACGCAGCTTTCCGATGGCATAGCGGTCGCCGAATGCAGTGCCATCCTCGATGGTCAGTTGATACAGCGACAGGTGATCGGCGGTCATCGACAGCGCCTCGGTCAGTTCCGCGCGCCAGGCATCCAATGTCTGATGCTGGCGGGCGTAGATCAGGTCGAAACTCACCCGGTCGAAACAAGTGCGGGCAATGTCAAAGGCGGCGCGGGCCTCGGCCACGGTGTGAATGCGGCCCAAGCGGCGCAGGTCTTCGTTATTCAGGGCCTGTACACCCATCGAGATGCGGTTGACGCCAGCATCGCGATAGGCGGCAAAGCGACCGGCCTCGACCGAGCCTGGATTGGCTTCGAGCGTGATTTCCATGTTATTGGCCGGGCGCCAGAGGGCGCGGGCTTCATCAATTACCGCAGCAACGGTGTCAGGCTCCATCAAGGATGGGGTGCCGCCGCCAAAAAAGATGGTGTTCAGAACGCGGTCAGGCGTTTCAGCGGCCGATCGCTGCAACTCACTCAAATATGCGTTAAGCCATTGTTTTTGATCAATTTTACGGGATACATGGCTGTTGAAATCGCAATAGGGGCATTTGGCCTCGCAAAAAGGCCAATGCACATACAGGCCAAAGCCCCCGTTGCGCCAATCATCCGCCAAAGCAGCCTTTCACGAACATATCCACCGCGCGGCCGCGATGGCTGATCTTGTTCTTTTCCCAGCGATCCATTTCCGCGAAGGTAACGTCGTACCCGTCCGGGACAAACATCGGATCATAGCCAAACCCGCCTTCGCCACGGATCGGCCAGACCAAGTGGCCGGGGGCGATGCCTTCGAACACCTCGTCATGGCCGTCCGGCCAGGCCAGAACCAGCGTGCTACGGAATTGTGCGGTGCGGGGATGGGCGGCGTTCTTCGCCTCCAGCTCATTATGCGCGCGGGTCATTGCCATCAGGAAATCACGGCCATTGCCGGTTTCGGCCCAATCGGCGGTGTAGACGCCGGGTGCACCGTCCAGCGCGTCGATGGTGATGCCGGAATCGTCCGACAGGGCAGGCAGGCCGGTCGCCTTGGCCGCGGCATGAGCCTTGATCCGGGCGTTGCCGACAAAGGTATCCTCGGTCTCTTCCGGTTCGGGCAGGTTCATCTCTGCCGCGCCAACAACGGTCACGCCAAAGGGTTCGAGGAGATGCGCCATCTCCTCGAGCTTGCCTTTGTTATGCGTGGCCACCAGCAGCCTGTCGCCGTCGAACTTGCGGGTCATGCGGTGGCGGCTTTCTGTGCGGCGGCCAGTTCAGATACGCCTTTTTCTGCCAGATCCATCAGCTGATCCATCTGCGCGCGGCTGAAGACGGAACCTTCGGCGCTCATCTGAACTTCGATCAGTTTGCCGGAACCGGTCATGATGAAGTTGCCGTCGACGCCAGCTTCGCTGTCCTCGGGGTAGTCCAGATCCAGCACCGGCTGACCTGCGTAAATCCCGCAAGAAACAGCCGCAACAGGGTCTACCAAGGGGTCAGAGATCACGTCACCTGCCTTCATCAGCTTGTTCACCGCCAGGCGCAGCGCCACCCAACCACCGGTGATCGAGGCGCAACGGGTACCGCCGTCGGCCTGGATCACGTCGCAGTCGACGGTGATCTGACGCTCACCCAGCGCAACCCGGTCCACGCCGGCCCGCAGGGCGCGGCCGATCAGGCGCTGGATTTCCACGGTACGGCCGCCTTGTTTGCCGCTTGCGGCCTCACGCCGCATCCGGGTGTTGGTCGCGCGGGGCAGCATGCCGTATTCGGCGGTGACCCAGCCCAGGCCCGAGCCCTTGATGAACGGCGGCACGCGATCCTCGATCGTGGCGGTGCACAGCACGTGGGTGTCGCCCATTTTGATCAGGCAGGAACCTTCGGCATGTTTGGTAAAGCCCGTCTCGATTGAAACGGCGCGCATTTCGTTTAGATCACGTCCTGAGGGTCGCATGGAAAATCCTTTGTTTGCTGGGTTGGGGATAACGCCCCGCGGCGTTACGATGCAACCCCGATTGACCTTTCATCTGCCTGCGATTTAATGACGACCCAGCAGGGGACCGCCGATGAGCGAAGCGAGCAAAATTCTGAACGAGATGAATGACCGGTCGCGTGAAGTGTTCCGGCTGATCGTCGAAAGTTATCTGGACAGCGGTGAACCTGTTGGCAGCCGCACCCTGACCCGTACTTTGTCGGAAAAGGTCAGCGCCGCGACGGTCCGCAACGTGATGCAGGATCTGGAATTTCTGGGCCTATTGGATAGCCCTCATGTCAGCGCGGGGCGCATTCCGACGCAACAAGGGCTGCGGATGTTTGTCGACGGGTTGTTAGAAGTCGGCGATCTGGGCGCGGATGATCGGCAGAAACTGGATGAGACATTAGGCTCTAACGCGGGCGATGTGGGCGGGATGCTGGACCGGGTGGGGTCGGCATTGTCACACGTGACACATGGGGCCTCGCTGGTTTTGACGCCCAAGCATGAATCCGAGATCAAACATATCGAGTTTGTCTCGCTGGCCCATGATCGTGCATTGGTGGTTCTGGTGTTTGCCGATGGACATGTTGAAAACCGCCTGTTCACGCCACCACCCGGGCAAACACCCAGCTCGATGCGCGAGGCGGCAAATTTCCTGAACGCGTTGATCGAGGGGCGCACGCTGAGCGAAGTGCGCCGTCAGATGCAGACGCAGATTGATGCCCGCAAGCAAGAGATCGACGTGCTGGCGCGTGAAATGGTCGAAAGTGGCATGGCCGCCTGGGACGGGGACGGGGGCGACTCGGCCCGTCTGATCGTGCGGGGGCGGGCGAATCTGCTGCATGATCCTGCGCAGGAAGAGGAACTGGATCGCATTCGCACGCTGTTTGACGATCTGGAACGCAAACGTGACATCGCAGAATTCCTCGAATTGACCGAAGAAGGCGAAGGTGTGCGCATTTTTATCGGCTCTGAGAACAAACTTTTCTCACTTTCGGGTTCCTCTTTGGTGGTGTCTCCATATATGAACGCTGATCGAAAGATAATTGGTGCGGTCGGGGTCATCGGACCCACGCGTCTGAATTATGGACGGATCGTGCCGATCGTGGATTATACGGCGCAACTGGTCGGCAAGCTGATATCCGACCGGAGCTAGAGGGTAAGAGATGGCAGAGCCCAAGAACGAAGAATTTCTGGACGATATCGCAACCGCCGAGGCGGAACAGCTGGCCGAAGAAATCGCGGAATTCAGCGATGAAGCGCTGGAGCTGGATGAGCTGCGCGCCGAGCGGGACGATTACAAAGACAAGTTCATGCGCGCGCTGGCCGATGCCGAGAATGCGCGCAAACGCGGCGACAAGGCGCGCCGCGATGCGGAACAATATGGCGGGTCGAAACTGGCGCGTGACATGCTGCCGGTCTATGACAACATGAAACGCGCGCTTGAGGCCGCGACCGATGAGCAGAAGGAAGTTGCCGCCGGTCTGTTGGAAGGGGTCGAGCTGACCATGCGCGCGCTGAAAGACGTGTTCCAGAAGCACGGGATCGAGGTGATCACGCCCGAAGTTGGCGACCGCTTTGATCCGAATGTGCATGAGGCGATGTTCGAAGCCCCTGTCCCGGGCACCCGTGCCGGTGACATCATTCAGGTCTCGGCCGAAGGCTTCATGCTGCATGACCGCTTGCTGCGCCCGGCGCAGGTGGGTGTGTCTTCGACGCCAGCCAGCTGATTGGCTTCAAAGAAGCCAAGCCTTCGGCGAGAGTATTTTTGAAAAAGTGAAGGGGCGGTCAGGATCTGGCCGCCTCTTTCAGTTTGTAGATCAGGTCCAGCGCCTCGCGCGGGGTCAGTTCATCCGGCAGAATCTCGTCCAGCATATCGGTGACCGGTGAGGCTTTGGGTGCGGGGGGCGGAGGTGGCGGGGCCGCCGAGAACAGGGGCAGGTCGTCGATCAGGGCCTTTTGCTTGCCTCCCTCCCGCTCGGTTTTTTCCAGTTGATCCAGAACGACGCGGGCGCGGTCGACGACCGAAGCGGGCAGGCCCGCCAGCTGTGCGACCTGCACCCCATAGGACCGGTCGGCGGCGCCTTTGTGAACCTCGTGCAGGAAGATCACCTCACCTTCCCATTCCTTGACGGCGACTGTGGCGTTGTCGACGCCCTCAAGATTACCGGCCAGCGCGGTCAGTTCGTGGTAATGCGTGGCGAACAGCGCGCGGCATTTGTTGGCGGCGTGCAGATGTTCCAGCGTGGCCCAGGCGATCGACAGGCCGTCATAGGTGGCGGTGCCGCGGCCTATTTCGTCCAGAATGACCAGCGCGCGGTCATCGGCCTGATTGAGGATCGCGGCGGTTTCGACCATTTCGACCATGAAGGTCGAGCGGCCACGGGCCAGATCGTCCGAGGCTCCGACTCGGCTGAACAGCTGGCTGACCACGCCGATATGGGCCTGCTCGGCGGGGACGTAGCTGCCCATTTGGGCGAGTAGGGCGATCAGGGCGTTCTGGCGCAGGAAGGTCGATTTACCGGCCATGTTGGGACCGGTCAGAAGCCAGATTGCCGCGCCCTGATCGGCGCTGAGGTCGCAATCATTGGCAATAAATGCATCCCCGCTTTGCTGGCGCAACGCGTGTTCGACGACCGGGTGGCGGCCACCCTGAACATTGAAGGCGCGGGATGCGTCCACTTGCGGGCGGCACCAGTTTTCTTCGCGTGCCAGATCAGCCAGCGCGGTGGTCAGATCCAGTTCGGCCAACCCCCTGGCGGCTTGGTTGAGGCGGGCGGCGAGGGTCAGAATTTCGTCAGAAAGCCTTTGATAGAGCCGCTTTTCAATCTCCAGCGCCAGATTCCCGGCGTTCAGGATGCGGGTTTCGATTTCCGAAAGCTCTACGGTGGTGAACCGCACCTGATTGGCCGTGGTCTGGCGGTGGATATAGGTTTCGGAAAACGGCGGGTTCAGCATCTTCTCGGCGTGGGTGGCCGTGGTTTCGATGAAATAGCCCAGCACGTTGTTGTGCTTGATCTTCAACGAGGTGATGCCGGTATGTTCCGCGTATTTCTGCTGAAACCCGGCGATGACCGAGCGGCCTTCGTCGCGCAGGGTGCGGGCCTCGTCCAGTTCGGTGTCGAAACCGGGGGCGATGAAGCCGCCGTCGCGGGCGAGCAGGGGCGGTTCGGCGACCAGGGCCTCGTCCAGCAAGTTCAGCAGATCGTCAAAGCCGACGAGGTTTTGCAGGGCGGTCGCCAGCAGAACCGGCAGGTCCTGACCTTCGCAAATCCCGGCGATCGCTGCGGCCTGGGTCAGCCCGTTGCGGATTGCGGCCAGATCACGAGGGCCGCCGCGGTCCAGCGACAGGCGAGACAAGGCGCGGTCCAGATCGGGGGTTTTGCGCAGCGCTTCGCGCAGGTCCGAGGCGGTGAGGCTGTCTTCGGCGGCAAAACTCACCGCGTCGAGCCGGGCATGGATCACGTCCAGATTGCGCGAGGGGCTGGACAGGCGTTGTTCCAGCAGGCGCGCGCCGCCCGGCGTCACGGTGCGGTCGACCACGGACAGCAATGATCCGGCGCGGCCTCCGGACAGGGACCGGGTCAGTTCCAGGTTGCGGCGCGTGGCGGCGTCGATCTGCACCACACGGTCTTCGGATTCCTTCAGCGGCGTCTGCAACAGGGGCAGTTTGCCCTTTTGGGTGATCTCCAGATAGTCGATCAGCGCGCCCATCGCTGACACCTCGGCGCGACCAAACGACCCAAACGCGTCCAGCGCACCCACGTGAAACAAGCCGCAGATGCGTTTTTCCGCCGCCGTGCTGTCGAAACTGGCGCGTCCGATGGGGGTCAGCGAGATGCCCAGATCGCGGGTGGGTTCGTGCAGCGCGGCCTCAGACCCGTCGGCCACGATCAACTCGGACGGGGCCAGCCGCGCCAATTCCGGGCTGAGGCGGACCGAGGTCAGAGGCATCACGTGAAACGCGCCGGTCGAGATATCGGCCCAGGCCAACGCGGCCTGATCCCGAACCTCGGCATAGGTGGCCAGAAAGTTGTGTCGGCGGGCTTCCAACAGCGCGTCTTCGGTCAGCGTGCCGGGTGTCACCAGCCGCACGACATCCCGCCGAACCACCGATTTAGAGCCTCTTTTCTTCGCCTCGGCCGGGCTTTCCATCTGTTCGCAGACGGCCACGCGAAAGCCTTTACGGATGAGGGTCAGCAGATAACCCTCGGCGGAATGGACCGGTACGCCGCACATCGGGATATCGTCCCCGTTGTGCTTGCCGCGTTTGGTCAGAGCGATATCCAGCGCCTCGGCGGCGTTGACGGCATCCTCGAAGAACATCTCGTAGAAATCGCCCATGCGGTAGAACAGCAGGGCGTCCGCGTGGGCCTCTTTGATCTCGAGATACTGCGCCATCATCGGCGTGACTGTGGACAAGGCTGTTCCCTTCTGGCGTGTTCGGGGGCGACCTTACAAATCCCCCAACCGTGACGAAAGGTGAAAACGCATTGTCGTTGAGGCGCGCCCCGGCCTGCGCTATGACGCATCAGCCCCGAAGTCATGGAAACGACCGAAAAGATGCCCAAAACGAAGATCACCAAAGAAGAGGCGCTGGCCTTTCACCTGGACCCGACCCCCGGCAAGTGGGAGGTGCAGGCCACCGTTCCCATGACCACCCAGCGCGATCTGTCGCTGGCCTACAGCCCCGGCGTCGCCGTTCCCTGCGAAGCCATCGCCGAGGCGCCCGAGACAGCGTATGACTATACCAACAAGGGTAATCTGGTGGCCGTGATCTCGAACGGGACGGCGGTTCTGGGCCTTGGTAACCTTGGCGCGCTGGGCTCGAAACCGGTGATGGAGGGGAAATCCGTCCTGTTCAAACGGTTCGCCGATGTGAACTCGATCGATATCGAGCTGGACACCGAAGACCCGGATGAATTCTGCCGCGCGGTGCGCCTGATGGGTCCGACCTTTGGCGGCATCAATCTGGAAGACATCAAGGCGCCCGAATGTTTCATCATCGAACAGCGCCTGAAGGAAGAGATGGATATCCCCGTCTTCCACGATGACCAGCACGGCACGGCGGTGATTTGTGCGGCGGGTCTGCTGAACGCGCTGCATATCTCGGGCAAAAAGATCGAGGACGTGAAAATCGTTCTGAACGGCGCGGGTGCGGCAGGGATTGCCTGTATCGAATTGCTCAAATCGATGGGCGCGCGGCATGAGAACTGTATCGTCTGTGACACCAAGGGCGTGATCTATCAGGGCCGGACCGAGGGGATGAACCAGTGGAAATCGGCCCACGCGATCACCACCGACCTGCGGACGCTGGAAGAGGCCATGAAAGGCGCGGACGTGTTCCTGGGCGTGTCGGTCAAAGGCGCGGTGACGCAGGATATGGTTGCCAGCATGGCCGACAATCCGGTGATTTTCGCCATGGCGAACCCGGACCCGGAAATCACGCCGGAAGAGGCGCATGAGGTTCGCGTAGATGCCATCGTGGCCACCGGGCGCAGCGACTATCCGAACCAGGTGAACAACGTTCTGGGCTTCCCTTACCTGTTCCGTGGCGCGCTGGACATTCACGCCCGCGCCATCAATGACGAGATGAAAATCGCCTGTGCCCACGCACTTGCCAATCTGGCGCGCGAGGATGTGCCGGACGAGGTTGCGATGGCCTATGGCAAGTCGCTGACCTTTGGCCGCGACTACATCATTCCCACTCCGTTCGATCCGCGCCTGATCCACCGCATTCCGCCCGCCGTTGCCAGGGCCGGGATGGAAACCGGGGCGGCGCGCCGTCCGATCATCGACATGGACGCCTATGAGCTGAGCCTCAAATCCCGCATGGACCCGACCGCAAGCATTCTGCGCGGTCTGAACGCCCGCGCCCGTCAGGCGCAAAGCCGCATGATCTTTGCCGAGGGCGACGATCCCCGCGTGCTGCGCGCGGCGGTGACTTATCAGCGGTCCGGTTTCGGCAAGGCGCTGGTTGTGGGTCGTCCCGAGGACGTGAGACAAAAGCTGGAAGAGGCCGGTCTGGGCGACGCGGTGCGCGAGCTCGAGGTGGTGAATGCCGCCAATACCACGCATCTCGATACCTATAACGACTTTCTCTACAAGCGGCTGCAGCGTAAGGGGTTTGATCGCAAGGACATTCACCGGCTGGCGGCGCGCGACCGGCATGTGTTCTCTTCGCTGATGCTGGCGCATGGGCATGGTGACGGTCTGGTGACCGGGGCCACCCGCAAATCGGCGCATGTGCTGGACCGGATCAATCACGTTTTCGACGCCGACGCGGCGCATGGTGCCGCTGGGGTGACCGCGCTGCTGCACAAGGGCCGGATTGTTCTGATCGGCGATACGCTGGTGCATGAATGGCCCGATCAAAACGATCTGGCCAATATCGCCGAGCGTTCCGCCGCCGTGGCCCGCCACATGGGGCTTGAGCCGCGGGTGGCCTTCGTCAGCTTCTCGACCTTCGGCTATCCGGTATCGGAACGGGCCGAGAAAATGCACCGCGCGCCCGCCGTACTGGACCAGCGCGGCGTCGATTTCGAATACGAAGGCGAGATGACCGTGGATGTGGCCCTGAACGTGGATCAGCAGGCAAGCTATCCGTTCCAGCGTCTGACCGGACCGGCGAATATCCTGATCGTTCCGGCGCGGCACTCGGCGTCGATTTCGACCAAGCTGATGCAGGAAATGGGCGGCGCGACTGTCATTGGCCCGATCCTGTCGGGTGTCGACAAGCCGATCCAGATCTGTTCGACCGTGTCGACGGCGAATGACATCCTGAACATGGCCATCCTGGCCTCGTGCGATATCTCGGGCAAACCATGACGATCTGGAATCTCGGCTCGATCAACGCGGACATGATCTATGACGTGCCGCACCTGCCCGGGCCGGGCGAAACCCTTTCGGCCAATCGACTGGATCGGTTTCTGGGCGGCAAAGGTGCGAATATGTCCGTGGCCGCCGCCCGGGCCGGGGTGCAGGTGGCGCATATCGGCGCGGTCGGGCCGGACGGGCGCTGGGCGCGGGATCGGTTGACGGAATATGGCGTGGACACGCGCCATATCGCCGGGGTCGAAGTGCCCACCGGTCACGCCATCATCGCGGTGGATGCGCAGGGTGAAAACAACATCATCCTGTTTCCCGGCTCGAACCACGCAATCACGCCGGACCAGCTGGGGCAGGCGCTGTCCTCTGCTTCGCAGGGTGATCTGCTGGTGATGCAGAACGAAACCACCCTGCAGGTCGAGGCCGCAAAGATGGCCCGCGCGCTGGGCCTGACAGTCTGTTACGCCGCAGCCCCCTTTCAGGCTAAGGCAGTACAGGCCGTGCTGCCCTATCTGGATTTCCTGATCCTGAATGAGGTCGAGGCCGAGCAGTTGCGCGATGCCACCGGACAATCGGTGACCGACCTGAAGATCGAACACGTGATCGTCACGCTGGGCTCAAAAGGCGCGCGGTATTACCATCGCGGCGAGGCCTCGGATTTTCCCGCCCATAAGGTGCAGGCGGTGGATACCACGGGTGCCGGTGATACGTTCACTGGCTATGTTCTGGCCGGAATGGATCGGGGCATGCCGATGGCGCAGGCAATTGCTCAGGCAAATCGTGCCGCGGCCCTGATGGTCACGCGGCACGGAACGGCGGATGTGATCCCCGACCTCAAAGAGGTGCACGAGGCGCGGTTCGATTAAGACCCGGCAAACGGTGCCGCGCTGCCCCAGAGCTGTTTGACCCGGGCGTCGCGGCCGCAGGCTTTGCGATAGGCTTTGTAGGCGCTGTGCTGGCGCTTGGGGCCAAAGCGGGTCAGGACCAGCTTGGTGCCCTTGTAGTAATCCTGATGATAGGCCTCGGCCGGATAGAACGCGCCCTGCTGCAGGATCGGGGTGACAACCGTTTGCCCCAAAGCGCGCTGCGCATCCGCCTTGGCCTGTTGTGCCAGCGCTTTTTCCCCTGTGTTAGAGACGAAAATCGCCGTGCGATAGCTGCTGCCCCGATCACAGAACTGACCGCCCGCATCGGTTGGATCGACCGAGCGGAAGAACATGTTCAGCAGCGTTTCACGGGAAACGCGGGCCGGGTCAAAGCTGATCTGGACGGCCTCGTAATGGCCGGTGCCGCCTTTGGTGACCTGATCATAGGTCGGGTTGGCAGTTTTGCCGCCGGTAAAGCCCGACACCGCACCAATCACGCCCGGGACGGATTCGAAATCGGATTCGACACACCAGAAACAGCCCCCCGCAACCGTCAGGGTCTCGGTTCCGGCGGCGGGTGCGGGCGCGGCGCGCAGCAGGGCGGCCAGTGCGATCAGCACAAACAGCAGCGTCGGTTTGACAAAGTCGAAATAGGCGATGCGGGTCATGGCAGGGCTCCTTTCGGGATCAGGCTGCCCTGACTTATGCACCGGCGCAATCCGCTGACATGGTTTGTCACGCGGTGGTGAGACGAATTTATCGCCTCAGCCCAATAGTTGCCCCAGCTTCATCGCCACCCCCATATTGCCCGAGATCTTGAGCTTGCCCAATGCCACCCCGGTCATCGGGTTCAGCTTGCCGGTCAGCAGCTTGGTCAGGTTGTCCTGCGAGATGCGGATGGTGCAGTCGGTTTCCTGATCCTGGGTCGAGGCCTGATTGTCGGCCAGCACGATGACACCGTCATCGCCGCAGTCAAATTTCAACGAGCCTTCAAAGCTGCGCCCGACCAGGTTTTTCTGAATACCATCGGCAATAGCGGCAAGTGTCATAGGGTCCCTCCTGTTTCAGCCCAAAGGGTTAGGGGGCAGTCGGGGCGCAGGCAATAGTCTGCGCCTAGTGACCTTGGGTCATGGATTTCAGGTTTTGCTGACGGTCCTCGAAACGGGGATGGGTGCTGAGCCAGTCCATTTCCTGATCGCCGATTTCCTGTTCCAGCAGCTCGAAGAAATCGGACAGGCCGTTGGGATCGAACCCTGCCTTTCGGGCCAGATCAACGCCAAACCGGTCGGCGGCCAGCTCGTGCTGGCGGGAATAGGAGAGGGACAGGATCAAGTTGCCTTCCAGCAGCACCTGTTCCAGCACCGGACCGGTGTCACCCGCCATCATCCCGATCAGTACAAACACCCCGAGCGAGCGGTAAATCTGCGTCAGCCCGTGCTGTTCCGCCACATGCCCGATCTCGTGCCCGATCACCCCGGCCAGCGCATCGGTCGAGACCCGTCGCACCAGATCATCGGTTACCACAATCGTTCCACCCGGCAGTGCAAAAGCATTCGGGCCCATGCCCGGAAGGTCGCGGAATTCCAGAGTGTAGTCGTGGTCTTCGGCCGCGGGACCCAGTGCTGCCAGAACCCGGTCAAAACTGTCCTTTACTTCGGCTTTGTCACTGTCGCTCAACGCGCTGGGCTCGGTCATGATCTGATCCAGCGCCTGCATTACGCCTGCATCAATCGCGGCGACCAGCGGCGGGGGCGTCATCCACACCGCAAGCGCCACCAGCACCGCCAGCCCGTATTTCCATACACCCCAGACCGCGACCAGACAGGCCAGCGTGACAACGATCAGACGGGGGTGAAACTTTTCGGCGTGGTGCAGCCGCGATCCGCTGGTGTCGGCGATCAGATGTTCAAGTGCGGCGTGTTGGTCGGTCAGAAACAGGGTGCCATCGGGGAATTTCACCCGCCGTTCAGTCGCGCCGACGCGGGTCTCGACCGACAGCTCCTCGGGGGTGCAGCGGGTCTGGATTTGGCCCTGTTCGTCAATCAGCCAGACGGTATTGGCGCCCACCGCCAGCCGCACCGGGATCTCGCGCGAGCTGAGAGGCGGATAGGCGCGCCCGTGGACAGGCGCGCCGATATCATCAGGCAGCGTACCCAAAGGTCAGACCGCAATGCCGATATCGAAGCCCTCGATATCTCCGTAAGCGTCGCCAATGGCGCTGACTTGCGCGCTGACATCGCCCACGAAATCATCCAGCGGGCCGGCGGGGATAAAGGTGGTGTGATTGGCCAGATAGCGCACCCGGCGTACATGCGCCCAGGGCAGCATCAGGCCCAGTGTCACGCCGATAACCGCTGCGTTCGACACGGAAATCCACAGCAGACGCAGGGCGCTTACATCCGAATAGAACCGGTGCCCGTCGCCCAGAATGGTGTAGTTGTAGACCGTGTTGCGCACCATGGCGTGATAGATGATCAGCGCTGGCACCATCACCACGATCAGGAAACCGTAAAGCGACAGGATAATCATCAGCGCGGCAATATCCGCGTCGCCACTTTCCAGTGATTTGAAGGCTTCCAGGGTTCCGACATTCACGCCAACAATCGCCAAAAGCGCCGAAAGCCCAACGATCACCCAAAGGGCGGCGCACAGAAATGCCTTGTAAAACGGCCCGATTGGGCTGTCGAAGGACATTTTGGTCTGGCCGAATGTATGCCCGTTCACATGAAACCGCTGGATCGAGCGGGTGACAAACGGCCATGTGGTATAGGCCGTCAGCGCGGCAAGAAAGGGATACAGAAAATAGTTGGCCGCCGCCGACCCCCAACTGCCCTGAAAATCAAACCGGACGTTGGACCAGCTGGACATCCGCGCCTGAAACCGCAGCGAGCGCACCAGCAGGTAGGGGATCAGGAAAATCAGCCCCAAAATCATCACAAGGTTCACCAGCGGGATCGCACCCAGAATGGTGTAGGCGACGATCCCGGCGATCACGATGATCCGCCCGATCAGAATCTGCAGCCCGGTTGCGTGGTAATCAAAGCTGCGTCCGGCGACATAGGTGTTCTGATAGAAATATTTCTTGGTGCGCACCTTGGCCCAGGCGCTGTAGATGCCAAAGGTCAATAGCGACAGCAGCAGGTTGACGATCCAGATGCCGAAATATTCCGAGGCCGATCCCCGAAACTCAAACTCTGCCGGGGGTTCCTGTAGCTGTTCTGCCTGCATGAATGCCTCAATTGGATTGAATGAAAAACGGGCCGGACCTTTGAAGGGCCGACCCGGTCTATGTGTTCAACCAACCGGGCAATTCTGCGGCAAAGTTGCGACCTGTTCGGTCAATTCAACTTTTTCGTGCGGCAGAGCCGTTATTTCAGGCGCTTGTCCCGTGCGGCCAGCAGCTTCAGGCGCAGCGCGTTCAGCTGGATAAAGCCGGCCGCATCTGTCTGATCATAAGCACCGGCGTCCTCTTCGAAGGTCACATGCGCCTCGGAATACAGCGAGTGATCCGACCAGCGGCCCACGGTCGAGGCCAGACCTTTATAGAGTTTCACCTTCACGGTGCCGGTGACATGCTCTTGGCTTTTGTCGATCGCGGCCTGCAGCATCTCACGCTCGGGCGAGTACCAGAAACCGTTATAGATCAGCTCGGCATATTGCGGCATCAGCTGGTCTTTCAGGTGCATCGCGCCGCGGTCCATGGTGATCGACTCGATACCGCGGTGGGCTTCCAGCAGGATGGTGCCGCCCGGAGTTTCATAGATGCCGCGCGATTTCATACCGACGAAACGGCCTTCGACCAGGTCCAGACGGCCAATGCCGTGCTTGCCGCCATATTCGTTCAGCTTGGTCAGGATGGTCGCGGGGCTCATCGCCTCGCCATTGATGCTGACCGGGTCGCCTTTTTCAAAGCCGATTTCGATGAATTCGGGCTCGTTCGGGGCGTCCTCGGGGTGGACGGTGCGCTGATAGACATAATCGGGCGCCATATCAGCGGGGTCTTCCAGAACCTTACCTTCCGACGAGGTGTGCAGCAGGTTGGCATCGACCGAGAACGGAGCCTCACCGCGTTTGTCCTTGGCAATCGGAATCTGGTTCTGTTCGGCAAATTCCAGCAGCTTGGTGCGGCTGGTCAGGTCCCATTCACGCCAGGGCGCAATCACTTTGATGTCGGGGTTCAGCGCGTAGGCCGCCAGTTCGAACCGCACCTGGTCATTGCCCTTGCCGGTCGCGCCGTGGGCGACGGCATCGGCACCGGTTTCTTCGGCAATCTCGACCAGACGTTTCGAAATCAGCGGACGCGCGATCGAGGTGCCCAGCAGGTACAGGCCTTCGTACTGCGCGTTTGCACGGAACATGGGGAAGACGAAATCGCGGACGAACTCTTCGCGGATATCCTCGATATAGATGTTCTCGGGCTTGATCCCCAGCAGCTCGGCCTTCTTGCGGGCGGGCTCCAGTTCCTCACCTTGACCCAGATCGGCGGTAAAGGTCACGACCTCACAGCCATACTCGGTCTGCAACCATTTCAGGATGATCGAGGTATCAAGGCCACCGGAATAGGCCAGAACAACTTTCTTGGGCGCGGACATCTGACTTCCCCTTATGCGTAGAACGCTTGGCCCCTAACGGGTTTTGAAAGCGGGGGCAAGTTATCTGCGTTGACGAGGCGTGGGAATTGCGGTGAAACGGGTGCAAAGAGAACAAGGAACGGTTGAGAGGGCGGTTTTCGGATGTTGGGTTGGCAGATTTTTGTGCATTCGGTGCGGATGGTTTTTCGCAACTGGCGTCAAGCAATTCGCATCGGTTTGATACCCTCGACAGTAGTCGCGATTGCCACCTTTTTGTTTTTTGAATCTCGCGGAACTCAGGTTGAGAACCAATCCTGGGTAGATTGGATCGCCGCGATGAGCGTTGTCTCACAAATTGGATTTCTATTGATAGTCGTCGCCAACCTTTTTGTTATCATATGGATATTTGTGGCCTGGCACAGATTTGTGTTGCTGGAGGAGTATCCGCGCGGATGGATACCGCCCCTGAAAACCAACTATATTCTTCAATACTTTACGCAGGGTATGAAGGTTCTAGCGATTGCTTTCTTAGTGTCTTTCTCGGTCAGTTTGGCACTGCTGGTAGTATTGGTATTCCTGACGAACGCGTCATTGGCGCCGCGTGCAGTCCTGAACCTGCCACCACTTGTTTCGGCCTTTATCTCGTTCTTTGTTGTCTTCCGTTTGGGCCTAGCGTTTCCAGCAACCGCGATAGGTCAAGTATTGAAAATAAAAGACGTAATCAAACTGACTAGTGGCAAAATCGGAACCTTGCTGTTTTTGGCAATCATTCAAATTTTTGGGATGTTGCTCACCTCAGCTGTTATCGGTGGTGTCGCCATCACACTTCCTGCGTTTTCGATAGCCACAGAAGTTCTGGTGCAATTGTTCTTCTCATTAATATATGTCAGTATTTGGACCACTATGTACGGCGTCTTCATCGAAAAACGTGAACTCGCCTGACCCGCGTACACATATGTATTCCTTGCTCTTTTAGTCAGGATCGGCCAGTGAACGGGCCATGACTGATTTCATGACCCGCGCCCGCGCTGCCGAACAGGCGATGCGCTCTGTGTTTCCGGCTACGCCTCTGCAGCGCAACGCCCATCTGTCTGATCGTTACGGGGCCGATATCTGGCTCAAGCGGGAAGACCTCAGCCCGGTGCGGTCGTATAAAATCCGTGGCGCGTTCAACGCCATGCGCAAGCAGCAGGGGCAGGACTTGTTCGTCTGCGCCAGCGCGGGCAACCACGCACAGGGCGTAGCCTATATGTGCAAGCATCTGGGCGTTAAGGGTGTGATCTTCATGCCGGTGACGACGCCGCAGCAGAAAATCCAGAAAACCCGCATCTTTGGTGGCGACAATATCGAGATCCACCTGATCGGCGACTATTTCGACGACACTCTGGCCGCGGCCCAAGCGTGGTGCGCACAGCAGGGCGGGCATTTCCTGTCACCCTTCGACGATGAGGATGTGATCGAAGGGCAGGCGTCCTTGGCGGTTGAGATCGAGGCGCAACTGGGCGGTCTGCCCGATCACGTGATCCTGCCAGTGGGCGGGGGCGGCATGTCCTCGGGCGTGGCGACATGGTTCGGGGACCGGACCCATTGCCTGTTTGTCGAACCCAAGGGCGGGGCCTGCCTGCACGCGGCGATGGCGACGGGGCATCCGGTGGCGCTGGATCAGGTGGACAACTTTGTCGATGGCGCGGCGGTGGGGAAAATAGGTGCGAAACCGTTCGCGCTGTTGAAGGACCGGCATCTGTCCGACGTGTATGTTCTGTCCGAAGACCGCATCTGCACCACCATGATCGAGATGCTGAATGTCGAAGGCATCGTGTTGGAGCCCGCCGGTGCGCTGGCGATCGAGGCGCTGGGCGATATTCAGAGCTTTATCCGTGGTAAGACCGTGGTTTGTGTCACCTCGGGCGGCAATTTCGATTTCGAACGTCTGCCCGAGGTCAAGGAGCGGGCACAACGTTATTCCGGCGTCAAAAAGTACTTCATCCTGCGCCTGCCGCAGCGTCCCGGCGCGTTGAAAGAGTTTCTGGGCATTCTCGGCCCCGAGGACGACATTGCCCGGTTCGAATACATGAAGAAATCGGCGCGCAATTTCGGCTCGGTCCTGATCGGTATCGAAACCCGCAAGCCTGAGAACTTCGCTCGCTTGTTTGCGCATCTGGATGAGGCCGGCTTCACCTACACCGACATTACCGAAGACGAGACACTGGCGCAGTTCGTGATCTAGGTCAGGTTCGCGGCCTTGTCAGTCAGAAACACGGTGCGGGATTCGTCATAGGTTTTAAGGATCGCGGGCAGATCAACCTCGGCCGCTTTTCCAGCGGCGGCGTTTCGTTCGGCATCCTGACACAGGCTTGAGAAGCGGTTGAACCCAAGGCTCAGCGCGCTGCCCTTGAGGAAATGCATGTTCTGCTCGAACTCGGTCCGGGTTGCGTCCCGGTGCACCCGTTCGATGGTTTCCTGCACCTCGTCCAGGAAGATTTGCACCACCTCGTCAAACTCATCTGCGCCCACCTCATCCCGCAGCTGTCTGACCCTGGACCAGTCGATCATGTTCGGCGCCTCCACACATATCGCGACATGACCTGCGTAGCCCAAGGCCGGTAAAGAGGGAGTTAAGCAACACCAACAGAACGCCTTCACGGGATGTTAAACCGCCGCGCGCTAGGGTCGGTGCGTTCAGTATGGTCGCAGTGCAGAGGGTACAAGTGGCAGAAGGCAGTCAGGCAGAGGCCAGGACAGAGCTGGATTTTGGCGCGATCCAAAAGGTGCTTGTCGTCGATGACAGTCGCCTGCAACGGCGGATTCTGGTGGCCTCGCTGAAAAAATGGGGCTTTGACGTGCTTGAGGCCGACAGCGGTGCCGTCGCGATCGAGATCTGCCAGACCAACCCCCCGGATCTGGTGGTCAGCGACTGGGTCATGCCGGGGATGAGCGGGCTGGAATTCTGCCGCGCGTTCCGGGCGCTGGACAGCGAGCAGTACAGCTATTTCATCCTGCTGACCTCGAAAAGTGAAAAGCAGGAGGTGGCAAAGGGGCTGGATGCCGGCGCCGACGACTTTCTGATCAAACCGCTTGAGGCGGATGAACTGCGCGCGCGCATTTCGGCCGGGGCGCGTATCCTGGACATGCAGCGCGAGCTGTCCGAGAAGAACCGGATGATCGAAACCGCGCTGGAAGAGCTGCGCGTGGCGCATGACGCCATCGACAAGGACCTGATGCAGGCCCGGAAAATTCAGGATTCGCTGGTGCCGGAACTGACGCGTGAATTCGGCAAGTCGCGGGTCAGCATGTTGCTGAAACCCTGCGGTCATATCGGCGGCGATCTGGTGGGGATGTTCTCGCCCGGGGTTAACCGGCTGGGGTTCTACAGCATCGATGTGTCGGGTCATGGTATCACCTCGGCGATGATGACGGCGCGGCTGGGCGGCTATCTGTCCAGCAAGCATTTCGAACAGAACGTGGCGATGGAAAAGCGGTTCGACAAATTCTACGCGCTGCTGCCGCCCGAACAGGTGGCCGAGATGCTCAATTGCCGCCTGATGGCGGATGCGGGGGTCGAAGAGTATTTCACCATGGTTTACGCCATCGTCGACCTGCGCAACGGGCATCTGAAGATGGTGCAGGCCGGGCATCCGCATCCGCTGGTGCTGCGCCACGACGGCCGTACCGAATTTCTGGGCGAAGGCGGGCTGCCCATCGGGTTACTGCCGGATGTTTCGTTTCAGCAGATCGAAACCTATCTGCAGCCCGGCGACAAGCTGCTGTTGTATTCGGACGGCTTTACCGAATGCGGCCTGGAGGGGGGCGGATTGCTGGAGGAAGACGGCCTGCGCCAGATGGCTGTCGAGTGCGCGCCCGGCCGCAGCGGAACCGAGTTTCTGGACGACATGTTCTGGCGCCTGACACAGGTCATGGCCCCCGGCAGCGGCATGGATGACGACGTGTCTGCCGTGTTCTTCGAATATGACGGACCTTAAAGGGCGTTCAGATGTTGGCTGGCAAAGTGGCGGTCGCCCGCATTGCCCAGCATCTGACAGGCATCTGCGGTATCCATCCACAACGCCTCGTGAAACGGCTCGGTCGGCGGGCCGATGCGGCGCACGGGGCGGGCGCGGTAGATCAGGCAGACCTTTTCAGCCCACAGATCGTATTCGGGCATGAAGGTGAACCGCCGGAACGCGCCGATACGACGGGGATTGGCAACCAGCCAGCCGGTTTCCTCGAACACCTCGCGGTGCAGGGCGGTCACGGGTGATTCGCCCGGATCGATCCCGCCGCCGGGCAGTTGCAGATCGGGGCCGGGCTCCATCTGACAGGTCAGCAAAAGATGCCGGCCACGTGGCAATAACGCGTAAACACCCACGCGTCTGATGTATTTCTGCCCCGCTTGCGGGGTTTCACCGAACCGTCTGATCATGTATGGCCCCTTACAACCCGAATTGTTCGACCTATATGCTGGCGGTATGCCAACCTGTGGCGTGTAAGGAAACCCCATGTCTCTTGGAACGAAAATCGCGTGGGACGATACCGTCCTGCCCTTTCAACTTGATGTATCGGATATGCGCGGCCGCGTGGCCCGTCTGGATGGTGTGCTCGACGGCATCCTGAAACAGCATGATTATCCGGAAAAGGTCGAGGCGCTGGTGGCTGAGATGGCCCTGCTGACCGCGCTGATCGGCCAGACCATTTCGCTGCGCTGGAAACTGTCGCTACAGGTTCAGTCCAAGGGCCCGGTGCGCATGATTGCAACCGATTATTATGCGCCCAAGCAAGAGGGCGAACCGGCCCGCATCCGCGCCTATGCCAGCTTCGACCGCGAGCGCCTGACCGATGGTGCACCGTTCGATCAGGTGGGCGAGGGCTATTTCGCCATCATGATCGACCAGGGCAAGGGCTCGCAGCCTTATCAGGGGATCACCCCGCTGGCCGGTGGGTCGATCTCTGCCTGCGCCGAGGCGTATTTTGCGCAGTCCGAACAGTTGCCGACCCGGTTCTCGCTGAGCTTCGGTAAATCGACCGAGCCGGGCGTCGGCGAACACTGGCGCGCCGGTGGGGTCATGCTGCAGCACATGCCCAAAGCCTCGCCCTTTGTGGCGAACAGCGAGGGTGAAGGCCAAATCCTGACCGCCGAAGACCTGGTAGATGGCGAAGAGGGTGAAAACTGGGGCCGCGTCAACATCCTGCTGGATACGGTCGAAGATCTGGAGCTGATCGGGCCGTCGATTGCACCCACCGACCTGCTGGTCCGCCTGTTTCACGAGGAACAGCCGCGGGTTTATGACGCGCAGCCGGTGCAGTTCGGCTGCACCTGTTCCGAGGACCGCGTGCGGCAAAGCCTGTCGATCTATTCGGCCAAGGACATCGAAAAGATGACCACGCCCGAGGGCAAGGTGACCGCCGACTGCCAGTTCTGCGGTGCCCATTACGTGCTGGAACCGGGCTCGGTCGGCTTTGATGCGGACGACGCCTGATCCAACCGAACAGCTGCGGGCGGTGCTTAGCCGCCCCGGTCCCGGCTCGAGCGATTTCGACCTGAACCCCGAAACCGTTCTGCCTGCTGGCCGCAAACTGCGCCCGGCGGGCGTGCTGGTGCCGATCTCGGTTGCGACCGGCACGCCGCGGCTGATCCTGACCAAACGGTCATCGGCGCTGAAACACCATCCAGGCCAGATCGCCTTTCCTGGCGGCAAGCAGGATGAGGGCGACGCGGATGTCACCGCCACCGCCCTGCGCGAGGCGCAGGAGGAGATCGGCCTGCCGCCCGACCTGCCCGAGATATTGGGGCACCTGCCGACCCATGAAACCGTCACCTCATTCACCGTGACACCGGTGGTGGCGATCCTGCGAGCGCCGTTCCAGCTGATCCCGGAACCGGGTGAGGTTGACGAGGTGTTCTCGGTTCCGCTTGCACATGTGCTCAACCCTGCGAATTATATCGTTGAATCGCGCCGCTGGCGGGGTCACAAAAGGTATTATTACACCGTGCCGTTCGGTCCTTATTACATCTGGGGCGCGACGGCCCGGATGTTGCGGGGGTTGGCAGCGCGGGTGAGTGAATGACGCAGATTTCGGAAAGCTGGGTGTCTGATCCGGCTACTCAAAAGGTTTGCGCGGCCCTGACCGGGGCCGGGGCGCAGGCGCTGTTTGTCGGTGGCTGCGTTCGAAACGCGCTGCTGGGCGCGCCGGTCTCGGATATCGACATTGCCACCGATGCCCACCCCGAGCGGGTGATGGAACTGGCGCAGGCGGCGGGCTTCAAGGCCATTCCCACCGGGATCGAGCATGGCACCATCACCGTGGTCAGCGGCGGTGCCCCGCATGAGATCACCACCTTTCGCCGCGATGTCAAAACCGACGGGCGCCGGGCCGTGGTGGCCTTTTCAAACAAGGTCGAAGAAGACGCTGCGCGCCGCGATTTCACCATGAACGCAATCTATGCCCGGCCTGACGGCACCGTGCTGGACCCGCTGAACGGATTACCGGACCTGCAGGCGCGGCGGGTGCGGTTCATCGGTACCGCTGAAAACCGCATTCGCGAGGATTACCTGCGTTCGCTACGCTATTTCCGGTTCCATGCCTGGTATGGAGATGCCGAGGCCGGGTTCGATCCGGATGCGTTGGCGGCGATTGCCGCCAATCTGGACGGTCTGGCCTGTTTGTCCCGCGAACGGGTCGGGGCCGAGCTGCTGAAACTGCTGAGCGCGCCAGACCCCGCGCCCTCGGTCGCGGCCATGCGTCAGGCTGGCGTGCTTGCGCGGTTGGTTCCGGGGGCCGAGGACCGGTCTCTGGCGCCTCTGGTCGCGTTGGAACACCAAGCCGGGGCCGCGCCCGAGCCGATCCGCCGTCTGGCTGCCATTGTCACGCCCGAGATCGCCAAAACCTTGCGCCTGAGCAAGGCACAGTTGCAGCGGCTGACCCGGATGCGGGATGAGGCCTCAGGCACCGCCAGCATTGCCGAACTGGGCTTTCGCTATGGCGAAAAGGGTGGGATGCACGAAACTCTGCTGCGCTGCGCCTTTTTGGAGCAGTCATGGTCCGAAGACATGCGTCAGGATTTGCGCAAGGGTGCGGCCGCTGATTTTCCGGTTCAGGCCACCGACCTGATCCCCGGTTTCACCGGCCCCGCGCTGGGCAAGAAACTGGCCGAGCTTGAGGCCCGCTGGATCGCCTCGGGCTTTTCTCTGACCCGCGAAGACCTGCTGGGCGACTGAGACGAAGTCTCAAAAAGGGATGACAAATAAAGAATAGTGTGGTTACGTTCGCGTGTTACCTGATTTGGAGGGAGGCATGCGAATGTACTACGGGATCTGGTTCGGCTAAGGCCGGAGCACTTTGACCCGTAAGGGTGGTGTTCTGGCGCCATCTTTTTTCGCACGTCCTGAATTTTCCTGCTCAATCGGAGCACCCTCCATGTTTCGCTATTTCGAAAACCTCGTTGACCCTTTTGTTGCCTATGAGGAAACCGACACGCCGCCGACGCGGCTGTGGCCGTTCATGCTGGATTACTCGCGGCCGTTCATGCGGGTGTTCTTCTGGGCGGCGCTGATCTCGGTCATCGTTGCGGCGGTTGAGGTCGGTCTGATCTATTACATGGGCCGCGTCGTTGATCTGTTGTCCGGCCCTCCTGCCGAGGTCTGGCAGGCGCATGGCACCGAGTTGATCCTAATGGCAGTTTTTGTGCTGTTGCTACGCCCGATGCTGCATGTGGTCGATGTGCTGTTGTTGAACAACACGATCCTGCCGAATTTTGGCACCCTGATCCGCTGGCGCGCGCATAAGCACGTGTTGCGGCAGTCGGTAGGGTGGTTCGAGAATGACTTTGCCGGTCGCATCGCCAACCGGATCATGCAGACCCCACCTGCCGCCGGTGAGGCG
Source organism: Ruegeria sp. AM9 (assembly GCF_056540565.1). NCBI lineage: Bacteria > Pseudomonadati > Pseudomonadota > Alphaproteobacteria > Rhodobacterales > Roseobacteraceae > Ruegeria > Ruegeria sp. AM9. The sequence goes on from NZ_JBQFWY010000003.1 coordinate 124,340, forward strand.
GTGTTTCAGGTGTTTGACGCCATCTCCTTTTCGATCGCCTACCTGATCGGGGCCGCGATTCTGTTGATGGCGGCTGATCCGCGTCTGTTGTTGCCACTGCTGATCTGGTTGGTGCTTTACGGCTTGCTGGTGCGTTGGACGGTGGCGCGCGTTGGTCCGGCGTCGCAGGCGGCCTCAGACGCGCGTTCAGCGGTGACGGGTCGTGTGGTGGACAGCTATACCAACATCCACTCGGTCAAGATGTTCGCGCATGACGATCAGGAACTGGACTATGCCCGCGAAGCCATCGAGGAAACCCGCCGTACTTTCCAGATCGAGATGCGGATCTTCACCATCATGGATGCGGTTCTGGTCGCTCTGAACGGTTTGCTGATCGTCGGCGTTGTCGGCTGGGCGATTGCCCTGTGGATGCAGGGCAGCGCCTCGGTCGGAGTGGTCGCGGCGGCCACCGCACTGACCCTGCGGCTGAACGCGATGACCGGTTGGATCATGTGGGCGCTGACCAGCTTCTTCCGCCAACTTGGCGTCGTGGCCGAAGGGATGGAGACCATAGCCCAGCCCATCGACCTGCTGGACGCGCCGAAGGCGAAGCCGTTGCACCTGACCAAAGGTCAGATCGACATCCGCGATCTGTCGCACCATTACGGGCGCAAGACCGGTGGTCTGGATCACATCAACCTAACCATTCACCCCGGCGAAAAGATCGGTCTGATCGGACGGTCCGGTGCGGGGAAATCGACCCTGGTCAAGCTGCTTTTGCGGTTTTACGACGTGGAACAGGGCGCGATCCTGATCGACGATCAGAACATCGCAAGCGTCACCCAGGACAGTCTGCGCAGCCATATCGGTATGGTGCAGCAGGACAGCGCCCTGTTGCATCGTTCGGTGCGCGACAACATCCTTTATGGTCGTCCCGAGGCGACTGAGGAGCAGATGATCGCCGCCGCCAAACAGGCCGAGGCGCATGAGTTCATCCTCGACCTGCAAGACCCGCAGGGACGCACCGGCTATGACGCGCATGTGGGCGAACGGGGGGTGAAGCTGTCCGGTGGCCAGCGGCAGCGGGTGACACTGGCGCGGGTGATCCTGAAGGACGCGCCGGTCCTGTTGTTGGACGAGGCGACATCTGCACTGGATTCCGAGGTCGAAGCCTCGATTCAAGAGACCCTCTACGGCATGATGCAAGGTAAAACCGTAATCGCCATTGCCCACCGGCTGAGCACCATTGCCCAGATGGATCGCATTCTGGTCATGGATGGAGGCCGCATCGTGGAACAGGGCGGCCATTCGCAGCTATTGGCGCATGGCGGGCTTTACGCCCAGTTCTGGGCGCGGCAATCTGGAGGCTTCCTGAACCCGGAGGCCGCAGAATGAAGGTTGCCGACCTGATTGATCCATTCAAGAACACCGAAACGCCCCCGCCGCAAACGCTGGGGGCGTTTATTCGCTGGTGCCTGTCGGGGGCCTGGCCGATGATCTTTGTCGCGGCGTTTTTCTCGGCCACGGCAGGCGCGATGGAGGCTGGCACCGCGTGGATGCTGGGTCTGGTGATCGATCTGGCGACCGAGAGCGGGCCGGAAGGCATCCTGACCGGCAATAGCCTGTGGACGATCCTCGGCGTGGCGGCGTTCTTCATGCTGCTGCGCCCGGTGCTTTTCGGGTTTTCGGCGTTTTCGAACAACTATGTCGTAATGCCCAATATCCCACCGCTGGTTCTGGCCAAGCTGAACCGCTGGACGTTGGGCCAGTCGGTCACTTATTTCGATGACGATTTCGCGGGCCGGATCGCGCAGAAACAGATGCAGACATCAAACGCGATGGCCTCGGTGGTGTCGGAAACGATCAGCGCGATTGTGTTTGCTCTGGCCTCGCTTGTGGGCTCTTTGCTTTTGTTAGGGTCTATTCATCCGCTGGTGATCCTGCCTTTTGCCGGTTGGCTGGTGGTCTATTTCCTGCTGATCCGCTGGTATCTGCCGCGCATCCGTGTGCGGTCCTCGGCGCGGGCCGGGGCGCGGGCGATGGTGTCGGGGCAGGTGGTCGATACCATCACCAACATCAAGACCGTCAAGCTGTTCGCCCATTCCGCGTTCGAGGATCAGGCCGCGCGGAATTCCATGGTTGATCTGCGCGAGAAGATGCTGGCCTTCGGCAAACTCTCTGCCAGCTTCCGCTTTATCCTGATGGTGCTGGCCGGCGTTCTGCCGGTTCTGTTGATTGGCGCGACGTTGCTGCTGTGGCGCAACGGCATCGCCACGGCGGGGGATATCGTGGCGGCGGGCGCGATTTCGATCCGGGTATCGCAGATGACCGGCTGGGTCAGTTTCACGCTCATGGGGCTTTATGCCAATGTGGGTGAGATCGAGAATGGCATGAAGACGCTCGCCAAGCGCGACCGGGTTGAGGATGCGGCGGACGCGGCTGCCCTGAAAGTGACGGCAGGCCAGATCGATTTCGACCATGTCAGCTTTGCCTATGGCCGCGATGTCGGCGGTGTGTCCGATGTCACCATGACCGTTCATCCGGGTGAAAAGTTGGGCATTGTTGGCGCCTCGGGGGCGGGGAAATCGACCTTGGTGTCGCTTCTGCTCAGGCTCTATGACGGGGAAAAAGGCGCAATTCGTATCGATGGGCAGGATGTCGATCAAGTGACACAGGACAGTCTGCGCGGGCAGATCGGTATGGTCACGCAGGAAACCGCGATGTTCAACCGCTCGGCGCGTGAGAACATCCTGTATGGCCGCCCCGATGCGTCCGAGGACGAGATGATTGCTGCCGCCAAAAAAGCCGAAGCGCATGAGTTTATCCTCAGCCTGCAGGATGCCCATGGTCGCAAGGGCTATGATGCACATCTGGGCGAGCGCGGCGTGAAACTCAGCGGCGGACAGCGGCAGCGGATCGCTTTGGCGCGTGCCATTCTGAAAGATGCGCCGATTTTGGTGCTGGACGAGGCGACCTCGGCGCTGGATTCCGAGGTCGAGGCCTCGATCCAGGCGGCGTTGCACCGGGTGATGCAGGGCAAGACCGTGCTGGCGATTGCGCACCGCCTGTCCACGCTCAGCGAAATGGACCGGATCATCGTTTTGGATCAAGGGCGGATAGTGGAAACCGGCACCCATGATGCGCTGTTGGAGCAGGGCGGGCTCTATGCCCGGTTCTGGCATCGCCAGTCCGGCGGGTTCATTCAGGCCGAAGCGGCGGAATAACGCTCTCGGGGGTTTTGTTGCGCGCAAAGCCCCGGTATCAGGCGGCCTATGACGCAGCAGTTCACCATAACCCGTCTGGGCCATCAGGGCGACGGTATCGCCGACGGTCCCGTTTACGCACCCCGCACCCTGCCGGGAGAGGTGGTCAGCGGCACGCTGGTTGGCCAGTTGTTGACCGATATCCGGGTCGAAACGCCCTCGGACCAGCGGGTCAAAGCGCCGTGCCGCCATTACAAGGCCTGCGGCGGGTGTCAGTTGCAGCACGCCGCAGATGATTTAGTGGCTGATTGGAAGGTTTCGGTGGTGCGTAACGCGCTGGCCGCGCAGGGGCTCGATGCCCCGATGCGGCCCATTCACACCTCGCCGGACCGGTCCCGTCGTCGTGCGACTATTGCGGTGCGGCGGACAAAAAAGGGCACACTGGCCGGATTTCATGGACGTGCCTCGGATACGATCACCGAAATCCCTGACTGTCATTTGCTGGACCCGGCCCTGATCGCCGCCATCCCCGTGGCCGAGGCGCTGGCGGTTCTGGGCGGCAGCCGCAAGGGTGTGCTGGCGGTGACGCTGACCCTGTCCGAAGGCGGGGTGGATGTGGCGGTCAAAGGCGGCAAGCCGCTGGACGGTCCGCTGGAACTGGCGCTGGCGCAGGCGACCGAGAAACACGGGCTGGCCCGGCTCAGCTGGGATAGTGAGGTGATCGCCATGCGGCAGCCTCCGGTGCAGCAGTTCGGAGCGGCCGGAGTGGTGCCGCCGCCGGGCGCGTTCCTGCAGGCGACGAAAGACGGAGAACAGGCTCTGTTACAGGCAGTTTTGCAAGCCACGCAGGGCGCAAAGCGGGTTGTTGACCTGTTCGCGGGCAGCGGAACGTTCTCGCTACCCCTTGCCGAAACCTCCGAGGTTCACGCGGTGGAAGGTGAGGCCGCGATGACCGGCGCTCTGGATCAGGGCTGGCGCCGTGCACAAGGCCTCAAGCGCGTCACGACCGAGGCCCGCGACCTCTTCCGCCGACCCTTGATGCCCGATGAGTTGAAAAACTTCGATGCCGTGGTCATCGACCCGCCCCGCGCCGGGGCCGAGGCGCAAATTGCAGAACTGGCGCAGGCGCAGCGTCCGGTGATTGCCTATGTTTCGTGCAACCCGGTCACCTTCGCACGGGACGCAAAAACGCTGGTTAACGCGGGCTACACCCTTGAATGGGTACAGGTGGTGGACCAATTTCGATGGTCATCACACACGGAATTGGCCGCACGGTTTGTCTTGGGGTCCGCAGCATGAGCACACAGGAGAAAATCACTATGGGATTCAATCAACGCCTGCTGGGCATCATTGAACATCCCATCTTTGGCCGGTTCATCACCGGGGTCATCATCTTCAACGCCATTTTGCTGGGGATGGAGACATCCCCCACCCTGATGGAGGCCGCCGGCCCTCTGATCGTGACGCTGGACAGCATCTGCTTGACCATCTTCGTGGCCGAGATCGCGATGAAACTGCTGGCAACAGGGCGGCGGTTCTTCCTGAACGGCTGGAACGTCTTTGACTTCATCGTGGTTGGCATCGCCCTGATCCCCAGCGCCGGAGGGCTATCGGTGCTGCGGGCGCTGCGGATTCTGCGGGTGCTGCGCGTCATATCGGTGGCGCCCCGCCTGCGCCGCGTGGTCGAGGGCTTCATCTCGGCCCTGCCGGGCATGGCCAGCGTGTTCCTGCTGATGGCGATCCTGTTCTATATCGGTGCGGTCATCTCGACCAAGCTGTTCTCGGGCTCGTTCCCGGAATGGTTTGGCGATTTGGGCCAATCGGCCTATACGCTGTTCCAGATCATGACGCTGGAAAGCTGGTCGATGGGTATCGTGCGTCCTGTGATGGAGGTGTACCCTTACGCCTGGGTGTTTTTTGTGCCGTTCATCATGGTCACCACTTTTGCGGTGGTAAACCTGCTGGTGGGCCTGATCGTGAACTCGATGCAGGACGCACATCACGCCGAGGATGAGGTGAAAACCGACGCCTATCGTGACGAGGTGCTGGAACGGCTGGAAAGCATCGAACGCCGCCTGACCGAGCAATCACACAGCAAAAAGTGATTTCAGTTTTCCCGATTTCTGGCATAATGCAGAAAAAAAAGAGCAGGCAGTGAAACATGGATCGTCGAGCATTTGGATTGGGCGCGATGGCAACGCTGGGTCTTTCGGCCTGTGCCTCGGCCAGCCCACGATTTCTGACTTATGATGGCCCCGAGGTGACCTCACTGGTCATCAACAAGGGCGCGCGGAAGTTGTATCTTCTGCACAATCAAACCATCCTCAAGGAATACAAGGTTGATCTGGGCTTTGCGCCGAATGGCACCAAGACCAAGCGCGGCGATGGCCGCACGCCCGAGGGTAGCTACCTGATCGACCGCCGCAACCCCAACAGCCGCTATCACCTGTCGCTGGGGATTTCCTATCCGAACTCGAATGACATCGCGCAGGCCAAGGCGGCTGGCGTTGATCCGGGTGGTGATATTTTCATTCACGGTCAGCCGAAAAAGCGGTCGGAACTGAAACGCGCCAAAAAGACGCCGGATTGGACCGCAGGCTGCATCGCCGTCAAGAATGAAGAGATCGAAGAAATCTATGCGATGGTGAACCGGGGCACGCTGATCACGCTGCGCCCGTAAGCGGTTTCCACGGCCCAAACCCGAATTGCATATAGTCGCGCTGGTAGGCCTCCGCCGCCAGCGCTTCGAGCGTGTCGTCATAAATCTCGGCCAGCGTGAACGGGACATCCGGTGCGCTTGGACCGGGGGTCGGCGGCTGGTCATGCCCCATCCGGCGCGCCAAATCCGGCAGCGCAGCGGTGATTTCATCCTCGCGCAGGATCAGGTCGGGAAACGCAAAGGATGCCATCCCCGCAAGCACCTGAGATTGACCGCACCATACCCCATCCACCCGCACCGGCGTCTGTCCGGCCAGGTTTTGCCGCAGAAAGGTAAGAAAGGCCGAAAACGCCTGATGATGCTGATCGCGCGAATAATTGTCCTGGCGCAGCTGGCCGGGGATCGGAATCTTGAACCGATTGCGCAGCATGTTGCGGATTTTCAGATAGGCGCCGGGTTCGGTGCTGAGAATATAGGAACAAAAAGCCGAATGCGCCCGCGCCAGAGGGTGCCGCAGCACGGTGAATTTGCGATGCCCCGGATGGGTCTGCAGCCAGCGCCGCGTCTGTTTACGGTTCTGATTGGTGATCAGCTGGTCGGTACCGACCGCATCCAGATCGGCCAGCCACTGTGTCACCGGTCCCTCGATTCCGCCGCGGATCGGAAGGTACATCAGCGCCGTGTCAGGTGCCGCGACATAGGCGGCAACCGCAGGCCCGCGCCGGGGCTCGAAATTCGGGGTGCGGTGCAGGTTGAAACTGTCGATCCGGGCCAGCGCCTGCTCGGCCTCTGCGGGATTTGTCACCTTTGACAGGGCCGGTTCGGGGTTCTGCGGCTTGATCGTGTCGTCGATTGAGGTCAGCCGGGACGAAACCCCCAGCCAGGCGGCCAGACCGTTCAGAACCTCCAGATTGGTCAGATCATCATAGGCGATGTAAAACGCGGTCTGCCCGGTGGTTTGAAGCGCGTTGAGCAGCAGCAGTTGAAACTCCTGCTGCTGGTCCAGGTATTTTTCGAATTCCTGCGCTTCGAATTCAACCTGCGCCTCGCGGCGGCGCTTGATGTTCTTCAGCTGCCACTGCTTGGTCTCGCGCGCGATTTTCAGCGAAACATAGCTGTCCAGCGAATTGCGCGTCAGGATGATCTTGCCACAGCGAGGGTCGGACAAAGCAGGCTCTAACACTCGGGGATCGTGCCCCTGAAAGAACCGAAACCCGTTGATCTCACCCGGCGCGGACCGGATCGCCTGAACCAGTTTCATCGGATCGTCGTCCCGTTCCTCAAGCGTCACGTCCAGCAGGCTGTCAGATTTGAGGCGGCCGATGAAATGCGGGTTGAACGCCTCACCATGACAAGTGACGCCGTCCAGTGCGTTCAGGTTGAACTCCAGCAGGTTGGACCCGGTACGCATCGCGGCAAGGATGATGAAATAGTCAAAACGGGTAGTCATCACAGGCTATTGCACCAGATAGGGTTTCTTGAACGGCCGGCTGCGCGCGCCAAACACGTCATCGGAGGGAAAATCGCCCATCAGATAGGGATGCATACCCTGGTTCTTGAGGTTTTGCAGGAACTTGCCGAAGCCCGAAAGATCCACCATCACCGGCGCTTCGGTCAGATGGCTGGCGCGCGGGGTGCCGATTTCTTCGATCACCGTCTGCAGGGGCTCCATCGGAGATTCGACAAACTCTGCCAGCGACCAGGTGCGCACCTGTGCCTTGGTCCAGACCGAGTTCAGAACCTCAAGCTGTTTGGTTTCGATCTGCTGCAGGCGGGCGGCCTCGTTGCGGATATCGGCAAAGTTCCTGTTCGATCGAAACAGCGGGATCGCCCAGGCGCCGGTGATGACCGAGATCTGCGCGTTCCTGTCGCGGGCCAGAAACCAGTTGATCTGCTGGGTGTCCGCCGGGCCGAACTGAAAGCACTGCCGCTCGCCTCGCGTGTTCCAGATCAGGTTCGAGACAAAGGCCGTCGGATTGTAATCCCGCAGAACGGCGCAATCGCTAAGGGCCCCGTTGGTGATCGTTTCGCCGTCGGCAAATTCGGCACGCTCGGGGCCGAACAGATGTCCATGCACCCGCGCGCCGATGGTTTCCGCCAGCCACGGCTCGAACCCTTCGAACAGTTCGGCAAAGCCCTGAAACACCGAATAGGGGAATGAGGTCAGCCCGTTTTCGCTGCCGTGGCGGGGAAAGCGGCTTTGCATATACAGCCCGTCGCGCCCGCGGGTCCGACGCTCGACCGCTTTCGAGAATACGCGGTCGATCTTGCCCGGATTGGGCTCGGCCGGTCGCATGGCGCTGTTCTGATCGGTCAGAAAGGATTGATACAGCCGGTCCGCGTGCGGCCAGATTTTCCGCGCCACGAAACAGTCGGACCGCCGCAGCAGCTGCAGATGGTCGTCATAGAAGATATGCGGCCGCCCCTGATAGTCGAATTTGGACAGGGTCAGGGACCGGCTCTCGATATGGGTGGAATACAGCCGCGCCAGCGTCTGGAAATAGCTTTCATCCGGAATCCAGACACGCCGGAAATAGCGGTCATAGGTCTGTCGCCTGGGGTCCTGCAGAATGGCCGAGAGGGTCTGGCGGGTCAGGCACCACCACTGGCTGCCCATATGGGGCACCAGCCCGTCGGGGATTTTGCGGCGCATGCCGGTGGCGCGCTGCAGCTTCACATAGGCATCGAACAATTTGCGGTTCTTGCGCCAGGAAAACGGAAACCGCAGGGTGAACCGTTCATGATCCAGCCCGCCAATGGTCCAGCTGACATCGGCGGTGGTGGCGCTTTCGATGAAATCGACGCGGGGCCGGTCCGCAAGATATCCGGTCAGTTCCTCCACCGGGCGCAACGGCAGGCAGGCGCCCGAAGACAGATAGACATGATGCACGTCCGGAAAGGTGTTCAGCATCAATTCCGCTGCGGATTGCGACGCGGCAACGATGCCCCACCCACCCCATTCGCAGACATGGCGGTCGGAAAACCGGATCAGAGGATCGTCGGCGCAAGAGGTGACGAATTCGGAATAGACCCGAGCGGGTACTTTGCGGTCCACATGGATCACCACCGGGCATCCCGCACCGGTCCAGTGCCGCGCCACCTGTCCGGCCCGGTGCAGCGCCGTGTGGACCAGCATGATGACGCCCAGGCGGCTCATGCCCAGTTTCCTTTAGACATCATGCCCAGAATCTCAAGCTGTCGCCAGTTGATGAATTTCTCGGACCGGTCGCACCAGAATACCGGCTGATCCTCCAATCCCTCGGCATAGGCCCGGTATTCGCCCGAGCGGCGGAAATGTTGGCGGCGCAGCATCTCTTCCCGGGCTTTTTCGCCCAGCGTGCTGATCAGCTTGGCGTGCAGCAATGCGCCGCTGGTCTTTTCGCCGCCCCATTCGTCATAGACCTGGTTCAACCCGCGCGGCAGCAGCGAATGGGTCGAGCTGACATAGACATAGCGCCGGTCCCATTTGACCAGCGGGATCTTGTTCAGCGCCGGCGCCTTCGAGGGGGCGTCGCGGAAAAACACACGGGCGCGCGGGCCGCCCTGAATCCACAGGTTCCCGTAATCCGGGTTCTTCGTGATCATGTAGTTGCCGGAATCGAACCAGCGGGCGATCTGGAAAGGGTCCTGCCCCTCGCGATAAGGTTCCGCGTCCACTGGCCCCTGCGGGTACATGTCGATCAGCATGGTGCCGAAACTGCGCACCGCACAGCCGTCCAGCCAGTCGGTCAGGGCGCGGATCGGGCGGGTGTCGCAGAACGGGTAGATGAAGAACTCATCCGGATCGACGGTCAGAACCCAATGCCCATGCGCGTATTTGCGCAACAGATAGTTCGACCAGTCCAGCCCGAACGAGGCCCGTTTGTAGCTGGCCTGTGCGTGCCAGACCGAGGCGTCGGACTGACTGGCCAGATACTCGCGCGAGCCGTCATCGCTGTCATTGTCGACGAACAGAAAATGGGTGATGCCCAGCTTGCGGTAATAGTCCAAAAAATAGGGCAGGCGGATTTTTTCGTTCCGCAGCACACTCATCAACAACACGTCGCCGCGTCGGATATTGGCGGTCTTGTCGGTTACCGGCGTCAGCTGCCGCCGTTTCAGCAGGCAACGCGCAAGGCGACGCTTGCGCCGCAATCTCATCCGGTATGAATCCAACAGGCTCACGCGGTTGCTCTGCCCTTTTTGTTACGCGAGCATGCCCGGGGGCTGGATGATCCAGAGTGGTGCCGGGCAATTGCCGATTTATGCCACCTTTGCATCTTTCGTGGCAACGCCTTTAAAAGTCGTTAGTCACATATGCGGCTTTTCAGCAAACTTTCCCCATCAGCCCCAACTGCTGCAGCTGTTCCCACCCCTCATAGCGGACCGATCGGGCGGTCCACATGTCGGGGCCGTTGGCGATGGAATCATAATAGGTCGCAAACTGGTCGGGATCGTGGAAATGCTGGCGCCGCGCTTTCTCGGATTTCGACTTGCCCACCACCTCCGGCAGGAATTTGGTGTGCAGCAGCACGCCCGCCGGGATCGCACCGTCCGGCCCGTCATAGGCCGCGTTCAGATTCCGGGGCAGGGCGGAATGGCACGAGTTCACAAAGGCATAGCGCCGCGACCACCGGACCAGAGGGATTTTGTTCAGCGTCGGTGAGTGACGCGGTCGATCGGCAAAGAACATACGTTCGCGCGCGCCGCCCTGTACCCACAGATTGCCCAGCGGGCTTTGCCGCTGTGCCCGATAGGGGCCGGGATCGAACCAGTTCAGAACCTCGGTCGGGTCGGTCTCGGGGTCATAGCTTTGCATGCCCAGCGGGCCTTTGGGATAGAGGTCCAGCATCAGCGCGCCAAAACCGGTGCGGCCTTGCTGGTCCAGCTCGGCGGTCAGGTTCTGCAGGGATTTGCTGTCGTGCTCGGGATAGATCAGCAGCTCATCGGCATCCACCATCAGGGTCCAGTGACCGGACCCATAGCGCATTTGCAGCCAGGTCAGCCAATCCAGCCCGTATCGTGCGGCGCGATAGCTGGCGGGGGTCTGCCACAGCGACACATCCGGTTGATCGCGCAGAAACTCGACCGAGCCGTCGTCGCTGCCATTGTCCACGATCAGAAAATGATCGACACCCAGCGCGCGGTAATGGCGGAAGAACCATGGCAGACGGGTGATTTCGTTGCGCAGCGTGGTGAAGGCCAAAATGGCACCGGGCCTGATCTGCGTGGTCTGATCCTGAAGGCAAGTCAGTTGGTGGCGGCTGCGAAAGGATCGCCACAGCAACCGCCGTCGTTTCAGCCGCAACCGGTACTGCTGCACCCATCCGATGGGGGGAAGCGTATCGGTTGCGGTGTGCATCATCTGAGGCTCACTTCTCGTAATTGCCGCTCTGGTGCCAGCGCCAGGCATCGCCGATCATCGTCTCAAGCGTAGACCTTTTCGGGGTCCAGCCCAACTCGTCCCCGGCGCGGACCGAGCCCGAGACCAGCTTGGTGCAATCTCCGGCGCGGCGGGGGCCGATGGAATAGGGGACCTCGCGGTTGGTGACGGCTTTGGAATGGCCAATCACCTCCATCACCGAAAAGCCCGAGCCGGTGCCCAGATTGAACACCCGGCTGCCCTTGCCCTGTTCCAGCCAGTTCAGGCCCAGCACATGTGCGTCGACCAGATCGCAGACATGCACATAGTCACGGATACAGGTGCCGTCCGGCGTGTCGTAGTCGGTGCCGAACACGGTCAGCCCGGCGCGCTTGCCGTCGATGGCGTCCAGCATCAGCGGCACCAGATGGGTCTCGGGACGGTGGAATTCGCCCACCTCGCCCTCCGGATCGGCCCCGGCGACGTTGAAATAGCGGAAGATCACGTGGTTCAGCCCATGCGCGGCCTGGAAATCGCGCAGGATATCCTCGATGGCTCGTTTCGAGGCACCATAGGCGTTCAGCGGTTCCTGCGGCGTGTCTTCGTCCAGCACCACATTGTCATGCTCGCCATAGGTGGCGCAGGTCGATGAGAACACGAAGTTCAGGCAGCCCGCGGCGACGGCGGCCTCGATCAGGGACAGCGATCCGGCGACGTTGTTGGACCAGTATTTGCCGGGTTCCGACATCGCCTCACCGACCTGGCTGAGGGCGGCGAAATGCATCACGGCGGCGGGTTTGTATTTGGCAAAGACCTCGTCCAACCGGGCGCGGTCCAGCAGGTCGCCCTGCTCGAACGGACCGAATTTCACTGCGTCCTGCCAGCCGGTGACCAGATTGTCGTAGGTCACAGGCGTATAGCCAGATTGCGCCAGCGCCTTGCACGCGTGCGATCCGATATATCCAGCGCCGCCGGTTACAAGAATGTTGGTCATTTATTCTTCCAGACTAAAAATGTGCACGGACCTGCCGTCAGGCTTGCGTCGGTTGGGGCGAAGACCTCACTCCAACCCCATTGCGGCCATCATTTCCTCGAGCTTGGGCACGTCCTGCGGGTTGTTCAACTCCCAGAACTGGCGGCCTTTGGCCTCGACCTCGACGCACAGAACGGTGCGGCCGTTCTCCATGAAGCGCAGCTGTTCCAGCCCTTCCAGCTTTTCCAGCGGGCCAGCGGGCCATGCGGGATATGCGGCCAGCGCATCGGGTCGATAGGCATAGACGCCAACATGGTGGAAAACCGGGGTCGCGTCGTCTCCGCCATAGGTTTCGGCGGTATAGGGGACGACCTCTTTCGAGAAATACAGGGCGCTGTTGTCGGCGGCGAAAACGGCCGTGGTGCCACCGACACGCCCGTTCTTGCGGTCGTTCAGCAGGCTGTTCAGGGCGTCGCCGTCGCAGCGCAGAACCGGCGTGGCCACACCGGCATCGGGGGCCGCGCGCAGACCGGCAACCAGATCTTCGACAAACCAGTGCGGGGTCAGCGGCGCGTCGCCCTGCAGGTTGACCACGATGTCATACCCTGCGCCCAGCACCTCATGGGCTTCGGCGCAGCGTTCGGTGCCATTGCCGCAGGTTTCCGAGGTCATCACCACCTCGGCGCCGAATCCTTCGGCCACCTCGCGGATGCGGTCGTCATCGGTGGCGACAACCACCTTGTCGACGCCCGAAACCGAACAGGCCGCGCGCCAGGACCGTTCAATCAGGGTCATGGCGTTGCCAGTGGCGCCGGTCAGCGGCACCAGCGGTTTGCCCGGGTAGCGGGTCGAGGCGTAGCGGGCGGGAATGGCGATCAGAACAGACATCAGGCCTCCTTCAGCTCAACGCCCGGAGCGTAGGCGATAAAGAACGGGTTTGCATAGCCGTCCTTGCCATAGGTCAGCGGTTCGTGGTTGTCGAACCGGATCACCTTGCCGCCGGCACCGGCCAGAACGGCGTGGCCTGCGGCGGTGTCCCATTCCATCGTGCGGCCGACGCGGGGATACAGATCCGCTTCGCCGGTGGCGACCAGGCAGAACTTCAGCGACGATCCCGCGCTCTTGCTGTCCTGCACCTGGTACTTGTTGATGTAATCTTCGGTCGCCTGATCCCGGTGTGATTTGGACGCCACGATCAACAGCGCGGAATTGTCCGGTTCAGAGACTGAAATCGGCGTCACATCCCCGGCCTGTGCCTTGTCCAGCGCTCCGGTTTCCTCGACCGCCTGACCATCGGCCTGGGTATAGAACATCCGCCCCTTGGCCGGAGCGTACACTACGCCGCGGGTCGGAACGCCATTTTCCACCAGCGCGATGTTCACGGTGAAATCGCCGCGGCGGTTGATGAATTCCTTGGTGCCGTCCAGCGGGTCGACGATCAGGAACGTATCACCCTTTTCCGAATGCGAGTCGGCCTGTTCCTCGGTCACCAGCAGAATGTCGGGAAAGGCATCGCGCAGACCGGCCGAGATCAGGGCATCTGCGGCCTCATCCGCTTCGGTCACGGGGCTGGCGTCGGATTTGACTTTGACGTCGAAATCATCCGAATTGTAAATCTCCATGATCTTGTCGCCCGCTTCCAGGGCCAGACGTCGAATGACGGGAATGAGGGCGTCGTAGGTCACAAAAATGCTCCGTTCCTGTGATTTGTTGATCGAATATCCTGACGGCCTTATGATGTGCCGGTTACGGATCGGCAAGAAATTCGTGGCAGATTGCAGGCGAAAAAACGGGAAAGACGCTTCGGGTGTATTATTTCAAGCGAAACCGGACACTACTGGGCGGCGCGTTCACAACCGCCGAGCTTATTTTCCATGCGGTTGTCCGCAGCGTGCGATCACAGCATCACAACGCCGTGCTGGCGATCCTGATCAATATCCTGCAAGTGCTGGCGCTGGTGGCCGTGTTTTACACGATCATGTCCTTCCTGGGTCCGCGCATTGCCAGAATCCGCGGAGAGTTTGTTCTGTATCTTCTGTCCGGCGTGTTTTTGTTCCTGACGCATATCAGATCGGTCGGCATTGTGGCGGGGGTCAGTACCGGGGGTAATCCGATGATGCTGCACTCGCCGATGAACATGATGGTCATGTTGCTGGCGACCGCCTTCGGTGCGCTTTATACGCAGGTTGTCACGATCATCGTGATCCTGTTTCTCTACAGTGTCACAGTAGCCCCGCTCGAGATTCAGGACCCCGGCGGCGCGTTTGCGATGTTGATACTGGCCTGGTTTACCGGCTGTTCCGTTGGCGTGGTGTTCATGGCCCTGAAACCCTGGTTGCCGACGGTTTCCACGATTCTGAACAACATATATCGGCGTCTGAACATGATTTTTTCGGGAAAGATGTTCGTCGCCAACGCGCTGGGCGGTGCCACGCTGGCCATGTTTGCGTGGAACCCGCTGTTTCACATCATCGACCAGTGCCGGGGCTTCGTGTTCCGCAACTACTATCCGCGCAACACCAGTTGGGAATATGCGCTTTGGGTGGGGGTTGCGCTGTTGCTGATCGGGCTGCTTGGTATCTTCTTCTCGCGCCAGCACGTATCGCAAAGCTGGAGCGCGCGCCGCTAGCCTGCCACCCGCAGGGTCAGGTTGATCCGACCGCCCTTGGGCAGCAGTTTCGAGGACCCGAACCGGATACGGTCGATCCCGTGATAGGTCAGCCGGGCCGGACCGCCCATGATCACCACATCGCCCGAGCTCAGCCAGATCGACTCGGTCTTGCCGCCGCGGGTCTGGTTGCCAATGCGAAACAGCGCGTCATCGCCTAGCGAGATTGACAGCACGGGCCAGGAAAAATCGGCCTCGTCCTTGTCCTGATGCAGCCCCATCCGGGCGCCTTCGCCGTAATAGTTGATCAGACAGCAGTCCGGGTCTCGATCCGGGCTGGCCAGATCCCGCCAGATATCCAGCACAGCATCAGGGATCGCGGGCCAGTCGGCCCCCTTGGGATGCTGCGGCTGGTACCTGTACCCGGCCTTGTCGGTCACCCAGCCCAAAGATCCGGCCGAGGTCATGCGCACCGACATCGCCTTGCCCGACGGTGTCACCGGCCGGAACAAAGGGGCGGATTTCAGAATCGGGCGCAAAAGCTCGATCAGCTGCGCCTGTGCAGAGGCATCCAGCCAGGCTTTTCTGATATCAAATCCGCGCAAAAACAGCCGCGCCATTCAAGATTCCCCAATCCTTGCCAAAACCTTGCCAAAAAAGGCGCCAGATTCCCGAAAACCTGCGTTTTACAACGCTTGCAGGCCTCTCATCCCGCCCTTATATACGCCGGGACGCGCGATGGTGTAGGGCCGTTCGCGCATATCAGATCGGGGCCGGGTGCCATAACGGGTCCGGACCTCGGACATCGCCTTGAAGAGAAAGGGATTGAACATATGGGAAAAGTAATCGGGATTGACCTCGGAACCACCAACTCGTGTGTGGCCATCATGGACGGCTCGCAGCCGAAGGTCATCGAAAACGCCGAAGGGGCGCGGACCACGCCCTCGATCGTCGCCTTCACCGAAGATGAGCGTCTGGTCGGTCAGCCTGCAAAACGTCAGGCGGTCACCAACCCCGACAACACGATCTTTGGCGTCAAGCGTCTGATCGGTCGTCGTGTGGATGATGCAGAAGTCGAAAAAGACAAGAAAATGGTGCCGTACGCCATCGTCGATGGCGGCAACGGCGACGCCTGGGTCGAAGCCCGCGGCGAAAAGTACTCCCCAAGCCAGATCTCGGCCTTCACTCTGGGCAAGATGAAGGAAACCGCCGAGAGCTATCTGGGTGAGGAAGTCACGCAGGCGGTTATCACCGTTCCGGCCTACTTCAACGACGCACAGCGTCAGGCCACCAAAGACGCCGGTAAGATCGCCGGTCTGGAAGTGCTGCGGATCATCAACGAACCGACAGCTGCCGCTCTGGCCTATGGTCTGGACAAGGAAGAGACCCAAACCATCGCGGTTTATGACCTTGGTGGCGGTACCTTCGACGTGACCATTCTGGAAATCGACGACGGCCTGTTCGAGGTCAAATCGACCAACGGCGACACCTTCCTGGGTGGTGAAGACTTTGACATGCGCATCGTCAACTACCTGGCGGACGAGTTCAAAAAGGAACACGGCGTCGACCTGTCTGCCGACAAGATGGCTCTGCAGCGTCTGAAAGAAGCCGCCGAGAAAGCCAAGATCGAACTCAGCTCGACCTCGCAGACCGAAATCAACCAGCCGTTCATCTCGATGGGTTCGAACGGTCAGCCGCTGCACATGGTCATGAAACTGACCCGTGCCAAGCTGGAATCGCTGGTGTCGGACCTGATCAAGAAGTCGATGAAGCCCTGCCAGGCTGCTCTGAAAGACGCCGGTCTGTCGGCGGGTGACATTGACGAGGTTGTTCTGGTCGGTGGTATGACCCGGATGCCGAAAGTCATCGAAGAGGTCACCAAGTTCTTCGGCAAAGAGCCGCACAAGGGTGTGAACCCGGACGAAGTGGTCGCCATGGGCGCCGCCATTCAGGCCGGTGTTCTGCAGGGCGACGTCAAAGACGTGGTTCTGCTGGACGTGACCCCGCTGTCGCTGGGTATCGAAACGCTGGGTGGCGTGTTCACCCGCCTGATCGACCGCAACACCACGATCCCGACGAAAAAGTCTCAGGTTTTCTCGACCGCCGAAGACAACCAGAACGCCGTGACCATCCGCGTGTTCCAGGGTGAGCGTGAAATGGCTGCGGACAACAAGATTCTGGGTCAGTTCAACCTCGAAGACATCCCGCCCGCGCCGCGCGGTATGCCTCAGATCGAGGTGACCTTCGACATCGACGCCAACGGTATTGTCTCGGTTTCGGCCAAGGACAAAGGCACCGGCAAAGAGCAGAAGATCACCATCCAGGCCTCGGGTGGTCTGTCGGATGACGATATCGAAAAGATGGTCAAGGACGCCGAAGAGAACGCGGAAGCCGACAAGGAACGCCGCGAGCTGGTCGACGCCAAGAACCAGGCGGAAAGCCTGATCCACTCGACCGAGAAGTCGATGGAAGAGCACGCCGACAAGGTCGACCCGACCACCATCGAAGCTATCGAGCTGGCGATTGCCGCGCTGAAGGACGAGCTGGAAACCGAAAATGCCGACAAGATCAAGTCGGGCATCCAGAACGTCACCGAAGCCGCGATGAAGCTGGGCGAAGCCATCTACAAGGCGCAAGCCGATGAGGCCGAGGATGAGCCCGCGGCGGCGGATGCCGCTCCGGCTGGTGATGACGACATTGTCGACGCCGAGTTCGAAGACCTGGACGAAGACAAGCGTAACTAACGGGTAACCGGGCCAATGCGGGCCGGTCCGGTTGCCGGGCCGGCCCGATTACGTTGAGGCAGAAGGAAACACTGATGTCAAAACGCGACTACTACGATGTGCTCGGCGTGTCCAAGGGCGCATCGGCGGACGAGATCAAGAAGGGCTTTCGCACGAAAGCCAAGGAATTGCATCCCGACCGCAACAAGGACAACCCGGACGCCGAGGCCCAGTTCAAGGAAGCGAACGAAGCCTATGACGTGCTGCGCGATGCCGACAAAAAGGCCGCTTATGACCGTTTTGGCCATGCTGCCTTTGAAAACGGCATGGGCGGTGGCGGAGGTCGTCCCGGTGGCGGCTTTGGTCAGGGCGATTTTTCCAGCGCGTTCTCGGATGTGTTCGACGATCTGTTTGGCGATTTCATGGGTGGCCAGCGCGGTGGCGCCGGTGGCGGCCGTCGTGCCGCGCGCGGGTCCGACCTGCGCTATAACCTGCGTGTGACGCTGGAAGAGGCGTTCTCGGGCCTGCAGAAAACCATCAGCGTGCCTGCGGCCGTGGCCTGTTCGGCCTGTGACGGTTCGGGTGCCGAAGGCGGCGTGGAGCCGACCACCTGCCCGACCTGTTCAGGCATGGGCAAGGTCCGCGCGCAGCAGGGATTTTTCACCGTCGAACGCAGTTGTCCTACCTGTTCGGGTCTGGGCCAGATCATCAAGAACCCCTGTAAATCCTGCGGTGGCGCAGGCCGCGTGGAAAAAGAACGCGCCCTGTCCGTGAACATCCCTGCCGGTGTCGAAACCGGCACCCGTATCCGTTTAGCAGGCGAGGGTGAGGCCGGGATGCGCGGTGGCCCTCCGGGTGATCTGTATATCTTTGTCGAAGTGTCCGATCACAAACTGTTCGAGCGCGATAGTGTAAACCTCTATTGCCGCGTGCCGGTCAGCATGGCCAAAGCCGCGCTGGGCGGATCGATCGAAGTGCCCACCATCGACGGTGGGCGCGGTCGCGTGCAGATACCGGCCGGCAGCCAATCGGGCCGTCAGATGCGTCTGCGCGGCAAGGGTATGCCTGCCCTGCGCGGTGGCGGTGTTGGTGACATGTTCATCGAACTGGCCGTGGAAACACCGGTCAACCTGACCAGCCGCCAGAAAGAACTTCTGAAAGAGTTCGATGATCTGGGTGAAGATAACCATCCGGAATCAAATAGCTTTTTCTCATCCGTCAAGTCCTTCTGGGACGGGATGAAAGGCTGATACAACAAAACAGGCCGCACCGATTGGGGCGGCCTTTCGCTTAAGGGGGCTCTGCCCCCGCCGCCCTTTGGGCGACTCCCCCGGGATATTTATAGACAGATGAAGCAGGGGATCCGGACTTCATCTGTCTGAAAATATCCCGGAGCGCGAGGCAGAGCCTCGCTAAATTCCTTCAATTCATTGCGCGCGTATAGGTTGGTCTTATTTACCTGCCGGATGTGGTCTTACGATCCGAAGATTGCCGCTTGATTTTCTCCCCCTTGCCTGAGATTGTCCGCCCAACCGTTGGGGTGCCCCGATCAAGGGGCTGAGAGGCGTGAATGCGCTAACCCATCGAACCTGATCCGGGCAATACCGGCGTAGGGAACGGTCGTATACACTACAGACGTTTTCCATGCTGCGTTGCCCATTGATGATGGAGCAACGATATGGCGCATATTGCCCTGACTATTGCGGGCTCGGACAGTGGCGGCGGGGCCGGGATACAGGCGGATCTCAAGGCGATGTCCGCATTGGGCGTATACGGCGCCAGCGTGATCACGGCGGTGACGGCGCAGAATACCCGGGCCGTGACAGCGGTGCATGGGATTCCGCTGGATGTGGTGTCCGCCCAGATCGAGGCGGTTCTGACCGATCTGGACGTCGGTGCGATCAAGATCGGGATGCTGGCGACACCAGAGATCATACAGACGGTTGCGGACTCTATTGCCCGGTTTGATGGCCCGGTTGTGCTGGACCCGGTGATGATTGCCAAATCCGGGGATGCATTGCTGGCGCAGGACGCGGTGCAGACCTTGCGCGATATTCTTGTACCACAAGCTACGTTGCTGACCCCGAACCTGCCCGAGGCCGCCTGTTTGTTGGAGAGTGCCGAGGCCGAAACGTCTGACCAGATGGTTGCGCAAGGGCTGGCCTTGTGCGGGCTGGGTGCAGGTTCGGTGCTGATGAAAGGGGGACATGGCCGCGGGGATGTCTGCCGTGACATGCTGGTCGATGCCGCTGGTCTGGTGGCCGAGTTCACCGCCCCCCGACGCGAGACGCGAAACACGCATGGTACAGGGTGCACCTTGTCGTCGTCGGTTGCGGCGGGGCTGGCTCGGGGGCTTGGCCTGATTGATGCCGCTGCGCAGGCGCATGACTACCTGCAGGGGGCGATCGCCCGGGCGGACGGTTTGATGATCGGGCAGGGGCACGGGCCGGTGCATCACTTCCACCGGGTCTGGCCCGCGTGACGGTCTGGTCGGTCATAGGGTCCGGGGTGGCCGGATTGGCAGTGGCCAGCGAGCTTGTCTCGCGGGGCGCCAAGGTTCAGGTTTTTGATCCCGCAGGCCCTCCGGGTCCGCATGGGTGTTCCTGGTGGGCGGGCGGCATGCTGGCCCCGTGGTGTGAGTATGAAAACGCCGAGGAACCTGTGCTGCGGTTGGGGCAAGCTGCATTGGATTGGTGGGCGGCGCGCACGCCAGTGGAGCGGCAGGGAACGCTGGTTGTGGCCAACCCGCGCGATCTGCCTGATCTGCGCCGGTTTGCCCGCCGGACTGAGGGGTACAGCGAGGTCACTCAACCCGAAATCGCTCAATTAGAGCCTGATTTGCACGGATTCGCCAAGGGTCTTCATTTCACGAATGAAGCCCATCTGGACCCACGCCGGGCCTTGCGGGACCTTCATGGGCAACTGCTGGACCAGGGCGTCGAATTCCACCGCAAACTTGCCCCTTCACGGCTTGAAAATGCAATTGACTGCCGGGGTTTGCACGCCCGCGAGGTGCTGCATGATCTGCGCGGCGTGAAGGGTGAGATGCTGGTGATCCGCTGCCCGGACGTGACCCTGACCCGGCCCGTGCGTCTGCTGCACCCGAGGATGCCGCTTTACATCGTGCCGCGCGGGGACGGCGTCTACATGCTGGGCGCGACGATGATCGAAAGCGAGGACAGCAGCCGCATCACCGCGCGGTCGATGCTGGAACTGCTCAGCGCCGCTTATGCGCTGAACCCTGCTTTTGGTGAGGCCGAAGTGTTGGAGATTGGCGTCGATCTGCGCCCGGCCTTTCCCGACAACCTGCCGCGTATTCGACGGCTGGGGCGCACGATCTATGCCAATGGCCTCTATCGCCACGGCTATCTGCTGGCCCCGGCGCTGGCGCAGGGCGTGGCGGATCTGGCGCTGGACAACAAACATTCGGAGATGGTCGATGAAGATCGTGCTTAATGGCGAACCGCGCGAAGTGCGGGCTGAAACTCTTACGGAGCTGCTGGTCGAATGCGGATTCTCGGGGCGGGTGGCAACGGCCGTGAATGAGGATTTCGTGCCCTTGGGTCTGCGCATGGCCCACACATTGACCGACGGCGACCGGATCGAAGTTGTCGCGCCGATGCAGGGGGGCTGAAGATGAAGAGTTTCTACGGCACCTCTCTGCCCAACCCCCTGATGCTGGGTACGGCGCAATATCCCAGCCCCGCGACTCTGGAACAGGCGTTTCGGGACAGTGGAGCCGGGGTTGCCACGGTATCACTGCGGCGCGAATCCGGGGCGGGGCAGACATTCTGGCAGATGATCCGCGCATTGGGCGTGCTGGTCCTGCCCAATACCGCCGGGTGTCACACGGTCAAAGAGGCCGTGACCACCGCCCATATGGCGCGGGAGGTGTTCGATACCAAATGGATCAAGCTGGAACTGATCGGCCATACCGACAGCCTGCAGCCGGATGTGTTCCAACTGGTCGAGGCCGCCCGCATTCTGACCGAGGACGGGTTTCAGGTCTTTCCCTACACCACCGATGATCTGATCGTCGGCGAGCGCCTGCTTGAAGCTGGGTGCGAGGTACTGATGCCCTGGGGCGCGCCGATTGGATCGGGACGGGGGCTGAGCAACGAATACGCTCTGCGCGCGATGCGGGCTGAGTTCTCGGACGTGCCGCTGGTGATCGACGCCGGGATCGGTTTGCCCAGCCACGCGGCGCAGGCGATGGAGTTGGGATATGACGCGGTCCTACTGAACACAGCTGTGGCCCGGGCCGGAGACCCCGCAGCCATGGCACGCGCAATGATGCTGGCGATCGAGGCGGGGCAACTGGCCCATCAGGCCGACCCGATTGAGGCACGCGATATGGCCGAACCTTCCACCCCGGTGATCGGAAAGGCGTTCCTGTCATGAGGCTCGACCGGTTCTACCCGATCTTCGGTCATTCGGAGTGGCTGCGCCGGATGCTGCCCTTGGGTGTGCAACTCGTGCAGTTGCGGATCAAGGATCAGCCCGACGCGGTGGTGCGCGACCAGATTGCCCTGTCACGCGATCTGTGCCGCGAACATGGCGCGGTGCTGGTGGTGAATGACTATTGGCAAGACGCTATCGATCTGGGCTGTGACTGGATCCATCTGGGGCAGGAGGATCTGGATGAGGCCGATCTCAAAGTCATCCGCAAGGCAGGGCTTAAGCTGGGTGTTTCCACCCATGACGATGATGAGCTGGAGCGGGTTCTGGCGATGGACCCGGATTATGTGGCGTTGGGTCCGGTCTATCCGACGATCCTGAAAAAGATGAAATGGCACCAGCAGGGCTTGCCCCGGGTCACCGAATGGAAGGCGCGTGTGGGCAATATTCCTCTGGTCGGCATAGGTG
This sequence comes from Ruegeria sp. AM9, assembly GCF_056540565.1. NCBI lineage: Bacteria > Pseudomonadati > Pseudomonadota > Alphaproteobacteria > Rhodobacterales > Roseobacteraceae > Ruegeria > Ruegeria sp. AM9. The sequence goes on from NZ_JBQFWY010000003.1 coordinate 146,692, forward strand.
GCATGAGCGTCGAACGCGCGCCGGGGGTGCTGCAGGCGGGGGCTGATATCGTCTCGGTCGTCACCGACATTACGCTGAACACCGATCCAGAGGCCCGCGTACGCGAATGGATCGAGGTCACGAGATGAGCCGCTATGCCCGCCAAACCCTGCTGTCTGAGGTCGGGCCCGAGGGGCAGGCACGCCTGTCCTCGGCGCGGGTTCTGGTGGTGGGGGCCGGGGGGCTGGCTGCTCCGGCGCTGCCGCTGCTCACGGGGGCCGGGGTCGGGCAGTTGACGATCATGGACCGCGATGAGGTCGCTCTGTCGAACCTGCACCGGCAGACCTTGTTCACCGAGGCGGATTGCGGCCTGCCCAAAGCCAAAATCGCCGCCGATCGGTGTCGCGCTCTGAATGGTGAGATCGAGGTCATCGGTCAAAAACAGGCTCTAACAAGCGAAAACGCCGCCAGCCTGGTGGCGCAGGCGGATGTGATCCTCGATTGCGCCGACAGCTATGCGGCCAGCTATATCCTTTCGGATACCTGTCTGGCGCAGGGCAAACCGCTGATCAGCGCCTCGGTGCTGGGCCTGTCGGGTTACGTCGGCGGGTTCTGTTGCGGGGCTCCGTCCCTGCGCGCCTTGTTTCCTGATGCCCCGGACAGTGCAGCAAGTTGTGCGACCGCAGGGGTACTTGGCCCCGTGGTCGGAACGATCGGAGCGATACAGGCGCAGATGGCGCTGAATCTGATCTTGGGCATCGACCCGTCACCTCTGGGTCAAATGGTGCGCTATGATGGCCGCACCTTGCGCAGCAGCAGTTTCCGCTTTGACGACGCGCCCGAGCCGAGCACCTGTTTTCGTTTTCTCTCTGCCACCCAACTGACGGCGGATGACCAGATTGTCGAACTGCGCAGCGCCGATGAAGCGCCTATTCCTGCGCACCCCAGTGCGGTGCGAATCTCACCTGATAGGCTGCAAGAAATAGACCCTAACAAAGACAAAAGACTGGCGCTCTGCTGCGCCACCGGCCTGCGTGCATGGCGCGCAGCGGAAAAAATTCAACCGGATTGGCCGGGCGAGATTGTCCTCGTCGCGGCCTCAACCTCGTGAGTGAAAAGGAAACGCGAGACATGAAGAAACTGATCACAGCCATTGCCCTGCTGGCCGCCGCGCCCGCCTGGGCTGAGGATAAGATGACCGTTCTGCTGGACTGGTTCATAAACCCCGACCACGGCCCCATCATCGTGGCGCAGGAAAACGGGTATTTCGCTGATGAAGGGCTTGAGGTCGAAATCATCCCGCCCGCTGACCCCTCGGCCCCGCCGCGTCTGGTGGCTGCCGGTCAGGCGGATCTGGCCGTGTCTTATCAGCCTCAACTGCACCTGCAGATCCACGAAGGCCTGCCTCTGAAACGTGTCGGCACGCTGGTTGCCACCCCGCTGAACTGCCTGCTGGTGCTTGAGGATGGCCCGATCGAAACGCTGGCCGACCTCAAGGACAAGAAGGTCGGGTTCTCGGTCGCTGGTGTGGAAGAGGCGGTTCTGTCCGCGATGCTGAACACCCATGATGTGGCGCTGGACGATATCGAGATGATCAACGTGAACTTCTCGCTGTCGCCGTCGCTGATGAGCGGTCAGGTGGATGCGGTGATCGGGGCTTTCCGCAACTTTGAACTGAACCAGATGGATATCGAGGGCGTCGCGGGCCGGTGTTTCTATATCGAGGAAGAAGGCGTGCCGCCTTATGATGAGCTGATCTATGTCGCCAACCCTGAAACGATGGATGCCGACAAGGTCGCCCGTTTTCTGGCCGCGACGGAAAAGGCGACCCAGTTCATCGTCAACAACCCGGAAAAAAGCTGGGAGATTTTCGCCGCTACCTCGCCGGAATTGCAGGATGAGTTGAACGCCCGCGCCTGGGTCGACACGCTGCCCCGCTTTGCCCTGCGTCCGGCGGGTTTTGATGCGGGTCGCTATGCCCGGTTCGAGGCGTTCCTGAAAGACAGCGGCATGATCGACAGCATCAACCCAGTCAGCGACATCACAATCGACGTGACCGTGCAATGAGCGCATACGGCAAAGCGTTCACGCTGATGCGGGATGCGGCGCAGGGGCCGTGGCGGGAGTACACCCGCCACGCCTTTGTCGAAGGGATGAAGGACGGCACCCTGCCGCGTGCGGCGTTTCTGCACTATCTGCGGCAGGATTATGTGTTCCTGATCCACTTTTCGCGCGCTTGGGCGTTGGCGGTGGTCAAGTCCGAAACCCATTCCGAGATGCTGACTGCGGTTGCGACCGTCAACGCATTGGTGGCTGAAGAAATGCAGCTGCATATCGGGATTTGCGAGGCCGAAGGCATCTCGGGCGAAGAGCTGTTCGCGACCAGGGAACGGGCCGAGAATCTGGCCTATACCCGCTTTGTGCTCGAGGCCGGGTATAGCGGCGATCTGCTGGATCTGTTGGCCGCGCTGGCGCCTTGCGTGATGGGGTATGGTGAGATTGGCGCTCGGCTGGCGTCCGAGGCCACGTCTGACACCTATCGCGACTGGATCAGCACCTATGCCAGCCCTGACTACCAGGCGGCGTGTCTGGCGGTCGGAGAAATGCTTGATGTAGCTCTAACACGGCGTATTGGTGCAGGTTTTGAGACATCACCGCGTTGGCAGCGCCTGTGCCAAACCTTCCGCACCGCGACCGAACTTGAGGTCAATTTCTGGCAGATGGGCCTGACCCCATGACCCCGGCACCCGGCCTGACAATCAGCGGATCGGCCAGCATTGATGGCACACCGCTGTTTGCGCCGCTGTCCCTAACGCTTGGCGCGGGGCAATGGACCTGCCTGCTGGGTGGCTCAGGTGTTGGGAAAACCACCGTTCTGCGCCTGATCGCGGGGCTGGATGCGGGGGCTGAGTTCACTGGCCAAATCACCGCCGGCGATGGTCAACCGGTGACCCAGCGTGTCGCTTACATGGCGCAGGACGATCTGCTGTTGCCCTGGGCGACCGTTGCGCAGAATGTTTTGCTGGGCGCGCGATTGCGGGGTGAAAAATCGGATCTTGCCCGCCGCGACCGCCTGATCGAACGGATGCGCCTGCGAGACCATCTGACCAAGAAACCCGGCGAATTGTCCGGCGGTCAGCGGCAGCGCGTCGCCTTGGCCCGGACGCTGATGGAAGATCGCCCTATCGTGTTGCTGGACGAACCGTTTTCGGCCCTCGACGCCCGCACCCGCGCCGACATGCAGGATCTGGCGGCTGAGGCTTTGCAGGGCCGCACCGTTCTGCTGGTCACCCATGACCCGGCCGAGGCCGCCCGGCTGGGTCAGTCCATCGTGGTGATGACGCAACACGGCCTGACCCCCTGTCAGCCTCCTGCTGCGCCTGCCCCGCGTAAGGTGGATGACCTTGGGTCACTGGAGACCCAAGGCGCGCTGCTGCGGTTGCTGCGAGAGGAGGCGGCGTGAAATACCTCTCGGCTCTCGCCGCGACCCTGTTCGCATTGGCGGTCTGGCAGGCGATTGTCTCTCTGACCGGCCTTCCGAAATTCATCCTACCCGGACCCGCCTTGGTGGCGGAGACATGGTGGCAGAACCGCTGGCTGATTGCCGAACACACGTGGATCACCGCGATTGAAGTAGTGGTCGGGCTGGCCTGCGGCACGGTTCTTGGAGTTGTCACCGCGCTGCAACTGGCCAATTCGCGTGCCGCGAGAGTTCTGGTGCAGCCGATGCTGGTGTTCACGCAGGCGCTGCCGGTTTTTGCGCTGGCGCCGCTGCTGACACTGTGGCTGGGCTATGGGCTGTGGTCCAAGGTCGCGATGGCGGTGCTGATCATCTATTTCCCGATCACCTCATCCTTTTTTGATGGCTTGATGCGGACGCCAGCGGGTTATCTGGATTTGGCGCGCACCATGCAGGCCAGCCCGCGCGCGGTGTTGTGGCATATCCGGATACCGGCGGCTTTGCCCTCACTGGCGTCGGGGATGCGTCTGGCGGCGGTTTACGCGCCGATCGGGGCGGTGATCGGCGAATGGGTCGGGTCCTCGCAGGGGTTGGGGTATCTCATGCTGCTGGCCAATGGCCGGGCCAAGACCGATCTGATGTTTGCGGCGATGCTGACGCTGGGAGTGTTCTCGGTCTTGCTGCACATGCTTGTCCGCCGCGCCACGGCCCGCATGGCGGGTGAGGCGCGTTAACCTTTCAGAAACCGATTCTGCGCCAGTCTTGGGCCATGACCCAGGACGCCTTTGCCGAAGCCCCGACGCTGTTTGAAACTGACGAAGCCCCGGTGCAGCCGCTGCCATCGGGGCGGTTGCCGTCCTACATCAAGGATCATCGCAAACGGCTGCGCGAAAGGTTCATGTCCGGTGGCTCGGCGGCGATGCCGGATTATGAGCTGTTGGAGCTGGTCCTGTTCCGGTCCATCCCCCGGCAGGACGTCAAACCGCTGGCGCGGGCGCTGATGGACACGTTCGGCGATTTCAACCGCGTGCTGACCGCGCCCGAGGAACGGCTGCGCCAGATCAAGGGTGTTGGCGATACGGTGATCACCGACCTGAAAATCCTTGAGGCCTGCGCCCACCGCATGGCCCGCGCGCGGGTGATGCAGCGGCACGTGATCTCGGGCTGGGATGCTTTGCTGGATTATTGCCACACCACCATGGCGCACCGTGAAACCGAGCAGTTCCGGGTGTTCTATCTGGATCGCAAGAACGTACTGATCGCGGATGAGGAACAGGCCAAGGGCACCGTCGATCACGTGCCGGTCTACCCGCGTGAGGTGGCGAAACGGGCGCTGGAACTGAATGCCTCGGCGCTTATTCTGGTGCACAATCACCCGTCCGGCGATCCGACCCCGTCACAGTCTGATATCGACATGACCAACCGGATTCAGGACGCCTGTCTGGCGCTGGGCCTGACGTTGCACGATCACCTGATCATCGGCAAATCGAATGAGCTGAGCTTTCGGTCCGAAGGGTATCTGTAGCGGGTTACCGGACCCAGACCTCGACCCGGCGATTGACCTTGCGGCCCCAATCGGTGTCGTCGCAGGCCATCGGCATAGCCTCGCCAAACCCGTCAACGTCAAGCTTAATGCTGCCGGGGATCGCGGTTTCCACCGCCGCCAGCACCGCATTGCGCACCGTTTTTGCCCGCAGCAGCGCAATCCGCGCATTGGCTGCTGCGTCACCGTCGCCGTCGCTGAAACCGACAAAGACCAGTTGGCGCGCATCGAGCGTTCCCGCTTCAAGCTGCTGGGCCAGGTGCTGGATGTTCGACCGCGATTGCGCGTCCGGCCGCGAGGACCCGGCCTCGAACCGGAAAGACAGCGACAGGCGGGACAATGGCCGCAATGTGGTGACCATGCGTTGGAGTTCTTCCAGCCCGACCTCGGCACCGCCTGAAGCCACGGCATTTGCAAACCGGTTTCCCTGTAGCTCGATGGGCATCCTTTCGGGCGCCTGATCGACAAAGCCCGCGTCGCGGATTGCCATCTGGGCGTCAGCGCTTTGGGTATAGGCCAGGAACTGACGGGCGATGCGGGGCAGGCGGCGATCAGGCAGATACAGGAACATGGGCGAGGTCAGCGGGTAATCCTCGGTCTTGATTGTTTGCCGTGTGGCCATCAGCGCATGGCCGCACCCCCCGGCCAACGGCAGGGCGCGGGCTGTTTCGACCTCGGCCTCGCTGGCGATGCCGATGGCAAAGGGGTCATCGACCACGGCGCGGACCAGATCGCTGCCGCGCGCATGTCGCAGGACGGCGTCTGGCAAGGCGGCTGCGGGCGTCAGCAACCGATCCTCGACCCCTTGCGCCAGCCCCGACCCGGCATCGGGCAGGTGCAGCGCAATTGGCGCGTCCGGTCCGCCCAGGGCGGACCAGTTGTCGATCTCACCGGACAGCACCAGCGCCAGATCGGACAGGGAAATATACGGCACCGGGTTTTTGGGTGCCACAATGGGAACCAGCGCATCCAAGGCAACAACCCGAGACCGGCGCGCCTGGGTCAGATCGCCCAAACCGGCGGCCTCGGCAGCCTCTTGTTCCGACGGGCGGATTTCGCGCAGGGCCATCACGATATCGGTTTGCCCTGCGATCAGGTTGGTAAAACCGCCACCTGTGTTGCCAATGTCGAAAAAGAACCGCCCCAGCGGGGCTTTGCGCCCGGGCTGGTGCAGCTCATAAACCAGTGTGTTGTTTTGGGTCACGAGGGCGGTCGCGGACAGCCCCTCCTGTTCCGCAAAGCCCATCAGCAGGGCGGGCAGCACCTTTTGGGCCATGACCGATGACCCGGAAAACCGCAGCTCGGCCACGAAATCGGTCAGGTTGGGGCAGGCGGGTCCGTCGCAGGTCACGCCGGAGCCGTCCACGGTCAGTTCGCCGAATTGCGTGTCGATGCGGTAGAACTCACCGTCGAACCCCAGAAGGGTCCCGGCCACCTCGACTTTGCCGTCATGAGAGGTGAGCGTGATGTCCTGCGCCTGAACGGCCGGGGCCAATAGCGCCGAAAACAGTGCGGCTGCCGCCACACGAAGGAATGTCATTGGAAGTTCGAGCCTGCCTGCGGGTTTAGTTTGCCGCGATTGTCAGGTTTTGGAGCAGATTATTCAACACCAGAAACTCTCCGGTTTTGGAACAATCCGGAAAGCTGAGTGTCAGGTCGCGTGAGCGCAGGCTTCGGTCATATTGCAATTCCATCGACTGCACGCTCAGGTCCTGGCCGCAATTGGCCTCGGTCACTTCGGCCTCGACCGTCAATGCGATCGACCCCGACTGGTGCGATTGTGCCGCGGGAAAGGAATAGACCTCGATGTTGCGGGCATCTTGGAGCGTGGGCTGGGACAGATGCACGACGCTGCCCGCGCCTTGCGTGCCTGACCCGGCAGAAACATGACCCGCGTCGCCATAGCCGGCGCCGAATTCCAGCGCATGTAGCTGCAACTCGGTCTCACCCTGCCATTGCAGGGCGACGCGGGAATACTGGCCGATGTCGGGAATGTGAGTGGTGGCTACGGTCCCTTTCTTATCGTCAAGCGAGATCAGAAAGATCGCGTATTCCGACAGGGCCGGTATGGTCAGATCCAATGTGCCGTTTGCGTCCGTCTCTTGCGTGACGGTCAGGCCGCTGTGATGCACCTCGATCCGTTCATTGCCGTGGCAGGGGGCTTTGACGATCAGGCGGGCGGCGGCACCGGGGACGGCACGAGCCCGGGCGCTGAGACCACAATCGGCGCGGTCAGAGGGGGTTGACCGGTTGGGTTTGAGCCTGCGTTGCGTCGATGACGTGATCTGGTGTGTTCCCGTGGTGGGGGTCGAGGAGGTCAGGACAATACCCTCCAGCCCGGACACACCTGCGTTCGGGGCGGCGGCCGCAATTTCAGCGTCCTGCGAACCGTTCAGTCCCGCAGGAATTCCGTTTTGCATCAGGTAACCAATCGCCAGCGCACAAACGACTGTGCCGCCGGTGGTCACGTAGTTCTTAATTACAAACAAGACACCCTCCCCAGTTGAAGGAGCGAGTCGCATATTGATTAAGAAACACGGCCAATATGTGGCCGTGACAGGGACTCAATGTGTCTGCAATCGGGTGACGTTAGGTCAGACGCCCGTGGCAATGTTTGAACTTTTTGCCCGACCCGCAGGGGCACCGGTCATTGCGCGACGGGTTGCCCCAGGTGCTGGGATCGTCCTCGACAAAACCGGGGCGGGCATCGCCCGAGGCTTCGGCCTCGGCCACCGCCTCGGCGCGGTCCGAGGCCTGATCGACCGCCTGTTGCGCCTGTGCCTGCTGTGCCGCCATCTGCGCCAGCATTTCCTTTTGCTCTTCCTCGGTCAGCGGACGCACGCGCGACAATTGCTGGGTCACGGTTTCGCGCAGGCCGTCGAGCATTCCTTCGAACAGCTGGAAGCTTTCGTTCTTGTATTCGTTCAGCGGATCGCGCTGCGCGTAGCCGCGGAAACCCACGACCGAACGCAGATGTTCCAGCGTCAGCAGGTGCTCGCGCCACTTGCTGTCGATGGTGTTCAGCAGCACCTGCTTTTCGATGTTGCGCATGTTTTCGGGGCCAAAGGCGGCGGCCTTCTGCGCCATCATCTCGTCGGCGGCGTTGATCAGGCGTTCGCGCACCTGTTCGTCATCCACACCTTCCTCGGCGGCCCAGTCCTGAACCGGGGCGTCAATGGTCAGTTTGTCCTTGATCGCCTCGTGCAGGCCGTCGGTGTCCCACTGATCGGCATAGGATTTGGGCGGCATGTATTCGTCGATCAGGTCGTCGATCACCTGCTCGCGCATGTCCGAGACGATCTCGGACAGGTCATCCGAGGACATGATCTCGCGCCGCTGGCTGAAGACAACCTTCCGCTGGTCGTTCATCACGTCGTCGAATTTCAGAACGTTCTTGCGCATGTCGAAGTTGCGGCCTTCGACCTTGGATTGCGCCCGTTCCAGCGACTTGTTGACCCAGGGGTGGACGATGGCCTCGCCCTCTTTCATGCCCAGAGTGGTCAGAACCTTGTCCAGCCGTTCCGAACCGAAGATGCGCATCAGGTCGTCTTCGAGGCTGAGGTAGAACACCGTGCGCCCCGGATCGCCCTGACGGCCCGAGCGGCCACGCAACTGGTTGTCGATACGGCGGCTTTCGTGGCGTTCGGACGCCATCACATACAGGCCACCGGCGGCCAGAACCTTTTCCTTCTCTGCCGCGTGGTTGGCTTCTTCCGCGGCACGCAGTTCCGAGGGATCAGCCTCGGGGTTTTCAGCCAGCGCCTTCAGCACCTTCATTTCCACATTGCCGCCCAGCTGAATGTCGGTGCCGCGACCGGCCATGTTGGTGGCGATGGTCACCGCGCCCAGACGGCCCGCATCGGCAACGATCTGCGCCTCTTGCTCGTGCTGGCGGGCGTTCAGGACATTGTGGGCGATACCTTCCTTTTGCAGCAGCTGGCTGAGCAGTTCGGATTTCTCGATCGACGTGGTGCCCAGCAGGACCGGCTGGCCCTTTTCCTGTGCTTCCTTGGTCTGTTCAATCATCGCGCCGTATTTCTCGGCGCCGGTGCGATAGACCTGATCGTCCTCGTCCACCCGGGCGATTGGCTTGTTGGTCGGAACCTCGACCACGCCCAGACCGTAGATCTCGGCAAACTCCTCGGCCTCGGTCAGGGCGGTACCGGTCATGCCGCTCAGCTTGTCATAGAGGCGGAAATAGTTCTGGAAGGTCACGCTGGCCAGCGTCACGTTCTCGGGCTGGATCTGGACGCCTTCCTTGGCTTCGATGGCCTGGTGCAGGCCTTCCGACAGGCGGCGACCCGGCATCATGCGGCCGGTGAATTCGTCGATCAGTACGACATTGCCGTCACGCACGATGTAATCCTTGTCGCGCGTGAACAGTTTGTGCGCGCGCAGACCCTGGTTCACGTGGTGCACGACCGTGGTGCTTTCGGGATCATAGAGCGAATGGCCTTCGGGGATCAGGCCGGCGGCCATCAGCTGCTGTTCCAGAAACTCGTTGCCCTCGTCGGTGAAGGTCACGTTGCGGGATTTCTCATCCAGCGAGTAGTGATCGTCGCTCAGCGAGGGGATCAGCCCGTCGATGGCGGTATACAGGTCCGACCGGTCCTGCGACGGCCCCGAGATGATCAGCGGCGTACGCGCCTCGTCGATTAGGATCGAATCCACCTCGTCCACAATCGCGAAATTGTGGTACTTCTGATAGACCTGCTCCAGATCGGCCTTCATGTTGTCGCGCAGGTAGTCGAACCCCAGCTCGTTATTGGTGGCATAGGTGATGTCGCATTTATAGGCGGCCATCTTCTCGGCATCCGGCTGGCCCGACCAGATCACTCCGGTGGTCATGCCGACGGCGGCAAACACCTTGCCCATCCATTCCGAGTCGCGTTTGGCCAGGTATTCGTTCACCGTGACCACATGCACGCCCTTGCCGGTCAGCGCATTCAGATAGGCGGGGAAGGTGGCGACCAGCGTCTTGCCCTCACCGGTCTTCATCTCCGAGATATTGCCCTGATGCAGGAAGGTGCCGCCCATCAGCTGCACGTCAAAGGCGCGCAGACCCAGCGCGCGCTTGGCGCCTTCGCGGACGTTGGCAAAGGCTTCGGGCAGCAGCGCGTCCAGGCTTTCACCGTCCAGCGCGCGTTTGCGCAGTTCTGCGGTCTTTTCGATCAGGCCCTCATCGGACAGCTTCTCGAACTCGGGTTCCAGCGCGTTGATCTTTTCGATCAGGGGGCGGGTCGCCTTGATCTTGCGGTCGTTCGGTGTTCCGAACACCTTTTTGGCGAGCGTTCCGAGTCCCAGCATGTTCACTCCAGCGGATCTGTTCTTATCGTGGTTGCGACAGGCTTGCCCACCTTGCGCGCAACCCATAGATACGGGGGGTGAAAGGTGGCCCTGTCCAAGGCTTCAAAGCGATGTAAGCGGCAGGTCCCAGAGTGTCAACGCCACGCCCTGTCGCGGCAAAGAAATAGGATGATTCCATGCCCAAAGGCCTCACTTTTCTGCCATCGCTGGCGCTTGCTGCGGTGATGGCCCTGCCATTGGCGGCTGAAACCAAACCCGACGCCGGCACTGTCATCGCGCGTGTGAACGGGGATGAGATCACATTGGGTCACGTCATTGCCACCGGGGCTGCCCTGCCCGAGCAGTACCAACAGATCGAAGACGACGTCCTGTACGAGCTGATCGTCGACCAGCTGATCCAGCAGGTGCTGCTGGGCCAGCAGCAGGACGCCTTGTCCAAGCTGAACACACTGGCGCTGGACAATGAGACGCGCTCGCTGCTGGCGGTTCAGACGGTGAATACGCTGCTCGAGGAAAAGCTGACGGATGACGCGATCCAGGCGGCCTATGACGCGAAATATGCCGATTTCCAGGGCGCGGATGAATTCAACGCCAGCCACATCCTTGTGAAAACCGAAGAAGAGGCCAAGGACATCAAGGCGCAGTTGGACGACGGCGCCGATTTCGCCGAGCTGGCCAAGGAAAAATCGACCGGCCCGTCAGGCCCCAATGGGGGTGAGCTGGGCTGGTTCGGATCGGGCCAGATGGTTCCGGCTTTTGAGGCGGCCGTGATCGGCCTGGAAAAAGGTCAGGTGTCCGAGCCGGTGAAAACCCAGTTCGGCTGGCATGTGATCACCCTGAACGACAAGCGCAAATCCGAGGCGCCCGAGCTGGATCAGGTCCGCGCCGAGCTGACCCAGACCTTGCAGCAAGAGGTCATTCAGGCCCGCATCGACGAACTGACTCAGCAGGCCGAGATCGAGCGCCCGGCACTGGAAGGCGCTGGCCCCGAAGTTCTGCGTCAGACTGACCTGATTCAGGAGTAAACGCCCGTGGCCACGATCACCAAGGTCTCTCCGCTGGCCCCGGCGGGCTTTCCCGAATTGCCTGCAATTGACGGTGTGCGCTTTGCCACCGTCGAGGCGGGTGTGCGCTATCAGGGCCGCACCGACGTCATGCTGGCCGTGCTGGACCCCGGCACCTCGGTCGCCGGGGTGTTCACCCGGTCCGCCACCCGCGCGGCCCCGGTGCTGGATTGTCAGGACAAGATCGGCGGACCCAGCGATGGGCCTGCGGCGGTCCTTGTGAACTCGGGCAATGCCAACGCGTTCACCGGGCATTACGGTCAGACCTCGGTGGCCGAGGTGACGCAGGCCGTGTCGACAGCCACCGGCGTTCCGGTCGAGCGGGTCTTTACCTCTTCGACTGGCGTGATCGGTGAACCGCTGCCGCATGAGCGTATCGTTGCGCAGCTTGAGGCGCTGAAATCGGGCCTCAGCCGTCATGCCATCGAAGACGCGGCGCGGGCGATCATGACCACCGATACGTTCCCTAAAGGGGCATCGGCACAGGTCGAGATTGACGGCAAAACAGTCTCTATTGCGGGGATTGCGAAGGGGTCCGGCATGATCGCGCCCGATATGGCGACAATGCTGGTCTATATCTTCACCGATGCGCAGGTCGAACAATCGGCATTGCAGGCGATGCTGGGGGCCCAGACCGACCGGACCTTCAACTGCATCACCGTGGACAGCGACACCTCGACCTCTGACAGCTTGTTGCTGTGTGCCACCGGCGCGTCGGGCGTGGACGCCACAGGCAACGCGGCTTTTGCCGAGGCGTTGGAGGCTGTGATGCTGGACCTCGCGCAGCAGGTGGTGCGCGACGGGGAAGGCGCTACGAAATTCGTGGAAATCCGCGTGACCGGGGCCGCCTCGGACGCTGACGCCAAGGTGCATGGTCTGGCGATTGCGAACTCGCCGCTGGTGAAAACGGCAATTGCGGGCGAAGACCCGAACTGGGGCCGCGTTGTGATGGCCATCGGCAAATCCGGCGCTGCGGCGGACCGGGATCTGCTGAGCATCTCTTTCGGAAACATCCTTGTGGCCGAGAAAGGCTGGGTCAGCCCCGATTACCGCGAGGAAGACGCCGCCGCTTATATGAAAGGTCAGGATCTGGTGATCACCGTCGATCTGGGGCTGGGAGCGGGCAAGTCCACAGTTTGGACCTGTGACCTCACCCATGGATATATCGAGATCAACGCGGATTATCGCTCGTGAAAACTATCCTTGTTTCTGCCGTTGCCCTGATCGATATCGAGGGCAGGGTCCTGTTGGCGCAGCGCCCCGAGGGCAAGTCGATGGCCGGTCTTTGGGAATTCCCCGGCGGCAAAATCGAACCCGGCGAAACCCCCGAGGTCGCGCTGATCCGCGAATTGCATGAGGAACTGGGCATCGACACCTGGGCCTCGTGCCTCGCCCCGCTGACCTTTGCCAGCCACAGCTATGATGATTTTCACCTGTTGATGCCACTGTTTGCTTGTCGCAAGTGGGAGGGTATTCCGCAGTCGAAGGAAGGTCAGGCGCTGAAATGGGTGCGGGCGAACGATCTGCGCAGCTATCCGATGCCTGCGGCCGATGTGCCGCTGATCCCAATATTGCGCGACTGGCTGTAACATTCTGCTGCCTAGTTTAGAATCTTTGGCGCACAGTTCTCGTCGGACCAGCTCACTGAGTTTCCAGAACCCATCCGGGGCAGTTGGCCGCTGTTCAAGGTAGAACAGGTCCATGCGTCGATGGCTCTGCTGTTCACGGCGGATATGTTAACGCAACATGAACAATGTGTTCCCATTGGGTTCAGTGTTGATGATGCAAGCTCGAACCGCTCATCGAGAGTCGAATTGAAGTATATGCGCAGACGCGCCGGTTCTCACAAATTTGGTCAAAGGACCGGGCGGGGTGGGATTTAGCCGTTTAAACGGTGCCAATCGGAGTGGGGTTACTATGAAACACGACGTGGGTTCAGCCGACAACGCAATGCAAGAAAAGTGGGCCAAATGGAGTATGCAACCCAAAAAACAGCGACATAACATCGGGTACTACGCGTCTGTACTTGTCGTCGCAGTGTCGGCATTCGTTGTAGTTGGTTTCCATCAATATCTGATTTTCTGAGACCTTTTTAATCTGACGAATCGTGTTAGGCCGCCGGCCTGAAAAAGGTAACAAAGCGGCTTTTCGGGTCTGAGTGCCACGTGCCCTTGGATTTGATGAATAGCACGCAGGCCCAGGCAACCCGTCGTTTCGCGTTTAAACAGGATTGGGTTTGGCGGTGCTTTCGTGCAGTAAGATCGGGCTGAACATTTGCCGAGTCAGGGCTGTTACAATTCGTAAGAATTGAGAAAACATCAGGAAAAAGTTGACGCTGATCTTTCTCGCGTCCCTTATCGGGGCGTTGGCGTTCGGGCCTTTGACCCGGACCCGCCATTTCCGGCCCGGGGAGGGGCCGGATGGGGAGGAGAGAGAGATTGGCTCAGACGCAGTCGGGCGCGGACGGGATGGCTTCCCTTCCGGCGCTGCTACATCGCAATGCGACACAGTTCGGGGATGTCCCGGCCTATCGGGAAAAGGAATTCGGCATCTGGCAATGCTGGACCTGGGCGGAAACCGCTGCCGAGGTCCGCGCGCTGGCGCTTGGTTTCCTCGAGATCGGCGTTGAAAAGGGCGATCATATTGCCGTGATCGGCCGCAACCGTCCTGCGCATTACTGGTCGATGGTCGCGGCGCAGATGGTGGGCGCGGTGCCGGTGCCTCTGTATCAGGATTCGGTGGCCGAAGAGATGGCTTATGTGCTGGAGCATTGCGGCGCGAAATACGTCGTCTGCGGTGATCAGGAGCAGGTCGACAAGGTCATCGAGATTCAGGAAAACCTGCATCAGGTCAAACACATCTTCTATACCGACAAGCGCGGGATGCGGAAATACGACCATTCCCAGATGAACGCGCTGGAAGACATCATGGCCGAGGGCCGCGCGGGTCATCAGCGGTTCGATGCGGAACTGGACAAGCGGACCGCTGCGATCACCTATGACGATACCTGCGTGATGCTTTACACCTCGGGCACCACGGGCAAGCCCAAGGGTGTGGTTCTGTCGAACCGCAACGTGATCGAAAGCGCCAAGAACTCGGCCGAATTCGATCACCTGACCCGGAATGAGGACATCCTGTCTTACCTGCCGATGGCCTGGGTCGGGGATTTCATCTTTTCCATCGGACAGGCCTACTGGTGCGGTTTCTGCGTGAACTGCCCCGAAAGCGCCGATACGATGATGACTGACCTGCGCGAGATCGGACCGACTTATTTCTTCGCCCCGCCGCGGGTGTTCGAGACTCAGCTGACCAACGTCATGATCCGGATGGAGGATGCGGGTAAGTTCAAGCGGCGCATGTTCCATCACTTCATGGCGCACGCCAAGAAGGTCGGTGGCCTGCTGTTGGACGGCAAGCCGGTGGGTTTCGGCGACAAGCTGAAATACGCGCTGGGCAATCTGCTGGTCTACGGTCCGCTCAAGGATACGCTGGGTTATGGCCGGTTCCGCGTGGGGTATACAGCGGGTGAGGCCATCGGGCCGGAGATCTTTGATTTCTATCGCTCGCTGGGCATCAACCTGAAGCAGCTTTACGGTCAGACCGAAGCCACCGTGTTTATTACCGTTCAACCTGATGGTGAGGTGCGCGCCGATACGGTTGGTGTGCCCGCGCCGGCGGTTGAATTGAAAATCGACGACAATGGCGAGATCCACTACCGCTCGCCCGGTGTGTTCGTCGAGTATTACAACAACCCGGACTCGACAGCCTCGACCAAGGATGCCGAGGGCTGGGTGGCCACCGGGGATGCCGGGTTCATCGAGGAAGGCTCGGGTCATTTGCGGATCATCGACCGCGCCAAGGACGTGGGCAAGATGGCCGATGGGTCGATGTTCGCGCCGAAATATGTCGAGAACAAGCTGAAATTCTATCCCGATATTCTTGAGGTCGTGCTGTTCGGCAGTGGCCGGGATCATTGCGTGGCCTTCATCAATATCGACCTGACCGCGGTGGGTAACTGGGCGGAACGCAACAACGTGGCCTACGCGTCCTATCAGGAACTGGCGGGACATCCGCGTGTGTTGGAGACGATCAAGTCCCACGTGGAAGAAGTGAACAAGTCCGTTGCCGCCGATGAAATGCTGTCGGGCTGTCAGGTGCATCGCTTTGTCGTACTGCACAAGGAACTGGACGCCGATGATGGTGAGATGACGCGTACGCGGAAGGTGCGGCGTGGGTTCGTCGAGGAGAAATTCAGCGACATCATCGCGGCACTGTATGACGGGTCCGAAACTGTCTCGACCACGACCGAGGTGACCTATGAGGACGGCCGCAAGGGGTCGATCTCGGCGACGCTGGAGATTGTGGACGCGCCGGTTGTGCCGGTCGCTCAGCACAAGGTGGCGGCGGAATGAAGGCCGGTCGCGCGCCGCTCGACCTGCGGTCATCGCCCCGCCCGCCGTCCCGTGTTTGCATAAGTCAGGGAGAGGCTGATGCTGGATAGTACCGAAGGATATGTCACCGAAGACGGCCGCAAAATCGGCGGTGTGGTGATGGAGATGAAGAACATCACCCTGCGCTTTGGCGGTGTGGTGGCGATCAAGGATATCTCGTTCGACATTCGCGAGGGCGAAATCCGCGCCATCATCGGGCCGAACGGGGCGGGCAAGTCCTCGATGCTGAACGTGATCTCGGGATTCTATGTCCCGCAAGAGGGCGAGGTCTGGTTTCATGGGTCAAAGCGCCCGCCGATGCGCCCTTATGAGGTGGCGCGGCAGGGCATTGCGCGGACGTTCCAGAATATCGCCCTGTTCGAAGGCATGAGCGTGCTGGACAACGTCATGACCGGGCGGCTGAACTACATGAAGACCAACATGTTTCAGCAGGCCTGGTGGAAGGGCAAAGCCGAGGCGGAAGAGGTGGAAAACCGCGAAGCCGTCGAAAAGATCATCGACTTTCTGGAAATCCAGCACATCCGCAAGACGCCGGTCTCGCGCCTACCTTACGGGTTGAAAAAGCGGGTCGAACTTGCACGCGCTCTGGCGGCCGAACCCAAGCTGCTGCTGTTGGATGAACCGATGGCTGGCATGAACGTCGAAGAGAAAGAGGACATGAGCCGCTTTATCCTTGATGTGAATGACGAGTTCGGCACCACCATCGCCCTGATCGAACACGATATGGGCGTGGTCATGGACCTGAGCGACCGGGTGGTCGTGATGGATTACGGCAAGAAGATCGGCGACGGCACCCCCGACGAGGTGCGCAGCAATCAGGACGTGATCGACGCCTATCTGGGGGTCAGTCATGACTGAGCATCGGACAGACATGGGGAGAGGCGCAAATGCCTGAACAACTCGTATTCGCGATGGAGGTCATCCTCAACGGTCTGATGGCCGGGGTTCTCTATGCGCTGGTCGCGCTGGGCTTTGTGCTGATCTACAAGGCCTCGGGGATTTTCAATTATGCCCAAGGCGTTATGGCCCTGTTTGCGGCGATGACGCTGGTCGGGATCATGAGCGGTCAGGTGCCGTTTGCGCATCTGATCAACGCCACCTTCGGTACGCATATCCACTATTTCGGCTGGAATGTGCCGGCGCTGCTGGCGATCATCCTGACCATGGGCGTGATGGTGCTGCTGGCCTGGGCGGTGCAGCGGTTCGTCATGCGGCATCTGGTCGGGCAGGAGCCGATCATTCTGTTCATGGCCACCATCGGTCTGGCCTATTTCCTTGAAGGCGTGGCCGACCTGATGTGGGGGTCCGAGATCAAGACGCTGGATGTGGGTCTGCCGCAGGGCATCAACCTGTGGATCGACGAGACGACCTTTAACATCTTCGGCTACGGCTTCTTCATCGACAATCTGGACATCGTGGCGACGGTGATCGCGGCGCTGCTGGTGGCGGCATTGGTCGCGTTCAGCCAGTACACCAAGCAGGGCCGGGCGATGCGCGCGGTGGCGGATGACCACCAAGCGGCGCTGTCGGTGGGCATTTCGCTGAACTTTATCTGGATCATGGTCTGGTCGGTGGCAGGCTTTGTCGCGCTGGTTGCTGGCATCATGTGGGGCACCAAGTCGGGCGTGCAGTTTTCGCTTTCGCTGATCGCGCTCAAGGCGCTGCCGGTGTTGATGCTGGGCGGGTTCACCTCGATCCCCGGCGCCATCGTCGGCGGGTTGATCATCGGCGTCGGTGAGAAACTGTTCGAGTTCGCCATCGGCCCGCTGGTGGGTGGCGCGACCGAGAACTGGTTCGCCTATGTGCTGGCCTTGATCTTTCTGGTGTTCCGGCCGCAGGGTCTGTTCGGTGAGAAAATCATCGAGAGGGTATAGGGCATGACCAAATTCATCGCCATCATCAACGTGATCGCATGGGCCGGGTTCTGGGCCTTTGGATACATCGCGCTCACCTCGGACGATCTGACCGACGGCCAACTGACCATCGCCGCAATTCTGGCCTTTGCCGGACTAATCATGGGCGTTCTGGCCTATCTGAAACTGGTGCGCGCCTCCGAGGCGAGCGGATATGCCAAAGGGTCCAACCAACTGGACTCTGAAGCCCGCAACAAAGCGCAGGAAGAATGGGGAAAGTAAGACATGTTCTATCGTGAGGCCGGGGACTTCAAAACCTCGTACATTGATGACAGCCAGACCTTCCCGATCAAGTTCGACCGGTATCGGTACTATGTCGTGCTGGTGGTGGCGTTTGGGATCGTTCCGTTCCTGATCAACGACTACGTCGCCAATGCGCTGCTGCTGCCGTTCCTGATCTACGCGATTGCGGCGATCGGGCTGAATATTCTGGTGGGCTATTGCGGTCAGGTCTCGCTGGGCACCGGAGGGTTCATGGCCGTGGGGGCTTATGCCTGCTACAAGCTGATGACCGCCTTTCCGGATGTGTCCATGTTCATCCACGTCATTCTGGCCGGAGGCATCACGGCCATCGTCGGCGTGCTGTTCGGCCTGCCATCCCTGCGGATCAAGGGGTTCTATCTGGCGGTGGCGACGCTGGCGGCGCAGTTCTTCCTGGTGTGGCTGTTCAACCGGGTGCCGTGGTTCTACAATTACTCGGCCTCTGGTCAGATCAACGCGCCCGAGCGTGACGTGTTCGGCATCATCATCACCGGGCCGAATGCTCCGGCCTGGGCGACCTATCTGTTCTGCCTGATCTTCCTGACCCTGTGCGCCCTGATTGCGCGGAACCTGACGCGCGGCACCACCGGGCGTACCTGGATGGCGATCCGCGACATGGATATCGCCGCCGAGATCATCGGGGTGAATCCCCTGAAGGCGAAACTGACCGCCTTTGCCGTCAGCTCGTTCTTTGTGGGCATCGCGGGCGCACTGTTCTTTGCGGTTTATCTGGGCGCGGTCGAGGTCGGTGAGGCCTTTGGCATCCAGAAATCGTTCCTGGTGCTGTTCATGATCATTATTGGCGGGTTGGGCTCGATCTTCGGTTCCTTCGCGGGGGCGGCGTTCCTGGTGCTGCTGCCGGTGGGGCTGAAAGTGGTCGGCGCCAACTGGCTGGGCTGGCCCACGGATATCGTGGCGCATCTGCAGCTGGTGATTGTCGGCGGGCTGATCATCCTGTTCCTGATCCTTGAACCGCATGGCCTGGCGCAGCTGTGGCGCGTGGCGAAAGAAAAACTCAGACTCTGGCCGTTCCCGCACTAAGGGGCAGGCCCAATCAGAAAACGGGTGCAAAAGCCCGACCCCAACATCGGACCAACCAAGGGAGGAGACACCCGATGAAATTGAAACTGGCAACCGCGGCGCTTGGCGCCCTGATGGCCGCAGGGCCGGCTCTGGCGGATCTGGTGATCCCCGATCTGAGCTATCGCACCGGACCGTTCGCGGCAGGCGGCATTCCGTTCTCGGATGGGTATAACGACTATTTCACAATGCTCAATGAGCGGGACGGCGGTATCGGCGGCGTTCCCATTCGGATGGTCGAATGTGAAACCGGATACACCACCGAAAAGGGCGTTGAATGCTACGAGGCCACAAAGAACGAAGGCTCGCTGGTCTATCAACCGCTGTCGACAGGTATTACGTATCAGCTGATACCCAAAGTGACCGCTGACCAGATTCCTTTGCACACGATGGGGTATGGCAGAACTTCAGCCGCAAATGGCAAGGTCTTTGAATGGGTCTTTAATTATCCCGCAAATTACTGGAACGGCGCCTCGGGTGCGATCAATCACCTGCTGGAAGTCAATGACGGCGACCTGACCGGCAAAAAAGTGGCGTTGGTCTATCACAATTCGGCCTACGGGAAAGAGCCCATTCGGACGCTTGAGGAGCTTTCCAAAAAGCACGGCTATGAACTGGCGCTGTTGCCGGTGGATTCGCCCGGGCAGGAACAAAAATCCCAGTGGCTGCAAATCCGCCGTGACCGTCCCGATTATGTCATTCTGTGGGGCTGGGGCGTGATGAACCAGGTCGCCATTCAGGAGGCTGCGAACATCCGTTTTCCGATGGAAAACATGATGGGCATCTGGTGGTCCGGCGCGGAACCGGACGTCATCCCCTCTGGCGAGGCATCCAACGGGTACAAGGCGTTGGCATTTACCGCGACAGGTGATGATTTTCCCGTATTCGATGACATAAAGAAATATGTTCACGACGCGGGAAAAGCAGCCGGCGCTGGCGACAAGGTCGGTACTGTTCAGTATAACCGTGCGGTCTATGCGGCCATGTTGGCGGCTGAAGCTATCCGGACTGCTCAGGAAATTCATGGTGTTGCGGATATCACCCCACCAATGATGCGGGATGGGATGGAAGCGCTCAGCATTACCGAGGAAAGAATGGCCGAACTTGGGATGAGCGGTTTTGGCCCGACATTCGATGTTTCCTGTGAAAACCATGGTGGCCCCGGTTTGGTCGGTGTCACGCAATGGGATGCATCGGCCCAGTCGTGGAACGTTATCTCTGAGTTCAAACCGACCGATGGTGACGTGATCGGTGCGCTGATCGACGAGGACTCCGGGGCCTATGCTGCGGAAAACAAGATCGAACCGCGCTGCAATTAAGGCGCTTTGATACACCGGGGCGGCGGTGAACTGCCGCCCCGAACCCCACACTCGCACAAGGACACGCGCAGATGCTGGATACGGCACAAACCACGGACGTTGCGGCAGACACTCTGCTTGAGGTCAACAATATCGAGGTGATCTACAACCACGTCATCCTGGTTCTGAAGGGTGTCAGCCTGACCGTGCCCAAAGGGGGCATCACCGCTCTGCTCGGCGGCAACGGGGCGGGCAAGACGACAACGCTCAAGGCGGTGTCGAACCTGCTGCATTCGGAACGCGGCGAGGTCACCAAAGGGTCGATCAAATACCGCGGCACCAGTGTGCATGAAAGCGATCCGGCCGATCTGGTGGAAAAGGGCGTCATCCAGGTGATGGAAGGCCGCCACTGCTTCGAACACCTGACGGTCGAGGAAAACCTGCTGACCGGCGCCTATACCCGCAAGGACGGCAAGGCCGCGATCCAACAGGATCTTGATCTGGTCTATACCTATTTCCCCCGCCTCAAGGAGCGCCGCCGGTCTCAGGCGGGCTATACCTCGGGCGGTGAACAGCAGATGGTTGCGATGGGCCGGGCCCTGATGTCGCGCCCCGAGACGATTCTGCTGGATGAGCCCTCGATGGGTCTGGCGCCGCAGCTGGTCGAAGAGATTTTCGGCATCGTCAAAGACCTGAATGAAAAAGAGGGCGTGTCCTTCCTGCTGGCCGAACAGAACACCAATGTGGCGCTGCGATTTGCCCATTACGGGTATATTCTGGAATCAGGCCGCGTGGTGATGGATGGCCCGGCGGCTGAGCTGCGCGAAAACCCGGACGTGAAGGAATTCTATCTCGGCATGTCGGATGAGGGGCGCAAAAGCTTCCGTGACGTGCGCTCGTATCGCCGCCGCAAGAGGTGGCTGTAAGCGGATGGAGGATATGGTCATGACGAAGTACTACGACGCGCTCGAAACCCGCTCAGCCGACCAGCGTGCCTCCGATCAGGCGCAGGCCCTGCGTGTTCAGCTTCAGCGGGCGCTGTCCGCACCGGGGTTCGAGGCACATCTGGCCGGTGTGAACACCGACGCTGTCGCCTCGGTGGACGATCTGGTGAAACTGCCGGTTTTGCGCAAAGCCGATCTGGCGCAGGCGCAGGCGGCGCGGCCCCCGTTCGGCGGCTTTACCGTCAAACCGGCGCGGCATTTCCACCATGTGTTTCAATCCCCCGGCCCGATCTATGAGCCCGGCAGCACCGACCCGGATTGGTGGCGCATGGGGCGGTTTCTTCACGCGGCAGGCGTGGGTCCGGGCGATATTGTCCACAACTGCTTTGGCTACCACCTGACCCCTGCCGGTATGATCTTTGAAAGCGGTGCGCGGGCCGTTGGGGCCGCCGTGCTGCCCGCCGGCACCGGCCAGACCGAGCTGCAGGTGACCGCCGCGCGCGACGTGGGCTGCACCGCCTATGCCGGTACCCCGGATTACCTGAAGGTCATTCTGGACAAGGCGGATGAGATGGGCGTGGCGCTGGGCTTCAACGCGGCCGTAGTTGGCGGTGGTGCGCTGTTCCCGTCCTTGCGTCAGGAATATGCCGACCGGGGCATCGCGTGCCTGCAATGCTATGCCACTGCCGATCTGGGCAATATCGCCTATGAAAGCCCCGCGATGGAGGGGATGATCATCGACGAGCATGTCATTGTCGAAATCGTCACACCCGGCACCGGAATCCCCGTGGCCGAGGGTGAAGTGGGTGAGGTCGTGGTGACTTCGCTGAACCCCGACTATCCGCTGATCCGGTTTGCCACAGGCGATCTTTCGGCGATCATGCCGGGCCAATCCCCCTGTGGCCGCACAAATCTGCGGATCAAGGGTTGGATGGGGCGGGCCGATCAGACCACCAAGATCAAGGGCATGTTCGTGCGCCCCGAACAAGTGGCCGCGCTGGTCGACAAGCATGACGAGATCGTCAAGGCCCGCGTCATCGCCGCCCGCCAGGGTGAGATGGACACCATGACCGTTCAGATCGAAAGCCCCCGCGACGACGACGTGGCCTATGCCAAATCTGTCATCGAAGTCCTGAAGCTGAAAGGCGCGATCGAGGTGGTGGCCCCCGGATCGCTGCCCAAGGACGGTTTGGTGATCGAGGATCAGCGCGTTTACGAATGAAAAATCCGAGGGCGGCGTATCTTGCGCCGCTCGCCAACGTTAAATGCTTCGTTTTTGACGCCAGTGATCAATTGCGATTCAAGACGCTGGTCACATGAACCGGAATACCATCATCTTGCAGCACGACACCTGAATACAGGCTGTAAGCCAAAAACGAGTGGGTTGGGTGCATACTCCATTGAAGCTCGCCCTTCGGGATCAATCCGCCAATAATCACCCCTTCGCCGTCGTAGTCGTATAACCTCATAACAACATTGGGCTGAGCAACCGGATCTAGCACGCGGAACCCGCTTGCTGCCATCCAGCCCATCAGTTTGTCGGGGTTTGACAATCTTTCGGCCACTGAAAGCAGACAAAAATCCAGCTCTTCCAGAAATCTGATTTCCTTCCAATTCAGCGTTGAGTTTTCCAATTCGGTTTTGCCCGTTTCCAGACATTTTGCCGCAAACTCTATATCTTTACTCGTACCCGCATGTGCCGACGAGCATTGGAAGGCAACAAGTGACAAAAAGAGAAGCACTTTGATTTTCATCGAATTCCCAACTCTGAGCCTTTGAATGAGTTGGAGCTGATCCCAATGATCGCGGCAAGTCTGGAATTCCTACGAACGCCCAAGCCACGGTTTGATCTTCTTGAGGCCCGGTGGCTGTTTATTGGTGCTGGAAATTCCGACAAATTTAGTCGAAAAGGCAATCTAACACCAAGCAAAGAACCCGCATGGCCGAAATCGAATTGTCAGAACATGGAACGCGCCATCGGGGCGTGTTTGGTACCCGGCTGGTCGGCACGGTGGCCTGTCTGGTGGCGGCCGCCTGCCTGTTGCCGATGGTGGCGGTTGTTCTGGCGGCGGTGACGGGCGGGACGGACACGATCTCGCATCTGCTGGACACGGTTCTGCCGCGCTATGCGCTGACAACAGTGATCCTGGTGGTTCTGGTGGCAGCGGGCACCTTTTCCATCGGGGTGGGCGCGGCGTGGCTGGTGACGATGTGTCGTTTTCCCGGCGTGCGCTTCCTTGAGATCGCGCTGGTCCTGCCTCTGGCCTTCCCGGCCTATGTTCTGGCCTATGCCTATACCTTCATTCTGGATCATCCCGGCATCGTCCAGACCACCCTGCGCGAGGTAACAGGCTGGGGGCCGCGCGACTATTGGTTCCCCGAGATTCGTTCAACCGAGGGCGCGGCGGTGATGCTGATCCTCGTGCTGTATCCTTATGTCTATCTGCTGGCCCGCGCGGCGTTCCTGCAGCAAAGCGCCACCGCTTTTCTGGCCGCCCGCGCGCTGGGCAAAAGCCCGTGGCTGGCCTTCTGGCATGTCTCGCTGCCGATGGCACGACCGGCCATTGCGGGCGGTGTTCTGCTGGCGATCATGGAGACCATCGCCGATTTCGGCACGGTGGCCTATTTCGGTGTGCAGACCTTTGCCACCGGTATCTATACCAGCTGGTTCTCGATCGGAGACCGCGCCGCCGCCGCGCAGCTGGCTCTGTGCCTGCTGGGGTTCGCGCTGGTCATGGCGATGGCCGAGCGGATACAGCGGGGCCGGGCGAAATATTATCAGGCGGGCAAAAGCCATGCCTCCTTGCCTTCTGCGCAGTTGAAGGGCTGGCAATCCGTGGCGGCGTTCACGCTGTGCGCTGTTCCGGTCTTTCTGGGCTTTTTGCTCCCGGTTTTCATCCTGATCCAGATGGGCCTGCAGTCGGAACAGAACCTGCTGTCGCGGCGCTATATCGGGTTCATCCAGAACTCACTGACGCTGGCAGGCACGGCGGCGGTGGTCACGGTGTTTGCGGCGATCTGCGTGGGGTTCTTTCAACGGCTGCGCCCTGGCAGGGGATCGGCCACCGCAGGTTATCTGGCGCGGCTGGGATATGCGGTGCCGGGCGGGGTGATCGCGGTGGGACTGATGGTGCCCTTCGCCAGCTTTGACAACGCGCTGGATGCGTGGATGCGGCAGACCTTCGATATCTCGACCGGGCTGTTGGTGACGGGGTCGATCTGGTTGCTGATCGCGGCCTATATGGTGCGTTTTCTGGCTGCCGCGCTCAGCGCCTATGAAGGCGGCCAGAGCACGGTTCACGCCAATATGGACGCGGCCGCGCGATCATTGGGGCAGACGCCGCTGGGCACGCTGCGCCGGGTGCATCTGCCTATTCTGACACCATCACTTCTGACCGCGCTTCTGATCGTCTTTGTCGATGTGATGAAAGAGCTTCCCGCCACCCTGATCATGCGCCCGTTCAACTTTGACACATTGGCGGTACAGGCCTATCGGCTGGCCTCGGATGAGCGGCTCGAAGGGGCGGCCGTACCTTCGCTGGTGATCCTTGCGGTGGGGCTATTGCCGGTGATTCTGATTTGTCGTCAGGTCGGGCGGCGCTAGGTCACAATCGACCAAAAAACCACACCTTGTCGTGCTCGGGCTTGATTCAAACGCGTTTTCCGGCAAGGCTGAGGGTATGAACATGCAGCCTCCCAGCCGGTTTTCTGCTAACTCGGCACAGATGCCCGTCGCGTTTAACCGGCACGAGATGTCCCATATCCTGTCCGTCTATGGTCGGATGGTCGCCGCCGGGGAAATGCGCGATTACGGTATTTCGAACCTGCGGGATATGGCGGTTTTCTCTATCTTTCGCCGTACGGCCGAGCATCCGATCTACCGGGTCGAGAAACATCCGCGTCTGCGGCAAAGGCAGGGGATGTACTCGGTGATTGGCATGGATGGCCGCATCCTGAAACGCGGCCATGACCTGCGCACCGTGCTGCGGGTGCTGGAGCGCAAGCTGATCCGCTCGGTCGATCTTGATTAAAACCTTTTGTGGGATGTAACAGGCCCGTCGCCCTGATCCAGAATGCGCGCGATTGCCTGATCCATCGGCTCGAATGTTACATCCATGTGATAGGCATTGGCGTGCAGCAGCATGTTGTCGTCATAGACCCAGGCGACATGGCCTTTCCAGAACAGCAGATCACCGTGTTTCGGATCCGTCCCTGCGGGCAGGGCCTGGCCCAGCTCCCGTTCCTGGTCACGGCTGTCGCCAGGGCAGGGGATGCCGCAAGCCAAAAGCCCGGCCTGCACCAGACCCGAGCAATCCAGCCCGAACCGGCTGTTGCCGCCCCACAGATAGGGCGTGCCCAGAAACAGCTCGGCCACGGCAACCGGATCGGTCAGATGGGTGGCCGTTAGCTTGGCATGGACGGCGGGGATGAAACCCAGTTCCGTTTCCAGAAACCGGCCCTGTTCCGACAAGACCTGAACCTTGCTGCCGAAGCTCAGCGAGACCCGGTCAGGGCTTTTCATATCCGGCTCTGCATAGGCATGGGTCGCGGGGGCGGTGATCCAATGTGTATCGGGAACCGCTGCCCCCAACTGCTCCGAGGCGACCCAGCCAGAGTAGCCGTCCTTGTCAGCGATGATCCGGCTCCAGCCGCCTTGGGTTTCTATCACGGCGACCGTGTCACCGAACAACACCTGCCGGTCCCGCGGGCCATCGGGGTGGCGCCGCAGGTCGACCACGGGGTTTATGATGCGCTGTTTGGTCATAGGTCCAGTATCTCGGGCAGGGCGGTCAGCAGTGCGCGCGGGCCTTGTCCCAGTCCGCCTTTGCAGCGGCCCGGCGCTTTGCTGGCTTGCCAGGAATAGATGTCGAAATGCATATAGCGGCTGTCGCCCACAAACCGGCGCAGGAACAGCGCGGCGGTGATTGATCCCGCGAACCCGCCCGAGGGCGCGTTGTCCAGATCGGCAATGCCCGGTTCGATCATCGCCTCATAGGGTTCGTGGAACGGCATCCGCCAGACCGGGTCGGCGGCCTGTTGTCCGGCCCGCGCCAAGGCATCGGCAGCGCTGTCATCATCGGTGTAAAACGGCGCCAGATCGCCGCCAACGGCCACCCGCGCTGCGCCGGTCAGCGTGGCCATCGAGATCACCAGATCGGGCGTTCCCTCATCCGCAAGCGTCAGCGCATCGGCCAGCACCAGCCGTCCCTCGGCATCGGTGTTGTTGATCTCGACGGTCAGACCCTTGCGCGAGGTCAGGATGTCACCGGGCCGAAAGGCGTTTCCGGCGACCGAGTTCTCAACCGCCGGGATCAGCACGCGCAGCTGAACCGGCAGTTTCAGCGCCATGATCATCCGCGCCAGACCCAGCACATTGGCCGATCCGCCCATGTCCTTTTTCATCAGCGCCATCGAGTTGCCGGGCTTCAGGTTCAGCCCCCCGGTATCGAAACACACGCCTTTGCCGACCAAAGTCAGCTTGGGGCCGGAACTGCCCCAGTTCATCTCGATCAGGCGTGGTTCCTGCGCGGCGGCGCGGCCAACCGCGTGGATCATCGGAAAGTTCTGATCCAGCAAGGCCTGCCCCTTGATCACGTTGCAGGAGGCGCCGAATTCCTGTGCCAGCGCCTCGGTGGCGGCTTGCAACTGGTCGGGGCCCATATCTTCGGTAGGCGTGTTGACCAGATCGCGGGTCAGGGCCTCGGCCTGAGCCAGAACCTCGATCCGCGCCGCGTCAATTCCTTCCGGGGCAACCAGACGGGCCTTGGCCCCGGATTGCGCGGCATAACGATCAAACGCATAGCCGGTCAGAAGCCAGCCCAGACATTCGGTTGCCAGCGCATCCGCAGGCACGCCCGACGTGATGTGATAGGTGCCTTCGGGCAGGGATTCGGCGGCGGCGGCCAGCGGAAACCGCTTGCGCGTGCGGCCTGCGCCTGTGCCATAGCCTGCCACGGCAAATTGCGGCGTTCCGTCCGGGCCGGGGATCAGGGCGACCTGCCCCAGCGCGCCGGTAAAGCCGCTGGCCTGCACCCAGTTCGACACGTGATCCGGTTGGCCGGCAAGCCAGTCGTCCAGATCGGGTTGCGCGATGACGTGCAGCGGCAGCGAAGGGTCAGAGGGTGAAGCAAAGGACAGGGTCATGGAAATCTCGGCTGGTTCGGTTTGCGCCCAGCCTATCCGCCCACGGCCCGTCCGCAAGCCCCGTCAGACGGAAAGATCCTGCTGGTCCCAGATCACGGTCAGCGATTTTTCTCCGACCCGGATCAGCCGTGACAGGGTGGCACCGGTGGCCACCGCATCGCCCGTATCCACGGTTTGCGCCACATCCCCGGCAACCCGCGCCAGCGCGACCATGCCGATCTGATCGGCAATCGCCACCAGCGACCGCGCGCATTTGCGCAGTCCCGCCCAGTCGCGCTGCCGCCAGAACCGTTCACAGTTCGACAGGCGTACGGCCAGTTCCTCGACCGTGCGGCACAGTACATCCAGCGCGTTCTTGTCGCCCAATTGCCGGTACAGCCCGCTCAGCTGGTCCAGGTCCAGCCGGACGGTTTCCTTGTGTTCAAGCGTGAGTATCTTTTCCACCACGTTCACCCCAATTCTCTATGCCCCCACGGCATGGATCGACTTTGATCGCGAATTCCTTTGCAAAACCTTGCGTCCGCGCAGGATAATTGCTCGAATTTTCTGCGAATTCGGGGTAGAGCAGCCCTTGGGAACTCGAAAAAATGGACAGAAGAATGGACTTAGCAAAACCTCTGCCGGGCTATTTGGTCAAACGGTATCACGGCTGGAAAGCCACCACCTACTCTGAAAATCAGGTCTGGTTCCGCCGCCTTGCAAACGAGGGGCAGCGCCCGCGTGCGATGGTGATATCGTGTTGCGACAGCCGTGTGCATGTGACCTCGATGTTCGGGGCGGATCAGGGCGATTTCTTCATCCACCGCAACATCGCCAACCTGGTGCCGCCTTACGCGCCCGACGGTGATCACCACGGCACCAGTGCGGCGATCGAATACGCCGTGACTGCGCTGAAGGTGGCGCATCTGATCGTGCTGGGCCATTCGCAATGCGGTGGGGTTCAGGGCTGCATCGACATGTGCAAAGGTCAGGCCCCGCAACTGGAAGCCAAGGACAGCTTTGTCGGACGCTGGATGGATATCCTGAAGCCGAAATACGAGCTGGTCGCCGATATCGAAGACAGCGTCGATCAGGCGCGGCAGTTCGAACGGCAGGCCGTTGTCGCCTCGCTCGAAAACCTGATGACCTTCCCGTTCGTGTCCTCGGCGGTGCAGGACGGCTCGCTCAGCCTGCATGGGCTGTGGACCGATATCGGTGAGGGCGGGCTGCAATGTTATGACCCGCAGGACAAGAAATTCGTGATCGTCTGACCCGTCGGAACAGTCCGTAGTTTTGACAGGCGCGGGATCAGGTCTCTGATTCCGCGCTATTTTTTGCTATAGTCGCCGTATCCGGGTTTGGATCGGAGACGTTTCATGCGATTCATCAAACGCATTCTTCTGGCTCTGCTTGTGCTTGTTTTGCTGCTGATCGGGGTTTCCTACCTGTTGCCCGGTCGGGCCGAAGTGGCGCGCAGCATTGTCATCGACGCCCCGCCCACTGCCATCTTTCCCTATGTGAACTCGATGCAGGAGACCGAGAAATGGTCACCCTGGCTGGAGCGTGATCCCGCGACGCAACTGACCTATAGCGGCCCCGAGGCCGGGGTGGGCAACACCCTGAACTGGAGCTCGGAGCATCCGCAGGTCGGGACCGGATCGCAGGAGATCATTGAAAGCATCCCCGATCAGGCGGTCAGAACGGCGCTGGATTTCGGGTCGATGGGAACCGCCGTTGCGTCGTTTGATCTGGTGCCTCGGGGGGATCAGACGCAGGTGACCTGGGGATTCGTTACAGATCTGGGCCTGAATCCGATGGCGCGGTGGATGGGGCTGATGATGGATGAATGGGTCGGCGGCGACTACGAACGGGGCCTCTCCAACCTGAAAGTGCTGGTCGAAACGCAGAGTTAGCGGACTCCGCCCCTCGGTAAGTCGTGGCGTTGGAATGAAAAATCTTCAAAGGCGCTAAAAAATGACCAGTTTGCATCTTTTTTAACTTTTTCGTTGCCGAAACCGGTTTCGGAGCAAACAAATGAAAAAAATGGCTACGAATCTCTCATATCCATCGCGCACGTCCGCGAATCGCACTTCGGTCTCTGGCCGGGTGAAGCTGGACGAACTGGCGGCGCATCTGGGCCTGTCGAAGAGCACGGTATCGCGGGCGCTGAACGGTTACTCCGATATTTCCGAGGTGACGCGGAACCGGGTTCAGACCGCCGCCCGCAAGCTGGGGTACCGCCCGCTGAGCCATGCGCAGGCAATCCGGACCGGGCAGGTGCGCGCCATTGCGATGGTGCTGAACAGCGACGAGCCCGATCAGCACAACCCGTTCCTTCAGGATTTTCTGGCTGGAGCCTGCGAGGCTGCCAGTAATCTGGACTGGACGATGACGATTTCCACGGCAACCTCGGAACGTGACACGCTGAAAGTGCTCAGCCGTCTGTTCGAGGAACGCAAGGCGGACGGTTTCATCCTGCCGCGAACGATGGTCAAGGATGCCCGCGCCGGGCTTTTGCGCAATCTCGAAGTGCCGCATATCCTCTATGGTCGCACTGGGTACGGGCAGCCGAACACGCGCGAGGAGACCTCGTGGTTCGACATCGCGGGTGAAACCGCCATGCGCAAGGCGGTGCTGCGGCTGGCTGGGTTCGGGCATACGCGCATCGGCTATGTCGGCAGTGATCCCAAGTTCAACTACAGCCACCTGCGCCGCGACGGATACACCGAAGGTTTGCACGAGGCGGGCCTGCTGCTTGATCCCGATCTGATCCGCGAGGGCGCCCGGACGCGCGAAGACGGTGCCGCGCAGGCGATGGTGCTTATGCAGCAGGATCTGCCGCCCACCGCGATTGTTTTTGCCACCGATCTGGCCGCGTTGGGGTTCTGCGCAGCCGCGCAAGATCTGGGGTTTGAGATTGGCCGCGACGTGTCGGTCATCGGCTATGACGGTATTCCTGAATGCCGCTACGCGCGCCCGGCGCTGACCACGTTCGCCGTCGATTCCCGCATGGCAGGGCAGCGGCTGGCAACCCTGCTGATCCGCCAGATCCGGGGCGAGGACCCCGCGACCCTGCGTGAACTGACCGAAGCGACTCTGGTCGAAGGGGGATCGGACGGGCCGCCGCATCTGACGCCGACGGAGCTGGCGGTGAAACGCACGCAAATCAACAAAGAATGACCGGGAGGAGACCACAAATGAAACTGACACCCAAAGCCGCAAGGCTGATGCTTGGATCGTCGCTGGCCCTGGCGCTGACTGCGCTGTCCGTGCAGGCCGACACGATCCGGTTCTGGACCACCGAGGAACAGCCTGAGCGTCTGGCCAAACAGCAGGAGATGGCCGATCAGTTCAAGGCCGAAAGCGGCACAACGGTCGAGGTGATCCCCGTCACCGAAAGCGATCTGGGCACCCGTGCCACCGCGGCCTTTGCCGCTGGTGACCTGCCCGACGTGGTCTATCACACGCTGCAATACGCGCTGCCCTGGGCCGAAGCGGGGATTCTGGACACCGAAGCCGCCACCGAAGTGATCGAGGAACTGGGCGCCGATACCTTTGCCCCCGGCGCGCTGGCGATGGCCGCGTTCAACGATGAAACCGCGTCCGTGCCTGTGGATGGCTGGACCCAGATGGTGGTTTACCGCAAGGACCTGTTCGACGAGGCTGGTCTGGACGCGCCCGACAGCTTTGCCGACATTCAGGCCGCGCTCGAGGCGCTGCATAACCCGCCCGAGATGTACGGCTTTGTTTCGGCCACAAAGGTTGACGAAAACTTCATGAGCCAGGTGCTGGAACATGTCTTCCTCGCCAATGGTGTAAGCCCGGTTGGCCCCGACGGGTTCCATCCGCTGGACGAAGCCAAAACCACCGAAGTTCTGGATTTCTACAAGGCGATCTCCAAGGCATCGCCTCCGGGTGAGCTGTACTGGAAGCAATCGCGCGAGCTGTATTTTGACGGCAAGGCCGCGATGATCATCTGGTCACCTTTCATTCTGGACGAACTGGCCGGTCTGCGCGACAGCGCCCCGCCGACCATCACCGACGACCCGACCTCGCGCGATCTGGCGGGCAAGACCGGCATCGTGACCAAACTGTCCGGCCCGTCGAACCCCGATGGCGCGGCCTGGGGTGACGTGCGTTACTTTGGCATCACCAACGATGCCGATACCGATGCGGCGATGGAGTTTGTGAAATACGCCATGGATCAGGGCTATACCCAGACGCTGGCCATCGCGCCCGAGGGTAAATTCCCGGTTCGTCGCGGCAATGCCGACAACCCGACCGCTTTTGCCGAAGCCTGGGCCGAGCTGCCTGTGGGCGTGGACCGAAAGGCGCCGCTGGGTGAGCTTTACGAACAGGCGATGATCGACGAGATCGTCGGCGGTCTGGACGTGGCTCAGCGCTGGGGTGTGGCCGAGGGGCAGCTGTCGCTGGCCTCGAAGATGATCAATTCTCAGGCCATCAACCGGATCGTGCGTCAGTATATCGATGACGAGATTGACGCCGCCGCCGCCGTTGCGGCCATGAACGAAGAGCTGGCCAAGGTTCAGTAGTCCACCAGCATCAGCAGCGGCGTCCACGCCGCTGCGCGCAACCCTTTGAGGTATCCCATGTCTTCGGCCACCCCACCGACCGGAACCGGGGCGCTTGCCAAACGCGAGGCGCGTCTGGCCTGGGCGCTGCTGGCTCCGACCGTGATCAGCGTGTCGCTTGTGGTGATCCTGCCCCTGCTGGCAATTATCTGGATCAGCTTCAAGCCCTTTACCCTCTCGGACCTGCGCCCCCCTGCGCCGGTTGTCCGTGAAAGCCTGCGCGGATCGGGCGACGATCTGCGGATCGAATACCGCCTGCGCAACTCCAGCCAGGAAATCGCCATCGACGGCGTGACCCTGAGTGACGTGCTGCCCGACGGCGTGATCGCCGGAGAGGTCGCCGCGCCCTGTGTTCTGAACGGGCAGAATCTGTTTTGCGACTTCGGCGCCCTTGAGGGCGGTCAGCGGGAGCGTATCCGCATTCCGATCGAGGTCGATGGCGACCCGGATGCGTTCGAGGAATTGGTTGAAGAATCCGAGCCCGACGTGACCGGCAGCGGCCCCAGCGTGTTGACCAATTTCGAGTTCAGCCTGGAAAACTTCGCCCGTGTATTTGACGGCGATGAATTCTGGGGCGTGCTTGGGGTCACCCTGTTCTATACCGTCTTTGGCACAATCGGCGCTTTGGTCATGGGGCTGTTTGCCGCGCTGCTGCTGAACAAAAGCTTCAAGGGGCAAGGCTTCATCCGCGGCCTCTACCTGTTTCCCTACGTTGCCCCCGTTATTGCAGTAGCCTTTACATGGGTTACGCTGTTTGACCCGTTCTCGGGCTCGGCCAATGCGCTGCTGGTGCAGATGGGGTTAAGCAGTGAACCGATCAACTTCTTCGGGGAACGCCCCTTGGCGCTGATCATGGTCACCGTATTCGAGATCTGGCGCTATTTCCCGCTGTCCTTCCTGTTCATTCTCGCCCGGATGCAGTCCATCGATAGCAGCATGTATGAGGCGGCGGATATGGATGGCGCCTCGCCGTTTCAGAAATTCTGGCTGCTGAGCATCCCGCAATTGCTGGGCATCCTGTCGGTGCTGTTCCTGCTGCGCTTTATCTGGACCTTCAACAAGTTCGACGACATCTTCCTGCTGACCGGCGGCAATGCGGGCACCCGCACGTTGACCGTGAATGTCTATGAACAGGCCTTTGCAGTCTCAAACATCGGGGCGGGCGCGGCGGTGGCCGTGGTGATCCTGATGTGCCTGATCGCCTTCAGCTTTGTCTTCTTCCGTTTCATCAGCCGCGAGGAGGGCCTGTGATGCGCAAAGGGTATATCACCGGCCCGGTTTTGGGCGCGCTGTGGATGGTGGTGATCGCCACCACCATCGCGGTCACCATGTCCTTCGCCACCGGCGCGGCCTTCCGCCCGCAGGTCCTGCTGGGCCTGATCTGGGGCGCAGTGGCCGGGCTGGTCTATGTTCGTTTTCCCGCCCGCCTTGCGCCTGCCCGTCTGGGCGTGGCGGCCCTGCTGGGCCTGTCCTGCCTGACCGGTTTTGGCCCGGTCCTGATCGGGTCGGACACCACATTTAAGGCGGTTCTGATCACCGTGATTGCGGTCGCCGTGGTGATACATCTGTCACTGGCCGAGATCCTCAGGGATCTGCCCTTTGCGGAACTGACCCGCCATGAATTCGAAGACGCAGTGATCCGCTTCTGCACCGGCTTTGGTTACATCTTCTTCACGGCCATCGTGCTCATCCCCTTCTATGTCATGGTGATGACCAGCCTGAAATCGCAGCAGGCGCTGTTGCAGAACCCGCTGGATTTCTCGGTTGATCTGAGCCAGGGCGCGGCGTTGTTCCGCAGCTACACGGAACTGTTCCGGGATTTCAATTTCGGCAGCTACCTGTGGACGTCTTTCTATGTCTCGGTCCTGACCGTGTTCATCACCCTGCTGTTCAGCGTCCCCGGCGCCTATGCGGTGGCGCGGTTCCGGTTTCAGGGGCAAAAGGCGTTCTCACGCTCGGTTCTGCTGATCTACATGGTGCCGATGATCGTGCTGGCGCTGCCGATCTATATCGCGTTCTCGCTGACGGGTCTGCGCAACTCGATCCTTGGCATCGTGATGATCTACCCGGTCACAACGATCCCGGTCGCGCTCTACATGCTGCAAGGTTACTTCCGCGGCTTGCCGACCGAAGTCGAAGAGGCCGGTCTGATGGATGGCCTGTCACGGCTGGCAGTGATCTGGAAGATCACCCTGCCGCTCAGCCTGCCGGCGCTGGCGTCGGTGTCGCTCTATGTCTTCATGATCGCCTGGAATGAATTCCTGCTGGCCTTCATGCTGCTGGACGACCCGTCGAAATTCACCCTGACCCGAGGTGTCACGATGCTGAATTCCTCGGAAATTCCCCGCCAACATCTGATGGCCGGGGCGGTGATAGCCACCGTTCCGATCATGGCCCTGTTCCTGGGGCTTGAACGTTTCATGACCAAGGGCCTGACGGCTGGCTCGGTCAAAGGATGACAGACATGAACTACTATACGACGCCGAGTGAATCGGCCCGCAACATCCTGATCGCCAATGACCGGGGCGGCTATACGATCCCGACCAGCGGCCTTTACCCCTATCAGTGGAACTGGGACAGTGCCGTTGCGGCGCTGGGCTTTGCCGAGTTCGACATCGACCGCGCCTGGGTCGAGCTTGAGACGTTGTTTTCGGGCCAGTGGGCGGACGGCATGGTGCCCCATATCCTGTTCCACAAGCCCGATCCGGGGTATTTTCCCGGGCCGGATGTCTGGGGCGGCACCGGACCGATTGCGTCCTCGGGCATAACCCAACCGCCGCTGGCCGCCACCATGGCACGGCGGGTCTGGGACAAGGACCGCGCGGCGGGTGAGGCGCGCATTCGCGCCCTGTTCCCGGCCATGCTGGCTTGGCATCGCTGGTTCATGAAATGGCGTCTGGACGAACACGGTGCCGTCTGCACAACCCATCCCTGGGAGGCCGGACGTGACAATGCGCCGGATTGGGATGGTGCGATGGCGAGGATCGACGCCTCGGATGTGGGTGAATATCAGCGCCGGGACACAAGCCATGTGAACAGTGCCGACCGGCCCACCAAATACGACTATGACCGCTATATCAAACTGGTGCAGATCGGGCGTGAGGTCGGCTGGGATCAGCAGAAACTGTTGGAGCTCAACCCGTTCCGCGTGGCCGACCCGACAATGAGCTTCACTACCCTGCGCGCCGCCCGCGATCTGCTGGCGATCAGCCAGGAACTTGGGATCGAGGCTGAGGGTCTCAGCGCCGATGTAGCCCGGCTTGAGGCTGGTGCAAAGTCGCTGTGGAACGAGGCGCCGGGCGCCTTTGACGCCCGCGATGCGCATACGGGTGAATGGGCCGAAAGTGTCTCTAACGCGAGCTATTTGTGTTGGTATGGGGGGATTGACTCCCCGCAGATGTTGGACCGTGTGAAAACCGTTCTGATCACCGTGCCGCATCCGATCCCCAGCTATGATCCGAACATGCCCAAGTTTGATGAGCGCCGCTATTGGCGCGGGCCGACCTGGGCGTTCATGAACATGCTGGCCGGGTTCGGACTGGCGGAAATGGGCCACGGCGTCGAAGCAGAAACCCTGCGCCTGAAAACCGCGCGTCTGATCGCGGGGCACGGGTTCGCCGAGTATTACGACCCGATCACCGGCAGCCCGGCCGGGGGCAATTCGTTCACATGGACAGCCGCCGTCTGGCTGCATTGGGCAGGGAGGAACTGATGGGCAGCATCGAGCTTAAATCCGTCGAAAAATGGTTCGGCGAAGTGCAGGTGATCAAAGGCATCGACCTGCAGATCGAAGAGGGTGAGTTTGTCGTCTTCGTCGGCCCCTCGGGCTGTGGCAAATCCACCCTGTTGCGGATGATCGGCGGGCTCGAAGATATCTCGCGCGGGTCGCTTTTGATCAACGGGAAGGATGTCACCGATCACCCGCCGTCAAAACGCGGGCTGACCATGGTGTTCCAGTCCTATGCTCTGTACCCCCACCTGACCGTGGCCGAGAATATGGGCTTTTCGCTGAAAGTGGCAGGTATTCCGAAGGCCGAGATCGCCGAGCGTGTGGGCAAGGCTGCCGAGGTGCTCAAACTGGAACCTTATCTGGAACGTCGCCCCAAGGATCTGTCCGGCGGCCAGCGGCAGCGTGTGGCCATCGGGCGGTCCATCGTGCGCGACCCCACCGCGTTCCTGTTTGACGAGCCGTTATCCAATCTCGACGCCGCCCTGCGGGTCGAGATGCGGTACGAGATCGCCAAGCTACACCAGAGCCTCAACCGCACCATGATCTATGTGACCCACGATCAGGTCGAAGCGATGACATTAGCCGACCGCATTGTGGTGCTGGAGTTCGGCAAGATTGCTCAGGTCGGTACGCCTCGTGAGTTATACGAACGCCCGGCCAACTTGTTCGTGGCGCAGTTCATCGGCAGCCCGAAGATGAACGTCATTCCTTGCACCGTGTCAGGTGACCAGTTCCAACTGGAAAACGGCGGCAGCGGTCCGTTTAACCGCACTGGCACGGCCACGATGCTGGGCATCCGCCCGGAACACATCAGTGTGGTCGACCCGGGCGCGGGCCACAGCGACGGCATGATCGAGGTGGTCGAATACCTGGGCGCCGACATGTTCGTCATCGTCGATTGCGGCACCGAGGAGAAAGTCACCGTCCGCCTTGGCGGCGATACCGAGATCAAGGCTGGTGCAAAGATTGGCCTGCATTTCGCGCCGGAGAAGCTGCAGTTTTTTGATAGGGAGGGGCAGGCGTTGTAGGTCGTCGGGGCAGGGACCTTGGATCATACGGGCCTGAATAGGACCCAACAGGCAGGGCATTTCTGCAATATCCCGGAAGCTCAAGCTTATAGAGGTACCACCTGCGCAACAGCACGTGGCGTTTTGAGACACATGCCCATTTTCCGGGAGCAACGGTCAAAAGCCGGTCCGAGGTCCGAATTGGAAAGTGACGGTCTCCGAGGTCGACAACCACCAACCTTTTACTTGCATCGGCACCTGGCACATGGATCACGCTGATCACGTCAACCTTGCGGTACTCAACCGCCAGAACCAACCCTTCGAGCAAAAGGACCAGAATAAGGAAAAGCGCCACGATAGCCGAACCTTCAGCGACGCGCATCAAAGTCAATTTGGTGTTTTCTTTTCGGGTCAAAAATTTCAAATCGCCGAACACAATGAAATTCCACAACTAAGTTCGGTCAGTAGGCCAGAGCAATCTGGCAAAACTAAGGTGCTGGAAAACTGTGGACAGCCGGTTGAAGCAATTTCGTTTTTTAGGTTTGCGAGATACAACTGGCCGAAACAAAAAAACCCCGCTGGGGACGCAGCGGGGTTTCTAATTGTCTTAGTCGACCTCAGCCCTTTTTCAGAACCTCACGGCCCAGCAGTTCGGCGATCTGGACGGCGTTCAGGGCGGCACCTTTGCGCAGGTTGTCCGAGACGCACCACAGGTTGATGCCGTTCTCAACGGTCGAGTCCTGACGGATGCGGCTGATGAACGTGGCGAAATCGCCCGCGCATTCGATCGGCGAGACGTAGCCGCCGGCCTCACGCTTGTCGATCACCATGATGCCCGGTGCTTCGCGCAGGATGTCGCGGGCTTCGTCTTCGTCCAGGAATTCCTCAAATTCTATGTTCACTGCCTCGGAATGACCGACGAAGACCGGAACGCGGACGCAGGTGGCCGTGACCTTGATCGACGGATCGACGATCTTTTTGGTCTCGACAACCATCTTCCATTCTTCCTTGGTCGAGCCGTCTTCCATGAAGACGTCGATCTGCGGAATGACGTTAAAGGCGATCTGCTTCTGGAACTTCTTCGGTTCAACCTCGGTGGTGGGGTTGTAGACCGCTTTGGTCTGATCCCACAGCTCGTCCATGCCGTCTTTGCCAGCGCCGGACACTGACTGATAGGTCGACACGACAACGCGCTTGATCTTGGCGCGGTCATGCAGCGGTTTCAGCGCGACAACCATCTGCGCGGTCGAGCAGTTGGGGTTGGCGATGATGTTCTTGTTTTTATAGTCGTGAATCGCCTGCGGGTTACATTCCGGCACGATCAGCGGAATCTCCGGATCATAGCGATAGAGCGACGAGTTATCGATCACCACGCAGCCAGCTGCCGCCGCCTTGGGGGCGTAGACCTTGGTTGCGTCCGAGCCGATGGCGAACAGCGCCATGTCCCAGCCGGTGAAATCGAAGGTGTCGATGTCCTGGGTGGTCAGTGTCTTGTCGCCAAAGCTTACTTCGGTACCCAGCGAACGACGGCTTGCCAGGGCGGCAAGTTCATCGACCGGGAACTGGCGTTCCGCCAGGATGTTCAGCATTTCGCGGCCCACGTTACCCGTGGCGCCGGCGACAACGACGCGATAGCCCATTTCATGTCTCCAAAGTTAAGGACGCGCGTTCATAGCCGCGTTGCAGCGAAGAAAAAAGGGTTTTCGGGGTATATTTGCCGCGATGACACCGATTTTACGCGGCAAATGGCGTCAGGTGTCGTTCAGAAGCCTCTCGTAGAGCGCCACAAGGGTCCTGGCCTCGCCATTGATGTCGAAATTCTGCTCGACATGGGTGCGGGCGGCGACGCCGGATTGCGTCAGGGAATCGCGGTCGGCCAGCATTTCAGCGGCGGCATCAGCCAGGGCGGGGATATCACCGGGCTCCACCACGCGGCCCAGCGACAGGTCGGTGACAATCTCGGAAAACGCACCCACATCGGTGGCCACGACCGGTACGCCGCAGGCCATTGCTTCCAATGGGGTGAGGCCGAACCCTTCCCACCGTTGCGGGGCAATGAACAGGTCCAGCACCTGATACCATTCGGCGATCTGGTCGACGGTGACCTCGGGCATGAACAGGATGCGGTCGGACAGGCCTGCTTTGGCAACCTTGTCTTTCAGCTCGGTCAAAAAACCGGTGTGCTTCTCGGTGGCGCGGCCCATGACGATGCCGTGCACGTCGTCAAAGCGGCCACACAGGTCGATCATAGCATCAACGAAGGCGTCGGTGCCTTTCTGGTGGCGAATGCGACCATAACAGCCCAGCAACAGGCCATCGGGCAGGCCCAGCCGGGCACACACTGCCGCTTTGTCCTTGGGCGGGGTGAAATCCTGTAGGTTGATGCCATGCATGATCACCTGCGCGTCCCGTTCCAGATATCCGGCGGTTTTACGCGAAGTGGCGACCACGGCATCCATCTTGTCGATCAGCCACTTGGTATAGCCCGTGTGCGCCCGTTGCGAGGCACTGGTGAACAGCAGTTTCAATCGCAGCCGCAGGATGTTGCGCAGGAACAGGCCCAGCAGCATCTCGGTATTGCGGCGAGCGTGCCAGACGCGCAGGGTTTTTCGCGACAGAAAGGGCAGGCGGCCCAGCGGGATATGCGGGATGTCCGACGGCAGGCCCGGCCCGGTCGCGGCGATGTCGATCCATTGCACTTGCAAAGGCACCAGCCGGGCAATCGTCGCGGTCACGCCCGAAAGCCGGCGTTTGAGATTGGGGGCAATGACGCGCGGGTCGGACATGGGCTCTCCTGACGGTTACAGCATCAGTCGACGCTGTCGCGGCTGAATAGATAGATCACGCAGCCGATGGCAAGCGTGACCGCAAAAAAGCCGAATATCGCTGTGTAGGGCGCGGTCGGGCTGATGTCCACCGTGGCCGCATGGATGCGTCCGGTGACGAATTGCGCGATGCCGACGCCGCCGATGCCAAACAGGTTCAACAGCGTCATGCCGCGCCCGACCAGATGCGGAGCCACAAAAGCCCGGCCATGGGCCATGATGACCGGAAAGCTGGCCCCCATGAAGCCGATCACCGCCATCAGCACCACCGACAGCCAGACCGCGTTGTTGATCCAAAGACACAGCAGCACCAACGCCGCCGTGCTCAGCGCATTGCCGCCGAAGATCACCCATTTCCGCGTGCCCAACATCCGGTCGAGCGGACCATAGGCGAAGGTGCCGGCAATCATTGCGGCCCCCATGATCAGGGTCGCGGTGCCGATCTGGGTGGTGCTGAGGGCGAAGATATCGCTCAGATACGGCCCGGCCCACAATCCGCGCGTCGCGGCCGAAGGTGCATAGGCCACCAGCATCAGCGGCAGGATCGCCCAAAGCGCAGGCTCTTTCAGCAGGTCCAGCACAGATCCCCGGTGCTCGGTCTCAACCCGTTTGGGATCCTGCACGGTGACCCAGATGCCCAGCGCAATAGCCCCCGAGAACAGCGCCAGCACCCACATCGTCGCGCGCCATCCCATCAGTTCGACCGCCAGCGCGGTGGGGTAGGAGGCCACCAGATTGCCCACCGATCCAACCCCCAGCATCACCGCCGCCAGCGTCGCAAACCGCGCGGGCGGGTATTCTCGTGCAAAGATGTAATACGATGCCATCAGCACCGGAGAGCACCCGACCCCGATCAACCCCATGGCAATGGCGACATGAAACGGCGTGCTGGCCACAGCAAACAGCGCCGCGCCGCCCGCGCCTCCGATCAGCAACAGCGCGGCGGCCGTCAGGCGCGGCCCGATCTGATCCAGCGCCCAGCCCACGGGCAGCTGCATGGCGGCAAAAACCAGAAACCAAAGCCCCGAAGCAAAGGCCAGATCCTCGGGCGTGGCACCGATATCGCGGCCCAGATCGACGCTCAGCACCGCCAGAAAGGCGCGAAAGAACTGGCTGAGCACGTAGCCCAGGCATAAGACCGCCAGACCTGCCTTCATGAACCGCCCCTTCCTGCCCAAGTTGCGCAGAAATGCTTGGCACGTCCCGGTGCGCCACACAAGCTTGTGTGCTATACTGTTTTCACCGGACAGCGTTCACATTCGGGCTATCTATTGCGATACCCATCACCCCGAGGTGCCGATGAAAGACGCACAGGCCGCCTTTTATGACAGCCTTCCCCGACAGCGGGACTTCACCAGCCTGGCGCAGCCAGCGCGGTTTACACCCGTGCCGGGTGACTGGGCGCTGGGCGTGGCCGATATCGTCGATTCCACCGGTGAGATTGCACAGGGCCGCTATAAAACCGTCAACATGGTGGGCGCGGCGGTGATCTCGGCCATGATCAACGCACTGAAAGGGCAGGAGTTTCCCTATGTCTTCGGCGGCGATGGCGCTGGCTTTGCGATCCCCGCAAGCGCCGTCGACACCGCCCGGACGGTGCTGGCCGAGCTGCGGCGCTGGGCGGACGAAGAATTCTCGATCGCGCTGCGCGGTGCATTGGTGCCGGTCTCCGAAATCCGTTCGGCGGGCCGGGATTTGCGGGTGGCGCGCTATGCGCCCTCGGACGGGGTGGACTACGCCATGTTCTCGGGCGGGGGTCTGGTCTGGGCCGAAGCGCAGATGAAATCCGGCGCGTTCGAGGTGCCGCCCGCCGATCCGGGCGCGCTGCCTGATCTGACCGGTCTGTCCTGCCGCTGGTCCAACAGCAAGGCGCGTCATGGTCAGATCGTCTCGCTGGTGATCCAGCCGACGCAGAAAGCGACCGAGAGCGATTTTGCCGATCTGGCGCGGTCGGTTCTGACTGCCTCGGAACGGTTGGAACGCGCAGGCCACCCGGTGCCGGAAAACGGTCCGCCGATCAGCTGGCCGCCGCCGGATGTAGAGCTGGACGCCCGTGTCTCGCGCGCGGGGCGCAACTTGCTGGGGCAAAGGATAAAGCTGTTGGGGCAAAACCTGCTGATCG
The DNA here is from genome assembly GCF_056540565.1 of Ruegeria sp. AM9. NCBI lineage: Bacteria > Pseudomonadati > Pseudomonadota > Alphaproteobacteria > Rhodobacterales > Roseobacteraceae > Ruegeria > Ruegeria sp. AM9. Next base: position 188,391 of record NZ_JBQFWY010000003.1, read on the forward strand.
CGCTGTTGTTCAAAACCGGCAAGCGGTTGGGCGATTTCGATCCCGGTCATTACAAACACATGGTCAGTCGCAACGCCGATTTCCGCAAGTTCGATGACGGGCTGAAGATGACGCTGGATTGCGACCCGGCCACGCTGAAGCAAATCAGGATCATGCTGGAACAGGCGCGCGAACAGGGCAAGGTCCGCTATGGGCTGCATGCGCAGGACGAGGCGATGATGACCTGCTTTGTGCCCTCGGCCATGCGGGACGACCATGTGCATTTCGTCGACGGCGCCTCGGGGGGATACGCACAGGCCGCCGCCGCAATGCAGGGTTAGGGCGTTATTTCGCTTTCCATTTTGCCGCCAGTGCCCGCGCGGCTTGCGCCAGCAGCATCACGTCGATCCCCACCGCCAGAAATTGCGCGCCCATGTCCAGATAGGCTTGGTTGGCCTCATCATTGGTGCCCAGAATGCCGGGCGCTTTGCCCGCCGCTTTTATCCGGGTGATGGCATCGGCGATGGTGGCGCGCACCTCGGGGGCGGCGCTGTTGCCCTGAAAGCCCATATCGGTGGACAGGTCCGCAGGGCCGATGAACACGCCATCGACGCCCTCGACCTGCAGAATATCGTCCAATGCCGCCATCCCGGCGCGGTTTTCCACCTGCACCAGCAAGCAAATCTGTTCATCGGCGGTCTGAATGTAATCCGCGACCGAGCCATAGCCTGTGACCCGCGCGGCCCCGGCACCGACACCGCGCAGCCCTTCGGGCGGATAGCGGCAGGCCCGCACCAGTTCACGTGCTTGTTCGGCGCTGTTGACCATCGGCACCAGAACGGTTTGTGCGCCGATATCCAGCACCATCTTGATCAATGCCGTATCACCCACAGGCACGCGCACCACCGGGTGCGAGGGGCTGGCGGCCAGCGCCATCAACTGATCCCGCAGCGAACGGATGTCATTCGGCGCGTGTTCCCCGTCGATCACCAGCCAGTCGAACCCGGCGGTGCCCATGATTTCGGCCGCGACGGGCTCGGCGAAGCTGCTCCAACAGCCAATTAGGCGGTTTCCTTTGGTTAGAGCCTGTTTGAACAAGTTTATGGGCGCAGTCATTTGAGTACCTCTATGACAGGGAGCGGGCGATTTCGGTGATGACATCATAGGCCATGCGAACGTCATCCTCGGTGGTTTCGAACTGACCGGCCTGAAAGCGGATCACAAGATCGCCATCGACGCGGGTTTGGGTCAGATAGATGCGGCCATCATCATTGATCGCATTGACCAGGCGCAAGTTCAGATCGTCCAGATCGGTATGCCCTGCAGGCGTGTAGCGGAAGGTCCACAGCGACCACATCGGCGGGGTGACAATCTGGAAATCCGGCGCGGTCGCCAGCCGGTCATGCAGGTCCACGGACCAGTTCACATGGTTGCGCAGCCGTTCGCGCAACCCCTCGAGCCCATAGGCGCGCAATACGAACCACAGTTTCAGCGCCCGGAACCGGCGGCCCAGAGGTACCGACCATTCCGAATAGTTGATGATCCCGTCCTTGCCGTGGGTCTTAAGGTATTCGGGGCTGATCGCCAGTGTCTGCACCAGATCGTCGGGGTTTTTCAGGAAATGCGCGCAGCAGTCGAATTGCACGCCCAGCCATTTATGCGGGTTGAACACGATGCTGTCAGCCTGCGCGATCCCGGGCCAATAGTGGCGGTATTCCGGACAGATCATTGCCGACCCGGCCCAGGCCGCGTCTACATGGGAATACAGCCCGTATTTCTGCGCGATCTTCAGGCATTCATCCACCGGATCGGTTGCCCCGGTACCGGTTCCTCCGACACACAGAATGATGCCCGCGGGCTGTAGACCAGAGTCTAAATCAGCTTGAATCGCCGTTTCCAGCGCCTCGGGATCCATGCCGCGCCAGTCGCCTTTGATCGGGATACGCACCAGATTGTCTTGGCCGACTCCGGCCACCCAGATGGCGCGATCCACCGAAGTATGCACCTCGGCCGAGCAATAGACGCGCAGCGGCTTCTGTCCGAACAGCCCCTGCTTGTTCCCGTGCCAGTTCAATGCCTTTTCCCGCATGGTCAGCACCGCCGCCAGCGTCGCAGACGAGGCAGAGTCCTGAATGACGCCCGTAAACTCCTCGGGCAGGTCTAGCGCCTGACGCAGCCAATCCATCATCCGCGTTTCCATCTCGGTCGCCGCGGGCGAGGTCTGCCACAACATGCATTGCGGTGCGATGGCACTGGTCAGAAACTCGGCCAGAATCGATGGGGGCGACGTGTTCGCGTTGAAATAGGCAAAAAACCGGGGGTGCTGCCAATGGGTGATCCCGGGCATCACGATATCTTCGAAATCGCGAAAGATATCCTCCATCGGTTGTGCCTGTTCCGGGGGATGGGCGGGCAGGGCGTCCAGAATCTCGCCCGGCTCGGTCCGGGCGCGTACCGGTTTGTCCCCCACGGTCAGGTGGTAATCCTGCGCCCATTCGGATATTTTCTTACCCCAGTCGGTGAACTCGTCCCACTTCATGCCAAACCTCGGATATCTGTCAGACCCGGGTTTTCCCCGAGCTGAATTTCTTCATTGTGCCAGTCATGGCTATTCAGCGCCAAAGGTCAATATTAATTGCTATGTTTACTAAATTTGAATTGCACTGACCCAAAGCGCGCCAACTCGAAAGACTCTAATAAGGGCAACAGGTAACATTACAACGAGGAATAGACTGGCCCGTTGCAGTATCGCGTGAATTCGGTGAAAATTCCTTATGACCAATGAAGTACCATTGACGTCACGTTCGTTGCCCATTGCACTTCTTCGGGCCAGGGAACGGGTCATGGGACCCATTCGCAAGATGCTGGCGGATGCCGGTGTAACCGAACAGCAATGGCGCGTGTTGCGCGTTCTGGACGAGGAAGGCCCGCAAGAGCCGACCCATATCGCGGACCGGGCGTGCCTGCTGTTGCCCAGCCTCACCCGCATTCTGCAAAAGCTTGAGGCCAAGGGGCTGATCGTCAGGGAAACCCACCCCGGCGACAAGCGCAGGCAGATTGTCGACATCTCGGCCAGGGGAAAGCAGATTATCCATGACAACATTCAGGTGACCATTCATCTGGCCGAGGATTTGCGTACCAAGCTGGGCCCGGATCGGCATGAGGCGCTGCTGGATCTGCTGACTGAGCTGCGCAACCTGGAAACGTGACACCCCACAATCGAACCCCGCCGGAGGTAGGCATTCTCTCCGGCGGGGTGGCCAGACATGTACTGGATTATGGGCCTGGCCCGAGGCCGGTTGCGCCGAATAGGTTCCGACGGTCCGGCCTGCGCTTCAGAAAACGTGCCGGTTCGAAATAAACCGGCTCTCTGGCGCAAAGTCTTTGGGGGTAAAGTCTTTGGCCGTAGTTCTCCGAAGTATTCGCATCCGATAACACCGCTTGGTTCGCGGGCTTACGGGATGTCTTCACGTCCAGACGGATGCATGTTTACCCGTCGTACTTGCGAGCGGTGGCCAGAGCGCGCCGAACCCCGATTTACCGGCGCCTTTCGCTCTGCCATTGCTCAATTTAGAACTGTTGCGGTGTTTTCCAAGGCTGGGCGTCCGGATTGTGATCGGGCCGTGTTCGGGTTTTTGCGATTCTTGCAGCATGTTACCGGATCGTTGTCGCACCGGGTGCCTTGTACCGCCCGATTGCGGCACTAAGATGCGGGCTGGCTGAAACAAAAGGGGGCCGCGATGCCAGACACTGTGTTTTCTTTACCCGAGCCGGTTGCAATTCCGGTTCAGGGGCAGCAGGCGGCGTATCCGGTGGGCCGGATTTTCTGTGTCGGCCGCAACTATGCGGCGCACGCGGCCGAAATGGGGCACGAGGTTGATCGTGAGGCTCCGTTTTATTTCACCAAATCCGCGCCAAACGCGGTCCTGAGTGGGGCAACCGTGCCGTATCCGCCGGGCACCGGGGATTTTCATCACGAGATGGAACTGGCTGTGGCCATCGGCAAACCCGCATTCCGCGCCACCCGTGCGCAGGCCTGGGACGCGGTCTACGCCTATGGCTGTGCGCTGGACATGACCCGCCGCGACCTGCAAATCCGCGAGCGCAACAAGCAGCGCCCCTGGGATCTGGGCAAGGATCTGGAGGCCGGAGCGGTTTTTGCGCCGCTGACCCGTGCCGCTGACTGGTCGCCGACGGATGACACCCGCATCCATCTGAGCGTGAATGGCGAGGTCCGTCAGGATGCAACGCTGAATGAGTTGATCTGGAAGATTGACGAGATCATTAGCCATCTGTCTGGCTATTACCACCTGCGGCCCGGAGACCTGATCCTGACCGGCACGCCCGCCGGTGTTGGCGCAGTGCAGGCCGGGGATGTGATCGAGGGCGGCATTGATGGGCTGCAGTCGATCCAATTGACGCTGGCAGATGCGGAATAGACCCTATTTGGGGTCTTTCAGCCAGTCTTTCGCAAATTCCACACCGTCCAGCCCGGCAAAACGACGGACCCGATCCAGTTCCGATTGCAGTCGCCGGGTTCGGGCCTCGGACCAGCGCACGGACCGTTCCGGCCACAGCGCGCTGACTTGCAGGACGCCCCGATCGCGTTGGGCCTTCATGTCGATGCGGCCGATAAACCGGTCGCCCTCCAACAGGGGAAAGACGTAATAGCCATAGATGCGTTTGGCGGCAGGGACGAAAACCTCGATCCGATAGTGGAAGCCGAACAGTCGCTCGGCCCGGTTGCGATCGCGCAGCATCGGGTCAAACGGGCTGAGCACCCGGATGCGCCCCGGCGGTGCGGGCAGGTCAGCGGTGGCAAGGCCGGGCCGGGCCAGCAATTTCCGCACTTGCCCATTGGCACAGGTGATTTCTATTTCTTCCAAAAACCCCTGTGTTAGACCCTTTTCGCACCACTTCTTCGCCTCGGCCACACTCACCGTATCCCAGAAGGCCGCCAGCTCTCCGGAGGTGGCAAAGCCCAGCCTGTCCAGCGCGGCATTGCACAGCCAGTTCACGGTTGCCTCGGCGTCGCAGGTCATATTGCCCGGACACAGATGGGTGTCGATCACCCGCTCGGTCAGGTCATAACGTTTCTGAAACCCGCTGCGGCCAATCACCGTCAGCGCACCCGACCGCCACAGGAATTCCAGCGCGGTTTTGGAGGGATGCCAGTCCCACCAGCCGCCGGACCCTTTCTTTTCATCCTTGCCCACATCTGAAGAAGACACTGGCCCATGGTCGCGAATATGCTGAAGGACGGATGCAAATCGCTGTTCGAACCCGTCCCGACGCCAGTTTTTCCAGCGGGATTTCAGCAGATCGGCATCCCGCTGAAATCGTAAGTGCCAGTGCGGGTAGAATTCCATCGGAATGACTGCGGCGTCATGAGTCCAATGCTCGAACAGCGCCTTGTCGCGCTCGTACAGGTGTTTGAGGTTTTTCGCACGGTAGGACGGTCGGCGCGAAAACAGGATCAAGTCATGGGCGCGGGCCACCGTGTTGATGCTGTCCAACTGCACAAAACCCAGCCGATGGATCATATCCAGCAGGTCAGCCCCTTTGGACCCGCCCGCAGGCTGTTCGGCCAGCGCATGGCGGTCCATGAACAGAGCACGGGCCGCCTTGTTGTCCAGCCGTTGTAGTGCCACTGGTTCAGCGCCGTTTCAGCGTATCGCCATAGCTGATCTTGGGGGTCAGGGTGACGCGGGTATCGATCTCGGCTTCCGGTTCGGCCAGTTGTCCGGCGATGATTTCGGCCGCCTTGCGTCCGATTTCCAACCGGCAGGCATCCATCGTGGCCAGTTTGCGGGGCAGGCCCTGCAGCAGCTCAACATTGTTGAACCCGGCCAGACCGATCTGCCCCGGCACGTCGATGCCTTGTTCCAGCAGATACAGCAACCCGCCAGCACCGATCATATCATTGGAATAATACAGGAAATCCAGATCGGGTGAGCGTTCCAGCATGGCCTGCGTCATCTCGCGCCCCTTGGCCAGGGCCGAGCCGCCGGAATAGAACTCGCGATCCTCGATCTCGACACCGTTTTTGCCCAGAACCTCGGTGAAGCCTTCGAACCGTTTCCGAGCACGGTGGTCCAGCGGCATCTTGGTGCCCATGAAGCCGATATGTTCATATCCCGCCTTCAGGATCGCCTCGGCCATCTCGCGCCCGGCGCGCCGGTGCGAAATGCCGACCATCGCATCCACCGGCTTGCCATCGGTGTCCATGATTTCGACCACCGGAATACCGGCGGAATCCAGCATGGCGCGGGCGGCCTCGGAATGTTCCAGCCCGGCAATGATCACGCCCGATGGCCGCCACGAGAGCATCTCGTACAGAACTTTTTCTTCCTTCTCGGGCAGGTAGTCGGTGACGCCGACCACGGGCTGCAACTCGGTGTCTTCCAGCACCTGATTGATGCCGGTCAGAACCTCGGGGAACACCATGTTAGACAAGGACGGGATGATCACCGCGACCAGGTTGACCCGGCTTGAGGCAAGCGCGCCGGCGATCTTGTTGGGCACGTATCCTAGCTCTTTCGCGGCGGCCAGAACGCGGGTGCGGGTGGCGTCGGACACGTCGCCCCGGTTCCTTAGAACCCGGCTGACCGTCATCTCGGATACTCCGGACGCTTCCGAGACATCACGAAGGGTAAGCGGGCGTTTTGTTTCTGTTGTCACGGAGAGCACCTGCGCAGTTGTTTTGCCCGATGGTAGCGTGAACAGGACGCGTTTTACAACTGTTGTGCAAAACTCATGACAACCGAAAAAAACCGCGTTACAGAGGGCCTTGCGCGGCCCCGTGGCTCAACTGGATAGAGCAGCCCCCTCCTAAGGGGCAGGTTGCAGGTTCGAATCCTGCCGGGGTCGCCAAGACTTCCAATAAAATCAGTGTTTTGCGGATTATTTGGTGACCCGCTTAGCAACATCGTGCAGGATTTTGCAGCTTCTGTACGGGAACATGTAAAGAACACCGGTACAAAACCCGTACAGGCTGATCCGCCAGGCAGGAGATTTTGGAGTCCCCATAAACGGAAAAATCCCGGCTCGGCGGCAACCGAAACCGGGATCAGATCTATAGCAAAAGCGTCCAGCTTTCTCTATGAGGTTACCTTAAGCACAGCCTTGGAAGCAACCATCATTCAAGGCAAGACGTTGCAATTGGGCGGTGCATCATGACTGCACGGCCGACACACAGCGGCTTGCCCGCCGATATCGCACCTTACCAATTGAAACAGCTTCTCAAACGGGCCAGGGTCTCGCTTGGCCTTTCCAAAGGAGCAGTGGAATACCTCACGTTTGCTATTGATAACTGCCAGCCGTCAGATTTCCTCCACGGCAGGATTTGTGCGATCTGGCATTCGCTGGAACGGCTTGCTCAGGTTCTTGGGTTAGGTGAGTACATTGATCTATATGCCCGCGGCGGTCCGCCTGACTGGTGGGCGATCAATCTAGGCGGTGGCGAAGTCTGCGTCGAAACAGCCAGAACGAGGTGAGCTATGTCACACCATCAATTGACGCCCTTCGAGACAGCATTGTTGCGCGCTGTCGAAGATCTGAACGCAACCTTCGAAGCTGGTTTGAAGAGTGCGGGCGCTTCGCCGAGCGAGTTCACGAATTTACAACGAGAATTCGAACGGTTCACGAACGACTTAGAGAAACGTTTGAACAATTTGGAGCGACAACAGTCCGAACTAAATCAGCTTTTGCGGGCTGGCTGACGAGACGATCCACAGCGCAAGAGCGTTCCAAACAAAATGACAAGACGCCAATAGCCAACGCATCAAAGTCGTTGCCTTCAGCGCCGGGGCTTTGATTATCAGTAATTGCGTTGTCGATGGCGCGCCATCAAGGCACGGCATAAGCAGCATCGGGTGCAAAGAAGTTATCAGTCTTACTTTCTCAAGATTTCTGGGAACCGCTCAGCATCGATCCACTGCTTGCCATCTTTGGGAGCCCCCCAGGGATTGCCAAACAACTTCTCGGCCGGAGCTTCCTCGAGTTCCAGATCAACTGCGCTGAGAGCGCGTCTGGCGCGCTTGTGCTCAGCTTTTTTGAATGCCTTGTCGCTGGTCACCTTGGTGATCCCGCAGATAGGTGTCTTTCTGAATGAACGAGTCACTTCATATCTCCTTCGCGTTGTGCTCGACATCGGCCCAATGCTTGTTCACGGGCAGCGTCTTGGCGCGGTGCGCGATGTCTTCGAACCGCACGGGCATGTAATCCCAGACATCGACGCCCGCGTTGACGCTGTTTCGTGAGCCGCGCCAATTGTTGTGGACATGGCCGAATATCTGAAGCGCATCGCGGCGCGCGTGGTTCCAGGTGATCATAGGATAGTGGCACAGAGTATGCGCCTGGTTCTGTGGGCCGTCGCGGACCTCTGCTAGGTGTTGAATGCTGGTCCAGGGCAGTGCCAGTGTAGGGGCCAGGTCATGGTTACCGACGACTAGGTGTTTTTCCGCACCGGGCAGCTTACCGAAGAGCTTGCCCAGCCATTCAGTGTCTTTGGCTTTCTGACCGAAGGCGAAGTCACCGATAATCCAAAGCGCATCCTTGGGGCCAACCATGGCCCAGAGGTTCTGCATCAGAACCGCATCCATATGGTTGCCCGAGCGGAACGGGCGGTCGCAGAACTTGATGACGTTCTCGTGCCCGAAATGGGTGTCTGCCGTGTACCAATTCGTCATTTCTCTAACTCCGTCATGCCCTACGGCGGCGGCATCAGAGATAGTGCGGAGATGGGATGATCATCAGAGGCGAACGGCTCATAGCCGCCCGCCAAAATGCAGGCGCTAAATCTGGGTGATATGTTTGCGCTGTTTGATCATGCGCACCTCATAGCGGCTCCAAGGTCATTTGGCTATCCACATCAAAGGTCCATTTCAGAGGCTTCGACGGTTTCGCCTGTCAGAGCTTCGACAATTTGACGGTCCAACTCAGTCGTGTGCTGACGGGCCAGCTCATAATCTTCTAGCGAGAAGCTGATGGACGTCATGCCGGGTTCGCCTCGGTATCGGACGACAAAGGTCGCAAGGCACCCCGGTCTGATCAACTTTTCGCGTGGGCATTCGAAGCGATATTCGACGTCGTTGCGATAGTGCCGCGCGGGGCCGCACAGCTCATATTCTGTCGTCAACTTTCCGCCGGAGGCCGTTGTTTCTTCATGGGTAATGGAGCCGACCGCGTCCAAATCGGCAATGAAGCCGTCCGTGCTCCAGGCATAGGTCAGGATCATCTCGGGTCCGTCAATCGTGACCCGAGAGGGCGGGCCATAGGTTTCTTCGACCTGTGCTCTCAAGGCCAGTGGCTCGGGGAGTTCATCGCTCGGCTGACGGATGCTGCGATGGATTGCCATCGGGCGCTGTTCCATCACACCGGATGCCAGTCTTGCGGTCACCTGATCCTGCGCGGCTCCCGCGAGGCGTCCGTTGACGCCGACATCACCAATCCGGGTGAAGAGCTGATAGGTGAACTCGAAGACGTTGCCGCCTGGCGACTGCACCCGCAAAACCTCACTCTCGCTTGTTGGAGCAGCGTCGCTGCGTTCTGCGTAGACGGCAAGAATGTCGTCCAAGGGATCGCCGGGTTGCAACCCGAGGATCTCGTAGGGATACGGGCGGTCAGCCGGTGCGGCCATAGCGACCAGATTGTCCTCGGCGATAACCTCGCTTTTTGAGCTCTCTCCCGAAGATATGGCAATAGTCAGAGCTGTACCGATCCCAGCTTAATGCATCGGTCTTAATGCTAGCCAAAAAAGCTCAGCTGGGTAAAAGCAAGGTCCTACACACGAACTAAGCTAGGCTGCATTTCGCCAACCCAAAAGCAGCCGAGCAGCTACTGCTTATAGTCGCTGAAATTGGCTCTAAACCGCTGACTCAGATCGCTGGGCAATTTTTGAAGTCACTTGGACCAAAGCTGAAACCACGTGCTGGGACCGACACATGGTGGCGAGAAATTGTCACTCCGGCACGAGCGGTAATCAACAACGCGCACGAACGGCAAGGCACGCCAGCCATCAAGGTCCGGCAGTATTCCAACAACGAGCGCATTACGCAGGACAGGAAACGCAAGAAGGCCAGTCGGGTTCCCCGTACACCGGCCGATGCAGACTGGGTCTGGATCGGGCCGGGCTGCCGCTGATTGCGGAAGAGGCAGGCGAGTTTACCGTCGAGGCCGGGTATGAGGCGTCGATGACCCTGCTGCGGGGAAACGGTCTGGATGCGCTGGTCTGTGCCAATGACGCCAGCGCAATTGGTGCGCTGACCGCGGCGCGCGAAATGGGCCTGGATGTGCCGGGTGCGCTGTCGATTGTCGGGTTTGACGATATCGAGATGGCCCGATGGCCGACCTTCAACCTGAGCACGGTGAACAATCCCATCGATGAGGCGGTCATTCAGGTCATTGATCTGCTCGAACGCCGGTTGGCTGACCCCGGCAAGGCAAGTGAAACCCTTCTGATCGATCTCTATTTCGTGCCCCGCGGGAGCCACTGAACGCCCATATGCTCATGAACAGGCTTCAGATGCGTGATCGGTCAGCTTGCCCGAAGTCAGCGCCGCCAACGCGACCATCACGGCAGCGGTTCCCAGAACCAGAGGCAGCCCGCCGATCTGATAGGTCAGGCCCGATAATACGGTGCCCAAAAGGCGGCCCGTTGCGTTGGCCATATAATAGAAGCCGACATCCATCGTCACCCGCTCGGACTTGGTGAAGGTCAGGATCAGGTAGGAATGCAGCGACGAGTTGACTGCAAAGATCGCCCCGAACACCAACAGGCCAAGCACCAGCGCGACAGTCAGCCATGTCTGCGGCCCCGGGGGTAGTAGCACCGCAACCGTCAATGCCGCCGGAACGCAGAACAGGGCGGAGGCCCAGCTGCGGGCGGCATGGATCAGGTCGCCTTCGCTGCGCTCGGTTGCGCGCAGAATTTTGGGCGCGCTGGCCTGAACAGCCCCGTAGAGGATGACCCAGACGGCCATGAAGGTACCGATCATGAAGAAGGCCGCGCGGTTGCCGGCCTCGGTGCCATCCGAGAGAACCGCGTAGAAATAGATCGGGATGCCGACCACGAACCACACGTCCCGCGCGCCGAACAGGAACACCCGCGCCGCCGACAGCCAGTTGACGTTGGCGGATTTCGAGAAGACCTCGGAGAATTTCGCGCCCTTGCGCCCCTTGGGCAGGCCCGGCGGCATGAACAGGATCACGGCCACCAGAATGACCGCCAGCACAATCGCCATGGCCAGCGTGGCCCAGACAAAGCCCAGGGTCGCCAGCAAGGCGGCCCCCAGCAGGAACCCCAAGCCTTTGACCGCGTTCTTTGACCCGGTCAGAACAGCAACCCAGTGGAACAACCCGCCGCCTTCGCTTGGGGCCAGCAGTTTCACGGCGGATTTCGAGGACATCTTGGCCAGATCCTTGGCCACCCCGCTGGCTCCCTGCACGATCATCACAAAGGCAACCTTAGCCGGAATCGCCCAATTAGGGTCTAGTTGGGTGAGAACAAGCAGCGCCCCCACCTGCAACGCCAACCCCGCATACAGCGTCGAGGTCAGCCCGAACCGTGCCGCGATCCAGCCAGCGGCCAGATTGGTGCCCATCCCGGCGATCTCATAGAGAACAAACAGATACGCCAACTGAACCGGCGAGAACCCCATCGTATGAAAGTGCAGCAGCACCAGCATACGCAGGGCCCCGTCGGTCAGCATAAAGGCCCAATAGGCCGCCGTGACCGCGATATAGGCCGACAGGCCCTCGGGCCGGTCAGTCACAGGGACTGTCCAACCATCAGCGCAACATCGATCAAACGGTGGGCATAGCCCATCTCGTTGTCGTACCACGCGTAGATTTTCACCTGCGTCCCGTTCACCACCATGGTCGAGGGCGCATCGACAATCGAGGACCGCGCATCATTGGTGTAATCGGTCGAGACCAGCGGCCGGGTCTCATAGCCCAGAATGCCCTTCAACTCGCCCTCGGCGGCGGCTTTGAAAAAGGCGTTAACCTCTTCAGCAGTGGTTTCGCGATCCACCTCGAACACACAGTCGGTCAGTGAGGCGTTCAGCAGCGGCACGCGGACCGCATGACCGTTCAACCGACCTTTCAATTCCGGATAGATCAGCGTGATCGCGGTGGCCGATCCGGTGGTGGTCGGGATCAGCGAGTTCAGTGCCGAACGCGCGCGGCGCAGGTCCTTGGCGGGGCGGTCCACGATGGTCTGCGTGTTGGTCACATCATGGATCGTGGTCATTGAGCCGTGACGGATGCCCAGGTTCTCGTGGATCACCTTGACCACGGGGGCCAGACAGTTGGTGGTGCAGGACGCCGCCGTCACGATGTGATGCGTGGCGGGGTCATAGGTCTCTTCGTTCACGCCCATCACGATATTGGCGGTGGGCCCGTCCTTGACCGGGGCCGAGACAACAACCTTTTTAACACCGGCTGCGAAATAGGGCGCCAGCTTGGCCTCGGTCTTGAACACACCCGTGCAGTCGATCACCACGTCCACACCGTCCAGAGGCAGGTCGTTCAGGTCCTTGGTGCCAATAAAGGGCAGGCGGGTGCCGTTGATGGTGACGCTGTCGGCATCATGCAAAAATTCGGCATCCCAGCGACCATGCACCGTGTCGAATTCCAGCAGATGCGCGTGCATCTCGGGGTCACCGACCCCGTCATTGATCCAGGCGATCTGTGCGCCCGTTTCCAGCAACGGCTTCAGGGCCAGTTTTCCCATCCGGCCCAGGCCGTTCAGTGCGTAGGTCGTCATTTTCGGTCCTCAACGGGTGTTCTGCCGATGTCATCGACAGCAGTTTGCAATGCGATCCGGTCAAGGCTTCTGACCGGCAGAGAGGTAAACGCCTCGATCCGCCGTTTCAGCGCACCATAGGCGTTCTGGAAGGCCAGGCTTTTCTCGGCATCGGTGCCGGTGGCCTTGACCGGGTCCACCATGCCCCAATGACCACTGATCGGCTGGCCTTCCCAGGCGGGGCAGTCTTCGTTTGCGGCCTGGTTGCAGACGGTGAAGACGAAATCCATCTCGGGCGCATCCGGTGCGGCGAACTCGGACATATGTTTGGACCGCAGGACCGAGGTATCATGCCCTTTGTCCTTCAATACCTGCACGGCGAAAGGATTGAGCGCCGATGTTGGCTGGGTCCCGGCGGAATAGACATTGAACCGGTCGCCACCCAGTTCGCGCAGCAGAGATTCGGCAAAGATCGAGCGGGCGGAATTTCCCACGCACAGAAACAGTACATTGAACTTGCGGTCCGTCATGGCGTCATTTCCTTGGCTGGAGGGCATGCAGATATCAGGGCGGCCGCGGCAGCAATCGAGGACCAGAAAATCCAGCATTTGCTGCACGTTCTTCATATCAACCGAATAGAGCAGAGACGTTCCCGACCGCTCCTGCGTCACCAGACCCGATCGTTGCAGCGCGTTCAGATAGTTCGACAGGGTGCTGGCTTTGATATCCAGCTCGGTCGCCAGCTCTCCGGCGGGCACAGTGTCAGGAAAGCGTCGCATCAACATGCGAAACACCGAGATGCGTTGCGGGTGACCGAGGATGGCGAGTTGGTCGGTAATTTGTTCTATCATATTTCATGAATTATAGAAGTATTGAATATACAGCAATCCGGGAAACGCGCCGTTACAAAAAATTCACAATCGAAACATGCGGACGCCACAGCCCGAGCCAAAAGATCAGGGTGCGAAACCGTGACGCGCTGAAAGCCCGCTGATGAAAATCACAAAGATCGAGACTTGCGCGCACAATCCCGACCGTTTAAACGAACCTTCGCTTGCCTCAATAGCTCAGCTGGTAGAGCAGGTCCTTCGTAAGGACAAGGTCGGGGGTTCGAGTCCCTCTTGAGGCACCACCGTTGCTCATGAAACAGGTGCGGTCCACTTGCTCTGAACAGCAGTTCTACACGCATTCCTTTATGCCAAGACCGATCAGGTATTCACCCGATACAAAGTAAAGCTCATCCGGACCGGCAAACCTTGCTTTGGACATGAACCAGGTGCTGACCGGACCTGGATAGTAACTAGACAGCGTCACGCTTTTCCTATCGAATTCATCGATCGCCATTTGTTTCCGATCCAACCGGCGAGGGCCGTGAAACCCAAATACCGTTTCGGGGGATACGCAAACATCATCGGCGCCCAGCAACATGGTGCAGCTGGAGTTGCAATAATCTCCGATAATCCGGAACTGCACGTCGGTTCGATTGGCGATTTCTATCTGGACCATTCGATCCATAATGCGCCCGCCGGGGTCGTTGCCAATCCGAAGTTCTTTTGATGTCGCCGGAACGCTCATCAGAACGAGTGCCGCCAACGCCGCAATCATGTTTCTCATCCGCCCGCCTGCTCAAGGGTGGAGTTTTCGTTTTTCTTATCTATAGCAGAACCTTAGGCGGGCAGAAATATCACCCGGAAACGCGAGTTAATCCTGTGTTCACAATAACTCACCCCCGGCGCGCAGCCAAAAGCGGTTATCCAAGGATTTTATGGCAGGGAACGGCTCTGCGGGATTTCAAACCGGCAGTGCGTGTCATGCCTTGGTCATGCACCAGACCGGGGCGATGCGCGCATCGCCCCATTGGGTCTCAGGCGCGTTTCTCGCCGATGGTTGTCACGCCCAGAACCGACAGCACCTTGGCCTCGATCTGTTCGGCGTTCATACCGGCGACGGCGTACATATCCGCCGGGCTTGCCTGATCGATGAAAGTATCCGGCAGCACCATCGAGCGATATTTCAGTCCGTCATCGAACACGCCCTCATCCGCCAGCAGTTGCGCCACGTGGCTGCCGAACCCGCCAACCGCGCCTTCTTCGATGGTGATCAGGGCCTCGTGGTTCGCGGCCAGATCAAGGATCAGTTCACGGTCCAGCGGTTTGGCAAAGCGGGCATCGGCGATGGTGGGCGTGATCCCACGGGCCGAGAGTGCCTCTGCGGCTTTTTGCACCTCGGCCAGACGCGTGCCGAAAGACAACAGCGCCACGCGCGCGCCTTTCTGAATCATCCGGCCCTTGCCGATTTCCAGTACCTCACCGCGTTCGGGGAGATCGACGCCAACGCCTTCTCCGCGCGGATAGCGGAAGGCGATGGGGCCGTCGTCATGGGCCGCGGCAGTGGCCACCATATGCACCAGTTCGGCCTCATCCGCGGCGGCCATTACGACCATGCCGGGCAGGTTGGCCAAATAGGCAATGTCGAACGACCCCGCATGGGTGGCGCCATCGGCCCCAACCAGACCCGCACGATCAATGGCGAAACGTACCGGCAGGCGCTGGATGGCGACGTCATGCACGACCTGATCGTAACCGCGTTGCAGGAAGGTCGAATACATCGCGCAGAACGGCTTCATCCCCCCGGCCGCCAATGCAGCGGCGAACGTCACGCCGTGCTGTTCCGCAATCGCCACGTCGAAACAGCGCGAGGGGTAGCGTTCCGCAAACAGGCTCAACCCGGTGCCGTCGGGCATCGCGGCGGTGACGGCGACGATCTTGTCATCGCGCCCGGCCTCTTCGACCAGCGTCTTGCCAAAGACCGAAGTATAGGACGGCGCGTTGGACGGGGCCTTTTGCTGCTTGCCGGTCACCACATCGAACTTGGCCGTTGCATGGCCTTTGTCGCGGGCCTGCTCGGCGGGGGCATATCCCTTGCCCTTTTTGGTCAGCACGTGGATCAGGATCGGACCGGTCGCCCGCGCCTTGACGGTGCGCAGAACCGGCAGCAGCTGATCCATGTCGTGCCCGTCCAGCGGGCCGATATAGGAAAAGCCCAGTTCCTCGAACAGCGTACCCCCCACGGCCATGCCTTTCAGCATTTCCTTGGCGCGTTTCGCCCCTTCACGGAACGGTTCGGGAAGCAGCGACACCGCGCCCTTGGCCGCGGCTTTCAGGTCGTGGAACGGGGCCTCGGTATAGATTCGCGACAGATAGCTGGACAGCGCGCCGACCGGGGGCGCGATGCTCATCTCATTGTCGTTGAGGATGACGATCAGACGTTTGCGCAGGTGACCTGCGTTATTCATCGCCTCGAATGCCATGCCCGCCGACATCGAGCCATCCCCGATCACAGCAATCGCATCACCCAGACCTTCGGGCGTCACACCGCCCAGATCGCGAGCGACGGCAAATCCCAGCGCCGCGCTGATCGAGGTTGAACTATGCGCCGCGCCGAACGGGTCATAAGGGCTTTCGCTGCGTTTGGTGAACCCGCTCAGGCCGTCTTTCATGCGCAGGGTCCGGATACGATCCCGCCGCTCGGTCAGGATTTTGTGCGGATAGCACTGGTGGCCGACATCCCAGATGATCTTGTCGCGCGGCGTGTCAAAGACGGCGTGCAGCGCGGTGGTCAGCTCGACCACACCCAGACCCGCGCCCAGATGGCCGCCGGTGACGGACACGGCCGAGATCGTCTCGGCCCGCAATTCCTGCGCCACCTGATGCAACTGTGCGTCCGAAAACTGCTTGAGATCCGCAGGGCGGTTCACAAGGTCCAGCAGGGGCGTGTTCGGGCGGTCAGACATATGGCGCGTTCCTGGCTTAGCTGTCCCGGGCAATAACGAAGCGGGCGGCGTCCTTCAAGGTTTCAGCCGAGGCACCATACCCATCCAGCGCAGCGCAGGCCTGATCAATCAGCTCGGCGGCGCGGGCCTTGGCAGCACTGAGCCCCAGCAGGGAAACAAACGTGGCCTTGCCGGCCTCGGCATCCTTCTGCAGGCGTTTCCCGGCCTTTTCGGCATCACCTTCCACATCAAGGATGTCATCCGCGATCTGAAAAGCAAGGCCAAGGGCTTGGGCATATTGGCGCAAGGGGTCCGGGTTGGCCTGCGCCAACCGAGCCCCCGCACAGGCGGACCATTCGATCAGGGCGCCGGTCTTGCCCGCCTGAAGGCGCGTGATTTCCTCCAGCGTCAGAGGGGCAGAGGCCGACTCCGCCGCAATATCCTGCGCCTGACCCAGCACCATGCCTTGCGCCCCGCTGGCCTTGGCCAATGTCAGGGCCAGGGCCGCGCGGACCTCGGCTATTCCGACCTCGGGCCGGGTGCACAGCTCAAAAGCCAGCGTTTGCAGCGCATCGCCGGCCAGAACAGCGGTGCCGTCATCCCATTTCACATGCACGGTCGGACGCCCCCGACGCAGATCATCGTCATCCATGCAGGGCAGATCGTCATGGACCAGAGAATAGGCGTGCAGCGCCTCGATTGCGGTGGCGGGCAGGATCGCACATCCTTCGTCCACACCATGCAGGCGCGCGCTTTCCAGCACCAGAAACCCGCGCAGCCGCTTGCCGCCCTCGGTGGCGTAGGCCATCGCCCGGGTCACATCCAGATCGTCCAGCGCACCCAGAACCAGATCGAACTGACCCTGAATCCGCGCCGCATCCTGCGCTAACCTTTCGCGAAACATTTACTGACCTTCGACAGGCGTCGTCCCGGTCGGCTGACCATTGGCGTCCAGAGTGATGGCGGCCACTTTTTCCTCGGCCCGTTTCAGCTCATCCTCGCAGCGCTTCTTCAACGCCGCCCCGCGTTCATACAGCGCGATGGATTGGTCCAGTGCCACGTCGCCACGTTCCAGCTGGCCGACTACGGCCTCCAGCTCTTTCATCGCCTGTTCGAATGTCATCTGATCAACGGGGGTATCGGTCATCGGGCTGCCTTCATCAATTCTTCCACATGGGCGCGGGTGGCCTCGGCCAGTGCGTTCAGATCATACCCGCCTTCCAAAGTCGAGACGATACGTCCCGCGCACAGCTCATCGGCAAGTTTACATAGCTCGGCCGTGACCCAAGCGAAATCGCCGGTGGACCAGTTGAGATTGGCCAGCGGATCGTCCTGATGCGCGTCAAACCCGGCTGAGATGATGATCAGTTCCGGCTTGAAGGCACGCAGGCGTGGGAAGGCCAGCGTTTCATAAGCCGCCCGCATCTCGACGCCACCTGTTCCGGGGGCCAGAGGGATGTTGAGAATGGTATCATAGGCGCCTGTTTCATCCGGGCGCCCCGATCCGGGCCACAACGGCATCTGTTGGCTGGTGATTACCAGCGCGCGCTTCTCATCCCACAGCAGGTCTTGCGTTCCGTTGCCGTGGTGCACATCGAAATCCACAACCGCCACACGACTCAACCCGTGATGATCCAGCGCATGTTTCGCCGCCAGCGCCGCATTGCCGAACAGGCAGAAGCCCATGGCGGTGTCCGTCTCGGCGTGATGTCCCGGCGGCCGGATGGCACAAAACGCGTTCGGAGCCTCTCCGCCCAAAACCATATCCACCGCCCGCACCACAGCGCCCGCCGCCCGATAAGCGGCGTCAAGGGAACCGGGGGACATGAACGTATCCCCGTCGATTTGCACAAAACCCTCGGCAGGACGGGCGCGGCGAATATCGTGAATGTAGCTTTCCGGATGCACCCGCAGCAGGTCATCATCCGCCGCCAGAGGAGCCGTCTTGCGGTTCAGGTCCAACCCCTCAAGTGCATGCAGGATATGCTCCAGCCGCGCCACGCGCTCAGGGTGCCCGTCCGGTGTCACATGTCCAAGACAATCGGCATGGGTCAAAAGGGCGGTCTTCATCAGGATCCCATCTTCATCTGTCTAAAAATATCCTCGCCGAAGGCAAAAATCGCCGCGCAGCGGCCTTTAATCCGGCGCCAACATATACCCGGCCCCCCGAACGGTCTGCAAATACCGAGGCTGCTTCGGATCCTGCTCGATCTTGCGCCGCAGGCGGGTGATCTGCACATCCACCGCGCGCTCCTGCGCCTGGCCCTTGTCGCGGCCCAGATCCTCAACCAGCTTGGCGCGGCTGATCGGTTCACCCGGCTGTGCCGAGAAAATCTTCATCAACTGGCTCTCGGTTGCCGTCAAACGCACAGGCTCTTCGCCCTGCCACATCTCGCCGCGTTCCACGTCATAGCGGATCGGCCCGAGGTTCAGAATCTTGGTCGCCGTATCCTGTGCGGGCGTTTCCGGCATCCGCCGCAGGATTGCGTTGATCCGCAGCAGCAGCTCTTTCGGCTCGAACGGTTTGGCCAGATAGTCGTCCGCCCCGGCCTCAAGTCCGGCGATGCGATGCTCGGTCTCGCCCCGTGCGGTCAACAGCAGGATCGGCGTAGAGTGGGTCTCGCGCAGCGTTCGGGTCAGACTGACGCCATCCTCGCCTGGCATCATCACGTCCATGACGATCATGTCGAAATCCAGCCCCGACAACACACGCCGTGCGTGTGCCGCATCACGGGCCGCCGTAACCAGAAAACCGCTCCGCATCAGAAACTTCTTGAGCAGATCACGAATACGCTCATCGTCGTCAACGATCAGCAGATGGGCGTCCATTTCGCTCATGAGGTGGTATCCCGCAGTTTCGTGTAAGCATGACGCATATCAGCATCCATCATCGCTTCAAGCACTTTACGAAATCCTGACACGGCCTCGGGGCCTGCATCTTTATACGCCGCCCGCATGCGCACGCGCTGGGCCTCGGACAGCTTGGCCTCAAGCGCCTTGCCCTTTTCGGTCAGGAACAGATGCCGTTCCCGCTTGTCCACCGTGCCGACGCGGCTTTCGACCAGGCCATCCTCGATCAGCGTCCGCAGCACCCGGTTCAGAGACTGTTTCGTCACGCCCAGAATGGCCAGCAGGTTGTTCACCGTTGTCCCCGGCGCGCGGTTGATGAAATGGACGGCCCGGTGATGCGCCCGGCCATAGGCCATCTGCGTCAGAATGCGATCCGGGTCCGCGGTGAAGCCGCGATAGGCGAAAAACATCGCCTCGATCCCCTGCCGAAGCTGTTCGTCGGTCAAAAACAGCAGGCTTTCACCGCCAAAGACTTGGGCGGGACGCGTATCCGACATAGTATGCCTCATTCGTTACTCGTGCCGAGTTTATGTCAGCGTTGTTGACATTCCAAGAGTGGACAGGTATCGAATCGCAGTTTCTGCGCAACTTTATGTCCGCATCGGACTTAATTGGCGCAACAATCGGAAAATTCAACCCAAGGCTGGAGGTTTCGCATGGCGGGGTATGATGATCGTGATGGCACCATCTGGTTGGATGGCAAACTTGTGCCCTGGCGCGAGGCCAATGTGCACATCCTGACCCATGCGATGCACTATGCGTCCTCGGTCTTTGAAGGAGAGCGCGCCTATAACGGCAAGATCTTCAAAAGCCGCGAACATTCCGAACGTCTGATTGCCTCGGCTGAGGCGCTGGACATGCCGATACCCTATTCGGTGGACGAAATCGAGGCCGCCAAGGAAGAGGCGCTGAGAGCCAGCGGGTTGCAGGACGCCTATGTTCGTGCGCTGGTCTGGCGCGGCTCAGGCGAGGATATGGGCGTGGCATCGGCCAAGAACCCGGTGCGTATGGCCGTGGCAGTCTGGCCCTGGGGTGCCTATTACGGTGACGCCAAGATGCAGGGTGCCAAGCTGGACATTGCGGAATGGAAACGCCCCAGCCCCGAAACCATCCCGGTCCACGCCAAGGCGGCGGGCCTTTACATGATCTGCACCATTTCCAAGCACAAGGCCGAGGCCAAGGGCTGCTCGGACGCGCTGTTCATGGATTGGCGCGGCTACGTGGCCGAGGCGACCGGCGCCAACGTGTTCTTCGTCAAGGATGGTGAGGTGCACACGCCACTGGCGGATTGCTTCCTGAACGGCATCACCCGTCAGACCGTGATCCAGATGCTGAAAGACAAGGGCATCACCGTCCATGAACGCCGCATCAAGCCCGAAGAAATGGCCGATTTCGAACAATGCTGGCTGACCGGCACCGCCGCCGAGGTCACTCCGGTCGGGCAGATCGGCGATTATACCTTCGAGGTCGGCGACCTGACCCGTGAGATCGCCGCAGAATATGAGGCGCTGGTCCGCGCCTGATCCGGTCCGGGACGTCATCCAGACCCCCGCCTTTCGCGGGGGTTTTTCTTTGCCTGCCGTTCAAGATTTTGTGCAGATCGTTCAGATGGCTGGACGAATGCGCAGCCGGGGTTAGGTTTACCCCATGTTGGACCTGCTCAGCGATATCCTCACCCGCCTGTCCCTGCGGGGCACATTCTATTTCCGCACCTCCTTCACGCCACCCTTCGGCGTTCAGGTTCCCGCTTTCGAAAACGTGGCCCGGTTTCATTTTGTTCAACGGGGAGAACTGAAGGTTTCAGTCTCTAACACAGGCGAAATCCTGCGTCTGAAGCAAGGCGACCTGATCCTGATCCCACATGGCGCCGCCCATGCGCTGCTGTGCAATGAGGTCAAACCAATGGATGCACTGCCGCTTGAGCGGGTGTTGGACGAGGCCGGATACCAAGGCGATGGCGTGCTGATTTACGGTGGTGAGGACAAAAGCCGCGACACGCAACTGATCTGCGGCCATTTCTCGTTCACCGGTCCACCGGGGCGACAGGGCACCGGGCATATGCTGATCGACCGGTTGCCGCCTTACATCCTGATTGAAAACTACGGAGAGGAAGCCGGGGCCTGGATCGAAGCCACCCTGCGCATGATCGGGTCCGAAATCAATGGCGCCCGCATCGGCGGCGATCTGATTGCGCTGAAACTGTCCGAGGTGCTGTTTGCACAAGCCATCCGCGCCCATCTGGAACACCAAAGCCCCAGCGAATCCGCGCTTGCCGGGTTTGCGGATCCCCGCATTTCACGCGCGTTGACCGCGTTTCACCAAACCCCCGCACAGGAGTGGAGCGTCGAGTCGCTGGCGCGTGAGGCCGGGATGTCGCGCACCGCCTTCGCGCAGCTCTTTGCCGAAAAGATGAGCGCCACGCCGATGCAATACCTGACCGACTGGCGGATGCAGATCGCCTGCCACGGATTGACCGAGGCGCGCTGGAACGTGGCTGACGCGGCGGCCGAGGTCGGCTATGCCTCTGAGGCTGCGTTTTCGCGGGTGTTCAAGAAGCAGATCGGCCTGTCCCCGGCGGCCTACCGGTCCATGCACTGATCCGGGCCGTTTCTGAACGATCTGCAAGCTTTCACGAACGATCCGGAATTAAACGTCCGAACGTCCTTTCCTAATTTGAGATCATACCAAGCAAGGAAAGGAAATTTCTATGTCTGTTCGTTTCGTTAACCGCACCATACACGCCTATCTGGATTACCCCGTCGCCTTTGCGCTGATGGGGCTGCCCTTTGTTCTGGGGCTGGGGCAATCCAACCCGATGGCCCTGTGGCTGTCTGTGGTAACCGGCATTGCGGCCTTTGTGCTGACCGTGCTGACCGATCACCATCTGGGTATCTGGCGGGTGCTGCCCTACAAGTTCCATCTGGCCGTCGATCTGCTGGTTGGCGTCGTGTTCCTGGCCGTACCCAGCCTGTTTGGGTTTTCGGGCCTGGATGCGATATACTACTGGCTGAACGGCGCGGCGGTGGTCGCCGTCATCTCGCTCAGCACGCCGGAACAGAGGATTGCCGCCTGAGCAGGGTATCCATAGGTGTCACAATACCATCGTGATGCTTTCAAGACTCTGAGCCGCTTGTTTTACAAACAGGCGGCTCACTGCCGCTCACCAATTGCGTGGCCCGCAAGGGTCATCAGACAGGAGAGCCCCCATGACCCGGATCCTTCGCCCCAACCGCCGTGCTTTTCTGGCCCGCAGCACCGCATTTGCCGCGTCTCTGTCCATGCCCGCGATCAGTCGTGCCGCGTCGCGCCCGGTGTTCACACATGGCGTGCAGTCCGGCGATGTGGACATGAACTCGGGCATGATCTGGACCCGCACGGATCGCCCCGCGCGGGTGATGATGGAAGTGTCGACCACCGAGAGCTTTGCCGACGCCCGCAAGCTGAGCCCGATGGACGCCATCCCGAACAGTGATTTTGCAGTGAAAAGACTGGTCGACGGGCTGCCCCCGGATCAGGATATCTTCTATCGCTTCGTGGCCGCTGATCTGAGCGACTTCAATGTCGTATCAGAGCCTATTATTGGCCAATTCCGCACTGCCCCGTCCGAGCGTCGTAATATCCGCTTTGTCTGGTCGGGGGATACCGCCGGGCAGGGCTGGGGCATTGATGACGAAGGGATGCGCACCTATGCCACCATGGCGCAGCACCGGCCCGATTTCTTCATCCACTCGGGCGACACGGTTTATGCCGATGGCCCGATGCAGGACGAGGTCGAGAAGGACGGCCGGCTGATCTGGAAAAACACCACTCTGATCGACGAGAAACGCAAGGTGGCCGAAACGCTGGACGAATTTCGCGCCCAGTGGAAATACAACATGATGGACGAGCATGTGCGTGCGATGAATGCCGTCTGCCCGACCTTCTTCCAGTGGGATGACCACGAGGTTGTTAACAACTGGTCGGATGCCAAGGACCTGATCTCGGACAACCGCTATACTGAGAAATCGGTACATGTTCTGCAATCCCGCGCGGGCCGTGCCTTTCACGAGATGACACCGCTGCGGATCACGCCAGCCGAGCCGGGGCGAGTGTATCGCAAGATCTCATACGGTCCGATGCTGGACGTTTTCTTTCTGGATCTGCGCAGCTATCGCGGGCCGAACGGTCCGTCGATGGAGGATGAAACCACCGACAAGTCGCGCATTCTGGGCGCCGAGCAGCTGGCGTGGCTGAAACGCGCGCTTGCTGCGTCTCAGGCCACGTGGAAGGTCATCGCCTCAGACATGCCGATCGGATTGACCGTCTGGGACCGGTGGAAGGACCGGAAAGGGGTCGAAGCGATCGCGAATGGCGACAACGGCCCGGCGAAGGGCCGTGAGTTGGAGATCGCCGACCTGTTGCGCTTCATCAAAACCGAAGAGGTTGCCAACACGGTGTGGTTCACGGCGGATGTTCACTATACCGCCGCGCACTACTATGACCCTAACAAAGCGCAATTTCAGGATTTTGAGCCGTTTTGGGAGTTTGTGTCCGGACCGCTGCATGCCGGAACCTTTGGTCCGAATGCGCTGGACGGCACGTTTGGACCAGAGGTGAAATTCGTCAAAGCGCCGACCAAGGAACAGGGGGCCAATCTGCCCCCCAGCGCTGGTCTGCAGTTCTTTGGCCTGGTCGATATTGACGGCGCGACCCAGCAGATGACCGTGCGCCTGATGGATCGTGCCGATACCGAATTGTGGTCGGTCACACTGGACCCGCAGCCGCAGGGGACCTGATCGCTCGTCACATCGCGCCCCGAAGAATTTTGGGGCGCGTTTTTGCCCTTGAAAATTCCGACTAAAATAGTCAGATAATGCATAGCGCCAGATGCGCAGGCATCCGGCACAGGGTTTCGAGGCGGTTTGCGGGCTTAGCGCATGAAACGGTGAGAGCTTGCCGCCGCCTCGGAAACGAATGATCGGGGTAAGACATGGGCGATCCGCTGGACGAAATCATGGCACGGCACGAGGCAGCCACAGCTTGCGGCTGCTGCTGTGACGATGACTTCTGCGCCTATGTCGACAAGACACCCAAAGCAGAGCGTGGCCTGCCGGAAACTCTGCCAGCCAGCGCCGCAAGCCGCCGCGGATCGGTTCGGTTTCTCAATGAGAATCCGATGGGGTAACAGCCCCGGGGCGGGGCTGCTCAGGCTCTAAAATTTAGAAATCGACGCCGCGCTGGGCTTTGATCCCGGCTTGGAACGGGTGCTTTTCCTCGGTCATCTCGGTGACCAGATCGGCATAGTCCCGCAGCGCTTGCGGCGCGTCGCGGCCTGTCAGGAACACGCTGGTCTTGTTGGACCGTTCATTCAGTCCGTCGATCACCTGATCCACTGTCAGGTATTCATAACGCAGGGCGATGTTGATCTCGTCCAGAACCACCAGATCATAGTCACCGCTGGCCATCAGGGCGCGGGCCTTGTCAAAGGCGGCGTTGGCGGCGGCGATGTCACGTTCCTTGTCCTGCGTGTCCCAAGTGAAGCCTTCGCCCATCGTGTGCCAAGTCACCAGATCGCGTTCCTCGAAAAAGCGCCGCTCGCCGGTTTTCCACTTGCCCTTGATGAACTGCACCACGGCCACCTTCTGGCCCCAGCCAAGCGCCCGGATCACAACGCCAAACGCGGCCGAGGATTTGCCCTTGCCCTTGCCGGTGTTGATCAGCACCAGCCCGCGCTCCGGGTCGACGGCCTCGGAGACCTTTTTCCGGTGCTGGGCCTGCACCTTCTGCATCTTTTCCTTGTGATCTTGTGCGTCGCTCATGCGCGGAACCTTTCCTGATGTTGCGCCCAACCTAAGCGAAGTTCGGCAAAGGTAAAGATCAGGCCTTAGGGTCCGGGGCCGATTTGTCCTTGCCCCGATCCACACCCAGTTGGCGTTCGCGCAGGATGACCAGCACGTTGCCTGCGATCACCAGAGCCGCGCCGCCCAGCATCACAAGCGTCGGCAACTCGTCGAACCAGACATAGCCGATGACGATGGCAAACAGCATGGTCGTGTAATCGTATGGGGCCAGCATCGAGGCCTGCCCAAAGCGATAGGACGAAGTCACCAGAATTTGCGCCACGCCACCGACTAACCCCATGCAGGCCAGTATTAGAGCCTGTTCCCACGTCGGCATCGTCCAGCCCCAAAAGGCGGTCAGGGACGACAACAGCGTGGCGGTCAGCGAGAAATAGAACACCACGGCGGCGGGATGATCGACTTGCACCAGCTGCCGGATGTGAATCTGCACGAAGCCCCGCGCCATGGTCGCCGCCAGCACGCAGAGCGCGCCGATGGTGGCGGCGGTGTCCATGTTGTTGCCACCCAGCCGGGGCCAGATCATGATCAAAACCCCAAGCAGGCCGATGGCAACCGCGCCGATACGGATCATGCGGATGCGTTCGCCCAGCATGACCGCCGCCAAAATCAGGGTGAAGATCGGCGTGGCATAGCCAATCGCGGTGACCTCGGGCAGGGGCAGCAGGCTGAGGCCGGTAAAGGTCAGACCCATGGCGCTGGTGCCCAGAACCCCGCGCCAGAAATGCCCCATCGGTTTTTTGACGACCAACCCCTGCGCCAGTTCACCGCGATAGACCAGCCAGCCGATGATCACCGGAACCGCAAAGAGCGAGCGGAAGAACACCATCTCTCCGGGCGGGAAATCGTCCGACAAGGCTTTGACCAGCGCCTGCATTGCGGTGAACAGCACCAGCGCGCTGAGTTTCAGCGATACGGCCAGCACAGGTCGATGCGATGTTAAGGGTTTTGCCATCGGCGCGACCCTGCGCCTTTGGCTGTCAAAGATCAATGTCCGGCGCGGGAATTCGACCAGTCTGCGGGCAACGGGTGGCCGATCTCGTCGGCGAACTCTTCCAGAAACCGGACCATCCGTTGGGTGCGTCGCCGCGCCAACGCCGAGCCGCCCTCGGTCAGCATGTCATCCGGCAGGGCCAACAGTTTGACCTTCCAATGGTCGATCGAAAAGGCAAGATCGTCCAGTGGGCGGTTCGCAGCAAAGGGATCAGCCGCATCATAGAGTGTCCGCCCCAATGCGCCCGAGACGGAAAAGTTCCGCGCCACCCCGATCGCCCCAAGCGCATCCAGCCGGTCCGCATCGCGCAGAATGCAGGCCTCGGGCGTTTCGGGCGTGATATTGGCCGAGAAACTATGCGCTTCGATGGCGTGCTGAATCGCGCTGATCTGGGTATCGTGATAGCCCAATTCCCGCAGAATAGGCTCTGAATCCTGTGCCGACTTGCGCGAGGCCAGATGGCGTTCGGGGTCGTCTTTCGGCAGATTGACCAGGTCATGCAGGTAACAGGCGGCCAGCAATACGGACCGGTCCGTCGCCTCATCCGCGATGTTCTGAGCATTCACCCAGACCCGGTCCAGATGGGCCAGGTCATGTGCCGGATCGGTTTCCATCCGCTGCGCGACCACCGCGCGCAGGCGGGTGCGCAGATCAGCCGATCCGTCCACGGTTCTCTCCGATCTGGCCGCGGTGCAGCAGCAGGTGGTCAAGGATCACGCAGGCCATCATCGCCTCGCCCACCGGCACGGCGCGGATGCCGACGCAAGGGTCGTGGCGGCCTTTGGTGATGATCTCGGTTTCTTCGCCCGACTTGGTGATCGTCTTGCGCGTGGTCAGGATCGACGAGGTCGGTTTGACCGCAAACCGTACCACAACGTCCTGCCCGGTCGAGATGCCGCCGAGGATGCCACCCGCGTGGTTGCTGCTGTATTGTGGGCCGTCCTGACCCATGAAAATCTCGTCGGCATTGGCCTCGCCGGTCAGTTCAGCGGCGGCCATGCCTTCGCCGATCTCGACGCCTTTCACCGCGTTGATCGACATCATCGCAGCGGCCAGATCCGTGTCTAACTTGGCGTAAACAGGTGCACCCAGCCCGGCGGGGACGCCGCGCGCCACAACCTCGACCACCGCACCGACCGAGTTGCCGGACTTGCGCAGGTCGTCCAGATAGGTGGCCCAGTCTTCGGCGGCTTGGGCATCAGGTGTCCAGAACGGGTTCTGTTCAATTTGCGACCAGTCGAAATTGGCGCGGTCGATCTTGTGCGGGCCGATCTGCGTCATATAGCCGGTGATCTGCACATTTGGTGCGATTTGTTTGATCGCCTCGCGCGCCAAGCCACCTGCGGCAACCCGCGATGCGGTTTCACGGGCCGAGCTGCGCCCGCCACCGCGATAGTCGCGGATACCGTATTTCTGCCAATAGGTGATATCGGCGTGACCCGGACGGAACTTGTCCATGATATCGCCGTAGTCTTTCGAGCGCTGATCGGTGTTCTCGATCATCAGCTGGACGGGCGTACCGGTGGTCTGGCCTTCGAACACGCCGGACAGGATTTTCACCTGATCGGGTTCGCGCCGCTGAGTGGTGAACTTGTTCTGCCCCGGTTTGCGCTTGTCCAGCCAGTGTTGGATCATCGTCTCGTCAATCGCAACGCCCGGCGGGCAGCCGTCGACGGTCGCACCCAAAGCGGGCCCGTGGCTTTCACCCCAGGTGGTGACGCGGAAGAGGTGTCCAAAGCTGTTCATCGACATGGGGCGTGCTCCTTTGAGGGTTGTGATTAGCGGGCAAGGCCCGGGGCCTCAAGCGGATTTGCGGTTTGGGGCGGGATGCGCTGCCCGGTGGGCAGCGCGTTTGAGTATTTGTGAAAAGATGAAGATCAGGCCGCCTGCGCGACTTTTGCGCGGGTTTTGGTGATCGTCAGCGCGGCCTGCGCGGCCTCGCGCCCCTTTTCCACGAAATGCGCGCGATAGATTGCGTTGTGGTGTTCGGTTTCCTGATATTGATGCGGGGTCAGCGACACCGACAGGACCGGAACGCCGGTATCCATGCCTGCGCGCATCAACCCATCGACCACGGCTTGGGCCACAAAATCGTGCCGGTAGATGCCGCCATCCACCACAAAAGCGGCACAGGCGATGGCAGCGTATTGGCCGGTCTGGGCCAGATCGCGGGCCAGCAAGGGCATCTCGAACGCGCCGGGGACGTCGAAGACATCGACTTGCTCGGCGGGGATAAGTTCAAGAAACCCGTCCAGCGCACGGTCCACGATATCGGAATGCCAGTTGGCTTTGATAAAAGCATAGCGGGTGTGTGTCATCATGATCTCCTTTCGTAACAGACACGTCACCCAAGGCGATCACGGGCAGGCGCGCCGCATCACCGGCACGCTGCACGTTCTCTTTCATCCGGACTGTAACCGTCGGCTCTGGCCTCTCACCAGATCTGCTGACACCCTTTGGTGGTTTCACGATTTGTCCGAAAACCGGTTCCCACTTTTCGGATCGTGGACACTGCGGGGCCGCTCGCGGGCTTACGGATCATGCCCGCATACCGCCGGTGGGGAATTTCACCCCGCCCTGAGAACGGGGTGGACTGTGCCAAGGCCCGGTCACTTGTGCAAGAGGCTTTGCGCCCCACCCAATTGACGGGTTTTGTTTCCATGACCGTCCTGTAAGGTCGCTGCAACCTAAGGAGAGCGCGAATGAAACTCTATCACAGTCCAACCTCGCCCTATGTGCGCAAGGTGATGGTTTTGCTGCACGAAACCGGCCAGCTTGAGGACGTCGAGGTGTTAAACGTCGCCACCACTCCGTTGGCTCCGGCGGACGAGCTGCAGGGCAAGGTGCCGCTGAGACGCATTCCGGCGCTGGAGCGGTCGGATGGTCCGACCCTGTTCGACAGCCGCGTGATCTGCGCGTTTCTGGATGCGCGGGCCAAGGCGGGGATGTACCCCGAGGGGGCCGGGCGCTGGGACGTGCTGACGCTGGAGGCGCTGGCCGACGGTATTCTGGATTCGGCGGTGGGGATGGCCTATGAGGCGCGCCTGCGTCCCGAGGACAAGCAGTGGGACACCTGGCTGGATGCGCAATGGGGCAAGATCGACCGGGCTTGTGCCGCGCTGAACCAGCGCTGGATGGCGCATCTGTCGGGGCCGCTGGATATGGGGCAGGTGGCCGTGGCCTGTGCGCTGGGCTATCTGGACCTGCGCCACGATGCGCGGAATTGGCGCAAGGGCAATGACGCGCTGAGTGACTGGTTTGCTGCGTTCAACGAACGGCCCAGCATGGTTGCGACCCGCCCCGAGGGCTGAGCCTGATTCAGATGCGCTGGCCGTGGTGACGAGCAGGGCCAGCGCATGGTTGATCAGGGGGCGCTGAACGTGGCGAGATAGGCGGCGATGTCGTCGGCGCCTTTTTTCAGCTTCACGCTCATGTTCGGGCGCGCGCTTTCGTCATCGAGAAATTCCCGAATGAAACCGATCGGGTCTTTCGAATAGGCGGCAATGTTATCTTCGGTCCAGACCAGCCCTTCATCGCCGGCGCGGATCATGTCGTCGGTGAACATGCCGACCGGCAGGCGCTCGCTGCCATAGCGGTAATCATTTTCGGCTCCTGCGACGCGGCCCACCACACCGTACAGATTCGGTCCGGTAATGCCGCCTTTGACCAGAACCTCGCCATCTTTGATGATCGCGTGGCAGGACGAGCAGCGGTTATAGAGTTTTTCACCTTTGGCCGGGTCACCGGCGGCCGACGCCTGGGACGCAAGGGTTAGGGTGAGGGTCAGCGCAATTGGAATGAACTTTGGCATGGGAAATGTCCTGCTGAGGTTGGGCTTACTCCGGCCCTTGGTAGATTCCCGTTAAAAGTGCAATCGAAAACCAACCCGCATAAGCCGCTACAAAATATCTATTTTCAACTCAGTTTTTTCGGGGCCACGGATTTCCCGAAAGGTGAAAATTGCGTGGCGAAACTGGGTCAGAATCTTGCAGATCCGGCATCGCCAGTCAGGTGGAATCCGGCCCGGCGCGGGTTTTTCCGGCGAGGCGCATCTGACGCGAATCACATTGGCCCCGATGGCCGGTGACCGGCGGATTTCCCCGCTTAAACCTGTCCAAAACTTGAAAAATCACCCCTTCGTTGTGACATGAATGCCCAGATGCGGCGTAGTGCGCGCCTATGACCGCTGGACGAACCGATTTCTCCCGGCTAGATAGCCGCGATGAGACGCCGCTTTGATGCGGTGCTGATGCATGTTTGCCCGCAATCGCGGGCGCCGGAATCGGAGAAAACCTCGTGTCCCACGCAGAAGACAACGAAGGCACCCGCAGAGATTTCCTCTACTACGTCGCTGGCGGCGCAGGTGTCGTTGCGACGGGTGCAGCCGTATGGCCCCTGATCAACCAAATGAACCCATCGGCAGACGTTCAGGCGCTGTCCTCGATTCGCCAGGACGTCAGCGGTGTCGAGCCGGGCACGCAGCTGACGGTGAAATGGCTGGGTAAGCCCGTATTCATCCGTCACCGTACCGGTGCCGAGATTCAAGAGGCCAAGGAGCAGGACGCTGAAGGCGTAGATGCGCTGCCTGATCCGTTGGCGCGCAACTTCAACCTGCCTGCCGATGCCCCTGCGACCGACGCCAACCGCGTGATGCCGTCGCCCGAAGGCGAAGCGCCCGGTGCATGGATCGTCCAGATGGGCGTTTGCACCCACCTGGGTTGCGTACCTCTGGGCGATGCCGGTGATTTCGGCGGCTGGTTCTGCCCCTGCCACGGCTCGCACTATGACCTTGCCGGTCGTATCCGCAAAGGCCCCGCGCCTGAAAACCTGCCCGTTCCGCCCGTTGAATGGGTGGATGCGACAACCATCAAGCTCGGCTAAGGGAGACCCAGATGTCCGGAATTCCCCACGATCATTACGAGCCGAAGACAAACGGCGAGAAGTGGCTGAACAGCCGCCTGCCCATCGTCGGCCTGATTTACGACACCATCATGATCCCCACCCCCAAGAACCTGAACTGGTGGTGGATCTGGGGCATCGTCCTGGCGTTCTGCCTGGCGCTGCAGATCGTCACCGGTATCGTTCTGGTGATGCACTACACCCCGCATGTTGATCTGGCCTTCGCCAGCATCGAACACATCATGCGCAACGTGAATGGCGGCTATATGCTGCGCTACCTGCACATGAACGGCGCGTCGCTGTTCTTTGTTGCGGTTTACATCCACATCTTCCGTGGCCTGTTCTACGGCTCGTACAAAGCCCCGCGTGAGATCACCTGGATCATCGGGATGCTGATCTACCTGATGATGATGGGCACCGCCTTCATGGGCTACGTTCTGCCCTGGGGTCAGATGTCCTTCTGGGGCGCGACCGTGATCACCGGCCTGTTTGGCGCGATCCCCTTCGTAGGCGACGCGATCCAGACCTGGCTGCTGGGCGGACCCGCGGTGGACAACGCCACGCTGAACCGCTTCTTCTCGCTGCACTATCTGCTGCCGTTCGTTATCGCGGCGCTGGTGATCGTGCACATCTGGGCTTTCCACACCACCGGCAACAACAACCCCACGGGTGTTGAAGTGCGCCGTGGCTCGAAAGCCGAGGCCGAGAAAGACACGCTGCCGTTCTGGCCTTACTTCGTGATCAAGGACCTGTTCGCGCTGGCCGTGATCTTGGTCGTGTTCTGGGCAGTTGTCGGCTTCATGCCGAACTATCTGGGCCACCCGGACAACTACATCGAAGCCAACCCGCTGGTGACACCTGCGCATATCGTGCCCGAATGGTACTTCCTGCCGTTCTACGCGATCCTGCGCGCCTTCACCGGTGAGGTCTGGGTCGTTCAGTTCGCCAGCTTCATCACCGGCGGCATCGTCGACGCCAAGTTCTTTGGTGTGATCGCGATGTTCGGTGCGATCCTGGCCATGGCCCTGGCGCCATGGCTGGACACCTCGAGCGTGCGTTCGGGCAAGTACCGTCCGATGTTCAAATGGTGGTTCTACCTGCTGATCATCGACTTCTTTGCCCTGATGTGGCTGGGTGCGATGCCTGCCGAGGAGCCCTATGCGACCTTCTCGCTGATCGCGTCCGCCTACTGGTTCGCCTATTTCTTCGTGATCCTGCCGATCCTCGGTGTGATCGAGAAACCTCTGGCACAGCCCGAGACCATCGAAGAAGACTTCAACGCGCATTATGGCAAGGCTGACGCCGACGCCACGCCGGCCGAGTAAGAAGAGGGACCGGAAACATGTTCAAGAAACTTGCAATCGGTGCCGCGTTTGCTCTGGCCCTTGCTCCTGCTGCGTCTTTCGCAGCAGGTGGCGGCGAGCAGCATATCGAGGACTTCCACTTTTCGTTCGAGGGGCCCTTCGGCACCTGGGACAAGCACCAGCTGCAGCGCGGCCTTCAGATCTATACCGAGGTCTGTGCAGCCTGCCACGGTCTGAGATACGTGCCTCTGCGCGATCTTGAGGCGCTGGGTTATTCGGAAGAAGAAGTCATCGCCTACGCGGCGGGCAACTTTGAAGTGTTCGATCCCGAGCTGGACGATTTCCGCCCGGCGATCCCGACCGATCACTTCCCGGCCAATGACGGTGTCGGCGCACCGGACCTGAGCCTGATGGCCAAGGCCCGCGCCGGGTTCCACGGCCCCTACGGTCTGGGTATCAACCAGCTGTTCAAAGGCATGGGTGGTGCGGAATACATAGCCTCGTTGCTGGATGGCTATACCGGCCACGAAAAGGAAGAGGCCGGCACGGTCCTGTACGAAAACACCGCCTTCCCGGGCGGCTGGATTTCGATGGCACCGCCGCTGTCCGACGATCAGGTCGAGTTCACCGATGGTCACCCGGCCACGGTCGAGGCCATGTCCGAGGATGTCGCCGCCTTCCTGATGTGGACAGCCGAGCCGAAGATGATGGAGCGCAAATACTCGGGCTTCGTCGGCGTGATCTTCCTGTCGGTGCTGTCGGTGCTGCTGTATCTGGTCAACAAGCGCCTGTGGGCTGCTGTGAAGGGCAAGAAGAAGCACTAAGCGCTGATCTTCCTAAAAACAAAAAACCCCCGCGCCATCGGCTGCGGGGGTTTTTTGTTTTCGAGGGGTGAAGGGGCCAGCCCCTTCTTGGCCTGCGGCCAATTCCGGGGCTCCGCCCGCTCGCGGTTGAAATCGTCCACTGGACGATTTCTTTTTCACCGCTCACTCCGCCGGGAATTTTTTGGCCAGATGAAGTGCGGATCAGGTTGTGAGCTGAGTCGCGGTGGCGCTTATGATTTTGGCGGTCACGATCTGGCCTTCAGGCTGGGGGGTGGTGAAAGTAACCTCGGTGAATTGCTCGGTGCGGCCCATATGGGGGGTTTCCATCAGGATGTGATGGGTTTTGCCGATCTGGGCGGTCAGGTGTTTGGCGACCTGAGCATCGCCTGCGGCGCGCAGGCGGGCGGCACGGGCTTTGATGATATTGCCGTTGATCTGCTGTGGAATCCGGGCCGCTGGGGTGCCTTCACGCTTGGAATAGGGGAAGACGTGCAACCAGGTCAGATCGCAGTCGGTGACCAGTTTCAGCGAGTTCTCGAAATGCGCGTCGGATTCGGTTGGGAACCCGGCGATGATATCCGCACCAAAGGTCATCTCGGGGCGCAGTTTGCGAGCTTCTTCGGTAAATCGGATGGCATCGTCGCGCAGGTGGCGGCGTTTCATCCGTTTCAGGATCAGGTCGTCGCCATGTTGCAGCGACAGGTGCAGATGCGGCATCAGGCGCGGCTCGGTAGCGATGGCCTGCATCAGGTTCTCGTCCACTTCGATCGAGTCGATGGAACTGATCCGCAGGCGCGGCAGGTCCGGCACCAGTTTCAGGATACGCATGACCAGATCGCCCAGTTTGGGCTGCGCGGGCAGATCCGCGCCCCATGAGGTCAGGTCCACGCCGGTCAGAACGACCTCGTTATAGCCCCGGTCCACCAGCCGCTTGATCTGATCCACCACCACGCCCGCAGGGACGCTGCGCGAGTTGCCGCGGCCGTAGGGGATAATGCAGAAGGTGCAGCGGTGATCGCATCCATTCTGGACCTGCACATAGGCGCGTGAACGGGTACCGAATCCATCGATTAGATGTCCGGCGGTTTCGGTGACCGACATGATGTCGTCGACCTGTACGGCTTCGGTCTGGCCGATGAAATCCGCCGCCATGCCTTTCCATGTGTCGGGCTGCATCTTCTCGGTATTGCCGATAACGGCATCGACCTCTTCCATTCCGGAAAAGGTTTCGGGTTCGGTCTGTGCTGCACAGCCGGTCACGATCAGCCGTGCATTCGGGTTTTCACGGCGCAGCTTGCGAATTTCCTGCCGAGCCTTGCGTACCGCCTCGGCCGTCACTGCGCAGGTGTTTACCACAACGGCATCGGTCAGGCCGGCCTGTTGCGACAACTCCTTCATCGCCTCGGTCTCATAGGCGTTCAGGCGGCAGCCCAGAGTGGTGAATTTGGGCGCGCTCATCTCAGCGTCCTCAGGAATTCCGGGGTCAGGGTGCCCGAAAACACTTGGCAGGTGGGTCCGGTCATCCAGACGCCGTCCTCGCGCCAGTCAATCCAGATCGTGCCGCCGTCCAGATCGATCTGCACCTTGCGCCCGGTCAGGCCGCGTCGTGCAGCGGCAACGGCGGTTGCGCAGGAAGACGACCCCGAGGCCAGCGTGATGCCCACGCCCCGCTCCCAGACACGCATCCGGATGTGGTCGGGGCCTACGACCTGTGCCACCTGCACATTGGTGCGTTCGGGATACAGCGGGTGGTATTCGTAGCGCGCGCCAAATTCCGTCAAGGGGATGGCTTCGGCATCCTCGACAAAGAAGGTGCAGTGCGGGTTGCCCATGCCGGTGGCGGTTGGTCCGCCTTCAATCGGCAGTTCCAGCGTGTCGGCTTCTTCGGCCAGCGGGATCTCCTGCCAGTCCAACTGCGGCGGCCCCATGTTGACCGAGGTCAGCCCCTCACCCGCATCGCAAGCGTACAGGGTGCCGCGTTCTGTGGTCAGGGTCAGCTCGGATTTGCCGGTTTCCTCCATCAGGAACCGTGCAATACAGCGCGTGGCATTCCCGCACGCGGCCGAGGTCGACCCGTCGGCATTGTAGAACACCAGATGCGCATCCGATTCGCCGCTTTCGATCACTGCCAACTGGTCGAATCCGACGCCGAACTGCCGATGCCCGATTCCCCGCGCCAGGGCAGGCGTAATCTCAACGCTTTGCGTGCGCGCATCGACAATGACAAAGTCATTGCCCAGCCCGTGCATCTTCATGAAGGGCAAACCCGAGGTCAGTATTCGTTGCATGGCGCGCGTATAACCCTGCGTTGGAAAGGAATCCACCCTGCGGAGAAGATTCCTGAAAAAAGGGGTTGACCCCCCCGCGCCACCTGCCTAATTAGGCCGCCTATCGGGGCGCCGGAAACAAGTTAGGTTAAGGCGAAACGAGGTGCAAAATAAGGGCTTGAACCCAGTTGGGAAAATGCCTTAGAGAGCGCCACGGATCGACAAGATCCAGACAAAAGAGTGGGCCGTTAGCTCAGTTGGTAGAGCAACTGACTTTTAATCAGTGGGTCGCAGGTTCGAATCCTGCACGGCTCACCACTTTAACCGATTGTGAATGAACCATAAGAGTGCGAATTTGGAGCATAAGCTTGCGAATTCGCTCGCCTGAAGGCGGCTCTTGAGATCAGAACGTGAACAAACTTACTACGTAGCCTTTGGGGTCACGATTGCTGAGGTTCTTGCCCTTTGCCCTCGCAGGTCATGAGTTTGATAGTTTTAGCCAGCTTTCTTGCCGGGTTAGTCTTCCCAGCGAAACGCGCCCTTAGGGTGGGAACCGCAGTGCTTGAACAGCGAGTCCGACACGCCCGGCACGAACGCTACCGCAGAATTGCTCAAGGAGAGGGGCGAAGAGAATTGTTGTATGCTCAACATCTCAGTATTTGTCAGCGTCATAGCATGTTAGCAAAGTGCTCAAAGTCGTTACTCCGAAGTGAGTATTAGTCTACGACTGTGAACTCGACCTTGCGCTTAACGCTCACCAATGAAGTTCTTTGAGGAATAATTTTGTGATGCTGCAACCTGGTCAGAAGTAACCCTGGAGGAACGGCGTGTTGGCGTGCGAAACCTTTGAAAGTTTCGGCTTTCATTCTAGGGACGTAGTTTCCGAATTTGCTGACAAAGCTCTCTAGAACATCCTCTGGGACCAATATTTCAGCCGAAAACTGATCCGCCTCGGCCTCAATGTCACGTCCTCCGGTTCCACTATCTTCTTGGTCGATAAACACCGCTTTTTTGCTGTGCTCTAAGATGTGGCACGCCTCGTGAAAGAATGAGAACCAAACATTTGCTTCACGCTTTAGGCGATCACTGAGAACTATTACTGCTTTGTCTTTTGTCGCCCAATATGCTGCTCCCCTAAGGCCAGTATTGGAAACCATAGGTACGAGCGCAACGGCAACGCCAGCCTCGGCGCACTCAGACATCAACTTCTCAGAGATATTGTCCCAGGGTTCGAGCGAAAGCTTCCGCAAAACAGGTAGTTTGCTTCTGAATTCTTGCTCGGAATAAGGAGCTGTATCTATTCGATCAGCGGCTACCTCAGCACGTCGAAGCCAAACCGCTACGGCATATGGATCGATCCTGTTGTGTCCTTGTTGCTTGAACCGAGAAAGATCCAATCGTTTTTGCCAATGCTCATCCCAAGCCGAAATACTACTAACGCTAAATGCTCTTAAGACGGCATCTACGATCTCTGAGCCCTTAGGTTTTGCGTCTAAGAGCTTAAGCTTGAGCATTTCTGCGATTGGAAAGTTCTTTGCCCATTCAATCGCGTCCTTCGATGTTGCGGCTTCTGTTTCACGATCACGAATTTTGGCAAGCTGATGGTTGGCCTCAAGGGCCAACCAGAAACCTGCGCTCTCACCTAGAACGCGCTCAAACTGCAGCGCTGTCTCCGGAGTTATTGCGACCTTTCCAGAAATAATCTCACTGATGGTCTTTGTCGGGCGACCGGTTCGGCGCGCGAAATCAACGATCTTAATCCCGCGCGCCTCTAGAAAGCGACGCAAATGCTCACCTGGCGCACGCGGTGCGTAATCTGGCTTAAAGCTCTGAATAGCGCTGTCTGTCATACTGTTCCTCCCACAGAAATGACGCTCACGCTTCGGATACTGTCTAAACCTTGGTCTGGCCGATGCTCGAACGGCATGAACAGTATCTGCCCTGTTCCAGCCTTACCAACTGTAAACATTGGTCTTTTCTGTTCGACAACTTGATTTCTAAGCACCGGAGGCGATTTGCTAAGGTCGGCCAATGTTGGCGCTGCATCCAGGTAGTACAAAAGGTCTTTGACGTTCTCGGCTGCGTCTTCTCCCAAAGTACGAACTAAACGGTAACCACTGTTGCACAAGTCCCCTAACGAGCGGGACTCAAACGCCACCTGCATCCAAAAACCTCTAAGCGTCATGGTGGTTGTCCACCTTTTCCATAACGCGTCGTGTAATGGAAAGCGAATCAGATGTCAAAAATAAAAAGTAACACCAAGGGTTATGAAAAGGTGTTGACAGAATCGAATGGGGGCTACAGAAAAAGTAACAGCAAACGTTATGAAAAGGAGTTTTGCTATGACTGAGAGTTGCACTGTCTACGGTGACAAATGGGAAATCTATCGCGACAACGCGAGCAATTGGCGCTGGCGCCGTACCGCCTCGAACGGCCGCATCGTCGGCGCATCAAGCGAAGGTTACATGAACAAAAGCGACTGCATTTCCAACGCGAAACGCAACGGCATGACATGTACGCCGGTCTGAATTGATCACGCAGCCGTGCTGGCTGCGTGACAGCACCAACTAAGTGAGATCCAGCTGAAAGAGATAAGATGCCGTACTCAACAAACCCAAAAGCACAGATTGCCTGGCGGAAGGCACGAAAAGTTAGGGGTAAGAACCCGAACCAATACAGGCGAGATAGTGAAGGGAATCTGATCTACAAATCGTCTTATGGGAAAAACAGCCGAATGGGGTGGCAAGTTGATCACATCATGCCCCGTTCGAAAGGCGGTTCAGATTCAACGCGCAATCTTCAGGCTTTGCAAACTGGCGCGAACCAAAGGAAATCCAACAAGCTACCTAGGGGGACACGAAGCAAGAAACGCTACTGAAGGGTTTTGTAGCATGAAATTTCAGCGGGCTAGCTAGAACTTGTGAACGAGGTGATAACGTGAGTTACAAAATTGAAACCACAGATAAAGAAACCAAGCTGTTGGCCGGCATAGAGTTCGATCAGACGAAGTTGGACCATGCACAGTACAAGAAGCAAGGTCCACTTATACTGGAGCTGCTTAGCTCTCTCACTGAGCGAAATGCGATCCCAGACATACGCCTGAAGTACTGGTTCGAACCCGAATATCAGATTGGGCGGATCAAAGCTTCTCACAAAGGACTCTTCGAAAGAAATGGTCGAAAAGGTGAAGAAATCTACACTCACCCACATTTCTTAAAGTATCTTCGCTACCTCCTCTTTGGGGCGCAGCTGCCCGGCGCAGCAATAGCAGAGTTCGAAGGCGTCGTCGGAGATCCTGAATGGGTATCGTCAGGTGATTTAACTGACATAACAAAGGGAACGCGGGCAATCGTCCGAAAGTTTGGTCTGCAGGGAGAAGATGAAGAATTCTATAGGTTAGCGTTAGACATCGGCTTGAGCCAATGGTTTGCCAAGTCTGTCAGGGATACGGTCAAACAGGTAAAACCAACATGAAGCGAAAGTGGAACCCGGATGCTGTAGCGAAGAATCGAGAGTTTCGTCAGAAGTACGGGCCATGGTTGGATGGAAAGCGCATTAACAGTGTAGCTGCGTACATTTCGGTTTTTGCTGCGGCGTCAGCCCTCATTTTTGCAGGTTCTTTAGCGCTCAAATGTGGGAATGATTGGACTGATTCTTTTTCCGGGATCATATTTTACGTATTGGGCGCGATTTTGTGGATCTGGAATAGTTTCGTAGGCCTGTTTTTGGCTGCCATGGCTCTCAACTACTATGGGATAAAGCACAGGCATCGTTTGCCGGTATTAAGGATCTCGGTTCTCGCCACTCTTCTTGGAGTAGTAGTCACCTCTGGAATGACTGTGTCTAGTATAGCGCTAGACCTTGAGCTTAGAGAATCTCAAGTTTGCTCGAAATAAGCTTCCCTTTTTGGGCACTGAAATGCCGACTCACGTGAGACAGCCGGTTGAATTGTTTATGATATTTCCGCGGAAACGATCTTTATCCAAAGCGCGAAACGACCCAAGTGCGCGATTAATCCCATAGTTTCCCAAGCGGTTATGTGAAGCGATCTCCGGTTGAGTGAACAGCCCGTCTGAATACTTGGCGCTGCTAGAGGTCAGCAATAGCTGCCGATTGAAGGACAGAGGGATTGGTTGGCAGCAATCTTCTCGCTGGAACAGTTGGAGGCATGGCAAATACTGCAAGGATGATGAATGCCCTCTATCTGCTTGCCTGGTTCCAAATGACTGCCAACATTCGTTCTTTTCCAGTGATGTCGACCTCGATCGGTGCCGTCATGGGCTTTGGGGCGTTGTATTGGTTCAGTTTGTTGATTTGAGGTTCTCAGACAGTTGCTAGTTCACTAGCACGAGGTTGTCCTAGGCCCAGTCGAAAGCCTAGATTAACAGATTGGTCGATCAAGAACCTGATCTGGGGGAGTGTCGTCATCAACCCAGTAGCCGCTTTCTTTGGAGTCTACTGCAGCTGACAGACAAAAATCGATGGTTGGCTTATCGTCGTAGCTATTAATACAAATCTGAATGGCCCGCGCTGCAGCAATGGCCTTGTTGCTCAAGACTTCGAGTAGTTGGTTCGGTTGCGGGCGCTCGTGATTATCCTCGCCATAGAATTTTGTTTCAGGTGCCAAGCCATATAGCTCAAATTCGTCAGGTTCCACGGCAGCATACTGCCAAGACTGAGCAGCGTAATGGGCGGCCAGATTTGTGCAGGTGCTGGCTCTCGCCTGAACACGTGATTGGTAGATCTCATCTCTTGACTTTGCTGCCTGATCAACACCAACCCAGATGGAGACAGCCAAGCCTCCCAATGCAACAATCAAACCCAGTCTATCGTAATTCATCGAACCTCTAAGATCCTCTTTATCTTAACCAAAGGTAGCCAATGTCAAATGGTGCAACGAACAAAGCACAAATCCATGTCACAGCGTTTACCATAAATATCACGCTTAACTTACCCCAATCGCCCAGAGACCGTTGAACAGTCTCATCTGACTGATCCAATTTGACTGTTGGTGCACCATTTGTCTGTGATCTATCGGAATGATGGTTTGATCGACGACCACGTGCACGATGAGTATGAAGCGCTAATCCAGTAAAATAGAGACGTTGGGTTGGACTCTTTCCGGCCCTTCCCGGTGAAATTCAAAAATGTTCGCTTGGGGGCTCTCTTTACACCTTTGCCGCGACATGTACCAAGTGAAGCCTCGGTATGAACGACGTTCTCTGCTCACAGCATGAACAGACAAGACGCGGACTTTGCTGCCCTTCGTAACGACCACTCAAACGTCCGCTTTGTAGTGCGCCAGAAACATGGCGACGCAATCGTCCAGTACGTCCTTGGGCGTCGGGTTCTCGCCAAGAAAGAACTCCGGCCAGAAGAAGAAGTTTTTCACGAGCCCCAGAAGCTGGTTGGTCGCAAAAACCGGATCGGCTTTGCGGATCACACCTGCGTCCATGGCTTCGCCGATCAACCGTGTCATCGGATAATCGTGGGTTTCGGTCTCTGTGAAGAACTTACGAGACCGGTCGAGATCGCGGATCAGCTCCGACAAGACCATGCGATTTAGCCCGATGGCTGTCTCTTCTGTTATGACACCTACGTAGTGCCACAGCGCATCCTTCAGTTGCTCAGCGAAGTCGCGATCCGGATCGTAGGCGACCGGCTCCATGCTGCGGTTTTGTTCCAACATGATCTCTGAGATCGCGTCGAACAGCGCCTCTTTGCTTTCAAAGTGATTGTAGAGCGTGCGACTCGATACGTTCGCTTTTTTCGCGATTGAGGTGGTCTTTGCCCCCAGAAATCCCTGCTCTTTGAATTCATCGATGGCTGCGTCGATGATATCTTTTCGTTTCTTTTCAGTACGCTTCACGGATTTCGCCTCAATAAGTAAAAAGATCTGTTTACAAAAGCCTCTCCCATCAATAAGTAAACTGTACGATTTACTTTTGCAAGGCAAACCGCCTTCAACCCAGCTCAGGACCAAGACTATGACAACCCAAACTCTTAGCGCAGGCAAAAACCAAGTAACCTTCAAATCGTTCGGTGTGGATTTGGTTGGTGACCTGTACCTTCCCGAAGACTTTGATCCGAACAAGAGATACAAGACGCTCGTTGGCGCGAGCCCATTCCCTCAAGTCAGAGGGCAAATCCCTGCGACCTACGGCCCCGAGATGGCAGCGCGCGGCTTCATCTATTTGGGCTTTGACTACTTGGGTATGGGCGACTCTCCGGCCTTGCCAGGTGAGTACAAGAAAAGCCGCTATATGTTCCGGTTGATCGAAAACACATGGGACGCGGTGTCGTACCTCGGCACGCTTCCCTTCGTGGAGGAAATCTATGGTCTCGGGGTGTGTCAGGGTGGTTCGATCATTTCCTCAGCCGCTGTTACCGATCATCGGATCAAGAAGATCGTCACAGTGTCCGGCATGATGGCAGCCGATGCGTTCCAGTGGGGGGATCGTGGCATTGCCGACCAAACAATCGCGGCGGCCAATGCTTCCAAACAGAAGATGTATGAAACGGGAGAGGCAGACTACACTTGGCCGATTGTACTGAACGACACGATGACGCGCGAAGAGTTCAACGCCTTGGGCATTCCAATGTCAGACGACACCTATAACTACTACGGCAAGGATGGCGTTGCTGGCCATGGCAAGGTCAAGAACTTCACCGCTGAGCATATTGGCGATCAACCCATGCAGTCGCTGATTTCCATTGCCGAGCATTATGCAGATAAGATCACGCAACCGACGATGGTCATCTATGGAACAAGCGCCGCGACGGCAATCTGTTCTACGAACTTCATTGATCGGCTGACGAACAACCCAGATGTTCGGGCTTTCGATGAGTTCAGCCACGTTGACTTCTACTGGAAGCCAGAAGCCGTGAAAGCGTCCTGCGACGCAGCCGCCGAATTCTTCAATCAGTGATCCTTTAGGGCGGAGGTCACTCGATGACCTCTGCCAAATTCAATTGATCGTAAGCTGGACAAACTGACCGCAACCGCAGGAGCTTTGCCGTCACCCCATGTGCTTGTCGAAAAACTCGATCATCGTTTCGGGGTGTTCACCGAAGAAGTTGTAGCCAATGAAGCGGCGCGTATCGCCGTCTTCGATCCAATGCAGCTTCTTGTCTGGGTTCGGCAGCAGGTCAAAGGTGGTCTGCACGTCTTCCGGGACCGTCCAGACATCATCTTTGTTCTGCACAATATAGGTCGGCATCTTGATGTTCTTGGCGAAAAGATGAGGCGTCATCTCATTCAGGTTCAGCCCCCTGACATTTTCGACTTCTTGCACAAACGTGTCGTAAAACTCTCCCAAACCCATGCCATCAAGGGCTACCTTGGACATGACATTGATTGATGCAGGCTGAGCGCAAACAAATGCTTTCACATCCTCGAAGTATTCTGGGTTCTCAGACATCGCGTGGATCGCAGCACCACCACCGGCGCACGGATTGAACAGACCCACTTTCATGTCCTTCAGCGTGTCTTGCGATTTGACGTAGTCGAATGCCGCCAAGACGTCTTTGTACTCATCTGCAAAGCCCTGACCCCAAGCGTTGTCCGGGGCGGAGTCGCTTTCACCATGGTTGCGAAGATCGTAAGCTAGAACGTTGTAGCCCGCGTCATGCAATGCTTTGTGCACTTTGCCGAATTTCACTTCAACATTCTGAAAACCGCTCCAGGGGTTCATATGGCCCGGAAATCCATAGCGATTGAGGGTGGCCGGATGATTGCAAATTATGAGCTTGTTAGAGCCTTCAGCTGGGATAAACCAAGCCGCCAGTTTGATGCCGTCATCGGCAGTGAACGTGACATCTTCATATTCCATCCCGTAGTCCTTGGGCGTCTCCAATATAGGTGCGCGCTCGCCATCAATGGACACGTAGCCACGGGCCACCGCTTTGAGCGTTGCAAGTTGGTCTGGGGTTGGTTGAGCAGTCACTTCTGTTCTCCTTTAATTGGCGTGTTTGATTGTTCGGGGCCGGTCGTCCGAATTTGAGGCATTCCTGGAGGGCCCGATTGGTTTGAATGCCGCTTTCAGGAAGATCCGGGATGCATCTACAACGATTGTGCCGGGTTTTTATACAGATTTCGGCGCATTCGCCCGATGGCTTGTGCGCGTAGACTTGGACAACCCCAGATATTCAGGGTTTGTTGAGCTCGTGACCGATTTTGCCTTCAGAACCTATCCCTTTGAAAAAGGGGAGCGGTTTCTGAATTCCGTATGCCCCGAGAGAAAGATCCACAATACTTCTACACTCGCCAAAGCATATGGAACCAGCACGGCCCGGGCTGCAAGGCTGGCCAAAAACCTCGGCTTCTCGCCTTTTTCGGTGGACGACTACGAAGAGATGTTTCTAGCCAAAAAGATGTTTGAGCTTTGGAATAAGCCATAACCATCCGGAAAATTTCATCCCGACCTATAAGAAAGCCCGCATTTGTTGTGGGCTTTCTTCTTTTTTCGGAGCAGCGATTTTCGCATGCTTTTGTGTCAAATTCGCATGCTTTTGGTCCCAACGAAATTTGAGGCCAATTTATCATTTAGATGTAAAGGTTTGCGGGTTATGGTTTTCGAGAGCTTGGAAAGCTCGCACTCTTATGGTCCACTGACACCGATTGATCGGAGACGAAAAACGGGCAGCGTTGACACTCTCGGTCGGAACAACCCAGCCCTGTTGTCAGCCCGGCAGGTGCACAGCGTCCAATCTCCAAATGGCCCTAATGACCTGGCAACGGACACCCAGTTGAGCAACACTGATCCCGCCCAAAAGAGAAACCAAGCTTCCCGTCACCATCCAGCGTCTGAGCCAGATTGCCAAATCCAGAATTTTTTGGGTAGCGTGCACATGTGAATGTAGCTGGCGCATTTTTTTCATACGGGTCTACCGCAGACCGTTCCAGGGCGCCTTGTCCGCGACGTCTTCAATCTCGTACCCCATTTCTCCGACACATGGTCCCAGAATGGCCAGAAGCGTTGCATTGGAATCGCCGATGTTGAACGTGGCGTGAACCACATCCGCGCCGATGAAAACCGAATCCCCCGGTCCCATCACACGCTTTTCCTCGCCAAGCCACTGTTCGACCTGCCCGGCGACACAGTAGATGACTTCTTCCTGATCGGGGTGTTTGTGAAAATCGTGGCCATGACCGGGCGCAAGGCTGACCTCGATCACAGTAAGCTGCCCGGCACCTGTCGCCGGCGGATTACTCATCCATTTCAACTTGCCCCAATCGAGCGTTTCCTGCGATGTGTCCGCCGAAAGCATGAATTTTCCGATCATCCCAATTCTCCGGTAGTGTTTTGATTGTGCAATAGTTCTGAACGTCGGCGCTTTGTCGTCAAGCGACCCCTTTGGAGCGTTCGACGCCGCGGCGCAGCTTGCCGAACTCGG
Organism: Ruegeria sp. AM9; assembly: GCF_056540565.1. Taxonomy (NCBI): domain Bacteria; kingdom Pseudomonadati; phylum Pseudomonadota; class Alphaproteobacteria; order Rhodobacterales; family Roseobacteraceae; genus Ruegeria; species Ruegeria sp. AM9. The sequence continues at coordinate 233,261 of NZ_JBQFWY010000003.1, forward strand.
CGGTCTGGGCTGTGATCGCCCGCTCGGTGGGCAGACGCTCCATGGATGACGCACCATAAAAGCCATGGCAATCAGGGCAGAGGTCAAGGAATTTCTGCGCATCCTCCGGCTCGGCCAGCGGACCGCCGTGGCAGATAAAGATCAGGTCATCGCGATAGGCCCGCGCCGCTGCGGCCCATTCGTCATAAAGCCGCGCGCATTCTGCGATATCCGGTGCGCTGTCCCCCGCGCCGATTGATCCGCCGGTGGTCAGTCCGAAATGCGCCACGATCACATCTGCGCCCGCCTTGGCCATTTCGGCGGCGTTGTCAGCGCTGAATACGTACGGCGTGGTCAGCAGGTCGCGTTCACGGGCCTTGGCGATCATCTCGACCTCCATGTCATAGGACATGCCGGTCGCCTCAAGCTCGCGCCGGAAACGTCCATCGATGATGCCGACCGTGGGGAAGTTCTGAACCCCGGCAAAGCCCATCGCGGCCAGATCGTCCAGAAACTTGTCCATGATACAGAACGGGTCCGTGGCGTTCACACCGGCCAGAACGGGCACGTTTTTGACAACGGGCAGCACCTCGCGCCCCATATCCACAACGATCTCGTTGGCATTGCCATAGGACATATACCCCGCCAAAGACCCACGTCCAGCCATGCGATAGCGGCCTGAATTGTAAATGACGATCAGGTCGATACCGCCAGCCTCTTCGCATTTGGCGGACAAGCCGGTGCCTGCTCCGCCGCCGACGATCACCTTGTCTGCTGCGATTTTGGCCCGCAGGCGGCCAAGGATTTCTGCGCGTCCTGTGACTGCCATCTCAGGTATCCTTCTTTGCATAGATTTCGTTGAAATTGCTGATCGCGGCCTCGGCAAAGGCGGGATCGTTGATGTGCAGGTCCAGTTCGACCAACTGCCGGTCAGGGGTTTGGACCAGCGTGTCGCCCAGCGCCTGAAACAGAGCATCGTTGGCTGCCGGATCGTGGAAGGCGCCGCCTTCAATATCCAGAGCCGACACTCCGCGCAGCGGCAGCAGGAACCGCACCGGTCCGTCACAGGCATTCAGCTTGTGGCCAATCCAAGTACCGATCTGCGCGCATTCTTCGGGTGTCGAGCGCATCAGCGTGACCTGCGCGTTATGGTGATAGAATTTACGGCCTTTGAACTGCGCGGGCACTGACTCGGGGGCCCAGAAATTCGCCATGTCCAGTGCGCCGCACGAGCCGACATAGGGCAGTCTGCTGCGCGCGATGCTGTCGAGCCGTTCTTCACCCGCACTCAGCATCCCGCCCACGATCAGGTCACAGATTTCGGTCGTGGTGATATCGAGCACCCCGGCCACATCGCCCTGATCGACCAGTTGCTCCATCGAGCGGCCTCCGCTGCCGGTAGCGTGGAAGACAAGGCAATCGTAATCGTCCGCCAGCCCTTCGGTGATGGCCTGCACGGCAGGGGTGGTGACGCCGAACATCGACAGAACCAGCGCAGGGCGATCGTCGGCAGCCTCTGGCACAGCATTGGCCATCATGCCCGCCAATGCATGGGCCGCGTTGCCCAGCAGTTTCCGCGATACCCGGTTCAGACCGGAGACATCCGTCACCGGATGGAACATATTCACATCCGACGCGCCGACATAGGCCGAGACATCGCCCGAGGCCAAAGTCGAGACCAGCACCTTGGGTACGCCGATCGGCAAAGCCTGCATCGCGGGTGCAATGATCCCTGACCCGCCCGAGCCGCCCAGCCCGATGATGCCGCCCAGATCGTCGCGACCCAGTACGAATGCGGTCAGGGCACGCGACATTTCAGTCACGGCCTGCCCCCGGTCGTTCACGAACACCGATGCCGGGCCGTCGGGATGGCAAGCAGCGACGCTGGCGGCTGTTACATCCACGCCGGTCTCACCGCCTTTGGTGCCGACATTGACCAGCACGGTCTCTATCCCCGCCGCATCGATCAGGTCGCGCACATATCGAAGTTCCGGCCCCTTGGTGTCGGCAGTGCCGATCACGTAAGCTCTTTTTGTCATCCTCTCTCCCTCCCGTTAGCCCGACTGCCCGGGTTCCAGCCCCAGATGGCGCTTTTGCATCGCCGGGTCGTTTTCAAGGGCCTCTGCTGTCATCCGCTCGACAACTTCTCCACCGACCATGATGGCGACGTCTTGCACGGCGGCCAGCGCCGCGTGCATGTTCTGTTCGACCAGCAACACGGCGATGCCTTCGCTTGCGATCAGTTCGATCAAATCGATCACGTCCGAGACGATGGCCGGGGCCAGCCCTTCGGTCGGTTCGTCCAGCACCATCAGACGCGGATTCAACAGCAAGGCCCGGCCAATCGCCAGCATCTGCTGTTCCCCGCCCGACAGGCGGTTGCCCAGATTGCGGCGACGCTCCTTAAGACGCGGAAAGGTATGATACACCCGGTCAACAGACCACGTGCCGCCTTTGCGTTCGACGATCTTCAGATGTTCTTCAACCGTCAAAGACCGGAACACCCGCCGTCCCTGCGGCACGTAACCAATTCCCATCTGCGCGCGCTTTTCGGGCGGCAAGCCGGTCATATCGACACCATCGAACCAGATTTCTCCCGCCGAATGCGGATGCAGGCCCATGATCGCATTACACAGGCTGGTTTTGCCCATGCCGTTACGGCCCAGAATGCCCAGCGGGCGGTTACCGACGTTCAGAGCGACCTCATGCAGCACATGGCTTGAGCCGTAGCGCAGGTCCAGCCCGCGAATGTCCAGCAGATCATCAGTGGCCATGAGCGCCTCCGATATACACGCGGTGCACGTCTTCATTGCGCATGATGTCGTCTGGTGAACCTTCCGCCAGCATTCGCCCGTTATAGAGGACCGAAACGCTTTCCGAGGTCTGCAAGGCGATATCCATATCGTGCTCGATCAGCACAACCGTCACATCCTTGGGCAGCGACATCAGCAATGCGCTGAGTTTCGGACGCTCGGCGGGCGAAAGCCCCGCCGCCGGTTCGTCCAGCAACAGAATCTTCGGGTTCTCGGCCAGCGCGATCCCGATCTCAAGCTGCCGCCGCTGCCCGTGGCTGAGTTCCGAGGTTTCGCGGTCCAGCACATCGGTTACACCAGCCACTTCGGCCAGGCGCTCGGCCTCGGCCAACCGGTCATCGCCGCTCCGCAAGGGTAGCACCTGCCGCCAGCCGCCGCGCACCCCGGCCACAGCCAGAAACAGCGTGTCGCGCACGGTCAGGCCGTTGAACAGGTGGGCGTGCTGATAGGTCCGGCGCAGCCCGCGTTGAATTCTCTTGTTGATCGGCTCGCGCGTCACCTTGTCGCCAAACAGGGTGATCTGGCCGGTCGTGGCGCTGGTATCCCCGGTCAGGACGTTGAACAGGCTGGTTTTGCCCGCACCGTTCGGCCCGAGGATCGCGCGCCGCTCGCCGGGGCGGACGGTCAGGTCGATATCCTGCACCGCCCAGAACCCGCCAAAGCGTTTGCCAATGCCCCGGACTTCCAGGGCATTGGCGGTGTTATGTGAGTGGTTTACGGGCACGAGGGGTTGTCCCGGCTAACTGGACCCGAGGCCAGGAAGACCTCTTCGTCTTGTCCCAGCAGCTGATTCACATCGCGTACAACCTTGACGACACGGTTGCCCAGCGAGCCGTCTTCGCGCTCGTAGACCTCGGTGACAAAGTTATCGACGATACCGTTGCGGTTCTTGTCCAGACGCATGGTACCACCGGTCGGGGTAACAAAGGTCAGGTCGTTCAGCGCCGCGCGGAAGGCCGCCTGATCGTCGGACAGGTCGCCGTCGACCTCGTCCAGTGCCAGCATCGCAGCCTTTGCGCTCATGTAGTAATGATGCGCAAAGATCGAGGGGGCCGAGAAGCCGTCGGGGAAGGCTTCGGTATAGCTGGCGGTGAAGGCTTTCCACTCGTCGCCGTCATAATCGCCAACGGTCGGCGTACCGGCAGGCGCGCCCACCAGCAGTTTCTTGAACGGGCCTTTGCTGTCCAGAATGGACTGGTCGATGGTGATCGAGCCGCCAATGATCGGCTTGTCACCGCCCGCCTGGCTGTACTGGGTCAGGAAGTTGACCGCATCTGCACCACCAAGCGCCACGAACAGCGCATCGACATCCTGTGGAATCGAGTAGACGACCGAGGAGTAATCCTTGTTGCCGATCGGCGTCCAGAACTTCTCGGGCACCTTGCCGCCGGCCTCGCAGAACTCGGTCATGAAGCCCAGCACTTGGGTGTAGGGGAAGGAATAGTCCTCGGCGATGACGGCCACGGATTTATAGCCCATGTCGTTGAAGGCATAGTCACCCACGCCAACCATCCACTGCGCACCGTCGCCGCCAAAGCGGTAGAAATTGTCGGAACTGTCGCGAAGGGTGGTATCCTGCGCCGCTGATGAGCCGTTCAGGAAGGTCACGCCGGGATAGGATTTCGACAGGTCACGCAACGCCAGGCCTTCCGAACCGGACAGCGGGCCGACGATGATATCCACCCCGTCCTGCTCGATCAGCTTGCGCGCCGCGTTCACAGCGCTGTCGGGGCTGGCGTCGGACGACATGGTGATCACTTCGATCTTGTTGCCATCAACCTCACCGCCGGCTTCCATTACCGCAAGTTCCGCGCCACGGATGCCATCCTGACCCAGCGCGGCAAACGCACCTTCCAGGATCGAGATCACGCCGATCTTGACGTCTTCGGCAGATGCCGGGACCGCCATTGCGCAGAGCGCCAGCGCGGATGCAGCCATTTTGAGCTTATTCATTTTTCAGGTTCCTCCCTATGAGTGTGCTCAGACAGTTGATTTTTCTTTGACCTCTGGACGGCGCAGCCGCGCCATCCAGTCGCTTGCCAGTTGTTGCAGCCCGCCCGGTGCCACGATGACGATCAGCAGCAGCACGCCACCGATCAGCGTGTTGAACCGCTCGCGGTCGATCAGGTCGACGGCGAAGGTGTCCAGCAGGACAAAGACCGCCGCGCCGACAAAGGCTCCGCCCGGATGACGCAACCCGCCGATGACCGAGATGATGAGGATGTCGATGATGGGCCCAAGGCCGACCGAAAAGGATGAGATACGTTCCTGATACCAGACGTTCAGGATGCCACCGGCCCCGGCTAGCAGGCCCGAGAAAGCAAAGGCGGCAACGATGGGCGTGGTGACGGAAATCCCCAGTGCCAGCACACGACCGGGCGCGTCGCGCACCGCCTGAATGGTCAGGCCCAGCGGTGAGCGGACAAAGCCGCTGACCAGCGCCAACGCAAGCGCGGCCATGCCCAGAGACAACAGGTACAGCGGCAGCGGGTTGCGCAGGCTGAGCCCTGCAATCTCAGGAGCACGGACGCCGGAAAAGCCGGTCCAGCCATTGAAGAAGGTGTAATTCTGCCGGGTGAAGTAGAAGAACGCCACGCCAATCGCCAGCGTGATCATGATGGCGTAAATGCCGCGCGACCTGCGCGCGATCAGGCCAACCAGAGCGCCCGAAATGGTTGCAAGAATCAGCGCCAGCGGGATCGAGACCCAGAACGGCAGCGGAGCCCCTATGCCTACGGTATTGGGGCCGAAAAACGCGATGGTATAGCCCGCGATCCCGGCCATGGTGGCCTGCGCGAACGAGACAACGCCCAGATAAGTCGCCAGAAAACTGAGGCTCAGCGCCATGATGCCAAGGATCAGCGACCGTGTGGCGACCTGCGTCAGCCAGAAGTCGTTCAGCACAAAGGGCAGGATCAAAAGCGGGATAAGGATCAGCGCCTGTTTCATTGCTCGGCCTTTCCCAGCAGGCCCTGCGGCCGCACCGCCAGCACCAGCACCATGATCGCAAAGGTGAACACCACGCCGTAGGTAGGCGCATAGGCCAGCCCGTATTGCTCGGCCAGACCAACCAGCAGCGCGCCCAAGGCGGCCCCTCCGATCGAGCCCATGCCGCCAACTATCACCACCACCAGCGAAGACAGCAGGAATTGCAGGTCCGTCCCCGGCGCAATCGACAGCGCGCTGGCTGCGACCACTCCAGCCATTCCGGCCAGCATGCCGCCCAAGGCAAACACGAGAACAAAGATGCGGTTGATCGGATAGCCCAACGCCCGCAGCATGTCCTGATCATCCACACCCGCCCGGATCACCGCGCCAAAGCGCGTCCGTTGGATCAGGAACCACAGGCCAATCCCGACCACCAGCGCAAAACCCATCAGCGCCAGACGGATATTCGCATACCCCACGCCCAGAACCGGCAGACGCTGCCCTCCGGCCAGAGCATCGGGCAACTCAACCTGATAGGTCAGCCCGCCCCAGTACCACAGCATCAGATCGGCCATGATGATTGAAATTGCAATCGATGCCAGGGTCTGACGCAGTTCGTCCCCCTGCATCCAGCCCAGAATGCCAGCCTGCACGATGGCACCAGCCAACGCCGCCGCCAATCCGCCCCCAAGGACACCCAGCCCCCACGAGCCAGTGACATCAACAATGCTGTATCCGACATAGCCGCCCAGCAGCAGCAACGCGCCATGGGCCATGTTCACCGTCCGCATCAACCCGAAGATCAGACTGAAGCCGCTGGCCGCCAAGAAGTAGAGTGCTGCAAGCGTCAGCCCGTTCAGGGTGACGATCAGAAATAAGGTCATGATTCCTCCCGTTGAGACGACCATGTCCGAATTTCAGGAATCCCCACAGCTCTGGGTTCATTTCCGATGAAGAAAAATATTTTATATTATCAATAAGTTATTATTTCTCGGGGATCAAAGATTCTCAAAAAAGAAGAAGAAATAAGAATTTGCTTCTCAAATGCGGAAAACTTTTCTTATACAGAGACATGCAGAACCTGACATTGACCGGCACACCGTCTGCCCGCCCTGACCAGGCCGACCGGATTTACTGCCCTGCTTTGGGTGGGTTGAGCGTCTCTCAGGCGGACCTCGCCTTTGTAATGCCCCGGCTCGACCACAACCGCGTGCTACGCGAAACGCCGAAACAAGGCGACTGGGCTGCGATATTGGCTAGCGATCCGTTCGGGTCCGAGGCAACCATGCTCTCGCAACTCTATGAGAAAGGGTATCGCGGTGTGGTGAACTGGCCCTCTTCGATCCTGCTGGATGGCAGTCTGCGCCAGTCGATGTCGACAATCCCGGCCTCGCCCGAGTTCGAATACGCGTTTCTGGCCCGCGCCAAGGCCGCCGGGTTTCAGACGCTGGCTTTCTTCATCTCGCTCGCGCAGGCCCGCGCTGCGGTAAAGGCCGGGCTGGACCAACTTGTCCTACACCCCGGCCTGCTGAATGTAGACAGCCCAGACAGCGGCGCGCTTGTTTTGGGCTCATTGCAAAGGGTGATCGAAACGATCCGGGACGAGGCTGAACAGGTCAGCGTTTTTGCCTATACCTCGGCTTGGCACGAACGCATGGTTCCGCTCAGCACGCTTGATGTGGATGGTCTGATCTGGTGCGAGGGTGCGGCATGACAAACCGCGACAAGAACTTTCTGTTTGCTGCCGTCGTTGGGTCGGGCCTGACCGCAAAGGCTGCAGACAAGGCCGGGGCCGATTATCTGCTGGCCCTGAACGCAGGACGTTTCCGGGTGCAAGGGGCATCATCCCTGACCAGCTTTCTGCCGGTCCGGGCCGCCAATGATTGGGTCGTCGAATTTGCCGAACGCGAGATGCTGGGCCGCTGCTCTGCGCCGATCTATGCGGGGTTCTCGGTTAGTGATCCCGATCTGGAAATCGGCGAGCTGGTGCAAAGAACCAAAGCGCTTGGCTTCTCTGGCGTCTGCAACTTTCCATCGACGACACTGATCGACGGACGGCTGGGCGCGTTGATGGAGCGCGAGGGGTTGGGGTTCGACCGCGAAATCGCGCTGGTGCAAGAGGCGACGGCGGCCGGTCTGGGCACCTTCGTTTATGTCCACACCAACGCGCAGGCCCGCAGGATGGTCGATGCGGGTGCAACGGCCATCTGTGTCAACGTGGGCTTTACCAGCGGCGGAACGGGCGTGAGCACACACCTGACGCTGGAAACCGCAGCGGCGCAGATCGAGCGGGTGCTCGAAGGCGTACCAGCCTCGGTCGACAAACTGTGCCACGGCGGCCCCATCACCTCACCCGAAGAGGCGCTGGCCATCACCCGTATCTGCGGTGTGCAGGGATTTGTTGCAGGCTCAACACTTGACCGGCTGCCGGTTGAACAAACCCTTAGCGAAGTCACTAAGGGCTTTACCGCGATCCCCAGCCTGACGCGCATAAAGCAGGCCCCCTCGAACACCAGAAATGATCTGGTCGGTTCGTCTTATGCTATGCAGACGATCCGCGAAGAATTGGACGATCTGGCCTATGAAGACATCCCCGTCCTGCTGATCGGACAGACCGGGACAGGCAAAAGCCGCGCGGCCCTCAGGCTGCACGAGGCAGGCCCGGCGGCCCGGCGGCAACCCGTGGTCGTGGATTGCCCTGCCTTGGGCGGCGAGGAAGGCGGCGTGCATTTGCTAGGCAAAGCGCCCGGTGCGTTGGGCAGCACTGGCACCCAGCGCGGCGCGTTGGAGCAAGCGTCCGGCAGCACCATCATCTTTGACGAAATCACCGCCTTGCAGCCCGAGCATCAGGGCAAGATTCTGAAATTCACCGATGAAAAGACGGTGCAGCGGATCGGGGACCATACGCTCAGGCGCGCGGATGCCCGGATCATCTCGACCACGACGCAGGATCTGCTTGGCCAGATCGAGAGGGACGCGTTTCGTCAGGACCTGTACTACCGCATCTCCGGCCATGAAATCACCCTGCCCCCGTTGCGTGACCGTGTGGACGATATCCCCGAACTGGCCATGTATCTGGGCCGACAGGTCAGCGGTGAGCCTCCGAAATTCTCGAACGCTGCGTTGCGGCTGATGCTGGAACACGACTGGCCCGGCAATGTGCGAGAGCTGCACCACGCCGTGCAGCGCGCGGTTCGCAAATCGGGCGGGGGGACGATTGACCTCAAGGCGATCGACTTTCTGCGGCGAAAACCGGCGGGCGCTCCAAAGGCGCAGACGGATGAAACCCCGGCGCGGGTCGCGGTGTCCGAGCGGGACTGGATTGCCGAAGCGCTGGCACGAAACGGCTTCCGCCGCGCGCAAACGGCCGAGGAATTGGGCATGACAACCCGCACACTTTACAACAAAATCAAGAAACACGGACTGCAGGGATAGTACGCTCAGTTACACCGCATTATCCAATTTTCTCGTTGCAAATGACCGGGAAACCTACTGAGGTTTACTTCGTCAAATGCCTTGCGTTAGGTGCACAGATTCACGCTTTGTACCGGGTCTTGGGATTCCTGCCGCTGAGCACAGGTCGGACGGCTGGTCCCAACAGTACGGGGCGCAGGGCGATCAGGTAGCATATCCAGCTGACGCACCAGAACAGGGCGGCGGTGTTCTCCAAAAGCTCGTGATTGTCGGTCATTGGTGCGGCAAGGCGGGTTGCGATCGCGCACCACAGCAACGCCATGGCACAGGTCAGGCTGCGCGGCGCGCGCAGCGGACCCTCTGACGTGTGGGATGCGGCGCGACCGGTGAAGGCCATGATCATGCCAGAGATTGCCCCAATGGTGAGCGCGTGCAGGGCGTCCCTCATAGGGTAGACCGTCGGGAACAACCACAGTGATCCCATCAACAAAAGCCCCAGCGGCAGCCAGAGAAAGGCCGCGTGCAGACCAAAGAGAAGCGGGTTTCGCCACGTGCCGAAGCTGCGCCAGCGGGACATCGCGGCAAGCAGGAACAGAGCCGAAAGGATCAGCAACGCGTTTGCGACATCGGGCGTGTTGAGAAGCAGGGCAAGAGCGGCGCAGGCCAACACAGCAAGGATGACCCGGCGCAGCTTTTCGTTGCAGGGCAAATCCAGAGCAGGCAGGCCCTGATGTTGACGCCAGATGGTGGTGAAGGCCGGGACGGCACGAACGCCGATGGTGGCGATCAGGATGGCAAAGCCGATCAGCACCGCGCGCGCAAGGGACAGGCTGGCGGCGACATCACCGGATTTCGCGGCGGTCATGAAGGTGGCTTCGATCAGGCCCAGAGCCAGCATTGCGAAGGCAAACGGGGTTTTGGCGAAGGCGCCTGCGGCTACGATGCGCCATACCAGCAGGCCAAACAAAGCGATGAAATAAAGCCCGTTGCAGATCAGGATCAGGCCAAGGGGCAGGTGGTCCGCCATGGCCGTTGTCAGACGGCCCAATGCCCAGAAGCCCATCAGGAGCTTTAAGATCGCGCCCTGTTCGGGGGGCTTGGCCACCCAATTGGGCAGCGCGGTCAGCAGGTAGCCGCCCACGGCCAGTGCGGCAAAGCCGAACAGCAGCTCATGCACGTGCCACAGCACGATTGGCTCGAACGCCGGGGCGGGCAGGCCCAGACGTACGCCCAACGGCCACCATCCCATGCAGACCAGCGCCCAAAGTGCCGCGCCGCCGAACATGGGGCGATAAGGCGCGGCCCAGAACGAATGCAGGGTCACTCTGCCGGGATGGCCCGGTCAGCGGACCAGTCTGCGCCACACGCGCCTTGCAGGAACCCATCAGAAAAGCGGGCGTCCGGCGTGAGGGCTTGAAGCTCTATGGCCGTCGTCTGTGCTGTGGCATCTCCTTGCAGAAGGGCGTGATAGGCTGCGCAGATGGCAGGGAAACCCTGTGATTGCGGTGAAAGGCGCAGGGCGGCGACGCCTGCGCGCGCCAGCGTGTCGGCCTGGTAAACGGAAGCTGCATGGGTGTCCGACAGGGTCTGCACACCATTCATGGTCATGAACGGCTGACCTTCCAGTGTTTCAACCTCCAGCCCGTCCGGATCGTCTTCGCAGGCAAATTGGCAGTTGTCTTTGGTACGACCGTGCATGCGTGCGTGATAGCAGCGGCCCGAGATCGCCAGGGGCAGGCGGCCATGGCCCCAGACCTCGACAGCAACGCCAAGATCGGCGGCGGTTTTGGCCAGCACCTCAACGCTTTCCAATGGCAGCTCGGGGGGCAGGCAGACCCGAGTGGCGCCCAGCGAGGCCAGCCATGTCAACGTGCCTTCGTTATAGACATTGACCAACGGGCCAACCCAGAACGGCGTGCCCTTGGGCAGATGCGGTAAGGCCGAGAGATCGTTGACCTCGACCGGTAGGCCCATTTCGACAAGATCGGCGGTCAGCTTGCGTTCGCGTTTCAGGGTGACCAGCGCAAGGCTGGTCAGGGCGACCTCTTTGCCTGTGGTTTGCAGCGTGTCGATCGCCTCGGCGATGTGCTCCTGATAAAACGGCAGGCGTTTGGAACAGACCAACTCGCCCAATACAACGCGAGCAACAGGGGTATCCGCCAGCGAGGTATGAAACTCCAGCCAACGGGTTTTGGACCAGAAGAACTGGGTCGGCCCAGCAGTGAGATCCATGGCTTATCTCCAGGTTTTCTTGTAGGCGCCGGTGGTCATGGCCTGACCCTCGGACAGTCGAGCCAACATGCCCTCGGGCAGCGGGCGGCCCGCATCCAGCGCATCCACGGCGGCGCGGAAGTTGCGCACCACCTGCGCCACATAGGACCGCGACCGCTGGCGGCCTTCGATCTTGAGAGCGGTAACACCTGCCTTTTGCAACTGCGGGATCAGTTTCTCGGCGTTCAGGCTGACCGGGTCTTCGAACAGGTGGCCGGATTTCTCACCCGCGCTGAAACAGCCTTTGCACAGGGTCGGATAGGGCGCGGCTTCGCCCTTGTCGACGCGGTGAATGATGTAGCCGCCCAGCCGCGCATCCAGCACCCCGTTTTCCTCATGGTATTCCACATGGCTGGCCGGAGAGCAGACGCCGTTCATGTTGGGCGATTTGCCGGTGGCGTAGGATGACAACGAACAGCGGCCCTCGGCCATCACGCACAGGCCGCCAAAGACGAACACCTCGGTTTCAACCTCGGTTTCAGCGTTGATCGCGGCGATTTCCGGCACCGAGAGCACGCGCGGCAGCACCACACGTTTCACGCCAAAGGTCTCGGCATAGTAGTTGATGACATCCGCATTGGCGGCGGCAGCCTGAACCGAAAGGTGGCGGCGCAGGGTGGGATGATGGCGCGCGGTATGCGCCAGAAGGCCAGCATCGGCCAGGATCACCGCATCGGCGCCGCAGGTTTCGGCATCGGCTACGGCGCGGTGCCAGATGGCCTCGTGCCCGGCGCGGGGAAAGGTGTTGATGGCGACCAGCACTTTGGCGCCATGCTGGTGGGCAAAGGCCACGCCTTCACGCATTTCGGCGCGATCGAAGTTCAGGCCGGGAAAGTTCCGGGCATTGGTTTCATCGGCAAAGCCGCAGTAAATCGTATGCGCGCCCGCCTTTACTGCCGCACGCAACGCGGCGGGGGTGCCAGCGGGGCAGACAATTTCCATTACCATAGGTCTGCCTCTTCGGGTCTGCTCAGGTTAACGCCGGTTCTTCGCTCGATCAGTGCAAGAACCCTCTGCATGGAATGCGCCAAGGGGCCGGACAGGTCCGAAAGCTCCTGTGCGAAATCCAGCTCGGCGTCGTCGATTGCGTTGCGCAGGGCCAGCGCTGCGGCCGTATCGCCTTCGATCACCAGATCACGGGAAAAGAACAGCGCGTCCCCGTCATAGGCGCCGTGAACAAGACCCAATAAGGCAGCGAGCGGCCCGGCGATCCGGGCGGCGCCTTCTGCGCGGCCGCGCGTGACTGTCACTCGCGGGGTGCCGCCGTTCGGATCAAGGCAGATCACAAACGGCAGGTCGGTCGGATCAAGGATGAACCGCGTGTGGTCATGCTCGCCCAGACGGCGGAACATGCCCGGGTGTTTTTGCGCGATCTTGCGGGAAAAGGCGGACAGGATGGCCGACAAAGGGGCATATGGCAAAATGCGCAACGGAAGGGTGGCCACCTGCGGGAAGTGCGGAATCATGGCGGGCGATTGGGACAAGCAGGGCTCCTTTGGCACGGTCGACATGTCTTCTGTCGGAACTCATAAGGGGTCGCACGCGGTCGCAGTTTGACGATGGTCAATTTCGCTGTGGAATTTCGCTGATAGGCAGGCCGGGCTTTCTTGAACAGGATCTCCCGTGCGATCGTTGCCCTCTTTCCCCAGCCTGCGCAGTTTCCTTGACTGGTGTGGGGACACCAATCAGTTGCTGACAGTTTCCGAGCCCGTCTCGGTCCGCCATCAGATTACAGCAGTTCACCGCAACGTGCTGGAGCGGGCCGGCCCGGTGGTGCGGTTCGATTTTCCGGTGTTGGACGGTGGTATCCCTTCGAAAATGCCGGTTGTCACCAACCTGTTCGGGACAACTGAACGCGTGTGCGCCGGGCTTGGTATTAAACCGGAGGAACTGGACGAGATGGGCGCGTTTCTTGCCGCGCTCAAAACCCCGGCACCTCCGGACGGGTTGCGGGATGCCCTTTCGCGTTGGCCGATGTTGAAGGCCGCCCTGGCCACGCGACCCAAGATCACCAAGTCCGCATCCAGCCAGCAGGTTGCTCTGGAAGGGGCGGATATCGATTTGGCGTCAATTCCGGTGCAAACGCATTGGCCGGGCGATGCGGCGCCGCTTGTGACCTGGCCGGTGGTCATCACCCGACCGCACGGGTCCGACGCGGGCAATGTCACGTCCTACAACGCGGGCATCTACCGGGCTCAGGTGTTGGACCGGGACAAGCTGATCATGCGGTGGTTGCCCCATCGCGGTGGCGCGGCCCATCACCGGAGCTGGGCGAAGAACGGGGAAAAGACCCCGGTCGCCATCGTTCTGGGGGCAGATCCGGCGACGCTGCTGTCCGCCGCGCTGCCCTTGCCCGAGACTGTGTCGGAAATGACCTTTGCAGGCGCGCTCAACGGAGTGCGTCCTCGCATGGTAGCTGCCAAATCCGTACCCTTGATGGTTCCGGCCGAGGCCGAGATCATCCTGGAAGGCTGGGTTTCCCCCACCGAAACCGCGCCCGAGGGACCGTTCGGAGATCACACCGGGTACTACAACCGGGCCGAGCCATTTCCGGTCATGCAGGTCACGGCCGTGACCCATCGGCAGGACCCGCTGTACCTGTCCACTTATACCGGACGCCCGCCGGATGAGCCCGCGATCATTGGCGAGGTTTTCAACCGCCTCGCGCTGCCCACCATTCGCGCTCAGATACCCGAGGTCCGCGATCTGTGGCTGCCACCTGCCGCCTGTTCTTACCGCATGGCCGTTGTCAGCATCGACAAACGCTATCCCGGTCAGGCGCGCCGGGTGATGATGGCGCTGTGGGGGATGCTGCCGCAATTCAGCTATACCAAGATGATTGTGGTGGTGGATGACGATATCGACCCCACGAACTGGGATGACATCGCCTGGGCGCTTGCCACGCGCATGGACCCGGGTCGGGATGTGATGACGCTGGAAAACACGCCGATGGACTATCTGGACTTTGCGTCTCCGCAGCCGGGACTGTCCGGAAAAATGGGCATCGACGCCACGACCAAGATCGAAAGCGAAACCAGCCGGGAATGGGGAACCGTGATGAAAACGGCGGACAAGGACGCGGATTTCGCCGCCAATCTTGTTTCGCGCCTGATGGCCGGAGGGACGTCATGAGCCAACACCGCGTGATTTTGGGCGTAGCCGGGGCGTCGGGTGCAGCGCTCGGGCTGTCGGTGGCGCGGCAGTTGTCGGATCTGGGCGTTGAGATCGACCTTGTCACCAGCGACGCAGCACAGCGCACGCTGCTTGAAGAATGCGGGGAGGATGCGTTTGACACCCTCAGGGGATTGGCCACCCGCCATCATTCCATCAGCAACATTGGTGCCAGTATCGCCTCAGGGTCAGTCCCGGTATCCGGGATGATCGTTGCCCCCTGTTCCATGCGATCCCTGGCGGCCATCGCGCATGGCCTGGATGACAACCTGCTGACCCGCGCCGCCAGCGTGCAACTCAAGGAACGCAGGCGCCTGGTCCTGCTGACCCGCGAGGCGCCGCTGACATTGGTGCATCTTCGAAACATGACGACGGTTACCGAGATGGGTGCGATTGTTCTGCCGCCGGTCCCGGCCTTCTATCTGAAACCGCAATGCGTGTCGGATATCGTCACTCAGATTGCAGGTCGCGCGATCGATCTGTTGGCGGTTTCTGCTCCGGTGGCGAGACAATGGGCCGAGGCAGAATTAATGCCCGGCTCTAGTGCCGCGCCCGTGCGGTTCTGAACAGCAGCAGAAACACGAACACCGAACCGATCGAGGTTGTCACGATCCCCACCGGCAATTCCTGCGGCGCCAGAAGAAGCCGGCTGAGGATGTCCGACCCCGTCAGCAAAGCCGCGCCGACAATTGCGGCCGTGGGCAGAAGCCGGTTGTGCAGCGGCCCGGCGATGCCGCGCGCGATATGCGGCACCATCAGGCCAACAAAGCCGATTACCCCGGCGACCGAGACAAAAACAGCGGTGGCAAGGGCGGCGGCAAAGAACATGCTGAATCGCAGCCCCTGAACGGGCACGCCCAGTGTTGCGGCGGTCAGGTCTCCGGTCAGCAGCGCGTCCAGCCAGCGGCTGCGATAGAGCGAATAGGACAGGATCAGCAGCAACCCGGCGCAGACCAGCGGGAAGGTCTCCCACCGCGCCAGACCCAGACCGCCCAGCATCCAGAAGATCACCGAATGCGCCGCACGGCTGTCGCCCGCAAAGATCAGATAATTGGTGATGGCCGAGAACAGGAAAGACACTGCCAAACCGGCCAGGATCAGTTTTTCCGGCGCACTCGTTCGCAGCCCGTGCACCAGCGCCAGCACGATGCCTGACGCCACGAGGCCACCGCAAAACGCCGCCAGCGGCAGGGTCCAGAACCCCAGAATATCGCCGGTCACGGTGATGACGAACACGGCTCCGGCGGCGGCGCCCGAGGACAGACCGAAAAGAAAAGGGTCAGCCAGATCGTTGCGCGTCGTGGTTTGCAGAACCACGCCAACAATACCCAGCCCGGCGCCAATGACGGCCGCGAACAGGGCGCGGGGCAGGCGCAGATCGAAGACGATCCGGTGCAGGGGGGACATGTCTCCGTCCGTCAGGCCGGTGCCCAGCAAGACGGCGTCAAACGCATCCCGCGCGGGGATGGGCGTGGTGCCGTAGACGGTCGAAATCAGCAAGAGGGCGGCCAGAATGACCGCCCCCAAGATTAGCTCAAGGCCCAATCGGCCCATATCAGTTGAGGCCCGGATGCATGGCTTGGGCCATTTTCGAGATCGCCTCGATATTTGCCGGTCCGGGGGTCAGTTCCTCGTAGCGCAGGCCGATCCAGCGTTCGTTCTTGACCGCGTCGATCTGCGACATCACCGGATGGTCCTGCAGGAACTTGAACGTATCTTCTGCGCCATTTCCGGTCTGGTAATCCAGCAACACAAGGAATTCCGGGTTTGCGGCGGCCACGGCCTCCCACGAGGTGCGGCCCCAGCTGGTATCCATGTCATGGGTGACGTTCTCGCCGCCCGCAGCAGCGATCATCGCATCGGGGATGGCGAATTTGCCCGCAGTGAAGGGCGCATCCGCTGGGCCATCCAGCAGGAAGACACGGGGTTTCGGCAGATCGGCAGTCTGCGCTTCGATCGCTGCCAGCTCTTCTTTCCAGCCGCCGACCAGTTCTTCGGCCTTGCCTTCGACATGCATGACCTTGCCCAGGCGCAGCACGTCGTCGAACAGCAGGTCCATGCTGGCCTCGGGGCGATCCTTGTCCAGATGCACGCAGCTCTCAGACAGGATCATGGTCTTGATGCCAAAAGGTTCCAGCGTGTCGGGGGTGACGTCGCCGCCGGGTTTCATGCCGTAATACCACCCGGCAAAGAACAGGTCGGGTTCAACCGCAACCAGGTTTTCAACGGTCGGGTATTTTGGCGCCAGCTCGGGGATGTCACCGCGCAGCGTGTCAAACTCGGGGCTGGTCTTGTACCAGCCGGTGATGCCGGTCAGACCGACGATCTTGTCCTGCAGACCCAGCGCAAAGGCCATGTCGGTCATGTTCATGTCGTGCACGACCAGCCGCTGGGGCTGAGTTTCAAAAACCAATGGTTCGCCGCAGTTATCAACGGTTACTTCACCTGCAGATGCGCCGCCTGCCATGGCGGTGATCAGGGCCGCAGACCAGATGTGTTTCATAGGGGGTGTTTCCTTGCTTTAGTTTGAAACGGGGGTTCTTCGGATATCCAGCGCCGGGATCACCCGGCCTTCGTGCTGGAAACACAGGTAGTCGACGCCAAACGTGTCGCGCACATGCGCGGGCGTCAGAACCTCGGCCACGGGGCCAAAGCTGGTCAGGCGGGTGGATTTCATCAGCGCCACATGGGTGGCAAACTCGGGGATCATGACCAGATCGTGCACGATCATCACCACCGTAATGCCCAGCTCGGCCACCAGTGACAGCATCCGGCCCTTGGCGTCCGGGTCCAGATGGTTGGTGGGCTCGTCCAGAAACAGAAGCGACGGGCTCTGCGCCAGGGCGCGCGCAATATGTGCCCGCTGGCGTTCGCCGCCGGACAGCAGCGCCATCCGTTTATCCGCCAGAGCGCTCAGCCCGGTCAGGTCCAGTATTCGGTCAAGCTCGGCCGCATGGGCTTCGGCGGACCGGTCGGAGCGGATCGGAATCTGACCCAGCGCAACGTAATCGCGCAGCAGCAACCGACCGTCCGGAAACTCCTGCTGGCTGACCACGGCGATCATGCGCGCGCGCTCTGATGCAGGCATTTGTTTCAGGCTGCGCCCGTTGACCAGAACATCGCCCAGAACCATCTCGGCGGCGCCACTAAGAAGGTTCAGAAGTGTCGTTTTCCCGGCCCCGTTCGGCCCGGCAATGGCCAGGATTGCGCCCTTGTCCAGTTCAAACGATGCACCCTGCAGCAGAACATCGCCGTTCAGCGCATAGTATTCCAGGTCACGCGCGACCAGAAACGCGGGGTCTGTCATGAGTGTTCCTCTACGTTCAGCCGGGGCATCCGGGACAGGGTTTTGGTAAACAGCGGCCGCGGTCGGTCAGAGGCGTTGGTCCAGCCATCTGCACTGTGGCGGTACTGCCGCGCAAACTCGGCCACTGCAGTGATGTCACGTTGCGTCCGGATATCGCCGAACAGGTACTGGGCTTTGCCAACGGCCTGAAATCCAACGGTAGTCGGTCGTTCGCAGCCCGCCATGCACGTGACGGTCCGAACCGCAAACCCCGCGGGCAGACTGCCCGTCAGCGCGTTGCGCAAGGCATCCGCATTCTCAGGCCCTTTGCAGGTCTCGCAGATCAGAATGAAGTGATCAGGTGTTTCCGGCATTGCCCGCTCCGCTCGTTTTCAAACGCGCAGAGAAGGTGCCAATCATGGGAACACGTGTCAGTCGTGTCATCATAGCCTCCTTCCAGGACGCCCCGCCCCGGGTTGGTTGAACATATGATGGCAGGTCTCCTGACTTGCGGGTCGATGCTTGGCCATCCTTCCCGGCCCAAGGACCAGTGGGTGTATGGCGTCGCTCACCGCTTACAGTTGCGGGGGCAGTCACGGAGTTGGCCAATTGACAGGGCCGCACCGTATTCCCTTTTCATCCCTTTTGGGGGAACCATCACCAGATTGACTGCCCGAGATGACCCGGTGCGTCAATCATAAAGTTATATCCTCTACGTTTGTTTGCCGGTGCAGCCCTGCAATTGCAGGGGGTTCTGCAAAGAGCGGCATCTGCAAAAAACCTACTGGAATGATCCCGGCAGGGCGATAGAGTCCGGTCATGCGATATTGGTTTCCCCTTGCGACGATTCTGACGTTGACCCTGTGCGGTCCGTCCGTGCTGGCGGCTCCGGGGGCTGCACTGGACTGGTCTGACTTGCCGGATCCGTCCGTTCAGGTCTTCGACGATCCGTATCGCGACCTGAGCCCGGAACAGTTCGACGATGTGCTTTTTGCCGTACGCCTGCGCAGCAGGCTGCATCAGGATGCGGGCAGCCCCGAAGAGCGGCTGAATTGGCAGGAGCTTCTGTTCGAAACCGAGGACGCCCTGGCCGCCGATGGCATTGATATCGACTGGCTGCTGGAGCAACGGCATGCCGTGGCCCGGAACCGGGATCGCGCCGGCGCTGCGGGCAACCCTGAATTTGACGGTCAGACGGTGACGCTGGCGGGGTTTGCCATTCCCGCGCCGCCCGATGCGGACGGGAACGCCATCGCTTATCTGGTGCCCCAGCGCGGGATGTGCAGCCATATGCCGCCACCTCCGCCCAATCAGATGATCCGGGTGCGGCTGAACGGTGACTGGGCGCCCAGCTATGTCCATGAACCCGTGCGGCTGACCGGAAGGCTGACCATCGATCCGTCAGAGCAGAACATGATGGTGGTCGACGGGTTTTTGCCCATGCGGGCGACGTTCCGGCTGGACGCCGACAGTGTCGAAACCCTGGAAACACAGGGCGAGCGGCTGGAGTGGACGCAAAGCATTGCCGATCGCATCCGCGCGGCGGGCAACCGCAAGACCGGCGGGGCGAAGGCCTCTGAGTGACGCGGCCGCCGGATCGGGACACTGCGGAATGGCTTGTAGATTGGTTCCGGAAGAAACCGATCATCTTTGGTGATTTGACAAACCCCGGTCTCGGGGTACCCTATATCATCCTATTTAAGTGTATCAGTGACGTTGGTTTGAGCCTCTTCAGAGGCCCGGGTGAATAGATGAACCGCATTGACCTAACAGAGGTCGCGTCCCGGGAATGGGATGTGGTGCTTGTTGGCAGCAGCTTTGCATCTATGTTTTTTGCGCATGCCCTGCCGCAGGATCTGGACATTCTCATCATTGAAAAAGGCGGGTTCCGCCCGCATGAGGCGCAGCTTCGCGATGGCTGGCGCACCGGAGAGGAGATTACTCAGCGCAACTCGTCCGGTTTTCGGAAAGACTGGCTCAGCTTCGTTGTTTTTGGCGGAAACTCGAATTTCTGGTGGGGCGATACTCCGCGATTTCATCCCGGTGACTTCCGGCTGCAGTCCCGGTTTGGCGTCGGAATGAACTGGCCGTTCGGGTATGACGATCTGGCGCCCTATTACGAGCGGGCGGAAACGTTGATGGAGATCGCAGGCGGCGGGTCAGCTCATATCCTGCCCCGCAAAACGCCGTTTCCCTACCCCGAGTACGCCAAGTCCCGTGCGGATGTTGCGTTGTAGAACCACAGCAAGTCCTGGGTTCCGCTGCCTTCCACGCGCGCAAATGGCGGCACGCGGCAATCCTGCTGCGGTCGGGTGTCACCTCACCGGCGCTGGGGCGTTTCCTGCACGAAGAACCCTCGCAATCCGTCCTTGTCGATACGGCCACGTTAAAGAACTATTTCGGCGGCACGTCTGAAACCAGCCATGGCTATCATTTCTATCACGACATAGACCGGTCCGAGGCGGCGGCGGTGCTGATCGAAAGCTCGAATTCGCCCCCCAATATCCGCGAAGAGCCGGGCAAGTGGACCAACCGTCTGGTCCTGACCCTTGCAGCCGAGGACCTGCCCGTCGCCGAAAATCGGGTGCTGTTGGAGGGTGACGCACCGGTGATCGAATGGACCAAGCACCACCCCTATGCCTATCGGGGATTGCAGCGCGCGCTGGACGGGTTGCCGGGTATCATTCCGGATGTGCTGGACGGCGTGACCGCTGGCGGTTTCCTTCCAAGTCAGGCCCATATTCAGGGCACGCACCGGATCAGTACCGACCCGGCCGAAGGGGTAGTGGATGAGTATCTGCGCCTGCACGAGGTTCCGAATGTCTTTGCCTTGGGGGCGGGGGCGTTCCCGGCCTGCTCGCCCGCCAATCCGACCCTAACCCTGTCGGCAATGTCGCTGCGCGCGGTCGAGGTGGTCCGATGATGATATCCAGACGAAACGCATTGCTGGGGGGGTATGTCTGGCCGCTATTGCGGGCGGGGTTGGGTATGCCCTGCAACCGGGCGGGATCGCGGCCCGCAGCGCAGGCGTTTTGCGACGCTTATGAGACCTTCGTGATTCAGAAAGATCTGTCGGGACAGGTGGCGAATGCGATCTTCAACCTCAAAGCCGGGAATCTGCCCTATATCGAGGGCAAAAAGGCCAAGCTGGACCGGTCCATCGTGGTCAAATTCGCGACCTCGGCCAATGTTGTGCTGTCCGCGGAAACCGGGGCCGAGCTTGAGTATGTCGGGATTTTCCATCCGGTCGAAAACAGCTGCGGCAACCAGTTGTCCCATCTTGGGCTGTTGTCGGACGACTCGGTTGCAAGCGCCGGGTGAGCCCGGGCAACTGGCCTCAAGGCACTGACGCGGGTTCCACCGAATTCGGGTGCGAGGCGTGTTCGCCCGTCAACCCTGCGGCCATTCGGGACAGGTTTTGCCTGCGCACTGCCATTGCCACGGTTTCCGGCAGGTTCAGGTGTTGCAGAATATCCGCCCAGCGGTTCAGCCAGTCATGTTTCTGCAGGGCGTTCGCAAAATTGATCCGTCGACGCGCTTTGGCAGAAGGTTCCAAAATCCGCGATTTCGGCAGAAAAGCCCGAGAATCATGGAAACCGACCAATTGTCTGGTTAGCTTTCGATATGCCTTCACGTGCCGAAAACGGCGCAGCGGAGTTTGACCGGCTGCGCCACGGCACGTTTTGTAAACGAGGGTCGGTGTGGTTAACTGGTTGCCGTTCAGAAGGCGGTTTTTTAATAATTTTCACTGAAACGCATTTGCCGGGCGCCTATGTTGTCGATCTGCACGAGATTTCCGATGATCGCGGTTTTTTGCCCGTGCCTTTTGCGCAAACGAGTTTGAAAAACACGGCCTGAAACCTGCCATTGCGCAGATAAACCTTTCATTCAATGAAAGAAAAGGAACGATGCGTGGTTTGCATTACCAGCAGGCCCCGGCGCGTGAGGCCAAGTTCATGCGCTGCATCACCGGTGCCATCTACGACGTGATCGTGGATATGCGTCCGGACAGTGCCACCTATCTGCAGCATTTCGGGATCGAGCTGTCGGCCGAGAACCGGCGTGCGCTCTACGTCCCGAGATGTTTGCCCACGGCTATCTGGCACTGACTGACGGGGCACAGGCCTATTATTCGGCCAGCGAGGTCTACACCCCCGGGGTCGAGCATGGATTGCGATACGATGATCCGGCGCTGAATATGCAATGGCCGCAATCTGTAACGATTGTTTCCAAAAAAGACGCGGGGTGGCCGCTGATCCAGCGCTGAGCCCGCCGCGATTCCAAGGAAAGACGACTTTCCCATGACGAGTTCGAAGACGAAAAAAACAACAGTGATGGTCGCGGGAACCGGAGGGTTCATCGGGCGGGCTGCAACCCGTCCAATACCAGTTTTGTTCAGGGGCTGGGGCACCGGGATTTCTCGGATCCGCTGATGCTGGACCCGAACCAGGATCCTCCGATTCCGGGGCAGATCAGCTTTGGTGTGGCGGGCGGCAAGCTGCATCAGTGGGAACAGCGCAAGACCGCCGACGCGATATTCCCGGCCGAGCAATAGGACTGGCCCATCTATGCGCAGATTTTCGAAAGCCGAAGCATCGCGATCTGCGCCGAACACGGGATCAAATCCAACGCTCTGGAATGGCTGGTGGCCTGCGCGATGGTCAATCAGACCAGCCCCGAGCCCTTGCAATAGCACGCATCTGCACCGGTCTTCACGAAACGGCAGGGTTGAACGGGCCGTAAATCGCCCTTTATCACAAAGGTGTCGGCAACCCTTTCGCGCCCCAACGGTCTTGGATATGACGGGTGGAACGCCGCCAAAGACCTGCCTGCGTTGAACAATCGGGAGCGCATCCATGAAGTTTCGCCGTCCGGCCCTTGCCGCCATCCTTTGTGCGCTGCCTTTTGTGGCTCTGGCTGAAACCCCGCAAGACGCGCCGGGCCTTATGGTCGAGCTGAATGCGGTGGAAGAGGTCGAAGGCGCCTGCCGCCTGACCTTTCTGGTCGAAAATCAAACCACAACGTCGATCGACAGCGCCAGCTATCAGGTGGTGATTTTCGATGCCGAGGGTGTGTTCGAACGGATCACCCTGTTCGGATTTCGGGATCTGCCAGCAGAACGCCCGCGGGTCAGGCAATTTGATATACGGGGCATCACCTGCGAAAACCTCGGGCGTGTTCTGATCAATGGCGTCAGCAGCTGCACCGTCGGGGGCGCCGACAGCGGCATCTGCGACCGGACACCAACCTTGCACAGCCGAACAGAAGTGGAGCTTTTGGGATGAGTTTTCTTGACGCCCTGCGTGAAATCCTGGCCCTCGGCGGGCCGGTGGTTGCCATCCTGATCGCCATGTCCGTGGTGACGCTGGCGGTGACGCTTTACAAGCTCTGGCAATTCGCGGCCTCGGGCGTCGGGCGGCACCGGGTGCTGTCGCAGGCGTTGGAGGCCTGGGATGCCGGTGACAAGCAGACCGCCCGCGCGCGTCTGTCCAAAAGCCACAGTTACCTTGCGCCGCTGGTCGGGGTGGCAATGGATGCGCCGGATGCGCCCGGTTTGGATCAGCGATTGGATGCCGAGGCAGGGCTGGCGCTGGCCGGTCTGGAACGCGGTTTCCGCCTGCTGGACACAGTGGCACAACTCGCCCCCTTGCTGGGTCTGTTCGGTACTGTTCTGGGCATGATCGAGGCGTTCCGCAGCCTGCAATCCGCCGGATCCTCGGTTGATCCGTCGCTGCTGGCGGGCGGTATCTGGGTGGCGCTGGTGACCACGGCTGTGGGTCTGGCAGTGGCGATGCCGACCTCGATGGTGTTGTCGTGGTTCGAAAGCCGCACCGCGCGCGAACGGGTATTTGCCGACAAGGCCCTGCGCACGGTGCTGGTGCCGGGGCAGGCTGTTCCGTTGGCGGAGGACGCGCAACCCATGGCGGCCACGCCCGGACATGCGTAACCCTGCACCCTTCGTCAGGCGGCCCATGGCGATGACACCGCTCATCGACGTGATCTTTCTGCTGTTGCTGTTCTTCATGCTGACCTCGACCTTTTCGAAATATGGTGAGATCGAGCTGAGCAACGCCACGACCGGAGGTGCATCGACGGACGCACCGCAGGACCGCGCCTTTGTCCAGTTGAGCGAAGACCGGCTGGTGCTGAACGGTGCGCCTGTCACGCTGGATGAATTGACGGCGCAGGTGACCACAGGGCAGGTTCTGGTCAGCCTCGATGCCGACACGACGGCGCAGCGGCTGGTGGACCTGCTTGTCCTGCTGCGCGGGCGTGAGGGCCTGAGCGTGCTGGTGCTGGAATGATCCGCCGCAGCCGCCCCCGCCGCAAACGCGACTCGACCATAGCGTTGATTAATGTCGTGTTTCTGATGCTGATCTTCTTTCTGATCGCGGGCACCGTGGCCACGCCGTTGGACCCCGATCTGGATCTGGTCGACACCTCGGAACTGGACGGGCAAGAGCCGCCGGATGCGCTGGTGCTGCACCGGGACGGCACGCTCAGCTTTCGCGGTGCGCCGATGGACCCGGACACCTATATGGCCGGGCGCGACCCCGGGCCGGTGCGGATCGTGCCGGATCGCGAGGCCTCGGGCGCGCGGCTGATCGAGGTCACTGGCGAATTGCGCCGCCTGGGGGCGGATTCCGTCTTTGTCGTGACCGAGAAGGCGCTGGAATGATCCGGGGTTCGATTGTCGTCGCGGTCCTTGCAGCGCTGTTGTCGCTGCTGCTGCACCTGATGGGGTTGGGCCTGACCGCACCCAGGTTGATACAGCAGCCGGATGACGCAGGCCGAGGGGACTCGGTTGAGCTGAGCAACAGTTTCGAGGATCTTGTGGACACAGTCGCCGAACCGGTGGAACCCGAACCGCCCGAGGCGCCGGAACCGCCGGTGGAAGAGGCCCCGGAACCTGCGCCCGAACCGGCCGAGATTCCGACCAGCGAGGTGCATGTGGCCTCGGACGATCCGCAGAAAACCTTTTCTCCCGATACCGGCACGTCCGAAATCCTGCAACCGGTCGCGCCCGATCCGGTCGAGGCCCCCGAAACGCAGGACACCACCGATGGCGACAAATCCGCCAGCGATGAGGTGGATGAGACCCCACCTGCCGAAGTGGCAGAGGTTGCCGAAACGCCAGAAGGCAGCCCCGAAGCCACGGAACCGGCCGAAGAAACCCCGACCGCGCCCGAGCCCACCGAGGCCGAGCAGATTGCCGCCCTGCCGGAGCCAACGGAAAACTCGGTGCCATCGGTTGCTCCGGTCGTGCCTGCTGAAAGTGACACGGTCGAGGCCGATATCCCCGCCGCCCCGGCCGAACCGGTGCCCGATGCCGAGGAAAACAGCGAGGAGCCGGAGCAGGCCCTGACCTCCTCGATCCGGCCACGTCTGCCGGACCGGACTACGCAGCCTGAACCGCAAGGCACGTTGCGCGGAGCACGGGATTTCAGTGATCTGAAATACCCGGCCCAAGAGGTCGAGTCGCCCCTGACCACCTATCAACGCCAAGGCAGGGATTTGTTCACCTCGGGCAACAGCGGCACGCGTTCGGGCGGGCGGGGTCCCGGAAACTCTGACAGAACCAATTATGCCGGGAAGGTTCTGGTGCATCTGAACCGCACCCGAGTCGTTTACACGGCGGCGCGGGGTTTTGCGGTGGTGTTTTTCGTGATCAACGCGGACGGAACCCTGGCCTATGTCGAGGTCGTGGACACCAATGGCTCACCGGATCTTGAACGGGCGGCCAAGGCGCAGGTCCAAGCAGCCTCTCCCTTCCCGAAACCACCGGGCGGGGTCAGCCGGTCGCTGTCTTTTGTCTATTCCAGCAACTGAAGCGACGGCGACTTACAGTTTTTCGAAATACAAGATGACCTCGCCCAGCCGTATGCCATAGCGCGAGACATAGGCCCGGTTCAGCAGGCGGTCGTCGCTCAGCAACCACATCCAATCATCGAAATTTACCCGCATGGTACCGTCTTTCACAGGCAGGTCGATCTTGTATGTCCAGTTGAACGTATCCCCGCGCTCGATCCCGCTGGCGGTGCCCAACACACCCGGCGCGGTGCCGGTCCAGCTATCCTCGCCGGTTTTGGTCAGGCTCCAGATGCGCTGTTCGGTGGCGCCGTCGTCATAGACGAAATCCTCGACCAAGGTCAGGGTTTCGCCATCCCAAGTGCCATCGATCTCGACCGTAAAGCGGCGGGGTACATTGCCCAGCACATCCTGAAACTGACCATAGGCGACGGTTTTGCCCTCAAAGAACTCCTCAAGGTTCAGTTGCCGGTCGGACAGGAAGGTCTTGGGGATGCGCGGCTTGGCCGAACAGGCTGCCAGCGCGGCAAGCCCCAGAACGGCGAGGGCCGCGATCAGAAACCGGCGGGTGATCATTGCAATGTCCTCGTCTCCGCCGTGGCGTCATAGCCGTTCGAGCCGCTGACATGCACGGGCTTGGCCTCGGGCGCCGGGCGCATCGTGGCGACCAGCTCGGCGACCTTGAGGCCGAATTTGCGCATCTCGGATCGGTTCATGATCACGCCGTTTTCTGTCAGGTACATCCAGTCGGTGACGTCCAGAGTGTGCCCGCCCGCGTCCTTGGGCAGGGTGATGCGATAGGTCAGTTTCACCGTCGACCCCGAAATGATGCCTTTGCCCTCGCCCACGATATCCTCCGCCGTGGCCGTGAAGGTGTTGCCGGTGCCCAGTGTCAGGTACCATTTGCGGGTCATCTGCTTGCCATTGGAATAAGTGAAATACTCGGCCAATGTGCCGGTATTGTCGTCCCATTCACCGACCATGCGGGCAACAAAGCTGTTCGACATCTTGCCATTGGGTCCGTAAATCAGCCCTTCGGACAGGATCTCTCCGTTCAGGTTTTCCTTCATGTTGAAGGCAGGCCCGGTGCCCGCGTAATCCGTTGGTGCCTGCGAGCGGAAGCTCAGGAACCGGCGCTGGGCGATGATCAGGACAAGGATGGCGGTCAGAAGGATGGTTATGACAGTCATTTGGCTGAGACCTCGGTAGGCAGCGTCAGGACCAGCCCGAACGCGCCGAGTTTCAGGATGCAGGGCAGCACGGCATAGGCGAGGTTGAGTGTCCGCAACGCCTCGGCCGAGTTTGTCTGCCCCGGAGTGAACCCGCTGCGTTCCAGCAGCGGCAGAGTGAAAAAGGCGGCCAGCGCAAGGCCCAGCTTGCCTGCAAAGGACCAGATGCCAAAAGCGGCCGAGGCGTTCAGCCCCGCGCGCGTCAGCACCACCGAGAACATCGCGGGCAACACCACCATATCCGCCCCCAGCGCCGCGCCGGAGGTCAGGCAGATCACCGCAAATCCGGTCAGATTGCCAGCCGACAATGTGGCCGCCCCGATAAAGCCAGCAATCGACAGCGGCATGGCGATCATCAGGGTCTGTTTCGGGCCAATCCGGTTGCTGAGCTTGGCCCAGAGCGGCACGCTTGCCCCGGCGCTGAGAAAGAACAGGATCAGCAGTGGCCCGGCTTTTCCGGGCAATTGCAGCCGGTCCTCGACAAAGAACAGAAACAGGGTTGAGGTGATCGCCACAGGCAGGCTGTTGACCAGCGCCAGAAACAACAGGCGCAGCGCCCCGGCCTGACCCAGCCCGGCGAAAGACAACCCTTGCCCGGTGATCGGGGTCCGACGCCAGATCGGAATGGTCAGGATCAGGGTGAAGATCGACAGAAGCCCCAGAAACAACCCAAAGGCCGGATAACCCTGCGCACTGGCCCCGAAGGCCACGAACAGGGCGGGTGCACTGGCGGCAAGGATAACCCCGGTCAACTGCCCGCCCTCGCGCCACGCGGCCAGCGTCATCAGTTCCTTGGCGTCTGCCTGCTTTGCCAGCGTCGCGCTGCGACCATAAAGCAGGATGGTCCCTAGGCTGTAGGCCGAGAACAAAACCACCAAAACAGAGACTAATGCGGCAATACTTGCCCCTTCTGACAGGCCGAACAACGCGGGAAACCCGATGGCCAGCCCGATCGCTGCGGCTGCGGCGAACATAAGTTGCGCCCGTGGCCAGCGGTCGATGGCCCAGCCAATCAGCGGGTCCTGCACCAGATCGACGATCCGGATCATCAGCAGAACCGTCCCGATCATCCCCAGCCCGATGCCCAGATTGACGGCGGCAAAGCGCGGCAAGTGGATATACAGCGGGATACCCGCCGCAGCCAGCATCAGCGCGTAGAGACTGACCCGCGGATACAGCATCACTGCCCGCGCAATCTCTGGGTGAAGGCGGCAGAGCGGGTGTTTTCACCCAGAAAAACCGACATGAAGCTGCGTTTGATGCCGGGATAAGACATCGTGCAGGTCTTGCGCCCGTTCAGCCAGAAGGACACCTTGTCCGGCCCCTCGGACACCGCCAGATACCGATCCCCCTTTTTGACCGCCTTGAAACAGGTCTGAAGCTGATCACGTACGGGCGCGGCGCGGCCAATGCGCTGCATTTCATCAAGGGTCGAATTCACCAATGCCTTTTGGCTCACGTTGCGGCGATATTGCAGTTGCAGCCCGAAATCCTCGCTCCAACTGAACGCCGCACCACCCGGAGTGAACAACTGCGCGTCATAGACAGGAAGTCCGAGATAGCGAAACGTCGCGGTGCCGCGCAGCTGAGCGCCGTCCAGCGCGTTCAGGCCCGAAGACGCCACCAGCCCGTCCGGGGCCAGCAGCGCAAGCGACAGAAGTGCCGCCCGAACGGGATTAGATGTCGGCCGAGGCCGGGATGACCGGATCTTGTGCAAGAATGTCATTGTCAGCTCCGAGTGTCTGCGGGGTGCCGCTCAGGCGCTCGACAACATGCATCGCGCTGGCAATCCCGTCTTCGTGAAACCCATGCCGATTATACGCACCGGCAAACCATGTTCGGTTCTGTCCCTGCATCTCGCGGATTTGCCCCTGGGCCTTCAGGGCTGCCTTGTCGAACACCGGATGGGCAAATTCGACCTGATCATAGATCTTGTCCGCGGGGATTTCTGACGACGCGTTCAGCGTCACAAATAACGGATCGCTGTCCGGGATATTCTGCAGCCGGTTCATCCAATAGGTGACCCCGACATTCCCGGCTTGCGAGCGATAGGTCCAGCTGGACCAGCAGGCGCGCCTGCGTGGCATCTGGCCTGGATCGCAGTGCAGGATGGCAGTGTTGGGTTGATAGCGAATAGACCCTAACGCGGCTTTTTCGGCCTGTGTCGCGGCCTCACCCAGAATGGCGAGCGATTGATCGGAATGGGTGGCGAGGATGATCTCGTCATACAGGTCGGCCTGCCCCTGGCTGTGAACGGTCACGCCGGTTTCATCCCGCTGAATGCGGTCGACGGGCGATGCCAGACGGATTTCGCTACTGCGCGTGCGCAAGGCGGCGTCGATGCGGCGGACATATTCGATGCTGCCACCTTTGACCGTGTACCACTGATGCTGATTGGCGCGACCGCTGGCCAGCAGGGCGTGGTTCTTGAAAAACTGCACCAGCGAGCGCGCCGGGAACTGATCCACGAACTCAACCGGGGTCGACCAGATCGCGCCGCACATCGGCATCAGGTAGTTGTGGCGGAACCAGTGACCCAGGCGCAGCTGGTCGACCAGTTCTCCGATCGTGGTGTCGTCATCCCGCGCGGCCTCGGGGGCCTCTTTGCCAAAGCGCAGGATGTCGGCGATCATCTTGTAATAGGCCGGGCGCGCGAGGTTGCGTTTCTGCGCCGTCAGAGTGCGCAGGTTGTTCAGGCCGTATTCGATACGGCCATCGTCAATGGTGGCGCCAAAGCTCATCTCGGACTTGATGACAGGTACGTTCAACTCATCAAACAGTCGCGTCAGATAAGGGTAGGTGCCATAGTTGAAGACGATGAAGCCGGTATCGACAGGCTGATCCCCGGTCTTGCCCGCCATCACAGTGCGTGCGTGGCCACCCAGTCGGGGTTCGGCCTCATACACGGTGACATCGTTTTTGTCAGAGAGATAGTAGGCAGCCGACAGGCCAGAGATACCTGCCCCTACGACTGCGATTTTCTTGCGTACGCCCCGGGTTTCGTCGAACATGCCATCCTCTTTGTGCGACATTTTACAATAGGATACGCAGGATGGGCCGGGGTGGATCAATCTGGTTAGAAGTTTTTCTCAAAGGCACTATGTCGTGAAGTCTGGTGAAGTGATCCAGCCCTTTGCCCCGCCCGTAACAGATCAAACGCAACTGGAATGGGCGCATGAGCAGTTTTGACGGAAAAACCTATTGGATCATCGGTGCCAGCGAAGGGCTGGGCCGGGCGTTGGCCGAGGCGCTGAGCCGTCAGGGCGTGCATCTGATCCTGTCCGCTCGAAATGCCGATCGTCTGGCCGAGATCTGCGCCGCGCTGCCCAATGCGCAGCCGGTGCCCTGTGACGTGACCGATCTGGAGTCGGTGCGCCGCGCCGCAGTTGAGGCCGGAGAGGTGGATGGGCTGGTCTACAATGCCGGGGCTTATGAGCCGATGCGCTCGGGTGATTGGGAAACCGATGCCGTCCTGGCGATGACCGATGTGAATTACACCGGCGCGTTGCGGGTCCTGGGCGAGACGGTGCCGCGGTTTGTGCGTGCGGGCCGGGGGGATATCACGCTGATCGGCTCGCTGTCCGGCTATCGTGGCCTGCCGGCTGCGGTGGGATATGCGGCCAGCAAGGCGGCGCTGATTTCTCTGGCCGAGACCATGCGGTTCGATCTGGCGGGCACGGGGGTGACGGTGCGGATCGTCAATCCGGGCTTCATCAAGACCCGCCTGACCGAGAAGAACACGTTCAAGATGCCGATGCTGATGACGCCCGAAGACGCGGCAGAGCGGGTGGTCAAGGCGATGTCACGCCGCCGCTTTCGCACCGATTTCCCGGCGCCGTTTTCGTGGTTTGTCCGGTTGATTGACTACCTGCCAGATTGGCTGATCTATCGTGGAAAATAGACCCTAATCAGGTCATTTCAACCAAATTGCCCCTGACAGAACCAGCCCGCCGACAGGGTGCCTCCGTGGCCGTAGAACAGCCACAGCCGTTCGCCCTGTTCGGTCACCACCACCCAATAATCACGCACGCCGCTGCGCCAGTTGGGATCGTCCAGCCACCATTCCGGCGCGATCCGTTCGGGGCCGGTGGCCTGTGCCAGTTGCCAGTCGCGGCCACGCCAGCGAAAGGCGGTTGGAACATCGGGAGTTTCCGGGGCCATCACCGGCTCGGGCTGCCACATCTGCAGGGGGCGCGGACGCGGCGGGGCGGGCCAGTCGCGCGCCGGTTCCGACCATGCCGCCGCCAGAACCTGCGCCGTTTTCTCAGGGATATGCGAGGCTGCGGGGTGCAGCCTTGTGATCGCATCCAGCCCCACCCGCGCGCCCAGCTTGGCCGTAAGGTCTTCGACGGCGGTGTTGCCCGCTAACCGGTCCTGCACGGCGCGGCGGGCCTCGGCGTGACCTGCCACCGTGCGGGCGTGGATGGGTTCGGTCTGGATCGCCTCCAGCCGCAGCATGTCGATGCCATAACCCGCATCGATCTGGTCGATTTTCATCTCTAACAAAGGGCGAATGCGGTATTTGTCATGGGTCGGGCGGGCCAGGCCGACCTCGATGATCTCGGCGGCCTGATCGGCGCGATGCGCCTCCAGCCGCAGGGTGCGGACGCCGCGGCCTTTGTCTTCCAGTTTGGTGCAGAGCGTCGGCAACACCCGGTCGATGGCGGCCATCACGTCCTCGGTCAACCCGATCGGGTTGGGCAGGGTCATCCGCACCGCGAAATGATGCAGCGGGCGCGCGGGCGAGACCGGCTCGGGCGCGCTGCCCATCGCCTGATCCAGCCGCAGCACCAGCCCGCGACCGAACCGCCGCGCCAGAGACGCACGCGGCTGCCCCAGCAGATCGCCGATCCGGCGCAGGCCCAGACGGTTCAGCTGCGCGACCACCTGATCCTCGAGCCGCAGCGCCGCGATGGGCAGCGGGCTGAGCGCGCCATAGGATTGCCCCGGCGCCGCAATGCGTGCGCCGCCGCCCAACGCCACCACCTGCGGCGCGGCGCCGCCCCTGGTCCAGTGCCGCCGCTTGGTAGCCCGGGCGCGGGTGGCGCGGGCCTCCTGGCTGATGGCGTCGCCATTGCGGTCGGATATGGCCTCTTGCCCCGCGTACCGCGCCAGCGCCCAGGCCGCGCCCAGCGTGTCGGCAATGCCCATCTGAATGCTCAGCCCCATATCGGCGCAGTCGGTTTCAAGCACGCGCATCAGTGCCTCTTCGCCGCCGAACAGATGGGCGCAGCCCGACAGGTCGACAATCAGCCCGTCCGGCGCCTCTTCGGCCACCCATGGGCTGAACTTGCCCGCCCAGCGACGTAGCGCGGTCAGAAACGCGGCCTCGGCCGGGGCGTTGCGGGGGCGCGTCACCAGCGCCGCACACATGGCATGAGCATCGCGCACCGGCTGACCGACGCGCAGATCGGCGGCCTGAGCCTCAGCATTCAGCGAGGTGATGACCTGCATGTTCGATTGTTCGGCCACCACGGCCAAAGGCCCATCCTGCAGGCCCCGCGCGGCGCGGACCAGCCGTTCGGCCCCCAGACGGGGGAACCACAGTGAGAGTATTCGGCGTTTGGGCATCGGCAGACATCAAAATGTTCCCGCTTTGTTCTTACCGTAGAATCACCTGCAGAGTCCACGCTTACCCGCAGGTCAGGCGCTGAACGATCCCGGCCTCGTCAACAAACACGTTCAACCGGTCGATGCGGTAATCCTGCGTGGCCAACCCGTCCGGCCCCAGCACCCGCGCACGTTCGGGCAGCGAAGCCTGAATGGTCGAGACCGGCTGACCGATGGAACTGGCAAAGGCCTCGCCCTCGCAAAAGGCCAGATCGACCGGAGCGGCCTCGGGTGCAAGGCGGGCGTCTTCGGGTGCGGGCGGTGTCTCGGCACAGGCGGCCAGCAGGATCAGGATCGGGATAAAACGGTGCATTGGCGTTCCTCTTTCCGGCAATGTCGTTTCTGCAATATCAAGTCATTAGCCAATCTGTCACGAAACGGCAGTTGAAAACACCCTGCAATTGACGCAGGGTCGGGGCAAATTTGACTGGGAGACAAGCACCATGCGTACCCGTGCCGCCGTCGCCGTTCAGGCGGGCAAACCTTTGGAAGTGATGGATGTGAACCTCGAAGGCCCCAAGGCGGGCGAGGTTCTGGTTGAAATCAAGGCCACCGGCATCTGCCACACCGATGAATTCACCCTGTCGGGTGCCGACCCCGAGGGCCTGTTCCCGGCCATTCTGGGCCACGAAGGCGCCGGTGTCGTGGTCGAGGTCGGCCCGGGCGTGACCAGCCTGAAGCCGGGCGATCACGTGATCCCGCTCTACACGCCCGAATGCCGGGAATGCGAATATTGTCTGCATCCCAAGACCAACCTCTGTCAGGCGATCCGCTCCACCCAAGGCCAAGGGCTGATGCCCGACGGCACCTCGCGCTTTTCGACGCTGGATGGTGACCCGATCCTGCACTACATGGGCTGTTCGACCTTCTCGAACCACACGGTTCTGCCCGAGATTGCGCTGGCCAAGGTGCGTGAGGACGCGCCCTTCGACAAGATCTGCTATATCGGTTGCGGTGTGACCACCGGCATTGGAGCCGTCATCAACACCGCCAAGGTGGAAATCGGCAGCCGCGCCATCGTGTTCGGCCTAGGCGGTATCGGTCTGAACGTGATCCAGGGCCTGCGGCTGGCCGGGGCCGACCAGATTGTCGGTGTCGACCTGAACCCCGCCAAGGTCGAGATGGCCACCAAATTCGGCATGACAGATTTCGTCAACCCGGCCGAGGTTGAGGGCGATCTGGTCCCCTATCTGGTCGATCTGACCAAGGGCGGCGGTGATTATACCTTTGACGCCACCGGAAATGTCGGCGTGATGCGCGTCGCGCTGGAATCGGCGCATAAGGGCTGGGGTGAATCGATCATCATCGGCGTGGCGCCTGCGGGCGCCGAAATTTCGACCCGCCCGTTCCAGCTGGTCACGGGCCGGTCATGGCGCGGTACGGCCTTTGGCGGCGCGCGGGGCCGGACCGATGTGCCGAAAATTGTCGACTGGTACATGGAAGGCAAGATCGAGATCGACCCGATGATCACCCACACCATGGGTCTGGACGATATCAACCACGGCTTCGACCTGATGCATAAGGGCGAAAGCATCCGCTCGGTTGTGGTTTACTGAGGCTCTAAATCAGCTGAAATTGCTTATTCGGCGCGCTGATTGGCGCGCCGTTTTCATTTGCCCGGCCGCGACGCTCCGGTATCTGAGCGCGGCGACCGGACCCGCAGAACCGGTGTATTGACCGAGGCGTTCGAGCGGCTCTCGCGCCAGACCACGAACACACCCGATGCGATGATGATGCCAGCCCCGACTGCGACCCAAGCGTCGGGGCGCTCGTCAAAGAAGATCATGCCGAACAGCGTGGCCCAGATGATCTGGCTGTACTGGCTGGGGGCCACAACCCCTGCAGCGGCTGCGCGGTAGGCCAGAATGATCAGATGCTGCGCGATCACCGAGAACACACCCACCAGTGCCATCATCGCCAGATGCAGCAGTGAAGGGGGCAGATATACGGCGGGCTGCGCAAGGCTCATCACCACAATGGCCAGCAGCATCGGATAGAGGATCAGCACCGCCGAGCGTTCCTCATTGCCGATCTTGCGCACCAAAACAGAGCCTAATGCGCTGCAAAACGCCGCTGTCAGCGCGGCGAGGTGGCCCAGTGTGATCTCGGTCGCGCCGGGGCGCAGGACGATCAGCACCCCGATCAGGCCGACCCCCACGGCGGCCCAGCGTTGGGCGCGGACGATCTCCCCCAATATGGGAATCGACAGCACTGTGACGATCAGCGGGAAGGAGAACAGCAGCGAATAGACCTCGGCCAGCGGCAGCACAGAAAACGCATAGAAGGCGCAGACCATGGACGTGACCACGAGGGCCGAGCGCAGCAGCACCAGCCACGGGTGGCGCGGCAGGAAGTTCCCGGTCGTGCGGTCGGCCAGTATCGTGACAGCCATCGGCACAAAGGAAAACAACGTGGCGAAAAAGATGATCTGCATCACCGAATAGGTGCCGCCCAATACCTTGATCAGCGCGTCATGGCTGGCAAAGACCGCAAAGCCCGCAAACGCATAGCCAAGACCCCTAAGGGTGGTGTTCTGAGTGCTCATGGATCGGCCTCGGGTGATGTGTCGGTGTAGGTGCGCAGCGCGAGAGGGGCTGTCTTGCCCTGAAGTAAACCGAATTTGGCAGGGCGCATAGCCCCTATTTTATCGCTAACATCGCATGGCTGCCATGATCCAAGATCATCGCAAGACCGGCGGGGCGTCCTTGGGTTGGCGCGCCGATTGTACACCGGCCTTCATCCCCACCCCGATCCGCCGGGCCAGAGCGACCCACGGGGTGGCTGTTTCCGGGGGCAGGGTCTGGGTGGCGACCTCTTCGAACAGGTCCAGCCAATGGGCGAACATTTCGGGTTTCACGTCGGGCCGTTCGGCATGGACCCGCTGCGGGTTGCCGTCATAGCTGCGTTCAAACAGGATCGCATTGCGCCAGAAGGCGGCGATCTTGTCCTCATGCGCGGGCCAGTTGGTGACATGGGTGTTGAAGACCGGGCCCAGCACCGCGTCCTCGCGCACGCGGGCATAAAAGGCGCGGACCTGCGCGTTGATCTGGTCCGGCGTGGCCGGAAAGCGCGGCGGCAGGGTTGGTCTGGTCATGAAGGTCCCGAAATTCGACTCTGTTCCTGGGCAATACCCCGTCCAGCTTTTACCCAACAGGGGTGGTTTTGTCGCGCGGCTCTGGCGTCAGCAGGTGCCGTATCAAGGCCACCGGATGCGCCTTGAGGCTGAGGCGAGTGGCGACATAATCCTCGACCACCTGCTCGCCCAAGGTCATTTGCGGCAGCCAGGCCTCGGGCTCGTCCAGCGCCTCGCCCTCCAGATCCTGCGAGAACAGCGGCAGAGGTTTCGCGGTGGCAATCGCCTTGGCCTGCCACAAGGCCTCGCGCCGGGTCAGGTCGCAGGCGGCAAAAGCGTCGGCCTCGGCCAGCCGCTCGATCACCGCAGGCCCAAGCCCCGCGCGCCGCCAGACGTCATCGACTTGGGTGTAGCCGTTGCCGCGCGCTGCCGTTAACCAGCCGGCATCCTCTTCGCTGAGGCCTTTGATCTGGCGGAAGCCCAGCCGCAGGGCCAGCCCGCCGCAGCCGTCGGGCTCCATCACATTGTCCCAGAAACTGGCGTTGATACAGACCGGGCGCACCTGCACCCCATGTTCGCGCGCGTCCCGCACGATCTGGGCGGGCGCATAGAATCCCATAGGCTGCGAGTTCAGCAGGGCGCAGGCGAAAATGCCCGGGTGGTGGCATTTGATCCAGGCCGAGGCATAGACCAGCAGCGCAAAGCTGGCCGCGTGGCTTTCGGGGAAGCCGTACGATCCGAAGCCTTCGATCTGCGAGAAACAGCGTTCGGCGAAGTCGTCCTCATACCCGTTGCGTTTCATGCCGCGCAGGAACAACGCGCGGAATTCGCTGACATTGCCGTGTTTCTTGAAGGTCGCCAGCGATCGCCGCAGCCGGTCGGCCTGTTCAGGGGTGAAACCTGCGCCGATGATGGCGATCTGCATGGCCTGTTCCTGAAACAGCGGCACCCCCATTGTCTTTCCCAGAACCTCTCCTAAGGCGTCCGAAGGAAAGTCGACATCTTCCTCACCATTTCGTCGCCGGATGTAAGGATGCACCATGTCGCCCTGAATGGGGCCGGGGCGAATGATGGCGACCTCGATGACAAGGTCATAGAATTCGCGCGGCTTCATCCGGGGTAGAAAGTTCATCTGTGCCCGGCTTTCCACCTGAAACACGCCAATCGTGTCCGCTTTGCAGAGCATGTCATAAACCACCGGGTCCTCGGGTGGCAGGGTGGCCAGCGTATAGCCGGTGTGGTGATGGCGTTGGATCAGGTCGAACGCCTTGCGGATGCAGGTCAGCATCCCAAGGCTGAGCACATCGACCTTGAGGATGCCCAGACTGTCGATATCGTCCTTGTCCCAGCAGATGACCGTGCGATCCTCCATCGCGGCGTTTTCGATGGGGACAAGCTCGTCCAGGCGCCCCTCGGTGATGATGAAACCGCCGACATGCTGTGAGAGATGACGGGGGAAGCCGTCGATCTCATAGACCAGCATTAGAGTCTGTTTCAGGCGACGGTCCTCGGGGTCGAGGCCAATCTCGCGCATCCGCTGCGCCTCCAGCCCATTGGCTGAGAAGAATCCCCAAAGCTGGGAGCTGAGGCCCGCAATGGTGTCTTCAGTCAGGCCCATCGCCCTGCCCACTTCGCGGATCGCACGTTTGCCGCGATAATGAATCACGGTGGCGCAGAGACCGGCGCATTCGCGTTTGTAGTGGTCATAGATCCATTGGATGACTTCCTCGCGGCGTTCGTGTTCGAAATCGACGTCGATATCAGGGGGCTCGTCCCGCGCCTCGGACACGAAGCGTTCGAAGACCATCGTGCCTTTTTCGGGGCTGACCTCGGTGATGCCGAGGCAGTAGCAAACCACGGAATTGGCAGCCGAGCCGCGCCCCTGACATAGAATATCACGGGACCGGGCGAATTTGACGATGTCGCGGACAGTCAGGAAGTAGGGTTCATATTTCAGCTTGCCGATCAGATTGAGTTCATGCGCCAGCATTTTCTTCACCTTGTCTGACGCCCCTTCGGGATAGCGCCAGTTCAACCCCTCATGCGCCAGTCGGTGCAGGCGTTCGGCCGGGGTTTCCTGTTCGCTGCCTTCATTGGGGTATTCATAGCGCAGTTCGTCCAATGAGAATGTGAGGTCCTCGCTGAGCGTATGCGCGCGGGTGACCGCCCCTTCATGGCCTTTGAAAAGGCGCAGCATCTCGGGTTCCGAGCGCAGGCGCTGTTCGCCATTGGCCAGCGCGTCTCGGCCCAGATCGTCGACTTTGCGGCGCAGGCGGATGGCGGTCAGGACGTCGGCCAGTTTGCGGCGGGCCCCGTGATGCATCATCGGTGCGGCGCTGGCGAGGGTGGGGATGCCGAGTTGCTGTGATTCAGTCTCTAATAAAGAGAAGTAAGCACTGCCTGCACCGTCATACCGAGGGTGCATCAACAGATGCATCCGCCCGGCAAAGCGGCGCGTCAGCTGTTGCGCCTGTGACCGCCACACGCTCGCGCCGCCCTTCGACGGGGTCGCCTGTGGCCAGAGCAGCAGGTGGAGGCCGTCAGAAAACTCCAGCAGGTCCGACAGATGCAGAATGCAGTCGCCTTTCGCGGCACGCAGGCGGCCTTTGGAGAGGATGCGGCACAGGTTGGCCCAGCCCTGCCGGTTCAGCGGCAGGGCGGTGACGGTGGGCGCATCGGTGAAGATCAGCCGTGCCGCCGGGATCAGGCGGGGCACGGCGCGGATGGGGTATGACGGCGGTTTCGGGATGTGATCGGGGCAGGGCGGGCCTATGGGGGTGTTCTGCGCCTCCCACGCCTGCCGTTCGCGGACCTTGCGGGCGATCTCGCGCCCTTGGGTATGGGCGCGCACGATTCCGGCGACCGAGTTGTCATCGGCGATGGCGATGGCGGGCAGGCCCAGGGTGACGGCACGTTTCATGTATTCCTCGGGGTGCGAGGCCCCGGTGAGGAAGGTGAAGTTCGACGTGATCGACAGCTCGGCATACATGGCGATTCCATATTATATTCACGTTTTGTTCTTTTTCCGAGTCCTTTGCGCAGGAAACGGGTCGCTTGGGTTTTTCCAGATGCGCATGGTTGGCAAAAAAGGAGACCCGACATGTTCAAGATCACCGCATTGCCAACCGACGAGGTGCGCGCCTTTCAGGTCGGTCAGCCGGATGCCTATGGTGCCGCGCCAGAGCGTGCCGTTTCCACGGGGACAGGCAATCCCTGCCGTCATTGTTTGAGGAATATTCCCGAGGGCGAAGAGATGCTGATTTTGGCGCATCGCCCCTTTTTAGAGACACATCCCTACGCTGAAACCGGCCCGATATTCCTGTGCGCTGCGCCGTGTGAGCGGTATGACGGCGCTGAGCTGCCCGAGATTCTGACCACGTCACCGGATTATCTGATCAAGGGGTATGGGCAGGATGACCGGATCGTCTATGGCACCGGGGCAATCACGCCAACGGACCAGATCGGTGCAAAGGTCAGGGATATCTTCACCCGCTCGGACGTGGCCTATATCCACGTCCGCTCGGCCCGAAACAACTGTTATCAGGCGCGGATCGACCGGGTCTAGAGCTTGACCCGGTGCAACCCCCGGCGCGGCTGGTTCTGATCATCCACCGGGGCGTCCGCGGCACGGGGCGAGGTCAGCGCGAGAAATACATCCTCAAGGTCGGCTTCCTCGGTCCGAACGTCGCGGATGCGGATGTTGGCGGCGCGGACGGATTCCAGCACCTGCTCGGCGCTGGTCTGGGCGCTGCGGTATTGTAGCACCAGGCTGCCATCATCGCGTAGCGTGGCTTCGACGCCTTCAGTTGCAGGCAGATCGGTGACTGGACTGTCCGGGGCGATCACCATGGTGCGGCTGTCCATGCGGCCCAGCAGGTTGGCGGTGCTGTCCTGCGCAATCTTTTCGCCGTGGTTGATGATGGCGATCTCGTCGCACATCTCCTGCGCTTCTTCCAGATAATGGGTGGTCAGGATGATGGTCATCCCCTGTTCGTTCAGCTTGCGCACATTGGTCCAAAGCATCTGGCGCAGCTCGATATCCACGCCCGCGGTGGGTTCGTCCAAAACCAGGATCTTGGGGTGATGCACCAGCGCCTTGGCCAGCAGTAACCGCCGCCGCATCCCGCCCGAGAGCGTACGGGCATAGGCCTCGGCCTTGTCGCTGAGGCCAACTAGTTCGAGAATCTCATCGCTGCGTCGCTGCGCCCTGGGCACGCCATAAAGCCCGGCCTGAACCTCCAGCGCGCCGCGCGGGGTGAAGAACGGATCCAGGTTCAGCTCTTGCGGCATCACACCGATCGCGGCGCGGGACGAGCGCGGGTTCTGGTCCTGATCGAAGCCCCAGATCGACACCTTGCCCGCAGATTTCACCACCAGCCCGGCCAGAATGTTGATCAGGGTCGATTTCCCGGCCCCGTTCGGCCCCAGCAGTCCAAAGACCGAACCGCGCGGAACTGTCAGGTCAATGCCTTTCAGCGCTTGTTTCTCGGGCTGACCCTTGCCGCCCCGATAGGTCTTGCGCAGCCCGTCGATCCTGATTGCCGCATCGCTCATGTGGCTCTTGCCCCCGGTTTGCTCATCGCTCATAAACGCACCTATTACATGCCCGCGAGGCCGACAACCGAAGAAGGATCGCAAGCCGTGACAATCGAAGCGCCGGAAACCAAGACCGTCGAAACCGCCCGTGTCGCCTGTGATGGCGGCGAAGGCGCATTGGGCCATCCGCGCGTCTGGCTGCAGATCCCCGAGGATACCGGCTGGGTCGAGTGCCCCTATTGCGACTGCAAATATGTGCTGGCTGGGGCCGAGGCCTAAGTCTGATAGAGTGACATGTTCCCGGCTGGCGTGTGATCCGTCAAAGCCCGCGGGGTGTCGATGACCTGATACAGCGCGGAGGCTGGATGTTTTTTTCACTACAGCTTTTGCGGTTATCCGATCAGGACCTGCTGGCAAAAGGCGGCCACAGAAACGTGTATGCCTGTCCGGGCCAGCCAGAGCTTCTGATCAAGGTGACACGGCCACGCACACGCCCGAATCGTTCCTTCTCCAAGCGGTTGATACGGCGGATCCTACCGGATTCGGCCTTTCGCAATGCGTTGAAAGAGCTTGAGTGCGAGATGAAGGCGGCGCTGAAAAGCGGCGGTGATATTGCGCAGCTGCCGTTGGCGCGGTCCTTTGGCGTGGTGCAGACGGATGTCGGGCCGGGGGTTGTGGTTGAACGGATACAATCCGATGACGGCCAACTTGCGCATCACCTGTTATGGATGAGCAAACAGCACCTGCTGAACGACGAGACGCTGGCCGACCTCAACAGTTTTGTGCGAAAGCTGTTCGAGCTTCAGATCGTCGGCCGGGACATTCACGAACAGAACATTGTCTACGGTGTTCGCGGCCAGGCCCGGATGTTCCTCCTGATCGACGGGTACGGAGAGCGCAACCTCATCCCGCTGCGGTCGCTGAATCGCCGGCTGAACGACCGCTCGCTGAACAAGCAGATGCAACTGATCGCCGGACGGACCGGGCTGCACTGGGACAAGGTGCGGCGCGCGTTCAGCATCGCCTGACGGAACGCAGAAACCGCCCGCCGCAATGATGGCGAGGCGCGTTCTTGGCTGGCCACCCGTCCGGCCCTGTGGCAGAACCATTCCTGACCGACAGGGAGAGCGCGCATGAGCAATTTCGGAAAAGGGTGTCACCTGCATCTGATCGACGGATCGGCCTTTATTTTCAGGGCTTATCACGCGCTGCCACCGCTGACGCGGAAATCCGACGGGTTGCCGATTGGCGCTGTGTCGGGGTTCTGCAACATGCTGCAGAAATATGTCGAGGATAACGCGGGCCCCGATGCGCCGACCCATGTGGCGGTGATCTTTGACAAGGGATCGCACACGTTCCGCAACGACCTCTATGACCTGTATAAAGCCAACCGCGAGGCGATGCCCGAGGACCTGCGCCCGCAGATGCCTCTGACCCGCGAGGCAACGCGTGCTTTCAACATCGCCTGCAAAGAGCTGGAGGGGTACGAGGCCGACGACATCATCGCCACTCTGGCTGTGCAGGCGCGCGAGGCGGGGGGGCGAGTGACCATTGTCAGTTCCGACAAGGACCTGATGCAACTGGTCGGCGGCGGCGTGGAAATGCTGGATGCGATGAAGAACAAGCGTATCGATCGGGATGGCGTGTTCGAAAAATTCGGTGTCGGCCCGGAACGGGTGGTCGATGTGCAGGCTCTGGCCGGGGATAGCGTGGATAACGTGCCGGGCGCTCCGGGGATTGGGGTCAAGACGGCGGCTCTGCTGATCAACGAATATGGCGATCTGGAAACGCTTCTGGACCGCGCGGACGAGATCAAGCAGCCCAAGCGCCGCCAGACCCTGATCGAAAAGCGCGATCAGATCGAGCTGTCGAAGAAACTGGTGCAGTTGGACGAACAGACGCCGCTGGATTTCACGCTGGACGATCTTGAGGTGAAAGACCCCGATGCCGAAACCCTGCTGGGTTTTCTGGCCGAGATGGAGTTCCGCACCCTCACCAAACGCATCGCCGACAAGCTGGGGGCCGAGGCTCCGGTGATCGCCGACGCCCCCGCGCCGGTGGATGAGCCGCAAGCCGAGGACATTCCGTTTGACGCCGGGAAATACGACTGTGTGCGCGACGCCGGTGCCCTGCAAAAGTGGATCGACCGGGCCTATGAGCGCGGCTGGATCGCCGTCGATACCGAGACCACCGGCCTGAACGAAATGATCGCCGATCTGGTGGGCATTTCGCTGTGCGTTGAGGCCGGTGAGGCCTGCTATATCCCTCTGACCCACCGCGAGGGCGCGAGCGATGATCTGTTCGGCTCGGACGCGCTGGCCGAGGGACAGATGCCGGTGGAACAGGCTCTAACACTGCTAAAACCGATGTTCGAAGACCCGTCGATCCTGAAGATCGGGCAGAACATGAAATACGACGCCAAGATTTTCGCGCGCTATGGCGTCGACGTGGCCCCCATCGATGACACGATGCTGATGTCCTACGCGATGCATGGCGGAGAGCATGGGCATGGGATGGATACGCTCTCGGAACGCTATCTGAGCCACACGCCGATCCCGATCAAACCGCTGCTGGGGTCGGGCAAATCGGCGATCACCTTTGACAAGGTGCCGATTGACGAGGCCACCGCCTATGCCGCCGAGGATGCGGACATCACCCTGCGCCTGTGGAAGCTGTTCAAACCGCAGCTGCATCAGGTGCAGGTGACGACCGTTTACGAGACGTTGGAACGTCCGCTGGTTCCGGTTCTGGCCGAGATGGAGATGCATGGCATCAAGGTCGACCGCGATGTGCTGAGCCGTATGTCCAACGCTTTCGCGCAAAAAATGGCCGGATTAGAGGCTGAAATCCACGAACTGGCCGGTGAGAATTTCAACGTCGGCTCCCCCGCGCAGCTGGGGGAAATCCTGTTCGACAAGATGGGGCTTGAGGGCGGCAAGAAGGGCAAGACCGGGAAATACTCGACCGGGGCCGATATTCTTGAGGACTTGGCGACCGAGCATGAACTGCCGCGCCGGGTGCTGGACTGGCGGCAGCTGTCCAAGCTGAAATCGACCTACACGGATGCGCTGCAGACGCATATCAACCCCGACACGGGCCGGGTGCATACCTCTTATTCGATCACTGGGGCGAACACGGGGCGTCTGGCCTCGACCGATCCGAACCTGCAGAACATCCCGGTGCGGACCGAGGAGGGTCGCCGTATTCGTGAGGCCTTCATCGCCGAGCCGGGCAATGTGCTGGTCAGCCTCGACTACAGCCAGATCGAACTGCGGATTTTGGCGCATATCGCGGATATTCCGACTCTGAAACAGGCGTTTGCGGATGGGCTGGACATTCACGCCATGACCGCCTCCGAGATGTTCGACGTGCCGCTGGATGAGATGACGCCCGAAATCAGGCGGCAGGCGAAGGCGATCAACTTTGGTGTGATCTATGGCATCTCGGGCTTTGGCCTGGCGCGCAACCTACGCATTCCGCGGGCCGAGGCGCAGGGGTTCATCGACCGCTATTTCGAACGCTTCCCCGGCATCCGGCGCTATATGGATGACACGGTCGCCTTTGCCAAAGAGCATGGCTACGTGCAGACCCTGTTCGGCCGCAAAATCCACACGCCCGAGATCAATGCCAAGGGGCCGCATGCGGGCTTTTCGCGCCGGGCGGCGATCAACGCTCCTATTCAGGGCACGGCGGCGGATGT
Source organism: Ruegeria sp. AM9 (assembly GCF_056540565.1). Lineage (NCBI taxonomy): Bacteria > Pseudomonadati > Pseudomonadota > Alphaproteobacteria > Rhodobacterales > Roseobacteraceae > Ruegeria > Ruegeria sp. AM9. The sequence continues at coordinate 277,080 of NZ_JBQFWY010000003.1, forward strand.
GATCCGGCGGGCGATGGTGCGGATGCCCGATGCGATCAACGGGCTGCCCGCCAAGATGCTTTTGCAGGTACATGACGAATTGCTGTTCGAAGTGGCCGAAGACGCGGTGGATCAGGTGATCGGCGTGGCGCGCGATGTCATGGAGGGCGCGGCGGACCCAGCGGTGAAGCTGGACATCAAGCTGGTCGCGGATGCAGGCCAGGGTGCGAACTGGGCCGAGGCGCACTAGGGGGGCGCCGCTCATCAGGCCCGGCGGGCCCTCTTCGCAGCGGGTCAGCCCTGCGGACTGACCATGCGGTTCACCAGCCGTTGCACCGATGGGCCAAGCGACAGGATGACGATGAAGGCGATGGGCCAGCAAAAGGCCCAGGACGCCAACCAGTCCGCCAGGGTGTTGGGGCCAAATCCAATGGCTTTCACGGTCGCGATACCGGTCACGATACAAGACATCAGACCCGACATGATCAGGCTGAACACGGCGCGGGCATAACGGGCAGAAATCATTTTGGACATCCTAAGGGTCGAGTTGCCCCAGATGTGCTGCATTTTCCGCCAAAAGGCCAGAGCTAGACCCGCATCCAGCCAAGACTGTCGGGGGTGCGGGGTGTTGAGGGCGCGTATTCGGCGCTGACCCAGCCGACATAGCCTGCGGCGTCCATGGCGGTGAACAGGTGACCGAAATCTGTTGGCCCGTGCCCTGGTTCGCGGCGATCCGGGGCGGCACCGATCTGGGCGTGGACGACCCGAGGGTGAAAGCGGTCCCATACCGACTGCGCATTGCCGTGGATCATATGCGCGTGGAAACTGTCAAATTGCAGGCCGATATTCGGGCGCTCCACCCGGTCGAGCACCTGCATTGCCAGATCATAGTCATTCAGGAAATAGCCGGGTTGGGACACCGGGTTGAGCGGTTCGATGGTGAACTGTTGCTGTGGGGCGAAGTCGGCGGCCCATTGCAGGTTGCGCACGAAGCTTTCCAACGCATCCGGTCCGGAGGCATAGCCGGACATGATGTGGATCAGCCCCGGCCGCAGGATATCGGCATAGCGCAGCACGCGGCGGATATCGGATTGGAACCGCGCCTCGCCGCCCGGAATGGCGGCATAGCCGGGCTGCCCTCCGGTGTAATTGGGCGGCGGGGCGTTGATCAGGACCAATTCCAGGCCGTTGGCCAGCAGCGCGCGGCGGGTTTCCTTGGCGGCCAGTTCATAAGGGAACAGAATCTCGACCGCTTTGAACCCGGCTTCGGCCGCCGCCTGAAAGCGTTCCAGATAGGGAAGCTCGGTAAAGAGCAGGGAAATATTGGCGGCAAATCTGGGCATGGGCGGTCTCGGTCGGTTTCTGCGCGGAGATTAGCGGCGAGGCGTTTTCAGTGAAAGAGGATCAAAAACGACAGATTGTCGAAAATCGGCCAGAACGCCCCGCGTGAATCAGAGACGGTCCGAATTAGACGGCGAATCATTTCAACGACGCCGTGCCAACAGAAGGTATGAACCCCATGGCAATGAGCCCTGACCCCGCGCGCGGGACCACTCTCTCTGTGTCTGGTGGCGGCAATTCTGCCTTGTCCGGCAATGGTTTGGCCGTGGCCTCGATGCTGACATGGGCAGCAGGGTTCCCGGCGGCTGAGGTGTTGTTGCAAAGCTGGCCTCCGGTCGCGTTGTTTGCTGCACGGCTGGCGCTGGCGGTCGCGGTCATGCTGCCGGTCTGGTTTCTGATCGACGGCTGGGACCGTGTGTTGCGGGCGCGCTGGGGGCATGCGCTGTTTGTCGGCGCAATGCTGGGCGCGGGCATGTTCCTGATCATTCTGGCGCAAAAGATGACCGACCCGGTGACCGTGGCGATCATCGCGTCCTGCGCGCCTCTGTTTGCGACGCTCATTGAGCTGGCGACGGGAACGCGGCGGTTGCGGTGGAGCTTTGCCCTTGGCGTGGTCGTATCGATCATTGGCGGCCTGATCGCCACCAGCGCCGTGGCTCCGGCGCAATTGGGGATGGGCGCGGCCTGTGCCATCGTGTCCACCGGGTTGTTCTGCTGGGCCTGTATGGCGACCGCGCGGGACTTTCCCGAACTCAGCCAGACCGGGCGCAGCACCATCACCTTTGCCGGTGGACTGGTTGTAGCGTTGCTGCTGTTTTTCGTGGCCGGGCAATTGGGGCTGGAGGTCATGCCGACCGCGCCCATCGATGTGCAGCAGATCGGTATGCTGGGCATCTACGCGCTGGTGGCGATGGGCGTTAGTCAGGTTCTGTTCATCTCATCCGTCGGACGGCTAGGCGTGGCGCTGGCCTCGTTCCACATCAACATCGCGCCGTTTTACGTGATGCTGATCATGCTGGTGCTGGGGGAGGAGTGGAACTGGACCCGAGCGCTGGGCGCGGGGATCGTGGCGATGGCGGTTGTGCTGGCGCAGGACCGGAAGGTCGCGAACCCCGCTTAACCCGGCAGGTCGTCGGACTTGATCAGGGGGAAAAACTGCCCGCCGGACCAGACACCAAACCAATCGCCACTGTGTTCGGCGATGTCCACGAGGCGGTAGAAGCTTTTGCGGTCAATCCGCGCCTCAAGGTTTGCGCGCACCAATATATAGGGTGACGGCTCATCTGTTTCGGGATCAATGACAATGCGGATCGGATGGTCCGGCCCGGCCACGGCCGTGTCACCGACATGGGTGGTGAAACTCAGGTTTTGCGCCTCACCTTCGCCCTTGATATCGAAATCGACGGCAACAAAGGGGGCGTCCTCGACGGTGATTCCCACCTTTTCGACCGGGGTCACCAGATAGTATTTTCCGTCTTCTTTCTTAAGAATTGAGGAAAAAAGCTTCACAAGCTCGAACCGGTTGATGGGCGAGCCTAAATAACTCCATGTGCCATCTTTTGCGATCCGGATGTCCAGATCGCCGCAAAACGGAGGATTCCACAGGTGAACGGGGGGCAATCCCCTGGATTTGGCCGCTTGAACTGATGCAGCCAGGCCATCAGGCGAAGGTGTCACAGGTTTTTGTCCGCTCATTGCTTTTGCCATTTCCTCTCAGCGCGATACACTTCAATCATAATAGTCCACGGAAGGGAAAGTCATGACCGAACCTGCCGACCTCGTGTCCGAGATCGAAGCGCTGGAAAACAAGCTGCAAGAGGCCAAATCCTCGATCACCCGCCGCTTTATCGGGCAGGAAAGGGTCGTGGATCTGACCCTGACCGCGTTGCTTTGCGGTGGTCACGCATTGTTGATCGGTCTGCCGGGTCTGGGCAAGACGCGACTGGTCGAGACGCTTTCGACCGTGATGGGCCTGCATGGCAACCGCATCCAGTTCACGCCCGACTTGATGCCTGCCGATATTCTGGGGTCCGAGGTTCTGGACACCGCCGATGACGGTAGCCGCCATTTCCGGTTCATTCCCGGCCCGATCTTCTGTCAGCTGCTGATGGCGGATGAGATCAACCGCGCCAGCCCGCGCACCCAGTCGGCGCTGCTGCAGGCGATGCAGGAACGCACGGTGACCGTGGCGGGTGAGGATCGCTCGTTGGGTGAGCCGTTCCATGTTTTGGCCACGCAGAACCCTATTGAACAGGAAGGCACCTATCCGCTGCCCGAGGCGCAGTTGGACCGCTTTCTGGTGCAGATCGACGTGGATTACCCGGATCGTCAGACCGAACGCGATATCCTGCTGGCGACCACGGGTGTCGAAGAAGACGACGCGCACGAAATTTTCACCAAAGAGGAATTGCTGGCCGCGCAGGTCCTGCTGCGCCGGATGCCGGTGGGAGAGTCGGTTGTTGAACTGATCCTCGATCTGGTCCGCGCCTTCCGCCCCGAAGAGGCGGGCGTGTCCGAACGGGTGGCCGAAACTGTCGCCTGGGGCCCCGGCCCCCGTGCGGCGCAGGCGCTGATGATGACGGTGCGGGCACGGGCGATGCTGCAAGGGCGGCTGGCGCCCAATGCCGAGGATGTGCTGGACATGGCGCGCCCGGTGCTCAGCCACCGGATGGCGCTGAACTTTGCGGCGCGGGCGCGCGGTGACAGTCTGGCCGATCTGATCGACTCGACCGCGGCCGGGCTGATCCGCACCGAGGCTGCGGCGTGAATGCCGCGCTGACCCTTCGCGAAAGATCCGAGGCCGAGGCGTCCCGGCTGCCGCCCCTTTTAGCGCGGGCTGAACATCTGGCCGGAACGGTGCTGCTGGGCGATCACGGGCGCAGACGCTCGGGGCTTGGTGACGATTTCTGGCAATACCGCCCGGCGCAGATCGGTGACAGCCGCCGGATGATCGACCACAGGCGCTCGGCCCGCGGGGATCAGCAGTTTGTGCGGGAACGCGAATGGCAGATTGCGCAATCGGTGATGCTGTGGGTGGATCAGGGCGCGTCGATGCGGTTTGCCTCCGATAAGTCATTGCCCACCAAAGCCGACCGCGCGCGGCTGCTGGGCCTGTCCACGGCCATCCTGCTGGTGCGTGGCGGCGAGAGGGTCGGCCTGACCGGCACCACCCTGCCGCCCCGGCGCGGCAATGCGCAGGTCATCCGTCTGGCGCAGGCCTGGTCCGAAGATTCCGACACCGATTATACCCCGCCCGAACATCGGGCCATGATCCCGCATGCCCGCGCCGTGTTCATTTCCGATTTTCTTGGCCCTTTGGACGAGGTCGAACTTGCCCTGACCAAAGCCGCCGACCGTGGTGTTCGGGGTGTTCTATTGCAGGTTCTCGATCCCGGCGAAGAGACCTTTCCCTATCGCGGCCGGACCATCTTTGAAAGCGTTGGCGGCTCGGTCCGGCACGAAACCCTGAAGGCCGGAGACCTGCGCGAGCGCTATCTGGAACGCCTTGCCAAGCGCAAGGACGCGCTGACGCAGCTGTGCCGCGCGACCGGCTGGCAGTTGGGTCTGCACCATACTGAGGACAGCGCACAAGCGGCTCTGTTGTGGCTTTATCGGGCGCTGGACGGGGGTACGCGATGACGATTCTGGCGGGCATTGGCTTTACCGCCCCATGGGTGCTGCTGGGTCTGCTGACACTGCCGATCCTGTGGCTGATCCTGCGCGCAGTCCCGCCCGCCCCGGTCCGCCGCCTGTTCCCGGCGGTGACGCTGCTGCTGGGGCTGAAGGATGATGAAAGCGTCTCGGACCGCACCCCGTGGTGGTTGATGTTACTGCGGATGCTGGCGGCGGCGGCGATCATCATCGGGCTGGCCGGTCCGGTCCTGAACCCCTCGCGGGATGAAACCGGGACAGGGCCACTCTTGCTGGTGCTGGATGCCAGCTGGGCGGGGGCGACGCGGTGGTCTTCGACGCTGGATCAGATCGACGTGCAGTTGACCGAGGCCGGGCGGGCCGGGCGCACCGTGGCCATCCTGCGCCTGACCGAACCCGAAGTGCCGGTGTTCCAGGCCGCCGAGGCATGGCGCGGACGCCTGCCGGGCCTGACGCCGACCCCGTGGCAGCCCACCGAAATTCAGATCGATCAGGCGCTGGCCGCGCTGGGTCAACTGGACGGAGGCTTTGATACCCATTGGTTCAGTGATCGCCTGGCCTTTGAAGGCCATGACCGGTTTCTGGCGGCGGCGCAGGCGCGGGGCGCGGTGACGGTGTATCAATCCGCGGCACCGGTGGTTGCGATTCTGCCTGCTGCCTATCAGGACGGCGTGATCCAGTTGACCGCGCAACGCGCGGTGCCGGGGCCTGCCGACCGAATTACCGTGCTGGCGCAGGGCCGCGATCCGGCCGGTGCGATGCGTGTCCTGCAATCGGCTGAATTGGAATTCCCCAGCGGAGAAACCCTGGCGCAAGTGGATCTGGCCCTGCCATCCGAACTGCGCGCCCGGATCACTCGGTTCGAAATTCAAGGCCAGCGTTCCGCCGGAGCGGTGACGCTGACCGATGACAGCCTGCGTCGGCGCGAGGTCGCCCTGATCGCCGGAACCCTGAACCGCGAGGGGCTGGAGCTGCTGTCGCCGCTGCATTACCTGACGCAGGTTCTGAAACCCACGGCGGATTTTGTCGAAGGCGGGCTGCTGGAGGTTCTGCCCGCCAACCCGGATGTGATCGTTCTGGCCGATGTGGCAAAACTGTCCGACGGCGAACAGGCCACGCTGATCGAATGGGTGGAACAGGGCGGGCTGCTGCTGCGCTTTGCCGGCCCGCGTATGGCCGCCAGCGATATGGGTCGCGATGCCGCGGATCCCCTGCTGCCCGTTCGTCTGCGCAGTGGTGGCCGCTCGGTCGGTGGCGCGATGAGCTGGGGTGAGGCCAAAGGGTTGGCGCCGTTCCCGGAAAACTCGCCTTTCTACGGGCTGCAGGTGCCCGACGATGTCACGGTGACCACGCAGGTCATGGCGCAACCAGACCCTAACCTGGCGGATCGGGTCATTGCGTCACTATCGGACGGCACGCCTCTAGTCACGCGCAAGGCGCTGGGGCTGGGGCAGGTGGTGCTGTTCCACGTGACCGCCGATGCAGAATGGTCCAGCCTGCCGCTGTCCGGTCTGTTTGTCGAAATGCTGGATCGCCTTGCCGTGGCTTCGGCCGCTAAATCCCGGCAAGAGGCTCAGTTGCAAGGCACCACGTGGGAGCCGATACAGGTCATGAACGGGTTTGGCACCCTTTCGGATGCGGGCAATCTGGCGGGTGTTGAGGGCTCTGACCTGATTTCGGGTTCCATCGGGCCGGATTTGCAGCCCGGCCTTTATGAAAGCGGCAAGCAGAAACTGGCGTTGAATGTTCTGCCCGAGGATGCGGTGCTGAACCCGGTGACCTGGCCCTCGGATGTGCCGATCAAGGGGCAGGAAGTGAATAACGAGACACCGATCGGGGGGCTGCTGCTCAGCCTTGCACTGTTGCTGCTGACCTTGGACGTGATCGCCTCGCTGGCCCTGTCCGGTCGTCTCGGTCTGGCCAAAGCGGCGGCGGTCGCGCTGGGCGCGGTGCTGCTGGTGCCCGAGGCACAGGCGCAGACGCCGGAAGAGACCGAATTTGCCCTGAGCGCCACGCAGGAACTGGTGCTGGCCCATGTGCTGACCGGCAATGCGCAGGTTGACGAAGTGGCAGGCGCGGGGATGCGCGGCCTGTCGCAAACGCTGTTCTATCGTACTTCGGTGGAGCCGATCGAACCCATCGGGGTGGATCTGGAGCGTGATGAGCTGGCCTTCTTCCCGTTGCTCTACTGGCCGATCACACCGGACCAGCCGCAGCCCTCGGTTGAGGCTTATGCCAAGCTCAACGCCTATCTGCGCTCGGGCGGCATGATCCTGTTCGACACGCGGGATGCGGATGTGGCGCGGTATGGCGCCGCCAGCCCAAATGGTCGCAAGCTGCAACAACTGGCCGGGCCGCTGAATATTCCTTCGTTAGAGCCTGTTCCCCGCGACCACGTGCTGACCCGCGCGTTCTATCTGCTGCAGGATTTCCCGGGCCGTTACGCGGGCACTGAGGTCTGGGTCGAGGCCGCTCCGTTGGATGCGGAACAGATCGAAGGGATGCCCTTCCGCAATCTCAATGACAATGTGACCCCGGTGGTGATCGGCGGCAACGACTGGGCGTCGGCCTGGGCGGTGGACCGCAACGGGCAGGCGCTGTTGCCGGTGGGGCGTGGTTACGCGGGTGAACGTCAGCGCGAGCTGGCCAATCGCTTTGGCGTCAATCTGGTGATGCATGTGCTGACCGGGAATTACAAATCCGATCAGGTCCACGTGCCTGCGCTTTTGGACAGGTTGGGACAATGACTGGAACCGTCATCTTCGATCCGCTGATCCCGTGGCCGGTTCTGGCCATCGTTGCCGCAATTGCGGTTGCGGGTGTCATTCTGGCTCTGTGGCGCGGCCTGTCCGGTTGGGCCTTGCGCGGGTTGGCGGCTTTGGTCGTGATCGCCGCGCTGGCGGGACCGGTCTATCAGGTCGAAGACCGCGCGCCGCTGACCGACATCGTGCTGATGATCGAGGATGAAAGCGCCAGCCAGACCCTTTCGGACCGGGCGGATCAGACAGCACGGGCGGCCGAGGATCTAGCCGTCGAAATCGAATCCCGCGACAATACCGAACTGCGCCGGATCAGGGTGGGTGATGGCAACGGCGACGAAGGCACGCAGGTCATGGCCGCGCTGAACGAGGCGCTGGCCGAGGAACCGCGTGCCCGGATCGCCGGTATTCTGGTGGTGTCGGATGGCATCGTGCATGACGTCGATCAGGCCCCGGACCTACCCGCGCCGTTGCACTTGCTGCAGACCGGGCGCGACAGCGACTGGGATCGTCGCCTGATCGTCCGAAACGCCCCCGCCTTTGCCATTATCGGTGAGCCCGTGACCCTGACCCTGCGGATCGAGGACAGCGGGGCTGCGCCCGCCGGGGCCGTGACCGCACCGCTTGAGCTGTCGGTCGACGGGGCCGAGCCGGGACAATTGAACATCCCCATCGGCATTGATGTCGAGCTGCCCATCACGCTGCCCCATGGTGGCCGCAACGTCATCCAGTTCACGGTGCCGCAGGCCGAAGGCGAGCTGACCGACCGCAACAACACCGCGCTGATCCAGATGAACGGCGTGCGCGACCGGCTGCGGGTGCTGCTGGTCTCGGGCGAGCCGCATCCCGGCGGGCGGACCTGGCGCAACTTGTTGAAATCCGACAGCTCGGTCGATCTGGTGCATTTCACCATCCTGCGCCCGCCCGAGAAACAGGACGGTGTGCCAGTGGACGAACTCTCGCTGATCGCCTTCCCCACGCGTGAGCTGTTTCTGGAGAAGATCAACGATTTCGACCTGATCATCTTTGACCGCTACAAGCGGCGCGGCATCCTGCCAGCGATCTATCTGGACAATGTCACCAACTACATAAACGAAGGCGGCGCGGTTCTGATTGCTGCCGGGCCGGATTTCGCCAGTGCCGACAGTATTTTCCGCTCGCCCTTGGCGTCGATCCTGCCGGCGCAACCTACCGCGCGGGTGATCGAGGAACGCTTTGTGCCGATGGTCACCGATCTGGGACATCGCCATCCGGTGACGACCAATCTGGGCGATTCCGAGGATTGGGGCGCGTGGCTGCGCCAGATCGACGTGAACCACCGCACGGGCGAGCTGTTGATGACCGGCGTGGATGACCGCCCGCTGCTGGTGCTGGACCGTGTGGGCGAAGGGCGCGTGGCGCTGCTGGCCTCGGATCACGCCTGGCTCTGGAGCCGGGGCTTTGAGGGCGGCGGCCCGCAGCTGGAACTGCTGCGCCGTCTGGCCCATTGGATGATGAAAGAGCCCGAGTTGGAGGAAGAAGCCCTGTGGGCCGAGGCCAACGGCCAATTCATGCGTATCATCCGGCAGACGCTTGAGGATCAGGTTGGGCCGGTCACCATCACCCGCCCGAATGGCGAAACGCTTGAGATTACGCTGGATGAGGTGTCGCCGGGTCGGTTCGAGTCGCTGTATTACGGTCCCGAGATCGGCCTTTACCGTCTGCAGGAAGGTGACCAGATGGCGGTGATCGGGCTGGGCCCCGCCGCGCCGAAGGAATTTGAACGCACCATTGCGACCAGTGAGGTTTTGGAGCCCCTGCTGGACGAGCTGCGCGGCGGTGCGATGCGGTTGGAGGACGGGTTGCCGTCAATCCGCAATGTCCGCGCCGGGCGTCCGGCCTCGGGTCGCGGTTGGATCGGCCTGACCCCGCGCAACGCCTATGAAACGCGCGACGTGACGCAGGCCGGGCTGCTGCCGCCGTGGCTGGTGCTGGTGCTGGCCGGAGGGTTCCTGCTGGCCGGCTGGCTGCGCGAGGGGCGGCGCTGATTACTCGAACATCACGCTGACTGTCGGATCGCCGGGCAATCCGGAATAGGTGGCCGATGCGCCGCCCTTGCCTTTGGCAGGCGGCACAAGCGGTCCGAAGGATCCAACCGAGATCATGTCTCCGGGCTTGAACGCGATCCCTTTGGACATCAGCCACAGGGCTGCATTGGCCGGGTGCCCCAGAACCGCCGTGCCGGGGGCCTGTGCCAGAACCTCTCCATCCGCGGCGCTGAGCGTGACGGTCATGTCCGCCAGCGCCTGTGTCATCGCCACAGGGTCAGAAACCGGTATTTCAGAGCCTAACACGCCCAGTTTTGGTGCAACCGCGATGGCGGTCAGGGTCACCGGGGTGATCGGTTCGCCCTCGGCCAGTGTCAGGTCGGGCAGTTCGATAAAGGGGCGGATGGCCGAGATGTGTGGCATGACCTCGGCGGGTGTCGTGGCCTGATTGATGCCCGCGTCCCCGACGACCAGAACCAGATCGGCCTCGAACACCGGACGGGCGCCCCATGTGATCGGCACCGTTGCGCCGTCCTCAAGCATCATGTCGCGGAACAGGACGCCCTGAACCGGCTCGGATGCCCCGAAACGCTCCTGCGCCGGGGCGCTGGTCAGGCCTGCCTTGTAGCCGATGACCGGGCCTAGATGTGGCTCTAACGCGGCAATAATCTTGGCTTGGGTGCACAACGCGTCCTCTATACTGCCACCGGCAGAAAGGGCGGGCGTAGGGGTGTTGGCCAGATAGTCCTGCACGTATTGATCCACCTGCGCATCCGTGGCGCAATCGGTCGCCGATGCGATTGAGGCAAGAAAACAAAGTGCCGATGTGGCGAGAGAAATGCGCATGGCAGACCTCCGGTTTTGAAACTTTGACACGGGGCGCGCGGGTCCGGCAACGGCTTAAACACTTTTTCACGCTCTGCCCGGATGCTGGTCGCGGAACGGTCCGGGATCACCAAAGATGAGTCTTGCAAACAAACTGGCACAGGAACGGCGCGCGCGGCTGGTGGCCGAGCGTCTGCTGGCGATGAAACAGGCCGAGCTTTCCTCGGCCAATCGGAAGCTGGGTCTGCACGCGGTGGCGCTGACCAAACGCATCGGCGAAACCCAGGCCGAGGTTGAAACCGTCCGGGACGAGAATGAAAAGGTCAAATCCGACCTGACCGAGGCCAATGCCAAGATCGAGGTGGCCGAACGCCGCTTGTGGCATTCGATGCAGACCATTCAGGACGGCTTTGCCTTCTTTGACCATCAAAACCGCATGATCGGGGCCAACGCGACTTACCTCAGCCTGTTTGACGGTCTGGATGAGGTAGAGCCCGGCATCACCTACGCCCGTATCCTCGAAATTCTGACGGATGAGGGGCTGGTCGATACCGGGGCGGAAAAGGCGGCGGACTGGCAGGCAAGAATGCAGGCGCGCTGGGCGCAACCGCATCCGGATCCGGTGGTGATCAAGCTGTGGAACGGTGAATATTTCAAGATGATCGACCAGCGCGGCAATGGCGGCGACGTGGTCAGCCTGGGCCTGAACATCACCGCCTCGGTCCGGCATGAGGCCGAACTGAACGCCGCCCGCGAACGGGCCGAGGCCGCAAACCGGGCCAAATCCGCCTTTCTGGCCAATATGAGCCATGAGATCAGGACGCCGATGAACGGCATTGTCGGGATGACGGAATTGCTGTCGGAAACCCCGCTGGACGAGGAGCAGCGCCTGTATCTCAACACCATCCGCAACTCGGGCGAGGCGTTGCTGGTGATCATCAACGATGTGCTGGATTATTCCAAGATCGAGGCCGACAAGCTGATCCTGCACCCCGAACAGTTCGATTTCGAACGCTGCATTCTTGAGGTCGCGATGCTGTTGCAGCCCAGCGTGCGCGACAAGGGTTTGTCGCTGCTGGTGGATTATGACCTGTTCCTGCCGACCCTGTTTGTCGGCGATCCCGGCCGCGTGCGGCAGGTGCTGACCAATCTGGTGGGCAACGCGGTCAAGTTCACTGCTGAGGGGCATGTGCTGATCCGCGTGACCGGGGTGCCGAATTCAGACACCAACACTTGCGATATCCATGTGGCGATCGAGGATACCGGCATCGGGATCGAGGCTGACAAGATCGGGCATATCTTTGGTGAATTCAATCAGGTCGAAGACGAGAAGAACCGCGAATTCGAGGGCACCGGGCTGGGGCTGGCCATCACTAAACGGCTGGTGACGTTGATGGGCGGAACGGTCTGGGTCGAGAGCGAACCGGGGCAGGGGTCGTGTTTCGGGTTTCGGGTTTCGCTGCCCACCGTCGAAGGCCCGCAACCCTTGCCGCCCGATCTGGCGGATCGCCTGCGTCATGTGATCGTGGTCGAGGATCAGGCCGTGAACCGCGCCATCCTTTCGAAACAGCTGGGGCGGCTGGGGTCCCGGGTTACCGTCTGTGCCTCGGGGGGGGAGGCGCTGGCTGCCGTCGATGACAGTGTCGATCTGCTGCTGTGCGATCATGACCTGCCCGACATGGACGGGCTTGAGCTGGCGGCCACGCTCAAGGACAGGGGCTGGGGCGATTTGCCTGTGGTGGTGATGTCGGCCAACCCGGGCGTTATCCACGCCAACCCGGCCCGCCACCTGATCGAAGGGGTATTGCAGAAGCCGATCCCCCGGGCCGAGCTGTATGCGCGCCTGACCACGCTGGGGCGGGCCTCTGCCGCACCGGAACCGGAGGCGCCAGAAACCCCGCCTGCGCAGCCCAGCGAACGCCAGCGGCAGATGCGCGTGCTGGCCGCCGAGGACAACCGGACCAATCAGTTGATCCTGCAAAAGATGGTCAAGGACCTGAATATCGACCTGCAATTCGCGGGCAACGGAGTCGAGGCGGTGGACAAACATCAGGACTTCGATCCGGATCTGATTTTCATGGATATCTCGATGCCCAAAATGGATGGCAAACAGGCCACGGCAGAAATCCGGCGGCGCGAGATCGAAACGGGGCGCCATGTGCCGATTGTTGCGCTGACCGCGCATGCCATGGCCGGGGATGATCAGGGTATCCTGTCGGCGGGGTTGGACCACTATCTGACCAAGCCGCTGCAGAAACGGAAAATCCATCAGATGATTCTGGATCACCAGCCCGAGGAGGCCTTGCCCGTCATTGCCGAAGACGCCACCGCCAGCTAGCCTGATCCCATGTCAGATCGTGGATTTCAGCCCCGTGGATTGGGCGAGATTGCCATCCGGTGCGCCGATATGGGTGCGATGGTCGAATTTTATGAGAATGTAATCGGGCTGGAACGCCTGACCGGCGATCACAACAGCGCCATCACATTCTTTCGCATTGCCGAAGGGTTTGGCGGCCACACGCAGGTGCTGGCCTTGTTTCATCATATGGTTGCCCCGCGGCCCGGTTTGCACCCGAACGGTGCCAACAGGCCCGCGACCGGGGCCGGATCCTCGCTGCACCACATCGCGCTGTCCCTGCCGTTTGAGGAACAACAGGCTGTGATGCGCTGGTATGACAAAATCGGCCAGCCTTACCGCGTCGAACAGTTCGGCTGGATCGGATGGCGCGGCATCTTCACCGAAGACCCCGAAGGCAACACGGTCGAACTGGTCGCCTATGACCGGTCGATGCTGGATCAGGCCTGATAAGGACGCAGGAAGACGGGTTTGTCTTCTTCTGACAGGTCGGGGCGGTATTCATAGCCGCCGGTATCGAAATCCAGCAGGCCTTTGGGATCGGTCAGGCGGTGCTGGATGATGTAGCGCGCCATGGCTCCGCGGGCCTTCTTGGCGAAGAAGCTGACAATCTTGGGGGTGCCTGCCTTGTCCTCCATAAAGACCGGAGTGATCACCCGCAGTTTCAGCGCCTTGGGATCGACCGCGCCGAAATATTCCTGACTGGCGCAGTTCACCAGCACGTCTGTGCCAATCTCGGTGCCCTGCGCATTCAGGGCTTTGGTCAGCTGATCGCGCCAGTATTCATACAGGTTCTTGCCGCGCCGGGTTTTCAGTTTACTGCCCATCTCAAGCCGATAGGCCTGAATCGCGTCCAGCGGGCGCAGCACACCATAGAGGCCGGATAGAATGCGCAGATGATCCTGCGCCCAGGCCATTTCCTCGGCGTCCAGCGAGGCCGCTTCCAAACCCTGATAGGTGTCGCCTGCAAAGGCCAGCGCGGCGGGGCGGGTGACGTCTGCTTCCGGCGCATCGGAAAAGGCGCGATAGCGGTCGCGGTTCAGACGCGCGAGATCATCGCTCAGGTCCATAAGTTTCTTGAGATCGCCCAGCGTCAGGTTGCGGGCGGTTTTCGACAGCCGGATCGCGTCGTCCTGAAAGTCTGGCTGCGTGACCTTGACGTCCCGTTCTGCCCAGTCCAGCCGCTTGGCCGGGGAAATCACTACCAGCATATCCGCCCTCTTCGCTTGCCTGTTCGGGGTATCTAGTCCGCTTGTTGCAAGACGTCCAGAAAAGCGGCCCCAAACCTTTCGTGACGACGATCGCCCAGCACTTGTTCCAACCCGCGCTGATCGCCGGGGCGCAATTGCGCCACCTTGGCCAATTGCGAGGCCGAGCAGGTCAGCGGCTTGTCGATCCCGTCGGGGCCGCGCGAAAGTTGCGATTGAACTTCCAGCAGCCGGTCATAAATCTCGCCCTGATCGCGCCCGGCCAATTTGCGGCGGGCAGGGTGCACGGTTTCGACCGCACCGGCGATCACCTCAAGGAAGGTATCGCCATAGCGTTCCAGCTTTTTCGCGCCAACGCCGCCAATGCGGGCCATGTCGTCCAGTGTGACGGGTCGGTTTTCGGCCATCTCGATCAGGGTGCGGTCGGGGAAGATGACATAGGCCGGCACCCGCGCGCTCTCTGCCAACGCGCGGCGTTTGGCCTTGAGGGCGCTCAGCAGCGGCGCGTCTTCTTCGGACACCATCATTTTGACGGCGGGGCGGCGGGTTGCCTTACGGATCGTGTCCTTGCGCAGGTTGATCTGTTCCTCGCCTTTCAGGATCGGCTTGGCCGCCTCGGTCATACGCAGGGCGCCATGGCGTTCGGGGTCGGGGCGGACCAGATCATGGCCCATCATCTGCCGGAAGATCGCCTGCCATTGCGGGCGCGACCACTCTTTGCCGATGCCCCAGGTGGACAAGCTGTCATGCCGCCGGGCGCGGATCTTATCGGTCTCATTGCCCAGCAGAATGTCGATCAGATGGCCCGCGCCGAACCATTCCTCGGTGCGCAGGATCGCAGACAGGGCCATGCGGACGGGGGTGGTGCCGTCAAACACCTCGGGCGGGGTGTCGCACAGATCGCATTTGCCGCAAGGCGCGGCCTGTTCTCCGAAATAACCCAGCAGGGTCTGACGGCGGCAGACCAGCGCCTCGGCCAACCCAAGTAAGGCGTTCAGGCGGGCGTGGTCGGCCATGCGCCGTTCGGGCGGGGCCAGCCCTTCGTCGATCTGAGACCGGCGCAGGCGGATATCATCGGGTCCAAACAAGGTCAGCGTCTCGGCCGGGCCGCCGTCGCGTCCGGCGCGGCCGATTTCCTGGTAATAGGCCTCGATGGATTTGGGCAGGTCCGCGTGGGCGACCCAGCGGATATCGGGTTTGTCGATGCCCATGCCAAAGGCCACAGTGGCAACGACGATCAGACCGTCCTCGCGGGCAAAGCGGGTCTCGACTATGCGGCGATCTTCGGGGTTCATGCCGCCGTGATAGTGGCAGGCCACGTGGCCCTCGGCGCGCAGGGCTTGGGTCAGCACCTCGGTCTTGTTGCGGGTGCCGCAATAGACGATGCCGGACTGCCCTTTGCGGGCGGCGGCGAAATCCAGCACCTGCTTGCGCGGCCCGTCCTTGGCGGCAAAGGCCAGATGGATGTTGGGCCGGTCAAACCCGCGCAGGAACTTGCGCGGCGCGGTGCCGTCGAACAGTTTCTCGACGATCTCGTCCTGCGTTTCCGCATCTGCCGTGGCGGTGAAGGCCGCTAGAGGCACGCCCAATGCGCGCCGCAGCTCTCCGATCCGCAGGTAATCGGGGCGGAAATCGTGGCCCCATTGGCTGACGCAATGGGCCTCGTCCACGGCGATCAGGTTGACATTGATCCGGCGTAGCATCCCCAAAGCCGACCCGGCGGCCAGCCGTTCGGGGGCCATGTAGAGCAGTTTCAGCCGCCCGGCCTCCAGCGCCTCCCACACGGCATCGGTTTCTTCGGGGGTGTTGCCGGATGTCAGGGCGCCGGCCTCGACACCGGCCTCTTGCAGCCCGCGCACCTGATCGCGCATCAAGGCGATCAGCGGGGAAATCACCACCGTCACCCCGTCGCGCAGCAGGGCAGGCAGTTGGAAACACAGGGATTTGCCGCCGCCCGTGGGCATGATGGCCAGCACGTTCTCGCCTGCGGTCACGGCATCGACGATCTCTTCCTGACCGGGGCGGAAGTCGTCGAATCCAAAGACATCTCGCAGCAAAGGCGCGGCGTCGAACATGTGGGGATTGCCCTGTTTTAAGGTTTATCTGCTCTTAAGACAGGACAATCACATACTAGGATTCGGTGAACAAGAGGTCAGGCGAAATAGACCATATTGTTGATCAGGATTATCCGCAGCGCGTAAACGCCGACCAGCACGACCAGAGGCGTCAGGTCCAGCCCGCCCATCGCGGGCAGAAAGCGGCGGATCGGGCCATAGATCGGTTCCAGAATGCGGTTCAGGCCGTACCAGATTTGCGCGACCAGCTGTTGATGCAGGTTGAGCACCTGAAAGTTGATCAGCCAGCTCATGATCACATGGGCCAGAATGATGAACCAGACAATGTCCAGGATCAGCAGCAGAATTTGGATCAGCGACAGCATGGGGCCTCCGGAGTATTGATTTGACGAGACCTAAGCGCCCCCGCGTCAAAGAGCAAGCCCGTGCCAACAGAACGCTTGCGAAACGGGACAAAGGCCCGTCTTATGAACGCAACGATAATCAGGGGCGGTCATGGCAGAGATTTCCAAGCGCAAGCGCATTTGGGGCTGGTGGTTTTTCGACTGGGCCAGCCAACCCTTTCACACTCTTCTGGTCACCTTTGTCTTTGGTCCCTATTTCGCCGGGGTTGCGGCGGGGTATTTCTCGGGCACCGGGTTAGAGCCGCAGGCGGCAGCGGCGCGGGCGCAGACGGTCTGGGCCAACTGCCTGACGATCACCGGGCTGATCATCGCGTTCGGGGCGCCGCTTTTGGGCGCAATGGCCGATGTGTCGGGGCGGCGTATCCCGTGGATATTTGCGTTTTCGGTGATGTATGCGGTGGGCTCGGCAGCGCTGTGGTTCACGATGCCGGATGGCTCGAACATGTGGCTGATGCTGTCGGCCTTTGGGCTGGGCTTTGTGGGTGCGGAATACGCGCTGATCTTCATCAACTCGCAGCTGCCGGATCTGGGCGATGACAACGAGGTCGGAGAGATTTCGGGCTCGGGCTTTGCCTTTGGCTATTTCGGCGGGCTGATCTCGCTGGCGATTATGCTGGCATTATTTATGGAGCGGGCGGATGGTAGAACTCTAGTTGGAATAGAACCGCTGTTCGGGCTCGATGCGGTGGACCGCGAAGGCACGCGCTTTGTAGGCCCACTAACCGCCGGGTGGTTCATTCTATTTATGGTGCCCTATTTCCTGTGGGTGCGGGACGATCCAGACAGCAATAAAACCGGCAGTCTTGGAACGGCATTGCGCTTGTTGGGAAAATCGATCTCGGACCTGCGCCATCGGGGCAGTTTGGCCAGCTATCTCGGCTCTTCCATGTTTTATCGTGATGCGTTGAACGGGCTTTACACATTTGGTGGCATCTATGCAAAACTTGTATTGAAGTGGGACGAGATTACGATCGGCGTGTTCGGAATTGTCAGCGTTCTGGCCTCGGCCATCTTTGCCTGGATCGGCGGCAAGATGGACAAGAAATACGGCCCTAAACCGGTCATTCTGGTGGCGATCTGGGTTTTGATCTTTGTCTGCATCACCGTGGTGTCGATGGACCGGACGCAGATTTACGGCATCGCGCTGCCGGAAGGCTCGGGCCTGCCGGACATCGTGTTCTTTGGCTGCGGCGTTCTGATCGGCGGTATGGGGGGCATTCTGCAATCGGCCAGCCGCTCGCTCATGGTGCGCCACACCGATCCCAAGGCGCCGGTCGAAAGCTTTGGTCTTTATGGTCTTTCGGGCCGTGCCACCGCCTTTGCTGCGCCCTTGCTGATCGGGATTGCCACAGCTGCCACCGGTAGCGCACGGCTAGGGGTGTCACCGATCATTCTGTTGTTTATTCTGGGCCTGTTCCTAATGCGCTGGGTGAAACCGGAAGGGGATCAGAGCAGATGATTTTACTACGTTTTTTGGCACTAATTGCCGCGATGACATTGGCAGGAACGGCCGGGGCGCAACCCTTGGCCAAGCAATTGTTCGGAGCGCAAAAGCAAAGTTCACAACAAAAACCGGCCGCGTTCGGCAGTTATTCGCGCGGATGTGCCGCCGGGTCGGTGCAACTGCCCGAAACCGGGCCGACATGGCAGGCCATGCGTCTGTCGCGCAATCGCAACTGGGGCCATCCGGTGGCGATCGACTATGTGCAGGACCTCAGCCGGTTTGCGGCGCGGCAGCCGGGGTGGAATGGTCTCTATATCGGGGATATCAGCCAGCCGCGGGGCGGGCCGATGACCTCGGGCCACCGCTCGCATCAACTGGGTCTGGATATCGATATCTGGATGCTGCCCGGTGACAACATGCGTCTCAGCCGAAAGGCGCGCGAGAAAATTTCGTCTGTGTCCCTGCGTCGCGCCAACGGGGCCTATGTGAATGGTAACTGGACGGCACAGCACCACGCAGTGCTGCGCGAGGCCGCCAAGGACAGGCGCGTGGCGCGGATTTTCGTCTTTCCCGGTGCCAAGGTTCAGATGTGCAATGATGAGAAGGGCAATCGCGCCTATCTGCGCAAGATCAGGCCGTGGTGGGGCCATCACTATCACTTCCATGTGCGCCTGAATTGTCCCAGGGGCTCGCGCGGTTGTGTCAATCAGGACCCGCCGCCCAAGGGGGATGGCTGTGCCGAGGCGCAGCAATGGGTGCGCAATATCCTCAACCCGCCGCCGCCCGATCCGAACGCGCCGCCGCCGAAGAAACGCCGGGAATATGTTCTGACTGATTTGCCGCAACAATGCGCAGCCGTCTTGCAGTCCAACTGATTGCTGTTCTGCTGGCCGGATCGGTCTGGGCGGTCGAGGTCAAGACGGCTACCCAACTGAACAGCTTTGCGTGGCGGCACAAGGCCGAGTGGTTCGGCGGGTTTTCGGCGCTGCATGTCTCGGATAACGGGCGCCAGATGATCGCGCTTAGCGACCGGGCGGTTCTTGTCCGCGCGGCCATCGCGCGGGATGGGGATCAGATCACTGGGGTTCGGATCATCGGAAACTGGCCGGTTCTGTCCAGCAAGGGTCGGCCCTTGTCGGGCGGTACCGGGGATTCCGAGGGCATCGCGGTCGCGCCGGATGGCAGCTATTACATCTCATTCGAATGGCTGCATCGCGTGGCCCGCTATACATCCCCCGATGCCAATGCGCGGGTGCTGCCGCGCCCCAAGGCGTTTGAAGACCTGAAACAGAACGGTTCGTTCGAGGCGCTGGCCATCGACAACCGGGGGCAGCTTTATACCCTGCCCGAGAAAAGCCGCACCCGGCAGGGTGACATCCCCGTCTATCGCTGGGACGGGCAGGGCTGGTCGACGCCTTTTGTGCTGCCGCAGCGGGGCAAGTTCCTGCCCGTCTCTGCCGATTTCGGACCTGACGGCCGGTTTTATCTGTTGGAGCGCAGCCTGTCGCTGACAGGGTTCCGTACCCGCCTGCGCCGCTGGCAGATCACGGGGGACGTGCCCGGGGATGAGGAAACCCTGTTCACCAGCGGCACCGGCGCCCATGACAACCTCGAAGGGCTGTCGGTCTGGCGCGACGATCAGGGGCGTCTGCGGGCCACGATGATCTCGGACGACAACTTTCTGGCCCTGCAACGCACCGAACTGGTGGAATATCTGCTGCCGGATTGACATGCGGCATCCAAGGGTCTAAACGCACGGCTTGCCTTGGGACGGTCCCTTGGCCAAGTCGCCGCTACCTTGTCAAAACGGGCATCTGAACATGCAACGCGCTTACATCCCCGGCATTCTTGCCATGGCCGCCATTGTTGTGGCCTCGAACATCCTGGTCCAGTTCCTGATCTTTGACGGGCTGCTGACATGGGGTGCCTTCACCTATCCGCTGGCCTTTCTGGTCACTGACATCATGAACCGCGTCTATGGCGTGGCCACCGCCCGCAAGGTGGTGTTTGCAGGTTTCATCACCGGCATCATCTGCTCGCTGATCGGCAGCCAGATCATGCTGCAGGGTGACGGCTTCACCTATGCCGCCGTGCCGCTGCGGATCGCTGTTGCGTCCGGTACCGCCTTCCTGATCGCCCAATTGACCGACGTGACCGTGTTCAATTCCCTGCGCGGTGGCCGCTGGTGGCGCGCGCCGCTGGTCTCGACCCTGATCGGCTCGGCCCTGGATACGGCGCTGTTCTTCACCATCGCGTTTTCGGCCTCGGTCACGGTCTTTGGGGCCAATGCAGACGCCGCGATCAACTGGGCGTGGGAGCCCGTGCCCTTCATGCTGTCCGGCCCGATGGCCCCGCTTTGGGTGACGCTGGCCTTTGCCGACTGGCTGGTGAAATTGTCGCTGGCGCTGATCGCCTTGATCCCGTTCAAAGTGATCGTTGCACGCCTGTCTGCACAGCCCGCGTAAAAAAACGCTTTGAGAATGGCGCATCTTGTGTCAGGCTCAAAGTTAACCGCAACAGATAGAAAAGGAGGTGATCCAGTGTCGAGAAAGAGATTGGAGAGAGGTGTCGGAACAACCGGGGGGATCGCCTGTTAAGGCAGCCCTTGGCGGAGCACTCGCTCCGGCTGGTCGATTGATCTAACCGACCCGACCTCCTTATACTTTCGAAGGGCCGTCCCGCCGGGGCGGCCCTTTTTGTTTCTGTCTGTGCCGGATAAGGTCCACCCCATGTTGCGCATCACCGACGATATCGCCCTGCAAGATTGGGAAATGACGGAAAGCTTCGTGCGGTCCTCCGGTCCCGGCGGGCAAAATGTGAACAAGGTGTCTACTGCGGTCGAGCTGCGGTTCGAAGCCGCGCGCTCGCCCTCCCTGCCTGATCCGGTGAAAAACCGGCTGAAACGTCTAGCCGGGCGGCGCTGGACCAAGGACGGCGCGATCATCATCCAATGCGAAGAAACCCGCTCGCAAGCCCGCAACCGCGAGATCGCTCGTGCCCGTCTGGTCGAACTGATCACCCGCGCGCTGGTCAAACCCAAGCGGCGCATTGCGACGAAACCCACCTATGGGTCGGTCAAACGGCGGCTGGCGGCGAAAAAGGCGCGCGGGGACGTCAAAGCGCTGCGCGGCAAGGTGTCCGAAGATTGAACTGGCAGTTTCGTCGCGCCTTGCTAGTCTGATCCCGCAAGGGAGAGCAAGATCATGAGGTTGGAGGGAAAAACCGCAATCGTCACCGGCGGCGCGTCGGGGTTCGGCGCCGGGATCGCGCAGAAATTCCTGTCGGAAGGCGCGCGTGTGATGATTGCCGATGTCAACGGCGACGCGGCCGAGGTTCAGGCCAAGCAGCTCGGACCCAACGCGATTGCGCAACTGGTGGACGTGGCGGACGCAGCTTCGGTACAGGCCATGGCGGACATTGTGCGGGATCGGTTCGGGCATCTGGACATTCTGGTGAACAATGCCGGCATCACCCATATGCCGATGCCGCTGGAAGAGGTCGCTGAGGACGATTTCGACCGTGTCTTCAACGTGAACATGAAATCCGTCTACCTGACCGCGCGCGCTTTGGTGCCTGCAATGAAAGTGCGCGGGGCGGGGGCGATCCTGAACGTGGCCTCGACGGCGGGCCTGTCGCCGCGCCCCAACCTGAACTGGTACAACGCCTCAAAGGGCTGGATGATCACCGCGACCAAGACCATGGCGGTAGAGCTGGCCCCCTCGGGCGTCCGGGTGAATGCCATCTGCCCGGTGGCAGGGGAAACGCCGCTGCTGAAATCCTTCATGGGCGAAGACACCCCGGAAATGCGCGCCAAGTTCCTGTCGACCATTCCGCTGGGCCGGTTCTCGACCCCCGAGGACATGGCCAACGCGGCCTGCTTCCTGTGCTCGGATGAGGCCAGCATGATCACCGGCGCAGCTCTGGAGGTCGACGGTGGCCGCTGCATCTGACCCGCGCTTCATCTTTTCCAAAATACTTTCGCCGAAGGCAGCGCGCCTGCGCGCTTTCCGGCCTCAACATCAAAGACCGCAATGACCCCCGGACCCAGAAATCTGATCACCGACGTCCCCGGCTTGTTGGTCGGAAATGCGCAGGACCAAGCGCTGAAATCCGGCACAACCGTGCTGGCAGCAGATCAGGCCTTTGCCGCCTCGGTTCATGTGATGGGCGGAGCACCAGGAACGCGGGAAACCGATCTGCTGGCGCCGGACAAATCGGTCACACGGGTGGACGCGATAACCTTGTCCGGCGGGTCGGCCTTCGGGCTGGATGCTTGTTCCGGGGTGTCGGATGCGCTGCGCGCGCAGGGCCGGGGGTATCGGGTCGGCGACACCGTGGTGCCGATCGTGCCTGGCGCGATCCTGTTCGATCTGCTGAATGGCGGTGACAAGGATTGGAACGACAACCCCTATCGCGCTTTGGGCCGGGCCGCGTTTGAAACCGCCGCCGAAGATTTCGCGCTGGGCACGGCAGGGGCGGGCACCGGCGCTTTGACCTCCAGACACAAGGGCGGGCTGGGCTCTGCCTCGTTGGTGCTGGACAACGGGATTACGGTCGGCGCACTGGTCGCGGCCAACCCCTTGGGCAGCGTCACCACGCCCGGAGACCGCCATTTCTGGGCCGCACCCTTTGAATTTGACGGTGAATTCGGCGGATTAGGGCCTGATACCATCGCCGGCCGGGGCCAACCCGCGCCCAGCCTCAAGGCTCAGGCCATGCGCCTAACCGAGCCGGACAAAGGCAACACCACCATCGCCATCGTGGCCACCGATGCCGCGCTGTCGAAACCGCAATGCCAGCGGCTGGCGGTGGCGGCCCATGATGGCATTGCCCGGGCGATCCTGCCTGCCCACACGCCGGGCGACGGCGATCTGGTGTTTGGGGTCAGCACAGGCGCACGTCCGGTCACGGCTGAATCGGAATTGGGGCTGATCGGCCATGCGGCCTCGGTCTGCCTTGCGCGGGCGATCGCGCGCGCGATCTATCTGGCCACTCCGGCAGCGGGCGATCTTTTGCCCTGTTGGTCGGCGCCACATGACTTAAGTTAAGGACGACCAATATGCCGCAGTGGCACAGTGCCGGCGCGCGGCAATCTGCGCGTTGACTCTTTCTTGCGCTGACGGTCCATTCGGCGCAGCCAATTTGTATCGGAGCACAAGCTATGAATCGCATCCTCGCTACCGCAATTATCGGCCTTCTGGCCGCACCCGTTTACGCCGAAGGCGACGCCGAGGCCGGGAAGAAAACCTTCAACAAATGCAAATCCTGTCACCAAATCGCCACCCCCGACGGCGAGGCAATCGTCAAAGGCGGCAAGACCGGTCCGAACCTTTATGGCATCGCGGGCCGCACTGCGGGCACTGTCGAAGGCTTCAAATATGGCGACAGCATTGTTGCAGCCGGTGAAAACGGTCTGGTCTGGGACGAAGCCACCTTTGTCGAATACGCTCAGGACCCCAAGACATTCCTGAAAACCTATCTGGATGACACCGCTGCCAAATCCAAGATGACCTTCAAGCTGAAGAAGGGCGGCGAAGACGTCTATGCCTATATCGTCAGCGTTTCTGGCGAATAACATCTGACGCCACGCGTCGCTTAAGGTTACAAAAGGCCGCAGCCCCTGCGGCCTTTCGTGCGCTTGATCACAGGAAAGATCAGCGCCACCTTGGGTATGCGCGATCCGTCATGCCTTGCCCGCATGATTGCGCAAAGCCACGCCGATCCGGCCCAAGTCACTTTCGAATTAATGGCCCTTCAGGCAGATCGGCAGCAGGAGACGACAGATGGGAATCATGATCCCGGCCTGGGTTGATGGCGAATTGACCCCCGTGGACAAGCTTGAGGCGCATGAAAAGGGCCTCAGACACAAGGCTGTGTCCGTCTTTGTCGTCCGCGGCACCGAGATTCTGCTGCAGCGCCGGGCGATGGGCAAATACCACACGCCGGGTCTGTGGGCGAATACCTGCTGCACCCATCCCGATTGGGGTGAGACGCCCTCGGAATGTGCCGTGCGCCGTCTGCGCGAGGAACTTGGAATCACGGGCCTGTATCCCGAATACCGTCACCGCTTGGAATACCACGCCGATGTCGGCAACAACATGGTCGAGCATGAGGTGGTCGATGTCTTTCTGGCCCATGTGCGCAGCCCGCTGAAAATCGAGCCTAATCCGGACGAAGTCATGGATATCCGCTGGATCGACTATCACGATCTGCTGGCCGAGGTGCAGCGTCACCCGACGCGGTTCACGCCATGGCTCAAGATCTATCTGCACAATCACGCCGACACGATTTTCGGTCCCGATCTGATCATCTCGGCCAAGACCTGACGGTACGGCTTGCAAGGGCCGCCCAAGCCGCCTAAATCAACGCGTCATGGCCAAGCAAAAGCAGAACTCAGACCCGAACTACAAAGTCATCGCCGAAAACCGGCGTGCGCGTTTCGACTATGCGATCGAAGACGATATCGAATGCGGCATCGTGCTGGAGGGGTCCGAGGTCAAATCCCTGCGCGCGGGCGGGTCGAACATCGCCGAAAGCTATGCCTCGGTCGATGACGGAGAGCTGTGGCTGATCAACAGCTACATCGCGCCCTACGAGCAGGCGAAGGTGTTCAAACACGAAGAACGCCGCCGCCGCAAGCTGCTGGTGTCGCGCAAGGAACTGGCCAACCTGTGGAATGCGACCCAGCGCAAGGGCATGACGCTGGTGCCGCTGGTCCTGTATTTCAACCACAAGGGCCGGGCGAAGCTGAAGATCGGCATCGCCAAGGGCAAAAAGCTGCACGACAAGCGTGAGACCCAGGCCAAACGTGACTGGTCACGTCAGAAGCAGCGGCTGATGAAGGATCACAGCTGATCCTTCCCCTGGCTCAGAACGCCATTGCCGCCGAAACGGCGCGTTTCCAGCGCTCATAGGCGGCGTCGCGGTCCTCGGCTGACAGTTCCGGTTCAAACCGTCGGTCCAGTGCCCAGGTTTCCGCGAATCCCTGTTGGTCCGGATAAACACCCGCCCGCATCCCGGCCAGCCAGGCCGCACCCAACGCTGTGGTTTCCTGCATGACGGGGCGGTCAACCTCGGCCCCCAGATAGTCTGACAGGCCCTGCATCGCCCAATCCGAGGCGCTGGCACCTCCGTCCACGCGCAGGGTCACGTCAGTATCCGCGCCCCAGTCGCCCTGCATGGCGTGCCACAGGTCCCGGGTCTGGTAGGCGATGCTTTCCAGCGTGGCCTTGGCGAATTCTGCGCGGCCTGAATTGCGGGTCAGGCCAAAGACGGCGCCGCGGCAGTCCGGCTTCCAATAGGGCGCGCCGAGGCCGGTAAAGGCGGGAACCAACACCACATGCTGGTTCGGATCGGCCTGCTGCGCCAACTCGCCGCTTTCGGGGGCGGACTCGATGATCTGCAGCGCATCGCGCAGCCATTGCACCGCGGCCCCGGCGACAAAGATCGAGCCTTCCAGCGCATAGGTTCGCTTGCCGTCCAACTGATAGGCAATGGTCGTCAGCAGGCGGTTTTTCGATTCAACCGGCTGGTCCCCGGTGTTCAAAAGGGCAAAACAGCCGGTGCCATAGGTTGATTTCATCATGCCGGGCTGGAAGCAGGCCTGCCCGATGGTGGCGGCCTGCTGGTCTCCGGCCACGCCCAGAATCGGGATATTTCCGCCAATTAGGGTCGTATTTCCGAAATCCGACGCACAATCATGCACCTCCGGCAGCATGTTCATTGGCACGTCCAGAAGGTCGCAGATCTCGGCACTCCATTCGCCCTTGTGGATATCGAACAGCAGGGTGCGGGCGGCGTTGGTGGCGTCGGTGGCGTGGCTGCGCCCTTCGGTCAAACGCCAGATCAGGAAACAGTCGATGGTGCCGAACATCAGCTCTCCGGCCTCGGCACGGTCGCGGGCGCCGGGTACGGTATCCAGCAGCCATTTCACCTTGGTGCCCGAGAAATACGGGTCCAGAAGCAGGCCGGTTTGGGCGGTGACGTCATCCTCGCACCCCACCTGCTTGTAGCGTGCGCAGATCTCGGCGGTGCGGCGGTCCTGCCAGACGATGGCGTTGTGGATCGGCTTGCCGGTGGCGCGGTCCCAGACCACGGTGGTTTCGCGCTGATTGGTGATGCCGATGCCCGCGATCTGATCGGGGGTAACGCCGGTCGTCTCCATCACTTCGCGGCAGACGCGCAGGACGCTGTCCCAGATTTCCTCGGCATCATGTTCAACCCAGCCTTCCTGCGGGAAATGCTGGGTGAATTCATGCTGCGCGGTGCCTGCGCGCTGCAATTCTGCGTCGAACAAAATGGCCCGCGATGATGTGGTGCCCTGATCAATGGCGAGAATATAGGTCATTCCCCGCGCCCCTCCCGTTGGTTTTGCGGGACTTTAGCGCAAACATCGGCGCGGGGGCCAGAGCGTTCAGACCGGAATGTTGTCGATCAGCCGGACCCCGCCCGCCCATGCCGCCGCAAACAGCCGCGCTGGGCGGTCGGCATGTGTCAGAGGTTCCAGCGTGTCGGCGCAGCGCAGGTGGATATATTCGACCTGACTAAACCCTGCGGCCAGCAGATCGGTTTCGGCCTTTGCGGCCAGCGGATCAAAGGCGGCACCGGCTTTCAGCGACTGAGCCACGCCCTGCATGATCCGGTGCTTGTTGGCGGCAATCGCCAGCCCATCCGGCGACAGACGCAGGTTGCGCGACGACATCGCCAGCCCCGAAGGTTCGCGCACCGTGGGGCAGCCGATCACCTCGACGGGAATATCCAGATCGCGCGCCATGCGGCGGACCACCATCAGTTGCTGGAAGTCTTTTTCCCCGAAATAGGCTCGATCCGCCTGTGTCTGCAGGAACAGCTTGGCGACCACGGTGGCAACGCCGTCGAAATGACCGGGACGGAATTCGCCCTCCATCACATCGGTCAGGCCGGCGACGGATACGTTGGTGGCAAAGCCCTGCGGATAGATCTCTTCGGGTTCGGGCACGTAGATCGCGTCGACACCGAAGGGGGCCAGTTTCTGCGCGTCTTCGTGTTCGGTGCGCGGGTATTTGGCCAGATCCTCGGGGTTGTTGAACTGTTTGGGGTTCACAAAGATGGTCACGATCACCCGGTCGGTACCGGCCTTTGCAGCCTCGACCAGTGACAGATGCCCCTGATGCAGCGCACCCATGGTCGGGACTACGCCGATGGTTTCACCGGTGCGGCGCCATTCGGTCGTCAGCGCACGCAGGTCGGCCAAGCGGCGCAGGATGGGGGCGGTCATGTCTTGGATCCTTTGGAGGGTGCCTGATCCGCGAACACATGCTCGTCAGCCGGAAAGGCGCGGGCGCGCACTTCGGCGGCATATTCGGCAATGGCGGCTTCGGCCTGCGGGCCCAGTTCGGCATAGCGTTTGACAAATTTCGGTTTAAAGGCGGTGAAGAAACCCACCATGTCATCGACGACCAGAATCTGCCCGTCGCATCCGGCAGAGGCACCAATGCCGATGGTCGGAATGGCGACCTCGGACGTGATCCGGTCAGCCAGACCTTGCGGCACCTTCTCAAGCACCACCGAAAACGCGCCCGCCTCGGCCACGGCACGGGCGTCGGCCAGCACGGCCTCGGCCTGCTCATCCCGGCCCTGCACCTTGTAGCCGCCCAGCGTATTGATCGATTGCGGCGTCAGGCCGATATGCGCCATCACCGGGATGCCGCGCTTGACCAGAAAGCGGATGGTCTCGGCCATCTCGACCCCGCCTTCCAGCTTGACCGCCCCTGCGCTGGTTTCCGCCATCAGGCGGGCGGCGTTGCGGAAGGCGTCCGCCGGAGAGTGTTCGTAGCTGCCAAACGGCATGTCGATGACCATCATCGCCTCGCCCAACCCGCGCGCAACGGCCTGGCCGTGCAGGATCATCATCTCCATCGTCACGCCCAGCGTCGATTCCAGCCCGTGCAGCACCATGCCCACGCTGTCGCCCACCAGAACAAAGTCGCAATGGGCATCCATCAGCCGCGCCATCGGGGTCGTGTAAGCGGTCAGGCTGACCAGCGGCGTGCCGCCTTTGCGGGCGCGGATGTCCTCGGCATTGGGGGCTTTTTTGTGGGCGGTGGCGCTCATGATTGCTCCTCCGGGGTTCATGTTGCAGCGCGGCATAGCAGATTGAACAAGGTCATAGAAACCCCGGTTGCGCGAACATTTCCTTGATTGACCCGAGGTTTAAAGGGACATTAACCGCAGAATAGCCCGTAAAACAGCGGGTTCAGCCATAAAAACGGTGGGAGATTTTTATGACAAATCAGATGTTGAAATCCTTTGCATCGGCCCTGGCGCTGGGGGTCAGTGTCTTTGCCACCGGGGCGTTGGCCAAATCCGATATCACCATTGCGATGCAGCTTGAACCGCCGCATCTGGACCCCACAAGTGCTGCGGCGCAGGCGATTGACTCGGTGGTCTATACCAACATCTTCGAGGGGCTGACCCGGTTCATGGGCGATGGCTCGGTCGTGCCCGGGCTGGCCGAAAGCTGGGAAATTTCCGAGGACGGCACCGTCTATACCTTCAAGCTGCGGGATGGTGTGACCTTCCATGATGGCACCGGGATGGATGCCGAGGACGTCAAGTTCAGCCTCGACCGCGCCCGCGCCGAAGACAGTGCCAACGCGCAAAAGCCGCTGTTTGCCGGGATCGAAGCCGTCGAGGTGATCGACCCGCTGACCGTCAAGGTCACCCTGTCCGAGCCGAACGGCAATTTCCTGTTCAACATGGCCTGGGGGGATGCGGTGATCGTCTCTCCCGACAGTATCGAGAACATCAAGACCAGCCCCGTGGGGACCGGGGCGTTTACCTTTGGCAACTGGGTTCAGGGCGACAGTATCACGCTGAACCAAAATCCGGACTATTGGGGCGATCAGCCCGCATTAGAGACTGCAACGTTCAAGTTCATCTCGGACCCGACCGCCGCCTTCGCCGCCATGATGGCCGAGGATGTGGATGTGTTCGACAACTTTCCCGCGCCGGAAAATCTGGCTCAGTTCGAGGCCGATCCGCGCTTTCAGGTGCTGGTTGGCTCGACCGAGGGAGAAACGATCCTGTCGACCAACAACAAGAAGCCTCCGTTTGATGACATCCGAGTGCGGCAGGCGCTGGCCCATGCCATTGACAGGCAGGCGATCATCGACGGGGCGATGTTCGGATATGGCACCCCCATCGGCACCCATTTCGCACCACATAACCCGGCTTATGTCGATCTGACCGGGACTTCGGCCCATGACCCGAAACAGGCGGCCAAGCTGCTGGCCGATGCGGGCTATGCAGAGGGGTTCGAAACCACGCTGCACCTGCCGCCGCCATCCTATGCACGGCGCGGAGGTGAAATCATTGCCGCGCAACTGGCCGAGGTCGGCATCAAGGCCGAGATCATCAACGTGGAATGGGCGCAATGGCTGGAATCGGTGTTCAAGGGCAAGGATTACGGCCTGACCGTCATCAGCCACACCGAGCCGATGGATATCGGTATCTATGCCCGCCCGGATTACTATTTCCAGTATGACAGTCTGGACGCCCAGACGCTGATGGAGACACTGAACGCCACCACCGACCCGGATGAGCGCAAGAAACTGCTGGGCGACATGCAGCGGCTGATCTCGACAGACTACGTTAACGGTTATTTGTTCCAACTGCCCAAGCTGGGGGTGGCCAAGGCCGGTGTGCAGGGTCTGTGGAAGAACGCGCCGACCGCCGCGATTGACCTGACCCAGATCAGCTGGTCCGAGTAACCCGTTCCGGGGCCGCAGCCGGCCCCGGTTTCCTGTTTCCGAGTAAGTCCGACAATGAACCTGGTCCGCATCCTCTGTCTTGTTGTTGCCTGTCTCTTTGCCATTGGTGGTAAGGCGCAGGCGCAAATTGGGTTGGAAGGCGGGGTGGGACCGCTGGTCGGCACGCCGGAAAACCCGCTGCAGGTGGGGATCGGCATTCGCATCGATCAGGTCACCAGCGTCGATCAAAAGGCCGAGAATTATGGCGCCGTCGTTGTTCTGCGGGCCGAATGGACCGATCCTGCGCTGGCCTTTGATCGCGATGAGGTCGGGCGCGAGTTTCAGGTCTTCAACCCGCCGGCCATGGCCGATCACGCGCGGGGGCTGGGCGCGATTGTCCCTGCGTTTGTCATCCACAACCAGCAATCCAACAAATGGATCCACGAATCCGCGGCCTCGCTGCGCCATGACGGGCATGTGGTCTATGTCGAGAAATCCTCGCTGACCTTGCAGGCGCCGCATTTCGATTTCCGCAAATACCCGTTCGACACGCAGGAGTTCTTTTTCGAGGTCGTGTCGGTCTTCCCGTCCGACTACGTGTCTTACTACCCGCTAGACGAATACTCGGGCCTTGGCGACATGCTGGGCGAGGAAGAGTGGATTCTGGACAACCCCCGGGTCGAACGCTCGACCGTGATCGGGTTGTCCGGCCGGGACAGCGATCAGATCGCGCTGGCCTTCGAGGGCAAGCGGCACCTGACTTATTACGTGATCCGGGTGTTCCTGCCGATGCTGGTTCTGATCACCGTCGGCTGGGCACTGTTCTTTCTGGACGAATACCGCCGCCGGATTGAAATCGCCGGGGGCAATCTGCTGGTATTTGTGGCCTTCAACTGGGCGATCTCTGCCGATCTGCCCAAGCTGGGCTATCTGACCTTTCTGGATTTCATCCTGCAATGCATGTTCCTGATGACCGGGGCGCTGATCGTGTTCAACGTTGCCCTGCGCAAACTGAAAGTGTCCGGGCGCGAGGATGCGGCCAGAAAGCTGGACAATTACGCGATCAAGTGGATTTACCCGCTGGGCTACGCCGCCATCGTGGCCTACGCGATATTCATCTATCTTCTGGTGCCCTAGGCGCTGGACCCGCGCGGGTTGTGTGCCTAACGTGGCCTCGATGCTGCGCTATGCCCTCAAACGTCTGATTTCACTGCTGATCAGCCTTGCCGTCGCCTCGGTTGTCATCTTTGCGGTGATTGAGGTCGCGCCGGGTGATCCGGCCTCGTTCATGCTGGGCGTTAATGCGCAAGAGGATACACTGGCGGCGTTACGGGTCGAGCTGGGGTTGGATGTTTCCAAGGCGCAGCGGTATTTCAACTGGGTCGGCGGGATGCTGATGGGGGATTTCGGCACCTCCTACACCTATCGCACGCCGGTATCGCAGATGATCGCGGACCGGATGTGGGTCTCGCTGCCGCTGGCGTTGTATGCGCTGACGCTCTCTACCCTGATCGCCTTTCCCGCCGGGATTTACGCCGCCGCGCGCCGGGGCAAACCCGGAGACCTGACGGTGATAGGGGCGACGCAACTGGGCATCGCGGTGCCGAATTTCTGGTTTGCGATGATGCTGGTGCTGATCTTTGCCATCAATCTGCGCTGGTTCAATGCGGGTGGGTTCGCGGGCTGGGACAAGGGGGCCTGGGTCGGCCTGCATTCCCTGACCCTGCCCGCCATTGCGCTGGCCCTGCCGCAAGCGGCCATTCTGGCGCGGGTGATGCGGTCTTCGCTGCTGGACATTCTGGGAGAGGACTTCGTGCGCACCGCCCGCGCCAAGGGCCTGTCGCGCCGTCAGGCGCTGTGGCGGCACGGGGTGCGCAATGCTCTGATCCCGGTACTGACCATCATCGGGCTGCAATTCTCGTTCCTGCTGGCGGGGTCGATCATCATCGAGCAGGTGTTCTACCTGCCGGGCCTCGGGCGGCTGGTGTTTCAGGCCATTTCCGCTCGTGACCTGATTGTGGTCGAGTCTGTCGTCATGCTGCTGGTCTTCGCCGTCATCACCGTGAACTTTTTGGTCGATCTGGCCTATGCCGCCGTTGACCCCCGCCTGAGGAGCCGGACATGAGCCGCAACCTGATCCTTGGCGCGGTGCTGTCTTCGCTGGTTCTGCTGGCGGCCTTGGTATCTTTCGTTTGGACGCCTTACGACTATGCGGCGCTGGATATCCCCAACAAATTGCAGCCACCCAATGCGCAGCAGTGGTTCGGAACGGATCATTTCGGTCGCGACATGTTCTCGATGATCATGGTGGGCGCGCGCACGTCCATTGCGGTGGCGCTGGTGGCGGTGGGTATCGGCATCGGCTTTGGCGTGCCGCTGGGCCTGACCGCGGCGGCGCGCAAGGGGTCGTGGCTGGATGAGGTGATCATGCGCGGCAATGATCTCGTCTTTGCCTTCCCGTCGCTGGTCATCGCCATCCTGATCACCGCTGTTTTCGGGGCCGGAGCGATCAATGCCATCATCGCCATCGGCATCTTCAACATCCCCGTTTTCGCCCGCATCACCCGCGGCGCGGCCCTGTCGCTGTGGGAGCGCGAGTTCATCCTCGCCGCCCGCGTCTCGGGCAAGGGCGCGGCGCGGATTTCGGCGGAACATATCCTGCCCAATGTTGCCAACCTGCTGATCGTGCAGGGCACCATTCAGTTCTCGCTGGGGATACTGGCCGAGGCCGGCTTGTCCTATGTCGGCCTTGGCGCCCAACCGCCCACGCCCAGCTGGGGCAGGATGCTGGCCGACGCGCAGACAATGGTCAGTTTTGCCCCGCATTTGGCTCTGATTCCGGGTCTGGCGATCATCGTCACGGTGCTGGGCCTGAACCTGTTGGGCGACGGGCTGCGCGACTGGCTGGACCCTCGGATACGGGTGGCGCG
The DNA here is from genome assembly GCF_056540565.1 of Ruegeria sp. AM9. Classification (NCBI taxonomy): domain Bacteria; kingdom Pseudomonadati; phylum Pseudomonadota; class Alphaproteobacteria; order Rhodobacterales; family Roseobacteraceae; genus Ruegeria; species Ruegeria sp. AM9. Next base: position 309,808 of record NZ_JBQFWY010000003.1, read on the forward strand.
CGCATGAGTTTGTTGCAGATCGAAAACCTCTCTCTGTCGATCCACGATGCGGACATCCTGAAACAGGTCAGCCTGTCCATCGACCCCGGTCAGATCGTGGCCGTGACCGGGGAAAGCGGCTCGGGCAAGTCGATGACCGCCTTTGCCGTGATGCAATTGCTGCCAAACGGGGCTGAAACGCGAGGCGCGATCCGGCTGGAGGGGCAGGAGCTGCTGAACCGCTCTGAGGCTGAGATGTGCGCCTTGCGCGGTGCCGCGATCGGCATGGTGTTTCAGGAGCCGATGACGGCGCTGAACCCGGTCAAGACCATTGGCGATCAGGTGATGGAGACGATCCTGATCCACAAGGCCCTGCCGCGCCCGCAAGCGCAGGCGCGCGCGCAGGAGGTTCTGACCCGCGTCGGTCTGCCGCCCGACCGCTTCCCACTGTCCCGCTATCCGCATGAACTGTCCGGAGGCCAGCGCCAGCGCGTGGTGATCGCCATGGCCATCGCATTGCGTCCAAAGCTGTTGATCGCGGACGAGCCGACAACTGCGCTGGACGTGACCACTCAGGCGCAGATACTTGATCTGCTCAAAGGGCTGGTGCGCGAATACGGCATGGGCTTGCTGATGATCACCCATGATCTGGCCGTGGTGGCGGATATGGCGGATCAGATCGTGGTGATGCGCCGCGGCGAGGTGGTCGAAAGCGGCGCCACCATCGACCTGATGCGCAACATGCAGCACCCTTACACGCGGATGCTGTTTGAGGCTTCGGGCCATCAGGTGGCGCTGCCCGAGACGGCGGCTGAAACTCCGCTGTTGACGGTCACAAAGGTTGTCCGGGATTACCGCCTTCCGCGAAAGCGAATGTTCGACAAACCGGGCCTGCATCGCGCTGTGGATCACGTCAGCTTCACCCTTAATCGCGGTGAGCGGCTGGGGTTGGTCGGAGAGTCCGGATGTGGAAAATCGACCCTAACACGGGCAATTTTGGGGCTGGAAGAGGTGCAAAGCGGTGATATTCGCCTGGATGGACACCCCGTCTTTTCAAGCCACAAGCCGAACCCGGAGGTGCGGCGCAAGATGCAAGTGGTGTTCCAGGACCCCTATGGCAGCTTCAATCCCCGCCACAAAGTCGCGCGGCTGATTACCGAGCCGTTTTACCTGCTGGACGCACCGCCTGCAGGTTCGGACAGGCAGGACCGCATCGCCGAGATACTGACCGCCGTGGGCCTCAGCCCCGACGACGCGGGCAAATACATCCACGAATTCTCGGGCGGGCAGCGGCAGCGCATCGCCATCGCCCGCGCCCTGATCATACGCCCCGAACTGATCCTGTTCGATGAGGCGGTCTCGGCGCTGGACGTCTCGGTCCGGGCGCAGATCCTCGACCTGCTGGCCGAGCTTTGCGCCGCTTATGACCTGACCTATCTGTTCATCAGCCATGATCTGAGCGTAGTGCGCACGATCACGGACCGGGTGATGGTGATGCAGGCGGGCCGGATCGTAGAACAGGGCGAAACCGAACAGGTCTTTGCCAACCCGCAGCACCCCTATACCCAAACCCTGATCGAAGCTGCGCCCATCTTGCCCGGTATCGGCAAAAACGTCGCATAAATCCTTTTGTTAGAGCCTGAAAGGAGGCCCAAATGTCCAACCCCCTCTGGTTCAATCCCGACCTGTGTCTGATCGGCGGCAAATGGGTCAGCCCTGCCTCTCAGGCGGATATTCCATTGATCAACCCGTCGGACGGGTCCGAGATTTGCCGGATTGCGCGGGGGTGCGCGGCGGATATCGACACCGCCGTGCAGGCCGCGCGCGCCGCACTGCAAGGCGATTGGGGGCAAAAAACCGCGCTGGAACGGGGCCGCATCCTGACCCGGTTGGGCCAGTTGGTTCTGGAGCGCGTAGATGATCTGGCGCGGATCGAGGCGATGGATGTAGGCAAACCGCTGACCCAGGCGCGGGCGGATGCGGTAGCCCTGGCGCGGTATTGCGAATTCTACGGGGGTGCAGCGGACAAGGTAATGGGCGAGACCATCCCCTATCTGGACGGCTACACCGTCTATACCCTGCGCGAGCCGCATGGGGTGACCGGCCATATCGTGCCGTGGAACTATCCGATGCAGATCATCGGTCGTTCGGTCGGGGCAGCGCTGGCGATGGGTAATGCCTGCGTGTTGAAACCGGCGGAAGAGGCCTGTCTGACCGCATTGGCCTTTGCCCATCTGGCGCAGGAGGCCGGTTTGCCTGCGGGCGCGTTGAACGTGGTGCCCGGTTTGGGGGCCGAGGCCGGGGCGGCACTGTCCGGGCATCCGGGCGTCGACCATATCTCGTTCACCGGCTCGGTGGCGACAGGGGCGCTGGTGCAGCAGGCGGCGGCGCGTAATGTGGTGCCGGTGACGCTGGAGTTGGGCGGGAAATCCCCGCAACTGGTGTTCGACGATGCCGATCTGGACGCCGCGCTGCCGTTTCTGGTCAATGCGGGCATTCAGAACGCGGGGCAGACCTGCTCGGCCTCATCGCGCATTCTGGTGCAGCGGGGGGTGTATGAGCAGGTCAAAACCCGGATGGCGGCGGCCTATGTCGATCTGACCGTTGGTCCGGCGCACGAGGATTTGCGGGTTGGCCCGCTGATCTCGGCCCGGCAGAAAGAGATCGTGACCGGGTTTCTGGCCAAGGGCTCTGATCTGAGCATCGCCGGGCAGGGGCGGATCGTTGATCACGCCCCGGCGCAGGGTGCGTATGTCCGGCCAACCTTGTTTGCCGATGTTCCACCCGACCACGTTCTGGCACGTGACGAGGTTTTCGGCCCGGTTCAGGTTCTGATCCCCTTCGACACCGAAGAAGAGGCCGTCCAGATCGCCAACAGCACCGATTACGGGCTGGTCGCCAGCATCTGGACCCGCGACGGCGCGCGGCAGATGCGGCTTGCGAAACGGCTGCGCTCGGGTCAGGTGTTCATCAACAATTACGGCGCCGGCGGGGGTGTTGAGTTGCCGTTCGGCGGCGTGGGTAAATCAGGTCACGGCCGCGAAAAAGGGTTCGAGGCCCTTTACGGGTTCTCGCAACTGAAAACCGTCGCGGCCTTCCATGGTTAGGGTCTAAACGATCACCTCGATCGGTTCCTGCGCACCGACACCGAACACCCTTTTATAGCGTTCGATTTCGTCCTGCGGCCCCATCGCCTTTTCCGGGTTGTCCGACAGTTTCACGGTCGGGCGGCCATTGGCCGACACCGCCTTGCAGACCAACGAGAACGGCGCCAGCGCGTCGTCGGGGACCAGTCCACGGAAATCATTGGTCAGCAAAGTGCCCCACCCGAACGAGACCTTGGTGCGATGGGCGAACTGGCCGTGAAGCTCGCGGATCTTGTCCACGTCCAGCCCGTCCGAGAAAATCACCCGTTTCTGCGTCGGGTCTTCGCCGCGCGAGTTCCACCAGTTGATCGCAATTTCGGCCCCGGCCGCCGGATCGCCGCTGTCGACGCGGATACCGGTCCAGCCCGCAAGCCAGTCGGGCGCATTGTCCAGAAACCCCTGCGTGCCATAGGTGTCGGGCAGGATGATGCGCAGGTTGCCGTCATGTTCGTCATGCCAGTCGCTGAGGACCTCATAGGGCGCCTGTGCCAGCGCCTCGTCGGTTTCGGCCAGCGCGGAATAGACCATGGGCAGTTCATGTGCATTGGTGCCGATCGCTTCGACCTCGCGGCGCATGGCGATCAGACAGTTCGAGGTGCCGGAAAACGCAGGACCCAGCCCCTCGATCATCGCCTGTACGCACCAGTCCTGCCACAGGAAGGAATGCCGACGGCGGGTGCCGAAATCAGCAATGCCGAGGCCATCGATGTCGCGCAACTGCTCGATCTTTTCCCAAACGCGGGTCATGGCGCGGGCATAGAGCACCTGCAACTCGAACCGGCGCATGTCGTTCAGAACCGCGCGGGATCGCAGCTCCATCAGCACCGCCAGCGCGGGGATTTCCCACAGCATGACCTCGTGCCACTTGCCCTCGAAGGTCAGCTCGTACTGATCACCCTTGCGTTCCAGATGATAGGGCGGCAGGCGCAGGTTCTCAAACCACTCCATGAAATCCGAGCGGAACATCTGTCGTTTGCCGTAGAACGTATTGCCGCGCAGCCAGGTGCTTTCGCCCCGGCTGAGGCTGAGCGATCGGATGTGATCCAGCTGTTCGCGCAGTTCGCCTTCGTCGATCAACTGGGCCAGCGGAATGTGATTCGATCGGTTGATCAGCGAAAACACCACATCCGTTTGGGGCTTATTTCGAAACACTGACTGGCACATCAGCAGTTTGTAGAAGTCAGTGTCGATCAAAGACCGGACAATCGGGTCAATCTTCCATTTATGATTGTACACGCGTGTCGCAATATCGACCATTGTGGAACTCCTGCGATTTCCGTTGTTAGATCAATAGGTGCGTGGATTGGCAAGAGTCGCTAGATTGAAGACAATGACAAGGTCAGAACACAATACGAGCATATTGTTTGATCTTTTCATTGGTTAGTAGAAAAAGGGGATGGAAGAACAAGGTTAAGTCGGTGAATGGGTCTCGAGTACGACTTTGATATTGTAACGATTGATGCTGACGAAACGAATTCTGGATCAGCGAAGCTCGCAGCGCCCGCGGACAGGGCAACGCGTGCGCAGTTTCGTCGTGCCAGCACCGCCGAGGCCCTGCGCGCGGCTTCTCCCAAAATCCGTATGATTTTCGAAGAGGCCGGGTTCGGCCTGGAACCCACCAACAGCAATCTTGCACACGGGTATTTCCGCCCGCAGGACACGGCCGAGCGGGAACGCATCCTGCGGGCGCTGTTCGCCAATATCAGGGCGGTGGGTGTGAAGGGCGAATATTGTGGCGCCTTCGACATCCGGCAGTTTATCGATGACGTGAAAACAGCCCGGCCACAGGACGACGTGCCATCCGAAGTTCAGGAGCTGATAAGCAAACCACGAGGCTCCTCCGGGCCGAAACCCAAAAGGCGTTCGATCCAGGGGAGAATCGGATTCGCACTTGGGCTGGCGGTGGTTGTGATCGTGGTTCTGAGATATCTGGCGTCGGCGGGCACCGCGCCCTAGCACAGTGTCACGCCGGCCGCGCGCATTGCGGTTTCGGCCGCGGCCAGGGACCCGTCCAGATCGATGGCCCGGCAGGCCTCCATCCGCACAGTCACGTCAAACCCAAGCCGCGCGGCGTCCATGGCCGAAAAATGGACGCAGAAATCCGTCGCCAGACCAACAAGGGTCAGTTTGTTGATGCCCCGTGTTCTCAGATATCCCTCAAGGCCCGTTGGCGTGGATTGGTCGTTTTCGAAAAACCCCGAATAGCTGTCGATGGCGCTGCGAAACCCTTTGCGAATGATCAGGTCGCCATCGGTGCGCAGATCGGCATGAAACGCCGCGCCCGGCGTACCCTGCACGCAATGGTCCGGCCACAGCACTTGTGGGCCATAGGGCATTTCGGTCACGTCATAGGGGTTTTTGCCCGGATGCGAACTGGCGAATGAGGAATGCCCCGCCGGATGCCAGTCCTGCGTCAGGATCACGGTGTCGAAATCACCCATCATCGCATTGATCGGGGCGACGATCTCATCCCCTGCGGGTACGGCCAGCGCGCCGCCGGGGCAGAAATCATTCTGGACGTCGATTACAATCAGGGCATGGGTCATCGCGGTCTCTCCTCGGGCTTTCTATCGGTACGGGGCGGGGGCGGGATCGTCAATCTTGCGCCGGGCAGTCACCCGATGGCTTGCGGCACTGGACCTGCAGGTTTAGATCACAGGCATGTATACGATCGCTGCCCTGTACCATTTCACCCGTTTCGCCGATCCCGCCGCACTGCGCGAGCCGCTGCTTGACCTGTGCCGCGCGCAATCGGTCAAAGGCACGCTGCTGCTGGCGCAAGAGGGGATTAATGGCACCATCGCAGGCCCCCGCGCCGGGATCGACGCGGTGCTGGCCCATATCCGCGCGCTGCCGGGCTGTGCCGATCTGGACTGGAAAGAGGCCACCGCCGACCACCCGCCCTTCGGCAAGATGAAAGTGCGCCTGAAAAAAGAGATCGTGACCATGGGCCAGCCGGATATCGATCCGCGCGCCCGTGTCGGCAATTATGTCGAGCCCGAGGACTGGAACGATCTGATCCGCTCGGATGATGTGGTGGTGATCGACACCCGCAACGATTACGAAGTGGCGATTGGCACATTCGAGGGCGCAATAGACCCTGAAACAGCCAGTTTCCGCGATTTCCCGGCCTGGTGGGAGGAAAACAAGGACCGCTTCCACAACAAGCGCGTCGCCATGTTCTGCACCGGTGGTATCCGCTGTGAGAAATCCACCAATTTCCTGCTGGGGCAGGGGGTCGAGGATGTCTATCACCTGAAGGGCGGCATCCTGCGCTATCTCGAGGAGATGCCCGCCGAGGACAGCACCTGGCAGGGGGAGTGTTTCGTGTTCGACAACCGCGTGTCCGTCGGTCACGGGCTGGTCGCAGGACCACACAACCTGTGTCACGGTTGCCGCCGCCCGATCCTGCCCGAGGACATGAAACGCCCCGAATATGAACATGGCGTGTCCTGCCATCAGTGCATCAACGAGACCTCCGAGGCTGACAAGATGCGGTTCCGTGAGCGGCAGAAACAGATCCAGCTGGCGCGGTCGCGCGGGCAAGAGCATCTGGGCGCCGGCTAGGCCTGTTCGCAATTCCGGTTGCAGCGACGCATTGGAATCTGGATAATTCAGGCGATATCAGCGTGTTGGAGGCCCCATGGCCCGCAAGCCCACGACTTTGGCAGAATGGAAATCGACGTTTCTGGCCGCCGCAGGCATGGTCGTCGCCAGCTTCCTTGCGTGGTTCGGCCTGTCGCGTCTGAGTGAGGCCGCCGCCGGGGACACGATCGGCACATTCGCATCGGTGGGGCTTGTGCTGTGGATCGTCTCGCAATCCTGGTTCTACATGACGCAGGTGAAATCCCCGCGGCGGCTTTTGTTCCTGATGGGGGTGTCCTTCATCCAGGTTGTTCCCTTCCTGTTTGCTGCCGTCTATGGCGCGTTCGGATACACCGACAATTGCGTGCTTGGGGCGAAGGGGCCTGCGGATATCCTCTATTTCTCATATGTCACCTTCACCACGGTCGGGTACGGGGACATGTCCCCCACCGGCCTGTGCCGCGGGCTGGCTGTGGCCGAGGCCGTGACCGGATATATCCTGCTGGGCATGTTTGTCGCCGCTGCCGTTGCTTTGTACGCCCGCACACACAGCCAGGAATAGACTCTGATCAAGGGTTATTTGTTGTGATCGATCCAGCGCGACATCATCTGTTTGTCGCGGAAGCACTCGGACGGGATCGGCCTGCGCTTGCTGCGTGAAATACGCTCGGCAAAAGCGATCTGCTTGCCCGTCGGGTAATTTGCAAAGGGCGACGGATCATTCGGTTTTTGCGCCGATATCCAGGCTGACATCGACCGCCGGTCGCGCTGTGCCTCGACCGGAATATCCAGCGCCGACTGTTCCGCGATGGCGCGGGCATAGCGCATCTGCCGGTCGGTGACGGGCAGCAGATGATAGTCGTTTGTCGGGCCGCTTGAGGCAGAATTTCGCATGTTCCGGGTCATCGGGTGATCCTCTGACTGTGTAGAACATAAATAGAACATTAACCTTTCATTTCAAGAGTAGACCCTTTTGGCTAAGCAAGAACACGCCTGCCTACGCGTTTATTGACTGGCCAATCAATAAAAGATATTCCCGTGCGCAACGCACTCATTTCCCTGTCTCAAAGGGACATCCGAACAGAAAAGGACGCGGCATGAAGTTTCAGCCCAAGGCCAGCCATTTCATCAATGGCGAATATGTCGAAGACACCAATGGCGCCCCGATCGACGTCATCTATCCGGCCACCGGAGAGGTCATCGCGCGGCTGCATTCCGCCACGCCTGAGATCATAAATCAGGCTCTAAACAGTGCGAAAACCGCGCAGGCTGAGTGGGCGGCCATGTCGGGAACCGAGCGCGGCCGCGTTCTGCGCCGTGCCGCCGACATCATGCGTGAGCGCAACCACGAGCTGTCGGTTCTGGAAACCCACGACACCGGCAAACCCCTTCAGGAAACGCTGGTGGCCGACGCGACCAGCGGCGCGGACGCGCTGGAATATTTCGGCGGTCTGGCGGCCTCGCTGACCGGCGAGCACATCCCGCTGGGCGGCGGCGACTTCGTGTACACGATCCGCGAGGCGCTGGGCGTCTGCGTCGGTATCGGTGCGTGGAACTATCCGACCCAGATCGCCTGCTGGAAGGGGGCGCCTGCGCTGGCCTGCGGCAACACGATGATCTTCAAACCGTCGGAAACCACGCCTCTGTCCGCGTTGCAGGTGGCCGAGATTCTGATCGAGGCTGGCGCACCCAAAGGCGTCTATAACGTCGTACAAGGCTATGGCGATGTCGGCGCGTCGCTGGTGACCGACCCGCGCGCCGCCAAGGTCTCGCTGACCGGCTCGGTGCCGACGGGCCGCAAGGTCTATACTGCCGCAGCGGATGGCATGAAGCACGTGACCATGGAGTTGGGCGGAAAGTCCCCGATGATCGTGTTTGATGATGCCGATATCGAAAACGCCGTGTCGGGCGCGATTCTGGGGAATTTCTATTCCTCGGGTCAGGTGTGTTCCAACGGTACCCGCGTGTTCGTGCAGAAAGGCATCAAAGAAGCCTTCCTTGCCCGCCTGTCCGAACGTCTGGCAACCGCGAAAATCGGCGATCCGCTGGATGAAGAGGTCAACTTTGGCCCCATGGTCAGCGAAAACCAGATGAACATCGCGCTGGGCTATATCGAAAAGGGCAAGGCCGAGGGCGCTCGTCTGGTCTATGGTGGCGAGCGGATCGACGGCGATGGTTTCTACATGCAGCCCACCGTCTTTGCCGATGTGACCGACGACATGACCATCGCACGCGAGGAGATCTTTGGCCCGGTCATGTCGGTGCTGGATTTCGACACCGAAGAAGAGGTCATGGCCCGCGCCAATGACACCGAATTCGGCCTGGCCGCAGGCGTCTTTACCAACGACCTGACCCGCGCCCACCGTATCGTGGCGGGTTTCGAGGCGGGCACCTGCTATATCAACACCTACAACCTCGCCCCGGTTGAGGCGCCGTTCGGCGGGTCCAAGATGTCGGGCGTTGGCCGTGAGAACTCGAAACTGGCGATCAACCACTTCAGCGAGATGAAGACGGTTTACGTTTCGATGAACGATGTCGAGGCACCTTACTGATCAAAACCGGCGATCCACGCTCTGTTCCCGACATTTCGCGTCGGGAACAGAGCATAAGCTGCCCCTGACCTGTGGCTGACTTTCCAACAAGCGCTTAGTTCGCAAGCAGGAGGTCCGCCCATGAAAACCCACGCTCAGGCCGTTGTGATCGGAGGCGGTCTTGTTGGTTGTTCGATCCTCTACCATCTAGCCAAGCTCGGCTGGACCGATGTGATCCTGCTGGAACGGGATGAGCTGACTTCGGGCTCGACCTGGCACGCGGCGGCCAACATTCATGGGCTGCACGACAACAACAACATCACCCGTATCCAGCATTATACGATGAACCTGTATAAAGAGCTGGAAAAGGAAACCGGGCAGGGGTGCGGTGTGTTCCAGCCCGGATCGCTGTATCTGGCACAGACCGAAAATCGCGAGCACCAGCTGCGCCTGCAAGAGGCCAAGGCGAAGTTCTACGGTCTGAACTTCTATGAGATCAGCCGGGAACAGGCCAAGGAATTGCACCCGCTGGCGCAGTTCGACGACATCCGCTGTATCATGTACGAACCCGATGGCGGCAACGTGGACCCGTCCGGTGTGACCATGGCCTATGCCACCGGTGCGCGTGCTCTGGGGGCCACGATTGAGCGGTTTTGCCCTGTAATAGGCACTGATCAGCAGCTTGATGGCTCATGGATCGTGCGCACCGAAAAGGGTGACATTCAAACGCAATGGGTGGTGAACGCAGGTGGCCTCTGGGGGCGCGAGGTGGCCGCGCTGGCCGGGATCGAGCTGCCGCTGCAACCGACCGAACACCAGTACTTTGTCACCGAGGCCATTGATGAGGTCGCCAATCTGGGTCGCCGTCTGCCCTCGATCGCGGACCGGGACGGTGAGTATTATTTCCGTCAGGAAGGCAACGGCCTGCTGATCGGCGCCTATGAGAAAGATATGCGGTTCTGGGCCGAAAACGGCACGCCGCTGGACTTTGCCCATGACCTGTTCCCCGACGATCTGGACCGGATCATGGAGAACGTCATCCGCGCCACCGAACGCGTGCCCGTGGCCGCGACTGCAGGCGTCAAGCGGGTGATCAACGGGCCGATGATCTGGTCCCCGGATTCCAACGCGCTTTGGGGGCCGGTGCCCGAGTTGCAGAACTATTTCTGCTGCACCGGGATCATCCCCGGATTCTCGCAATCCGGCGGTCTTGGCCTGCTGTCGGCGCAATGGATGATCGAGGGCGAGCCGCAATATGACATGTTCGCCTGGGATCTGGCTCGGTTCGGTGACTGGGCCGACAAGAAATTCACTAAAGCACGGGTCGAGGATGTCTACACACACCGTTTTGCCATCCACTTCCCGAACGAAGAACGCAGCGCCGGTCGTCCTGCCCGTGTGCGCCCGGCCTATCAGATGCAAAAGGACATGGGCTGCGTCTTTGGCCTGAACTGCGGTTGGGAACACCCGCTTTGGTTTGCCAATCAGCCCGGCGTGACCGAGACCAACGGTTTCACCCGCCAGAACTGGTGGGGGCCCGTGGGGCGTGAAGTCCGCATGTTGCGCGATGCGGTCGGGGTCATCGATATCTCGAACTTTGCCAATTACGTGATCAAGGGGCCGGGGGCATATGACTGGCTCGACCGTCTGGTCGCCAACCGGGTGCCGATCGAAGTTGGGCGGTCCTGCCTGACCCCGCTGATCTCGGTCCGCGGAGGGGTGGCCGGTGATTTCACCATCACCAAGGTCGCTGACGACGAGTATATGATGATCGGCTCGGGCATGGCCGAGCGCTATCACCAGCGCTTCTTCAACATGGTCGATCTGCCCGAGGGTACTACCTTTGAGGTTGCTACCAACCGCATCGCTGGCTTCAACGTTGCGGGGCCGAAATCGCGTGATCTGTTGCAGCGGCTGACCAATGCGGATCTGAGCAGCGATGGCTTCCGCTTTATGCGGTCCCGCATGATCGAGGTCGCCGGGGTCACCTGTCTGGCCATCCGCGTCAGCTTTACCGGCGATCTGGGATGGGAATTGCACTGCGCTGAATCCGACCAAATCAGGCTCTATTCTGCGCTTTTAGAGGCCGCAAAGGCAATGAATGGCGGCCCGGTCGGTGGCCGCGCCCTGGGGTCGTTGCGTATCGAAAAGGGCTATGGCTCATGGGGCCGTGAGTATTCCCAGGAATACTGGCCGCAAGAGGTGGGGCTGACTGGCCTGATCAAGCTGGACAAGACCTTCCTGCACAAAGACGCTTACCTTGCCATCAAGGACAATCCGGCGCGCGAGGTTCTGTCGATCTTCGAGGTCGACGCTGATGTTGCCGATGCCTCAGGCGGTGAGCCGATTTTTACCCCCGACGGCACACCCGTGGGGCGCGTGACCTCGGGCGCGTATGGGTATTCGGTCGGCAAGTCTCTGGCCATCGGATATGCTGACCCCAAAGTGGCTGGTCCGGGTGATACGGTCGAAATCTTCATCCTGGGCAAGCGGCACAGGGCCAAAATTCTCGCGGAACCGCCCTTTGACCCCAAGGGTCACCGATTGCGCGACATCCACCCGGTGACAGAGGGCGCCTCATGACCGATACCATGATGCGCGTTGCCGATTTTGCCCTGAAACGCCCGGCTGACCAGATGCCGGACAGCGCCAAAGAGGCAGCGGCGCTGATGATGCTGGACACGATGGGCATCCTGATCGCCTCGGGCCCGATGGAGGCCGGGGTGATTGCACGCGACACGGCGGCGCTGCTCTATGCAAGTTCCGATCCGGCCTACAGCACGCGGATGATGTTCGACGGCCGCCCGGTCAGCATGGCAGGTGCGGCCTATGCCGCCGCTACCCAGACCGACAATCTGGACGGGCATGATGGATATAACCCGACCAAAGGGCATATCGGGGTTGTGGTTCTGCCGGCACTGATCGCTCTGGCGGAACATCGGCCTGACCTGACGGGGCCCGAAGCTCTGGCTGCTGTGATCACCGGTTATGAAATCGCCGGTCGCGCCGGGTTGTCGTTGCACGCGTCGGTCAGCGATTACCACACCTCGGGTGCGTGGAACGCGCTGGGCGTGGTGGCGATGGCGGCGCGGCTGCGGGGGTTCACATCCGAACAGATGCGGCAGGCGATGGGGATTGCCGAGTACCACGGCCCCCGCAGCCAGATGATGCGCGAGATTGCCAACCCGACGATGCTGCATGACGGCTCGGGCTGGGGCGCGTTGGTTGGTATTTCTGCCGCAATTCTGGCCGAGCGTGGCTTTACTGGCGCACCTGCCATCACAATCGAAGCCCAGGCTGCTGCCCCCTATTGGGCCGATCTGGGGCAGTTCTGGCAGGTTGAGCATCAATATGTGAAACCCTATCCGATCTGCCGCTGGGCCCATGCGGCGATAGATGGCGTCCGGGCAGTGATGCTGGACAACACCCTGCCCCATGATCGAATTAAATCCATTCAGATCAACAGCTTCCACCAGGCGATCTGCCTGTACGCCGGAATGCCGGATACGACGTCTCAGGCCCAGTATTCTCTGCCCTTTGCCGTGGCAGTGCAGGCCATATACGGCCGGATCGGTGTCGAGCACATTTCCGGCTCGGGGCTGTCTGACCTGGCCGTGGCAGATTTGATGACGCGTATCAGCGTGGCTGAATCTGACCGGCACAACTGCCGATTTCCCGAGGGCCGCTGGGCAGATGTCAGCATCGCCACCACCGATGGGCGGGTATTGGAATCCGGAGACATTCACGCCCGCGGCGGCCCCGAAGCTCCGATCAGCCGGGATGAGGTGATCGCCAAATACATGGAATTCGCCGCCCCGGTCATCGGCGCGGCGCGTGCCGAGGCGATCCGCAATGTCATTCTGGGCTGGGTTACCCCGAACTCCCGATACGCTGACTTGTCGCCCTTTATTTTCGGCCCCTGAGCGGTGGGCGACCGGCCACTGATCCGGGTGACTACGTTCTGGTACCGGTTTTCTAGCGTGTTAGAGCCTGTTTTATAATTCCTTCAACATCGCGAAGAGGTCGGCAATCCTTTGTCGGGTGTCGGCACTGTCCTGCAACAGGGCTTCCGCGTCGGCCAGTGGTTTTTCAGGAACGCGCAGCGGTGAGGCTTTCAAACTCTGGGTTTCTTTCGCAACACGACTGAATTTCGTACCGTCATCTTGATCCGCCTTTTCCGTCAGATCGGCCAGCCAGAACAGCCGGTTCGCTTCCTCCACGTGTCCCGAAGCGCGCATCAACTCGCCCGCCGCCGCGAAATCGCCCGCGGCCTGCAGGGCTGCGGCCCGCAGTGAAACGGCCTGCTCCGTGGAATCATCGCCCAGCTCAAGCATCGCCTGATGCGGGCGTTGCGCCAGCAGCGCTGCCTTGGCTCGTAACCGGGCCCGTTCCCCGCGCTTGAGCCTGTCCTGAGGGCGTTTCGCCAGGGCCTGCGCCTGCCTTGCAAACCCCAGCTCGGCCAACCGGTCTGCAACCGCAATTGCCGCATCGGTTGTCAGCCCCTGTGTCTGGGCTTGGCGCAGGCTCAGGATGCGGCGCAGAAAGGTGGCATCGTCGGCCCGTTCGGTCAGAACGAACACCACGCGGTTAAGCGTCTCGGCTGAGCCGTCATCCTCGGGCAGCTCTGCCACCACGTCCAACGCTGCATCGAATTCCTGCCCAAGGCTCAGGGCAACCGCGTGCGTTTGTTGCATCATCAGGCCGATATCCGACCGGCGAAACTCGACCGTGTAGGATTCCGCCAGATCCAGCTCTTGCGGTGAGACAGCCCCACGCTCCAGCCAGCGTTTATCAACCAGCCGGGCCAGCGCCAGCGGGGCTTCCAGCGTGGCGTCCGGGGCCCCGATCACTTCGGTCAGCAAAGCTTCGGTCCGGGGGGCATCGTGCTCGGCCGTGGCGACCTTTGCCTTGGCCTGAGTGGTGTCTGCGCTGGCCAGAGTCTCGACACGATCCACCGAGCGCAAGACACGGCGGGCGGCTTCCAGTTCCTGCCCGTCCACCAGAATGTCCGATAACCTTGGCCCGACGTGACGGCGCAGATGGTTTGGCAGGCGTGCAAAGGTCTGCTCAATCGCGATCAGATTGGCGTCTTCATGCAAGCGGCCCTCGGTCAGGGCAGCCCACAAAGCGGCGTCGCTATCGCACCGCTGCAGTCCCGTAAACGGATTTGGTTCTGTCAGTGGCGCGTCGTCCAGAACGCGGGCAATGGCAGCGATGCGTTCGGTTTCCACAGACCGCTCACCTAGCAGATCCAGTGCTCTGATGGCTTCGGCACCGAACCCGGAATAGGCGTAGAGCTTTGCCAATTGCAGCGCGCGGGTCTTGTCGATGGCGTCGAACTCCTGAAACAGATCCGCCCTCAGCTGTGCCGTCTGTTCGGCAAACGGGTGTTCACCGGACCAGTCATCCAAAGCAAGCTCGGCGCTGGATACGCAGGGGGGGCGCCGTTCCAGCTGAGGAACATCCGGACCCAAAAGCCCGTTCAGGGTGTCCAGAATCGAGGTTACCTGAACGTTCAGTTCCACGTCAGCCGGCATGAGCAGGCCTTGGTTGCCAACCGAGGCACGTGGCCCCACCGGGGCAATGTTCAGATCGATGATGCCACGGTCAGCACCCTGTAGCAGGCGCGTTGCAAGCTGGTCTTCGAACCCGCTCGCGTTCAGGTTCAGCAAGGGCAGTTCAAGTGCCGCGATACTCTGATCCTGCCCGGGCGTTATATTTTCCTTCGGGGCTTTGGGCAGAGCCAGAGCCGGAATGTCGCTGGTAAGCGGTGGCAGGAAAGTGCCGGGCGCGATGTCCACCACGATCATCGTATTCTTGAACAGAAAGGCCGAGGCGACACAGTCGCAACCGAACTCCAGTTCAAGGGGCGCGCCGGGTTCAGCCTGGGAAAGGGTGGCCAGGCGGTTCTGGGTCAGGCGCTGAAACACCGCCCCTGTTCGAAACGCCACATCCTCAAGCGCGACGTTCAGGCGCGCGCCGTTTTTCGTTTGTTTCAATACCCAGCCGGTGTCTGGCGGAACCTGAACAACCAGTCTTGTATAGCCGTCATGCTCGCCCGAGCGCACGGTCACATCCCGCGCGGTGGCGCCGGTGGCTGCTGTGATCAGGGCGGAAACAATCAGCGCAAACCGGGTCATGCGGCTGCCTGCTTGAGTTCTTTCAGCGCTTCTTCAAGCTCGGTGAAATCCGGGCGGTTATGGGTCGGCGTGTTCTGACGCCCGACCTCGATACACATGGCGGCATTGTGGTTGTGCAGGTTGGCGACCAGAACCTCTTTGATCAGCTGATAGAAATGGTTGTCCTCTTCCACCACCGCTTTCAGCTTGCCCGCAAAGGGGCCGACCAGACCATAGGCCAGAAACACGCCCAGAAAGGTCCCCACCAGCGCGCCGCCGATCAGTTTGCCCAATACCTCAGGCGGTTGGTCGATCGAGCCCATCGTCTTGATCACCCCCAGAACCGCCGCCACGATGCCCAGGGCGGGCAGGCCATCCGCAACCGTTTGCAGGGCGTGGCTGGAGTGCATGGCGTGGTGAAAATTCGTCTCCATCCGCTTTTCCAGCACCTCTTCCACCTGATGCGGATCGTCATAGTTCATCGAAGCGGACCGCATCGTGTCGCAGATCAGATCAACGGCTTCTCTGTCGGCCTGAATTTTGGGGTAGGCCGAGAACAAAGACGAGTTTTCCGGGTCTTCGATATGTTGCTCAACCTCGACCGGGTTGGCCTTGGCGATGCGGATCAGCGAAAACAGCAGGCACAGCAGATCGCGATAATCCTCGGGCTTCCATTTCGGGCCTTTGAACACCTTGCCCATGTCTTTGAGGGTGTGTTTGACGGCGCTCATGTCGTTGCTGATCATAAAGGCCCCGACGGCGGCGCCGCCGATCATCATCATCTCAAACGGCAGTGACTTCATAATGATGGCCATTTTGCCGCCCGCAGCCAGATAGCCGCCGAACACCATGGCGAAAATGACGACAATTCCGATTAATCCGATCATGGGTGGTCTCCAGCAAAGCCCTGTGCGGGGTTGAAATGTTATTCCTGCGGCACTGCCGCGTTGCGGCCAGCCATGATGACGCTGATCGTATAGGCGGACTCGGGGCTCAGCCCGGCCAGAACGCCCGCCGCCGCGTCCGGCGGCATCCGTGACAGAAAGCCGGCGGCAAAGCTCGGGTCCATCGTCTCAAACAGGGCGGCGGCGTCTTTGGGTTTCATGCTTTGATAAACATCCGTCAGGCGCGTCAGGTCGGACTCGGCGGCCTTTTCAGCGATCGCGAGCGTTTCGCGCAGGGCTTCTTCAGCCTCTTGCAGCGCAACCAGACGGGTCTTGATCGCCTGATCGGCAATGGCCAGCGCCTTTTCCTTGTCCAGGACTGCCGCCTCGCGCTGTTCCAGCGTCTCTTCCCGGCGCAGCAACTCGGTCAGCAAAACCTGTGCACCGGGTAAATCGGCCCGTGCCTGCTTGGCCTCGGGCATTGCAGGCTCGGCACCTTTTGCCAGCGCGGGACCTGCCTCCAACCCGATGCGAATCGCGGCCGACCCGATCATCAGCAATGAGATGACCGCCAGCACACCACTCTTTGGCCGTTTTTCGGTTGGCTTGCGGGTCATGTCGCTGCCTCACCCCGAGACCGGTCGTGCCGGAAAAACATCAGGCCATCGGGCCGCTTGGCCGGGGTTGCGGCAGGTGTTTCGCTGCCCGCCTCTGCGGGCTTTTCCGTCGCTTCAGCGGTGTCTTCCGGCTTGTCGGCCACTTCAACACGGTCTTCCGTCTCAGCAGACTTTTTGCTCGACTCAGGCGTATCTTCCGTCTCTGCTGCGGTTGTTTCTTCTTCCGCCTCGGGCTGTGCGATTGCCTCTTTTGCGGTTTTGGCAGGTTCCGATTCGGCCGTCTTCGTAGCCTTTTCTTCGGGCGGAGCGATGTCATGCATCGAGGCCATCATCAGTTCGAGGCGCTGAGCGACCGATTCGGCCCGTTGCGTCAGCTCTTTCAGAACCTCGCCGGACTGATCTGACGCCTCGCGCGCCGCGCCCAGCGACTTTTTCAGCTCATCGGCCTGGGTCGACAGCACGGCTACCGCGCCGCCAACGCCCTTTTCCAGATCGGTGAACCGCTTGAGCCGCCGGGACAGCACAAAACAATAAAGACCCGCACCCAGCGCGCCGGCGACCAGCAAAATATCTGCAATCAGCTCCAACTTCGCCTCCTAGTTCAATACGAATTCCATCACGAGGACATCGCGCACGCGCCCCTCGCCGACGACAATTTCAATGCGCCGCAGCAGGTGGCCGCGGATGCGCATCAGGGCCAGTGAATCCTCAAGATCCGACACTTCGACCGCGCGCAGATAGCCGTTCAGGATGTCCATGATTCGCGGCTTCATCTTCTCGACATCGGCGGCGTATTCGCTGTTCACCTCAAGCTGAGCGTGAAATTTCAGATGCCGCGAATCGCCTGCGTTCACCGACACGATCACCGGCGGCAGGTCGATGAAACCCACCTGCGGCAATGCCTTGACCGGCTTGCCCTTATCCTTTTCCTTGGCCTCTTCCACCGTGGCTTTGCCGCCGAAAGGCAGCAGTCCGGACGTGGTCAGGAAATACCCGCCTGCGGCCCCGGCCACGGCCAGAATCACCCCGATGATCAGCCCTTTTTTCCCCGACTTTTCCGGGGCTTCTGCCTGTTCTGCAGTCGCGTCAGTCATGACGTCCTCATTTGTCCGTTCTGCAATCGTCATAACCCGGCAGGGACTAACCGATTGTTAAGGGCAATCGTCCAAACAGGGGATGCGCCGGGCAGAATGTCGGCGAGTCGGAGGTGAGCGTGCAGCAGATCGGAACTGTCTGGGCAAGTTTGGACAGGCGTAAACAAATCATCGTTGCCGGTGCGGTTGTGCTGGTATTTCTTGGGGTCCTTGCGATGTCGCGCCTTGTGACGGCACCGTCGATGACCCTGCTCTATGCGGGGCTGGAAAGCGGCGCCGCCGGGGATATCGTCCGCTCGTTGGAACAGCGCGGGGTTACGTACGAGATCAGGGGCGGCTCGATCTATGTGCCCGGGGCGCAGCGGGATGAGCTGCGCATGACCCTGGCCAGCGAGGGGCTGCCTGCCAACGGCAATCAGGGCTATGAGCTGCTGGATTCGCTCAGCGGCTTTGGCACCACGTCACAAATGTTCGATGCCGCCTATTGGCGTGCGAAAGAAGGGGAACTGGCCCGCACCATTGTCGGCAGCCCTCATGTCAGCCAGGCGCGGGTACATATCGCCAACGGGTCGACCAATCCGTTCCAGCGCAGCGTGGCGCCGACGGCTTCGGTCTACCTGGTGCCGTCGGGGGCGCAGGTCACATCCGATCAGGCCAAGGCGATCCGGTTTCTGGTGGCCTCGGCCGTCAGCGGTCTGGCACCCGAGAATGTTACGGTCGTCGATTCGAACGGGGCGGTGATAGGGGCGCAGGAAACGGCCGTTGCCGCTGATACGGCGGATGACAAGGCGCGACAGCTGCGCGAACGGGTGATGAGGCTGGTCGAGGCGCGTGTCGGCACCGGGAATGCTGTGGTCGAGGTCAGTGTCGATACGGTGACCAAGACCGAATCCATCCGCGAACGCCGCTTTGACCCCAATGGCCGCGTCGCCATCAGTACCGATGTCGAAGAACGCTCGGATAGTGCCCGCAACCAGTCTGCCGATGTCACGGTGGCGTCGAACCTGCCGGATGGGGATGGTGCTGGCGGCGACGAATCGAACTCCAACGCGACGCAGACGCGCGAGCGAGTGAATTATGAGGTTTCCGAGACTGAATTGGAGGTTCACAACGCTCCCGGTGCGATCAAACGCTTGACCGTGGCGGTTCTGGTCAACGGAACGCGCACGGTGGACGCGGCCGGGGTTGAGGCATTCAAGCCGATGCCCGAGGCCGAGATGGACGCTTTGAAAGAGCTGGTGGCCTCGGCGGTTGGGTTTGATGAGGCGCGCGGGGACGTCATTACCCTGAAATCTCTGGACCTGCCGGTGGTTGAGCCGCAGGGCACGATGGCCTCGGCCTCGATCTGGCAAAAGGTGCATTTCGACGCGATGTCGCTGATCCAGATGGCGGTTCTGGCGATTGTCTCGCTGGTGCTCGGTCTGTTCGTGATCCGCCCGATTCTGACGAAACCGGCGATGGTAACCGCGCTGTTGCCTGCGGAGACCACTCCGGAGCCTGAGGCCTATCTGACCGGCGAAATCGCAACCGACGAGAATGGACAATTCACTTCGCTGCCGGGGCAGGCACCTGCTGGTGACGTTCCGGCGCTGGCCGCGCAGCAGGGCGCTGATCCTGTGGACCGGCTGCGGGCGATGATCGGCGACAAACAGGAAGAAACCGTCGAAATCCTGCGCAGCTGGCTCGAAGAAGGGGAGGAGCGTGTCTGATGTCGATTGCCCATCTTCTTGAGGATTTCACCCTGCAGGCCGGCGGCGGCAAGCTGCACCTGCTGGACGAGGACGCGCTGGAAGAATACCGGCTGGCCGCCTTTGAACAAGGCTACAGCGCCGGTTGGGAAGACGCGGTTCAGGCACAGGAGCAGAGCCGGGGGCAGGTCTCGGCTGAACTGGCCAAATCGCTGGAGGACATGTCCTTTACCTATCACGAGGCCGTCACCCGGATGACCCTGTCGCTGGAGCCGATGTTTCAAAGTCTGGTGCAGGTTGTTCTGCCCGAGACGCTGGATAGGGGCTTTGCCGTACGGCTGGTTGAGCAACTGACCGACATGGCGCGTGAACAGGTTGGCCAACCGATGCAGATATTCGTACCCGCGGGCCGCACGGACGAGGTTGAGGCCCTGCTGCCGCAAGACCTGTCCTCACCCACGCGCGTGATCGAAGACCCGTCGCTGGAGGCCGGACAGGCGCGATTGCAGGTCGGCACCTCGCAGCGTGAGGTGGATTGCAGCGGGCTGCTCACCTCGGTCGCCGGGGCATTCGACGCATATGTATTTGAGGCAAAAGAGGCAGTGAGCCATGAGTGATTCCCAGACCCCGAAACCCGAAAAAGCCAACCCGTTCGAAGCCGTCCCGATCGAGGTTACGGTCTCGGTCGGACGTGCACGGCCCCTGATCCGCGACCTGTTGAACATGGGCGAAAACGCCGTGCTGACGCTGGACAAGCGGATCGAGGATCCGGTCGACCTGTATGTCGGTGATCAACTGGTCGCCCGTGGCCTGCTGGAAGAGATGGAGGGCGATCAGGCCGGGCAGCTCGCCGTACGCCTGACCGAGATCGCGGATTTGCAGAACGGGATCGGTTGATGCGGATTCTGCTTTGGCTGGTTGTTGCGCTTGCGACCCTGTCGCCATCCTTGGCTGCGGCACAGGAGTTGTCGCTGTCACTGGGCGAGGGGGGCTCGATCTCGGCGCGGACCATCCAGCTGATCCTGTTGATCACAGTGCTCAGCCTCGCGCCGGGGCTGGCAATCATGATCACCTGTTTTCCGTTTCTGATCACCGTTCTGGCCATTTTGCGGCAGGGTATTGGGCTGCAGCAATCGCCGCCCAATATGCTGATCGTCAGCCTGGCGATGTTCCTGACCTATTTCATCATGGAACCGGTCTTTACCGAGGCCTGGACCACCGGCATCAAACCGATGGTCGAGGAAACGATGGAGGTTGAGCCAGCGCTTGAGATTGCTATCCAACCGTTCCGCGCCTTCATGGCTGCGCGGCTGGACCCCGATACGTTTCACTCCATGGCTGCCCTGCGCCCCGGTGGCGATGCCATGGCGCTATCGCCCGAGGCGCCGCTGTCGATCCTGATGCCGTCTTTCATGCTGTCAGAGATCGCCCGCGCTTTTCAGATCGGTTTCCTGATCTTCCTGCCGTTTCTGATCATCGATCTGGTGGTGGCGGCGGTGTTGATGTCGATGGGGATGATGATGGTGCCGCCTGCGACCGTATCACTGCCGTTCAAGCTGGCATTTTTCGTCATCGCCGATGGCTGGTCGCTGATCGCCGGAGCATTGGTGCGCAGTTACATGACCTAGAGCAGTTACTGCCGGGTGATTTGCAGATGCGCCCGCAAGCCCTGATCCCCGGCCTCGAAACTGAGCGAACCGCCATGCTGTTCGGCGATCGTGGCCACAATGGTCAGGCCAAGGCCGAACCCGTCCGAGGACCCGGTATTGGACCCGCGGCGGAACGGCGCCATCAGCGCTTCGATATCTGAAACGGACAGATCGGCCCCCTTGTCTTCGACCGTTATGGTGGCCGTGCGGGCATCGGTTTCCAGTTGCACCTCGGCATGACGGCCGTATTTCAGGGCGTTGTCGATCAGGTTGGTCAGCGCGCGTTTCAACGAGATCGGCCGGGCCATCACCAGCATCCGCCGCGTTTCCGGCAGAGACCCGTGTCCGCGCCGCGACATGAAGACCGAGGGCGCGCCCTCGACCGCGACCGGGGCGATTTTCCTCAGCGTCACCGGCAAGCCCATATCTTGATAATCGGCGACCAGAGACTCGACCAGCGCGGTCAGCGAGATCTGGCGCGGTTCTTCGACGCTCAGCTCGGACCGCGTGTAGGTCAGCACACTTTCGATCATGCCGGTCATCTGATCCACGTCGGCCTCAAGCTTTTCGCGCAGCTCGTCATCCGGGATCAATGCCGCCCGAAGGCGGACGCGGGTGGCGGGCGTGCCCAGATCGTGACTGACGCCAGACAGAACAGTGGCGCGCTTTTCCAACTGCGCGCGCTCGGCATCCAGATGATCGTTGACGGCCGAGACGATCTCGCGCAGTTCCGCCGGGCCATCGGCGTCATAGCTGTTCGGTCCGCCCCGGCGTTTGCGATCACGCAGCGCGCTGGCAAACCGGGTAAAGGTATCCGAAACATTGCCGACCGAGGTCAGGATGACCGCCAGCGCCACGACCGCGGCCAGAATGGCGGGCAGGCGCAGATCGGCGGGGGCGGCCTTGCAGCCCCAGACATCGGTGCCGTCCACCTGCCGCCAGTCATTGCGCCCGAACCGGGCGATCAGGATCGGTTCGCTGCAATAGGTGGCCAGCAGGCGGGTCAGGTTGCCCATCTTTTCGGCCCCGGTCTGATCGATACGCGACAGGATATCGGATACCGGATAGACCAACCGGTCGGACATCACCGCCAGCGTCAGCTCGCGCCCGGCCAAAGGGGCGGTGTTGTCGGTCAGAATCGACAGGTTGGTGACAAAGCTGCGGTCCGACAGGCCCGGCAGTTGTTCGAATTGGCCTGCATCGGCCAAGTGTACCGCCTGTGGCGACAAGGCTGTAACCGTGACACCGGGCGGAGGGGTTATTCCGACCCGCAATTCTTCGTAGACTGCAAAGCCCGCGACATAGGCGCGGGTCAGAAAATCGTCCCAGGCGCGCGCCGAAGAAAACCACAACCCTGCGGACAAAAGGCCCGAGGCAAAGGCCGCCCCGGTCCAGATCCAGCCCAGGCTGCGCAGGCGCGGCGCGCGCGCTGTCATGCGTCCTCGTCCACGGAGACTTCGGCGGCAAAGACATAGCCGACGCCGCGTTCGGTGCGCAGCATTTGCGGGTCTTTCGGATTGGCCTCGATCTTGGACCGCAGCCGCCCGACCAGCATGTCGATGGCGCGGCCCTGCGCCTCGGGCTTGTCGGCGCTGCCGGTGACGTCCAGCGCGGCGGCAATCTCATCCCGGGTCAGGGGGATATGCGGATTGGCCAACAGAACCTTGAGTAGTGCGGTTTCCCGTTGTGACAGAGAGACCAGATAGCCGTCGGGCGAGTGCACCTCGTCCCGCTTGCCATCATAGATCCAGCTATTGAACCGAAAGCTGCGTGTGCGGCGGCGATAGGCCAGTGACGGCGTGCGGCGGGCACGCTGCATCACCGCGCGGACGCGGGCCAGCAACAGCTGCGGGTTGAACGGCTTGGCGATATAGTCATCGGCACCGACCTCATACCCCGCCATGCGCTGATGATCGGCGGACAGCGCCGAGACCAGAATGATCGGCACATCCTGCTCGGCCCGCAGGCGGGCGCAAATCTCGACGCCGTTCTCATCTCCCAGCATCACGTCCAGCAGGATCAGGTCGATCCGGCCCGCGGTCAGATGCGACCGGATTTCGTTTTCCGAACTGGCGGGCAGGGCGATGAACCCGTTCTGCTGCAGGAATTGGGTCATCATCGACCGCATCTCGGGGTCGTCATCCACCACCAGTAGTCGCGGAATGCTCACGCGGCTTGTCCTCCCAGTTTCTGCGCCTCCGGCATCGTGCATTGTAACGAACGGAAACAGATTCAATGTCAAAGTAACACGCTGTAACAAAAGCGGTGAAAAATTGGACCTTAGCAGGGGTTTGGCGCGGATTCCGCGTTGCCAGACAGCCGCCCGGGCGCAGAATGTCGGGCATCGCTGC
The DNA here is from genome assembly GCF_056540565.1 of Ruegeria sp. AM9. Classification (NCBI taxonomy): domain Bacteria; kingdom Pseudomonadati; phylum Pseudomonadota; class Alphaproteobacteria; order Rhodobacterales; family Roseobacteraceae; genus Ruegeria; species Ruegeria sp. AM9. The sequence goes on from NZ_JBQFWY010000003.1 coordinate 333,451, forward strand.
TTTTGCAGTCACCAAGTTCTCTAGGGAGGAGACACATAATGAAGCGTTTTGCACTTGCTACAGCATCGACACTGGCTGTGGTGGCCGGAACGTCGGTTCTGGCCGAGCCGCAGGCTGAGGTTCTGCATTGGTGGACTTCGGGTGGTGAGGCCAAATCGGTGGCCGTTCTGCAGGAAGAGTTCGCCTCGAATGGCGGCACCTGGACCGACATGCCCGTGGCGGGCGGGGCCGGGGATGCAGCGATGACTGCGCTGCGGGCGCGGGTTCTGGCGGGCAATGCGCCCACCGCGGTCCAGCTGAAAGGCCCGTCCATTCAGGAATGGTATGAAGAGGGCGTTCTGGCCGATATTTCGGGCGTGGCCGAGGCCGAAGGCTGGGCCGATGTGCTGCCAGCCGCCATTGCCGGTCATATGAAATGCGAAGGGACATGGTGCGCCGCCCCGGTCAATGTGCACCGCATCGACTGGATCTGGGCCAACGCCGATATTCTGGCCGCCAACGGTATCGAAATGCCGACCACATGGGACGAATTCAACGCTGCTGCTGAAAAGCTGCAGGCCGCTGGGGTGATCCCGCTGGCCCATGGCGGTCAGGCCTGGCAGGACGCGACCGTGTTCGAAGCGGTTGCGCTGGGCCTTGGCGGGCCTGAATTCTATCAGAAGGCATTCGTCGATCTCGACCCCGAGGCACTGACCTCGGACACGATGATTCAGGTCTTTGACCAGATGCGCACGCTGCGCGGGTACGTGGATGAGAACTTCTCGGGCCGTGACTGGAACCTTGCCACCGCGATGGTGATGAATGGCGAAGCGGCGTTTCAGATCATGGGCGACTGGGCCAAGGGTGAATTCCTTGCGGCGGGCAAGACCCCCGGCGAAGACTTCCTGTGCGCCTCGACCCCCGGCGACGGTTATCTGTACAACGTTGACAGCTTTGCCATGTTCGAAGTCGAAGGTGACGACAATCGTGCCGGTCAGGAGCTGCTGGCCAAGCTGATCGTTGCGCCCAAGTTTCAGGAAGTGTTCAACCTGAACAAGGGCTCAATCCCAGCCCGGACGGACGTGGCATTGGATGCGTTCGACATCTGCGCCAAAATCTCGGCCGAAGACATGGGAACAACCTCGGCCGGCGGGTCGCTGCTGCCGTCCTATGCCCATGGCATGGCGCTGCGCGGGTCGCAGGCTGGTGCGATCACCGATGTTGTGACCGCGCATTTCAACTCGGACATGTCCTCGGCTGACGCGGTTCAGCAACTGGCGGACGCGGTGGCCAACAGCTACTGATCCGAACCGGTTCTGCCCCTATACTGCGGGGCAGAACCTCTTTTCTCCCGGAGGAAAAAATGTCCGAATGGCTGGAAAACCACCTGCCCAAGGTGGTGCTGGCACCGTCGTTCATTGCCGTATTGATCTTTGTCTACGGCTTTATCGGATGGACGGCCTGGGTGTCGCTGACCCGATCGAAACTATTGCCGAAATACGAGATCAAGGGCTTCATCCAGTATGAACGCCTGTTCGACTCGCCCCGCTGGGATACGGCAATCAACAACCTGTATATCTTTGGCGCGCTGTTCATCGTGATCGCGATGGTGCTGGGCCTGTTGCTGGCCATCCTGCTGGATCAGAAAATCCGCGTCGAGGGTGCGATCCGCACGATCTACCTGTATCCCATGGCGCTGTCGATGATCGTGACCGGGACCGCGTGGAAGTGGATTTTGAACCCGGGTCTGGGCATTGAATCCATGGTGCAGGGTTGGGGTTTCACAAACTTCGAATTCGACTGGTTAGTGAACCCCGATTACGCCATCTACACCATCGTGATCGCCGCGATCTGGCAAAGCTCGGGCTTCGTGATGGCGCTGTTCCTGGCCGGGCTGCGCTCGGTGGATGGTGAGATCATCAAGGCCGCCCAGGTCGATGGCATCCCCACATGGCGCATCTATACCGCGATCATCATCCCGTCGATGGCCCCGATCTTCCTGTCCGCCTTTATCGTGTTGGCCCACCTTGCGATCAAAAGCTTTGACCTTGTCATCGCCCTGACGGGTGGCGGTCCGGGCTACGCAACCGATCTGCCCGCTACCTACATGTATGCAATGGCGTTTTCGCGTGGCGATATCGGTCAGGCGGCTTCCTCCGCGATGATCATGATGCTGGTCGTCTTTGCCATCGTGGTTCCTTACCTTTACTCAGAGCTGAGGGCGAAAAATGACTGATCTGTCGATGCCCCAAACCGAAACCCGCACCCAAAGCGCCACGGGCAAAATTGCCCTGCGTTGGCTGCTTTATGTCCTGCTGGGCCTGTTTGCACTGTATTACCTGATGCCGCTGTTCGTGATGCTGACCACGTCGCTGAAGAGCCTTGAGGAAATCCGCACCGGGTCCCTGATCTCGCTGCCGCGCGAGGTCAGCTTCGAGGCGTGGAAAACCGCATGGTCCGGCGCATGTACTGGTATCCAATGCGAAGGTCTGCGGCCCTATTTCTGGAACTCGGTCCTGATCGCGGTGCCTGCGGTGGCAATCTCGACCCTGCTGGGCGCGCTGAACGGTTATGTGGTCGCGCAGTGGCGGTTCAAAGGGGCCAACATCATCTTCTCGCTGATGCTGTTTGGCTGCTTCATTCCGTTTCAGGTGGTCCTGCTGCCGATGGCGCGTCTGCTGGGCATGATGGGGATTGCCGGGACCATTCCGGGCCTGATCTTTGTCCACGTCATCTACGGGCTGGGCTTCACCACGCTGTTTTTCCGCAACTACTATGTCACTATCCCGTCCGAGCTGACCAAGGCCGCGCGCGTTGATGGGGCCGGGTTCCTGCGGATCTTCTGGTCTATCTTCCTGCCGTTGTCGCTGCCCATCGTCGTGGTGACCGTCATCTGGCAGTTCACGCAGATCTGGAACGACTTTCTGTTCGGCGTGTCGTTCAGTCAGGCGGGCACGCAACCCGTGACCGTGGCGCTCAACAACATCGTAAACTCCACCACCGGTGTCAAAGAATACAACGTCGATATGGCCGCCGCGATCATCGCGGGGCTGCCGACGCTGCTCGTCTATGTCGTTGCCGGTAAGTATTTCATCCGCGGCCTGACCGCCGGCTCAGTGAAGGGATAAGACCCATGGCTCCCATCCTTGATATCAACAAACTCTACAAGAATTACGGCGCGACCGAGATTCTGAAGGACATCAACATCTCGATCGAACCGGGCGATTTCCTGGTGCTGGTCGGCCCCTCGGGTTGCGGTAAATCCACCCTGCTGAACTGTATTGCGGGGCTGGAAGAGATCACCGGCGGCACCCTGTCCATCGGCGGCAACGACATGACCCATGTCAGCCCCAAGGACCGCGACATCGCGATGGTGTTCCAGTCTTACGCCCTGTATCCGACCATGTCGGTGGCCAAGAACATCACCTTTGGCATGAAAGTGCGCGGCGTCGATCAGGCCACTCAGGACGCTAAGCTGAAAGAGGTCGCCCAACTGCTGCAGATCGAGCCGCTGCTGAACCGCCGCCCCAGCCAACTGTCGGGTGGTCAGCGTCAGCGGGTGGCGATGGGCCGGGCGCTGGTGCGCGACCCCAAGCTGTTCCTGTTTGACGAACCGCTATCCAACCTCGACGCCAAGCTGCGGGTCGAGATGCGGACCGAGATCAAGAAGCTGCACCAGACGCTGGATGCCTCGATCGTCTATGTGACCCATGATCAGATCGAAGCGATGACGCTGGCCACCAAGATCGTGGTTCTGAAAGGTGGTGTCGTGCAGCAGATCGGCACCCCGGCCGAGATCTACAACAACCCGGCGAACCTGTTCGTGGCCGATTTCATGGGCTCGCCCGCAATGAACCTGATCCCGGCGCAGGCGACCAAGAACGGATCCGGCACCGAAATCGCCATCGCGCGCGAAACGGGTGAGACGCTGGTGCTGAAAGATACCCGCGACCTGTCACTGCCCAAGGATGTGATCCTTGGCCTGCGCCCCGAAGACATCGCCGAGGCAGGCTTCCGCGCCGGTGCAGGCGTGCAAGAGGCTGAATGCCTTGTCGATATGGTCGAACCGGCGGGCGCGGATACCTATGTGGTCTCGGAACTTGGCGGCAAGCAGGTCACCGCGCGTCTGCACGCTGAAACCAGTGCGCAGGCGGGTCAGATGCTGAATCTGGCTTTTGACATGAGCAAAGTGTCCTATTTCGCTCAGGAAACCGGCGAACGGTTGAACTGAAACAAAAAAACGCCGCGTGAACCCAATCACGCGGCGTTATCTTTGCAATTGCGCCCCGGTCACCCCGCCCGCTTCATATCCTTGATCAGACGGTTCAGATCGCCACCGCGCGCATCCAGCATGGCGCCGATCTCGGTCCGTTCGGTCAACAGCATATTCACCCCTTCGATGAACATGTTGAAGAACTTGTCACGGCCCGATTTGTCCGACACCAGAAAGGTCACCTCGAACGGCGACGAGCCCTGCAGCTTGACCGAGGTGCGCACCTCGTAGCCGGCCTTGATCTTGCGGGCATTGCGCACGGTGACCTGACCGCCAATGAACTCGCGGAAGCGGCGGCCGTATTTGTTCGAGATATAGCCCTGAAACGCCCTGGTGAACTGTCTCAGCTGCGATGGGCTGGCGGAACGGCCATCCACCCCCAGCACATAGCGCGCCATGATCGGCACGTCGGCATATTGCACGAAAATCTTCTCGAAATCGCGGATCATCGCTTTTTCGGATTTGCCCGAAGCGATCACACGGTTGATATCATCCACCACACTGACAACCAGAGCCTTGGCGCTGGCTTCGGTTTGGGCAAAGGCGGGAAGGGCGGTCAGCATCACACCAGCCAGGCCAGTGGCGACAAAACCGCGTCGGTTCAAATGGTTATTCGGCATAGGGGTCCTCGTAGGGGTCTAGGTAGGGGTCCCTGACAGGGTCGGTCCCGGTTTCTGCGTAGGGGTCATCATACAGACCCAGATAGGCTTCCTCATCGTCGCGTGCCAGTTCGAAGCGGCGGTTCTGGATGTAGATTGTGCGCGCCTGCGCATAGCTGTCGGCGCTTTCATACAGGATCGAATCGACCGTGTCCGAGAACCGGCCCCGGTCACCCATGCGCCGCACGACCTCGGCATAGACACCGATATTGTCGACCGGGCGCGTGGGGCTGAAATTGATCGGGTTCGAGAACAGATTGACCACAACGCCAATCGCGTCCCGCTGGGTTGACGGGCCATAAAACGGCAATTCGACATAGGCGCCTTCGCCGACACCCCAGACATGCAGGGTTTCGCCGAAATCGGTATCGACCGGCGGCAGGTTCAATTCGTCAGCAGGCGAAGACAGCCCCGCCCCGCCCACAGTCATGTTGATGACAAAGCGCAACAGCGCATTGCCCGATTGCTTGACGTTACCCTGCAGCAGGTAATCCACGGCTTGCCCGGGCAGGGTCAGGTTCTCGGCGAAATTGCTGAAGCTGGTCACCATCGGATCGGGCACGATCTTGACGTACCCTTTCGAGGCCGGGCGGAACAGGAACCGGTCAACGCCCAGATTGAATTTGTGAATGCCCCGGTTGTTTCGTTCATAAGGATCGAACACCTCGTTTGGCGGGGTTCCTTCCGGCGCCCGCGTGGCGCAGGCGCTCAGGACTGTCATCAGGGACAGAACGATCAGGTGCTTCAGGCGGGGTCTGCTCAACACGGTCTTTGCCACTCCAAACCATTCGGGGTCGTTGGCCCGAACTATCAATCAATACTGCCTATGGCCACATAGCGCGGCCCAATCCGAGGTCACATATACGTTCCACAACACGTATGAAACAGATAGCGTTTAACCTGCCCGATGGGCCAAGGTAAAGCGACACCGCTTCAACTGTTCGGAATAAGAAGAGTTACGCCCACCTGTCGGGCACGTCCATCCCCGTTTTCAGGCTTTCCGAAATTGCCCGTCCCGGTTAGCTTCGCCGCGACTCAAGATTTGGAGGAAACCTCATGAGCATCGCAGCGAAACTGGAAAGCCTCGGCGTTAGCCTGCCGGATGCGCCCGCTCCGGCGGCGAATTACGTCCCCTTCGTGCGGGTCGGCAACATCGTCTATGTGTCGGGTCAGATTTCCAAGGATGATGACCTGATCACCGGCAAGCTGGGCGATGACATGGAGGTTGAGGCCGGTGCGGCGGCGGCAAAAGTTTGCGCCATCAACCTGCTGGCGCAGGTCAAGGCGGCCTGTGGCGGTGATATCGAAAAACTGGTGCGGGTGATCAAGCTGACCGGTTTCGTGAACTCGACCGCCGATTTCACCGCGCAGCCGCAGGTGATCAACGGTGCCTCCGATTTTCTGGTCGAGGCGCTGGGCGATGCCGGTCGCCATTCCCGTTCCGCCGTCAGCGCTGCCGCGCTGCCGCTGGGCGTGGCCGTCGAAATCGAAGGCATTTTCGAGGTCCAATGACACCGCCCCTGCCTTCCGTGTTCCTGCAAACCCCGATCGCGCATCGGGCGCTGCATGACCTCTCGGACAACCGCCCGGAAAACAGCCGGGCGGCCATTCGGGCCGCGATCGAGGCCGGGTATGGGATCGAGATCGATCTGCAGCGGACCTCGGACAACCGGGCGATGGTGTTTCATGACTATGACATGACGCGCCTGACCGGGCAGCCGGGGCCGATTCAGCAGATCTCGGCGGCGCAGGCGCAGGCCACCCAGCTGCTGCACGCTGATGATGGCATCCCGACACTGGACGAGGTGCTAAAGATGGTGGGCGGCAAGGTGCCGCTGCTGATCGAGTTCAAGGACCAGGACGGCGCGATGGGCCCCGATGTCGGGCCGCTTGAAGCGGACGCGGTACGGGCGCTGCAGGGTTATGACGGGCCGGTGGCGCTGATGTCGTTCAACCCCAATTCGGTGGCTGAACTGGCGCGCCTTGCACCGCATCTGCCGCGTGGCATCGTGACCTGTTCATATCAGCCCAAGGAAGAGTTGTTGCCTCAGAAAGTCTGCGATCACCTGCGCAACATTCCCGATTTCGACCGGGTCGGTGCCAGTTTCATCAGCCATGAGGCCGCAGATCTGTCCCGCCCCCGCGTTGCCGAGCTGAAAGCGCAGGGCGTGCCGATTCTGTGCTGGACGGTGCGGTCGCCCGAACAAGAGGCACTGGCCCGCGAGGTTGCCGACAATGTGACCTTCGAAGGCTATTTGGCCCCCCATCCGGGTTGAACCCGTCCCCCCACCGTCACAGATTAAGATCAGACGCGGAGGGCAAATGGATCAGGCGCAAATCGAAGTTCAGATTCTGGGATCGCTGTCGCAGATTTCTGCCGAGGACTGGGACAGTTGCGCCTGCCCCGAGGCCGCCGATGGCGGGCGGCCGCTGGACCCGTTCACCACCCATCGGTTCCTGTCGGCGCTGGAAAACAGCGGCTCAGTCGGGCGTGGGACCGGCTGGCAGCCACAATACCTGACCGCCTATCTGGACGGGATGCTGATCGGCGCGGCGCCCATGTATGCCAAGTCGCACAGCCAGGGCGAATACATCTTCGATCACAACTGGGCGCACGCCTATGAAAATGCTGGCGGGCGGTATTATCCCAAGCTGCAGATCGCGGTGCCCTTCACCCCCGCCACCGGGCGGCGTTTTCTGGTGCGGCCGGGCTATGAGGCGGTGGGCATGTCGGCGCTGGTCCAGGGCGCGGTGCAATTGGCTGCCGACAACCGTGTGTCCTCGCTGCACGCCACGTTCTGCACCGCGGATGAGGCCATCGCCGGAGAGCAGATGGGCCTGATGCTGCGCACCTCGCAGCAGTTTCACTGGCTCAATGACGCATATCCGGATTTCGACGGCTTTCTGGGAGCGCTATCCTCGCGCAAACGCAAGAATATCCGCAAGGAACGGGCGCAGGCCTGCGGGTTCGGCGGTGAGATTCGCACGCTGACCGGGGGTGACCTGCGGCCCGAGCATTGGGATGCCTTCTGGCGGTTTTATCAGGACACCGGGTCGCGCAAATGGGGCGCGCCGTACCTGACCCGTCAATTCTTTGATATCGCTCAGGAAGTCATGGCGGACGATATGGCTTTGGTGCTGGCGGAACGCGACGGGTATCCGATTGCCGGGGCGTTGAATTTCATCGGGCGCGAAACCCTGTTTGGCCGCTATTGGGGCTGCGTCGAACATCACCCCTGTCTGCATTTCGAATTGTGCTACTATAGGGCGATTGATTTTGCCATTGCCAATGGTCTGGCCCGGGTTGAAGCCGGGGCGCAGGGCGAACACAAGCTGGCGCGAGGCTATTTGCCCACCCGCACGCATAGCTTGCATTGGGTCGGTGACCCCGGTTTTGCCGATGCGATCCGAAAATATCTGGACGCCGAGGCCGCCGCAGTGGGAGAAGAGATCGAGATCCTGACGGAATACGGCCCGTTCAGGAAATTGAACCCGGAGGAACAGCAATGACCGAACTCTTGTCGCCTGAGACCCGCGGCCCGCTGCTTGACCCGCTGTTCAAGAATGGCTGGACCATGGTCGACGGCCGGGATGCGATCACCAAGACCTTTATCTTCGAGGATTTCGTCCACGCCTTTGGCTGGATGACGCAGGTGGCGATTTTTGCCGAAAAATGGAACCACCACCCCGAATGGTCCAATGTCTACCGCACGGTCGAGGTCACGCTGGCCACCCATGACGTGGGCGGGCTGTCGGCGCTGGACGCCAAGCTTGCCCGCAAGATGGACAGTCTCTGCTAGCGGTTGCCCTCTCCGATGCCACCGGCCAATGCGGCGGTCACGCCCATCTGCTCGAATTCGGCCGGGGTCACGGTGCCGCTGCTGACGTCGATGCTGCCGGGAATGCGCGTTGTCCGGTTGCCGATCTGGCGCACGCTGCGCGCAGCCGGATTAATGTCCAGACAGCGATTGTTGTAACAGGTCAGCCCGGATGTGCTGATCTGAATGCGCGCCTGCCCGTCTGGTCCGGTCACCACCGGGGCCTGTGGCACGTCACAGGCCGCCAACAGGCCCAGAACACCGAGAATTCCCCAGTTTCGCATGGCACGCCCCCGTGTGGATGGCCCCGCCAAACGCGAGGCCGTCCGGTTTAATCCAGCTGGCCGTTCTGGTTCTGGTCGGCCGACAGGAAGTCGTCGTTCATCTGGGTGTCGAATTCCGGCCTTGAGATAAAGCCATCATTGTCGCGGTCAACGTCCTGAAACTGATCTTCGTCCAAATGCGGCTTGGCCTCTTGCAATCCGACCGAATTGTCTTTGTTCACATCCATCGACTGGAACGCGTAGTCGGCAAAGGCGTCGAACTCGTCCCGGGACAGGAACCCGTCATTGTTCTTGTCGATGGCTCTCAGCTCGTTTTCGTGCAGTTCGGCAACGTTTTCGGCCGAGGCGGCACCGGCCAGCAAAACGGCCGCAGCGATAATAAGTCCACGTGTCATTCCGGCTCTCCTCAACATGCGTATCTGTTGCCTTCGATCCCGCCGGCCGCAGCGCCTGCCGCCGTGAGGATCGATTTACCAGAGCCGCCGCCAAACTGGTTGCCGATGGCGCCACCGATCAGCGCACCGCCCAGAGTGCCGCTGAGGCAGGCAATCTCATGCTGGCGTGCCGCCTGTTGTTGCGGGGTCGGTGCCGGCCCGCAGGCGGCCAGCGCCCCCGCAGAACCAAGCAAGAGTGTAATGATCTTCAGTTTCATCAAACAAACTCCCTGATTGTATTATTCAAATATCGGCAGATCAGGGCGTTGCATCAAGTTAAATGGTTCTCATGGCCCCGAGGTCACCCGGGGCCATGCGATCTCAGATCACGTCCAGCAGGCCCTCACCTGCCGAAATTTCGCAGGCACCGGGGTTTTCTTCCAGGTTCAGTGCTGTGACCTTGCCGTCCTCGACCAGCATGGCATAGCGTTTGGACCGCGCGATCAGACCGGCGGGCGGGGCGTCGAAATCCATGCCGATGGCCTTGGTGAACTCGGATGTGGCGTCGCCCAGCATGGTCAGCCCGGCCTCGGTCGCGCCGGTGGCCTCGCCCCAGGCTTTCATCACGAACGGGTCGTTGACCGAGACACAGATGATTTCGTCCACACCCTTGGCATCGAACTGGTCCTTGGTGCGCATGAAGCTGGGCACATGGGCCGAATGGCAGGTTGGCGTAAAGGCGCCGGGCACCGCGAAGATCACCACTTTGCGTCCTTTGGTCTTGTCTGAAATCCGCACCTCTTCGGGGCCGTCCGTGCCCAGTTGGGTCAGCGTGGCGTCGGGCAGCATGTCACCTGTTGAAATCATTTTAAGCTCCTGTCGTTTGGATTTGCAGAGTCGGGCTCAGCCGCAATATAGGTGGTCGTGTGGTTGAGACCACGGGAATTCGACAGGGCGGGAGGAACATGAGCCATATTGTCGTGATCGGTGCGGGGCAGGCGGGGTCATCGCTTGTCGCCAGACTGCGCAAGGGCGGGTTTGACGGGGACATCACCCTGATCGGGGCCGAGCCGCATCTGCCGTATCAGCGCCCGCCGCTGTCCAAGGCCTATCTGCTGGGCGAGATGGAGCTGGAACGCCTGTTCCTGCGGCCCGAGAGTTTCTATGCCGAGAACAACATCACCTTGCGTCTGGGGCAGCGTGTGTCGGCGATTGACCCGCAGGCCAAGACCGTGACCGTCGGGGATGAGGTGATCTCCTATGATGAATTGGCGCTGACCACTGGGTCAGACCCGCGCCGTCTGCCCTCCGCCATCGGCGGCGATCTGGACGGCGTGCATGTGGTGCGCGATCTGGCGCATATCAATGAGATGGAGCCCCGCGTTACAGACGGCGCGCGTGCCTTGATCGTCGGTGGTGGCTATATCGGGCTTGAGGCCGCAGCGGTCTGTGCCAAGCGCGGGGTCAAGGTGACCTTGGTCGAGATGGCCGACCGTATCCTGCAACGGGTGGCCGCGCCCGAGACCAGCGACTATTTCCGGGCTTTGCACAGCGAGTACGGCGCCGATATCCGCGAAGGCGTCGGGTTGGAGCGTCTGGTCGGTGAAAAAGGCAAGGTTGTGGGCGCGGTTCTGACCGATGGTACCGAATTGCAGGTCGATTTTGTCGTTGTTGGCGTGGGCATCGTTCCCTCGACTCAACTGGCCGAGATGGCGGGTCTTGAGCTGGACAATGGCATCAAGACCGATGCCCATGGCCGCACCTCTGATCCGTCGATCTGGGCGGCGGGCGATTGCGCGTCCTTCCCGCATGGCGAAGGCCGCATCCGTCTGGAAAGCGTCCCCAACGCCATCGACCAGGCCGAGATTGTGGCGCAGAACATGTTGGGCGCGGCCAAAGACTATGTGGCGACGCCGTGGTTCTGGTCGGATCAGTATGACGTCAAACTGCAGATTGCGGGCCTGAACACCGGGTATGACCGCGTGGTGACCCGGCAGGGCGACGGGCAGACCGTATCCTTCTGGTACTACAAGGGCGATCAGTTGATTGCAGTGGATGCAATGAATGATCCGCGCGCCTATATGGTCGGCAAACGCCTGATTGAATCGGGTAAGACAGCTGATCCTGCCATCGTGGCCAACCCTGATGCGGACCTGAAGCCGCTGCTCAAGGCGTGAGGATCATCGCCGGAGAGTTCCGGGGCCGCGCCTTGGCCTCGGTCGGCAAGGGGGATGCGGGCGCACATTTGCGCCCCACCACCGACCGCGTGCGCGAAAGCCTGTTCAACGTGCTCGGCCACCAGATCGACTTTGACGGGCGGCGCGTGCTGGACCTGTTTGCGGGCACCGGCGCGCTGGGGCTTGAAGCGCTGTCGCGCGGCGCGGCGCATGTGACCTTTGTCGATGATGGGCGCGTGGCGCAGGGGCTGATCCGCAAGAATATCGACCTGACCCGCAGCGCCGACCGCACCGATCTGATCCGCCGGGATGCCACGCGGTTGGGTGAAAACCCGGGCGCGCCCTATGGTCTGATCTTTCTGGACCCGCCCTATGGCAAGTCCATGGGACAGAAGGCCATCGCCGCCCTCTCGCAAGGCTGGATCGCCGACGACGCCCTGATCGTGTGGGAAGAAAATGCTCCGATGCAACCGCCCGAGGGGTTCACCTTGCAGGACAGCCGCAAATATGGCGACACGCATATCACCCTGATGTGGAGCGATGCCCCGAATGCATGATCTGGTCATCTTCGATTGCGACGGCGTTCTGGTCGATAGTGAGCCACTGTCCAATCAGGTGATGGTCGCAAATCTGGCTCGTCACGGGTTGAAGCTGACGGCGGACGAGTGCCACAGGATTTTTACCGGCAAAACCATGCCCGAAGTTCAGGATATCGCCCGCAATCTGGGGGCAGACCTGCCCGAGGGCTGGATCGCGGAATTCGATGCCGAAACAGACGCCCGCCTTCGGCAGGGTGTGCCTTTAGTTCCCGGCATATCGGACTTGCTGACGCAATTGGATGAGCGCGGCGTGCCGTTCTGCGTTGCCTCCAATGGCGGGCCTGACAAAATGCGGGTCACGCTGGGGCAGAACGGCCTATGGGATCGGTTCAAGGATGTGATGTTCTCGGCCTACACATTGGGTGTGGGCAAACCTGACCCGACCATGTTCCTGACAGCGGCGGAACAGTTCGGCGCCTCGCGGCCCGTGGTCATCGAAGACAGCGCCAGCGGTGTCACCGCCGCAATCCGTGCCAATATGCGCTGTCTGGCCTATGCGCCGCACGGGGGCGGAGAAAAACTGGCCAAACTTGGGGCCGAAGTCATCACCGATATGGCTGAGGTTCCGGCGCTTTTGGGGATTTGACCGGGACATGCTAGTATCGACGCATGGACCGTGCCCTGAAACTCCCGATCTGGACTGTTCCACAGGAAACCGACGCCACCACCGGACCCGAGCGGAAACCCACGCGCGCGCCGGTGTTCATTCATGACGCGGTCACGCCATGGGGGCAGGAAACCCTGTTGCTGAAACTGATGCGCGATCAGGCCGTCGATCAGGAAGAATAGGTCGGATGAAACTTGTTGCCCGGTGACAGGGTAAATATCTCGACCCCATCTGCCGTCACACCCACTGAATGTTCGAACTGCGCCGACAGCGACTTGTCGCGGGTTACGGCGGTCCAGTCATCGGACAGGGTCTTGGTCTCGGGGCGGCCAAGGTTCACCATCGGTTCGATGGTGAAGAACATGCCCTCTTCCAGAACGGCACCGGTGCCCGGACGGCCATAGTGCAGCACGTTGGGCGGCGCGTGGAACACCCGGCCCAGACCGTGACCGCAGAAATCGCGCACGACGCTCATCCGGTGTGCCTCGACATAGGCCTGAATGGCGTGGCCGATATCACCGAAGGTATTGCCGGGCTTGACCATCTCGATCCCCTTGAACAGGGCGTCATGGGTCACCTGGATCAGACGCTCGGCCTTGCGCGGCAGTTTGCCCGCCACATACATGCGTGAGGTATCGCCGAACCAGCCGTCAACGATGACGGTGACGTCGATATTCAGGATATCGCCATCCTTCAGCCGCTTGTCACCGGGAATGCCGTGGCAGACCACGTGATTGACACTGATACAGCTGGCGTGCTGATAGCCCTTGTAGCCGATGGTTGCCGAGGTTGCGCCCGCGTCCTCGACCATCTGGGTGATCAGCCCGTCAATCGCGCCGGTGGTCTGACCGGGAAAGACGTGTTCGGCAATGTCATCCAGAATCCGCGCAGCCAAGGCCCCTGCCGCGTGCATGCCGGCAAAGTCACCCTGTTCATAGATGCGGATACCGTCCTTGGTCAGACGGCCACGATGTTCCTTCATGGATGCGAGGCTCCAAATGTTTCGCGCAGCATTCCTTTTACGCTGCTTGTGCAGAAAGTACCAGAGGGTGTCGGTCCGCAAAGTCGGCACCACCCCGTATGCGGTCTGATCGTATGTAGACCCTCAGGTAATTTTGAACTAGCACAAGGCAAGTCCGGGCGGGCACACGAAACAGAGAGGGGCAGGCAGATGCAAAGAAAAGCTGACCAGTTGAGGGCCGAGATTGCCGGCATCAGCGAACTTCTCAAGGCCGGACGGCCGGACCGTGCGTTCAAACGGGCCACCAAGGCCGCCAAGAAGTGGCCAAAAATCGCGGCGCTGCCAAGACTTGCGGGCATCAGCGCGGTGCAGCAGCAGAAACCCAAACTGGCCCAGACCCATTTTCAACAGGCCTGGCGGCTGGATCCCGGAAATGCCGAACTGATCCAGAACTATGCTCTTAGTCTGGTTCAGGGAGGTGATCCCGCCGATGCGCTGACGTTTCTGAAAAAGATCGCCGCGCGTGGCCCGCTGAGCCCCGCCCAGCAGTTCATCCGCGCGCTGGCCCTGTTGCAGGAGCAGCAGCCGGAACAGGCGCTGGCGGATGTCGAACAAGTATTGAGTCGCGAACCTGCCAATCCGAATGCGCAGATTCTGAAGGCGGACATTCTGGATTCGATGCACCAATGGCAGGACGCGGTTGATGTGCTGACGGCGCTGGTCAAGAAGCAACCGAAATACCTTCCCGGCCTGGTGCGGCTGGCCAGATCGCAGCTGGGGCTGGGTCAATTGGACGAGGTTCTGAAAAATGTTCGCGCCGCGCTTGCACTGGCGCCCGAGCATCCGGATGCGCTGGAATTAATGGCCGGACTGCCGAACCTCACCTTTGACGATATCGCAACGCTGCAGACCCGGATTTCCAAGTCGTTCGCACGCGGTCCAGCGGCCAATCCGGAGGATGAGGTGAAATTGCGGTTTGCCGCGGCCAATCTGGCGCGCCGGCAAAAGAACATCACGCAGGAAATGCAGCATCTGGCCGAGGCCCACAAGCTGCAGCGCAAAGGGTTCGAAGCCTGGGAAGACCGCAGCGCCAAAGACTGCGCCAAACGGCTGGCTGCCCCTCTGCCCGCTGCCGGGGCTGAGTCATCCGCAGGCAGCCCCCGGCCGATTTTCGTGGTTGGCCTGCCCCGGTCCGGCACCACGCTGGTTGAACGTATTCTGGCCCGCCATTCCACCGTTCAGGGTCTGGGAGAGCTGGCCTCGGTCCATCAATGGGCCCGACAGGCTGAAGCGCAGCCGCCGGAATGGCGCGCCGCCAACGGGCTGGCCGCGCACTACATGGCAAAGCTGCCTGCGCTGTCTGGGGATGCCACGGCCTTTGTGGACAAGGCCCCCGGCAACTATGCCTTTCTGGGCGAGATTGCGCAGGCCTTCCCCGATGCCGTGATCCTCAACGTGTTGCGCGACCCGCGCGATATCGCCCTGTCGATGTGGCGGGCGAATTTCGGAGCGGGCGGGTTGTACTACACCCATGACCTGACCTGGATGGCGGCTGAGGCCAACCGGTATCAGCGTTATATGCGCCACTGGCATCAGGTCCTGCCGGGCCGCATTCACGATATCCGGTATGAGACGTTGGTGGGCGATCTACAGAACACCGCGCAGGAGCTGGCGCGAACCTGCGATCTGCCCTTTGAAGACTCCATGCTGACGCCGGACAAATCCGCAAACGCGATCAGGACGGCCAGTAACCTGCAGGCCCGACAGCCGGTGAATACAGCCTCGGTCGGCGGCTGGCAGGCAGTGGCCGATCACTTTGAGCCGTTTGTGCAAGGGTTGGATGTCGAACTGTGGTCAGAAACTAACATGATCGGCTGAAGTGCGGCGTAAACTAAAAAATGGCTTTGAGGTTCGGTTAGAATGGCCTCGCGGCGCCTCGATTTAACCGTCGCCCATGCAAAGAGAAGTACTTGATGAGACCCTTTCTGTTGCTGTTGATCTTTCTGACGGGCTGCAGAGAAGAGGTCACGATGCTGTCAGGGTCCGAACTGGCGGGTTTTCTAGCTGAGGACCGGGAAATAAAGTTCGAGCGGTTTCACTATAGTGGAACCGCTTGGTTGCGGGCAGACCAGACTTTTGCGGCAACGGTACCCAGACTGGGGGAAGATACTGGCGTTTGGTGGTTGGAAGGCAATGCGATCTGTAGCCGATGGAACACCTTTCGTCAGGGGCAATCGATGTGCGCTACAGTCGGAAAGTTGAACAGTGATGCGTATCGGGGCTTCAGTTCATCTTCGGGCACATATCTTGGTGAATTCCGGTTCATGAACTGATTGGCTTTACGACGTTGCCCAAACTTTCACAGTATCAACCCATACGCCTTCTGGTGATACTAGCGTTCCATAGACCAACCGCTCCACCCCCTGCGCCTGTGCGGCCTCGAACGCCGCCGCATAGGCCGGGTCGATATCGGCGGCCAGCGCCAGACGGTCGCAATCGGTGCGCTGGACCAGATACAGCAGGATCGCCCGGTGCCCCTGTGCCACCATCGCCGCCAGCTCTCCCAGATGTTTGGTGCCGCGGGCGGTGACGCTGTCGGGGAACTCGGCCAGACCGGGTTGGCGGGATAGGGTGACGCTTTTGACCTCGACATAGGCATCGGGCAGGCCCGGCTGGGTCAGCAGAAAGTCGATGCGGCTGTTTTCGCCGTATTTCACTTCGGGGCGGACGGTTTCATAGGCGGCCAGTTCGGGGATTTCGCGCGCCTCCAGCGCCGCGCGCAGGGCTTTGTTGGGAACCGAGGTATCGACCCCGGTGAAATGGCCGTTTTCATGATCGACCAGCCGCCAGCCGTATTTCAGCTTTTTCTTCGGATCGTCATTGGGCTCCAGCCAGATTTTCTCACCCGGTTCGGCCAGCCCCATCATCGACCCCGGATTGGCGCAGTGGGCGGTGACCTCGCGCCCGTCCTCCAGCGTGCAATCGGCCAGAAAGCGTTTGTAGCGGCGGATCAGGCGGGCGGGGACAAGGGGGGTTTCAAATCGCATGTCTCAGGGCCTATACCTGCCCTAACGGTCGATCAAGAGGGGGCGCGTGCCATGGCAAATCCAACCGCTGCAATGCTGGTGATCGGGGATGAGATCCTCTCGGGCCGGACCCGCGATGCGAATATGCACTATCTTGCCGGGGAGCTGGCCAAACATGGCATCGACCTGAAAGAGGTGCGGATCGTCAGCGATGATGCCCCGGCGATCGAGGCGGCGGTCAAGGCGCTGTCCGATGACCACGACCATGTATTCACCAGCGGCGGTATCGGCCCGACCCATGACGATATCACCGCCGATTGCATCGCGCGTGCCTTTGGGGCGCATATCGACATTCGCGACGACGCCCGCGCGCTGCTGCAGGCGCATTACGACAAATCCGGGCTGGAGTTGAACGAGGCCCGCCTGCGCATGGCGCGCATTCCGGACGGGGCGGTGCTGATCGACAATCCGGTCTCGACCGCGCCGGGGTTCACCATTGCGAACGTGCATGTGATGGCGGGGGTGCCGTCGGTGTTTCAGGCGATGGTGGCCAGTGTGTTGCCCGGCCTGACCGGGGGCAGCCCGCTGCTGTCGCAAACCCTGCGGGTGGATCGGGGTGAAGGCGATATCGCTGCCACTCTTTCCGTGTTGGCCAATGATTTCGCGGACCTGTCGATCGGGTGCTACCCGTTCCAGATCAACGGCGTTTTTGGCGCCAATGTCGTGGTGCGTGGCACCGACGGCGCGCGTATCGATGCCGCCACCACCCGGCTTGCGAAAGAGCTTGATCTGTGAGCGACAACTGGACCGACATCGTCGACGGCACCTGGCCTGCCGCGCGGTATGAACGGCTGGGGCCGTTTCAACTGCGGCAGGGGCAGGGCGGCGGGTCGCGCGTGTCGGCGGCCAATGCGCTGGCCCCCGCAAGCGCGGCCGATATCGATGCCGCCGAGGCCGCGATGCAGGCAATGGGGCAAAAGCGCATCTTCTGCCTGCGCCCGGGGGACGAAGCGCTGGATGCGCAACTGACCGCGCGCGGCTATCAGATTCTGGACCCGGTCAACATCTATGCCTGCCCTGTCGGTCACCTGTCGGATACGTCGATCCCCCGCGTCACGGTGTTCCTCACGCCCGAGCCGCTGGCGATCATGCGCGAGATCTGGGCGAAGGGCGGCATTGGCCCCGCGCGGGTGGCGGTGATGGAGCGCGCGCGAGGCCCCAAAACCAGCCTGTTGCTGCGCCACAATGATCAGCCTGCCGGAACCGGATTTGTTGCGATGCACGATGGAGTTGCGATGGTGCACGCGTTGGAAATCCTGCCCGATCATCGTCGTCAGGGTCTGGGCGGCTGGGCCATGCGCGCCGCCGCCTTCTGGGCGCGGGATAACGGGGCGGAAACGCTCAGCGTGATCTGCACCAAGGCAAACGCGGGGGCCAACGGGCTTTATCGCGCGCTCGGGATGGAGATTGTCGGCGAATACCACTACCGTCAGCTTGTTCAAGGAGAAAGCCCGACGTGACTGACCAATCCGCCCCCACCGCGCTGGACTTGCCGATGGTGAACCCGCTGCCGCCCGAGACGCAGAAGTACTTTGATATCTGCGTGGAAAAACTGGGCTTTGTGCCGAATGTGCTGCGGGCCTATGCCTTTGACATCGACAAGCTGAACGCCTTTACCGCGATGTATAACGACCTCATGCTGGGCGACAGTGGCCTCAGCAAGCTTGAGCGTGAGATGATCGCGGTGGTCGTGTCGGCGATCAACAAGTGCTTTTACTGCCTCGTGGCTCATGGCGCAGCGGTGCGGCAATTGTCGGGCGATCCGCAACTGGGGGAAATGCTGGTGATGAACTACCGCGTCGCGTCTTTGGACACACGCCAGCGGGCGATGCTGGACTTTGCCGCCAAGATGACCTCGGCCAGCACCGAGATCGAAGAATCCGACCGTCAACGCCTGCGGGATGCGGGTTTTACCGACCGTGACATCTGGGACATCGCCAACGTGACCGGCTTTTTCAACATGTCGAACCGCGTTGCGAGTGCCACGGCGATGGTTCCGAACGACGACTATCACGCGCAGGCCCGATGATCCGCTTTGCCTCACTGATCCTGTTGCTGTTGGCCGGGCCGGGTGTTGCGCAGGAGTTGACGTTGCCTTCGGGCGCGCGCCAGATCAGCGACCGGATCAGCCCGCTGGACAGCTATGATCTGCCCACTGGACCGTTTGCCGACGGCACTCTGCCCGTGCGGCAGATCGAGGGGCGGGTTGAGCGGATCACATGGCGCCTGCAATCGGGCTCCAGCACGACGCTGCAATTGCTGGCGCCGCTGCGCGATCAGATTGTGGCGCAAGGTTATGACGTGCTGTTCGAATGCGAGGCCCGTGCCTGTGGCGGGTTCGATTTCCGGTTCGGAACCGAGGTTGTCCCGACCCCCGATATGTATGTGGCGATTCAGGACTACCGTTTTCTGTCCGCCACGCGTGGCGACGATGTGCTGAGCCTGCTGGTCAGCCGCAATCCGCCCAGCGGGTACATTCAGTTGATCCGGGTCTCTCCGGTTGACGCAGAAGCGCCGCCGCCGCTGGTGATCGAGGAAACGGCCGATACGTCCGACGGGTTGTTAGCGGCATTGGAACAGAACGGGCATGTGATTCTGGATGATCTGCATTTCCGCACCGGAGAGATCACGCTGGGCGACGGCCCTTTTGCCTCGTTGGACCTGATTGCGTCTTATCTGGCCGACAACCCCGATATGCGGCTGGCACTGGTCGGGCACACGGACGACACCGGCGCGCTGGATGCCAACATCTCGGTCAGCACCGGGCGGGCGCAGGCGGTCCGGACCCGTCTGATCGAGGCCCATGGGGTTACCGCCGACCGGATCGAGGCGCGCGGCATTGGCTACCTAGCCCCGCTGACCTCGAATGCTACGCCCGAGGGCCGCGACCTGAACCGCCGGGTCGAGGCGGTTTTGCTGGTCAATTGACCTTGGTGGCATAGGTCAGACAGGCGAGCCGATCGAAAACGAAAGGACCCCACATGACTGACCAGACACCAACGCCGCAGGCCGTGATCATTGGCGCAGGGGCCGGTCTGTCGGCCTCGTTCGCACGGGCATTGGCGCAGGGCGGGTATGCCGTGCATCTGGCCGCCCGCGACGTTTCGGATCTGGAACCTTTGGCCGCCGAGACAGGGGCGAGGCTGCATCAGCTGGATGGCACGGATGCGCAGGGCGTGGCGACGCTGGTTACCAGCCTACCAGGAGAGCTGCGGGTGGCGTGCTATAACCCTTCGGCCCGGCAACGCGGCCCGATCACAGAGCTTGACCCGGAAACCGTCCGCAAGGCGGTTGAGGTGACGGCGCATGGGGCGTTCCTTCTGGGTCAGGTCGCCGCCCGCCGCATGTTGGATCAGCCGATGCGCGACAACCGGCGGGGCACGATCCTGTTCACTGGTGCCTCGGCGGGGGTCAAAGGCTTCCCGCTGTCGGCGCCTTTTGCCATGGGCAAGTTCGCGCAGCGGGGGTTGGCGCAGTCCATGGCGCGCGAGCTGCACCCTCGCGGCATCCATGTGGCCTGGGTCAATATCGACGGCGGTATCCGCAACCCCGAGCGAATTGCAGCGGCCGACACGCCCGACTCGATGCTGGATCCGGATGCCATTGCCCGCGAATACATGCATCTGATCCATCAGGACCGGTCGGCCTGGAGCGATGAACTGACCCTGCGGCCCTGGGTCGAACGGTTCTGAACAGACAAAAAAGACCCGCACATATGCGCGGGCCGTCGAGGTTCACCGGGGGAGATATTACCAGTCCATCGGGCCCTTTTCGTTGAAGGACTCGACAAGAAAATCAATGAATGCCCGCACCTTGGGTTGGGTAAAACGACCGGGCGGGTAGACGGCGTAGATGCCCTGCACCTCATCTGGCAGCGACGGCATCGCATCCAGTACCTGACCGGATTTCAGTGCGTCCGCATACAGATAGCTGGGCAGATACGCGATCCCCAGCCCCGAGATGGCCGCATTCAATAGCGACTGCCCGTCATTGACGCTCAGCCAGCCTGCGGTGCGAACCTGCCGCTTTTCACCCGAAGGCGCGGTCAGCTTCCATACATTGCCCGAGGATTGGCTGGAGTAGTGCAGGAGCTTGTGTTCGTTCAGGTCGTCGATCTTCTGCGGACGCCCGAATTTCTCGATATAGCTGGGCGCGGCGACCATGCGTTTCACGGTTTCGGTCAGCTTGCGCGCGCGCAGGGTGCTGTCTTCCAGCTCGCCAATGCGCACGGCAACGTCGAACCCTTCTGAAATCAGCTCAACATAGCGGTTGTTCAGCACCATGTTGACGGTGATGTCGGGATAGGCGGCGAGGAAATCCGATAGAACCGGCGACAGGTGATTGACGCCGAAATCCGTCGCCACGCTGATCCGCAGCAGACCCGAGGGTGCGGACTGCATCGAAGTCACCAGCGCATCTGCCTCGCCCGCGTCATTCAGCACGCGGCGCGCGCGGTCGTAATAGGCAAGTCCGATCTCGGTGGGGGAAACGCGGCGTGTGGTGCGGTTCAGCAGCCGTGCGCCCAGCCGGGCCTCAAGGCTGGAAACGTGCTTTGACACGGCCGATTTGGAGATGCCCATTTTCTTGGCCGCATCGGTGAAGCCACCCTGGTCCACCACATTGGCAAAGGCTTCCATTTCGGTAAGTCGATCCATTCTCGTTCCCCGGGTGTATAGTCGTTGCCCGACTGTCGCCTTCAATCTGGGCGGAAACAGGGCAGACATGGGATAATATCAGGGATTTGAATCAGATCGTTTGCAGATAGGAAACGCGGAAACAATGGTTTCCGGCATCGCCGCAGAGCCTGACAGGCAGGGAATTTCGGCGTTTGTGTCCGATTGTGCTAAGGTGAGCATGGCAAATTTGTGACCACGGAGGATTTCATGAAAGCCTTGCTTGCCCTAACTGCCCTGTGCCTGTCCGCAACCCTTGCGCTGGCCGGAGGGGAAACCGCATCCAACCCTGACGCGAAGGTTTATTTCGTGAACCTTGCCGATGGGGACACCGTCCAGTCGCCGGTCACCGTGGTCTTTGGCCTCAGCGGCATGGGCGTGGCCCCCGCCGGGACCGAGAAGGAAAACACCGGCCATCACCACCTGCTGATCGATCGTCCGCCGCTGGGTGAGGGCGAGGATGGCGCGGATGAGCTGGCCTACGGTCTGCCCGCGGACGACAACCATCTGCATTTCGGCGGCGGTCAGACCGAGGTGACTTTGGAACTGGCCCCTGGTGAGCATACGCTGCAACTGGTGCTGGGCGATGCGGGCCATGTACCGCATTCCACGCCGATTGTGTCTGATGTGATTACGATAACGGTGGAATAGTCGCCGCAATCGCCCGCGAAACCGGTTTACAATAATGTGAATGTCGGAAACTCTGCCAGCCCATAGAGGAGGCTGACATGTCGCTGGAGTTCTTTCTGACATCCTTGATTGTCGTGTTACTGCCCGGAACCGGAGTGATCTACACTCTGGCGATCGGTCTTGGACGCGGGTTCCGCGCCAGCTTTGCGGCGGCGGTAGGATGCACATTGGGGATCGTCCCGGCAGCTTTGGCCAGTATCATCGGACTTGCCGCCCTGTTGCATACCAGTGCGCTGGCGTTTCAGGTCATCAAGTATCTGGGCGTCCTGTACTTGTTCTACATGGCTTGGGGGATTGTCAAAGACGGTGGCGCCATGGAGGTCAACGCCGAGAAATCCTCGGCAGGTCATCTCAAGATCGCGGTGACCGGGACGTTGATCAATGTGCTGAACCCCAAGCTGTCCTTGTTTTTCCTGGCCTTTCTGCCTCAGTTTCTGCCGGCTGGCACGGCGAATGCCGGTTTGGAGCTGGCAAAGCTGGCCGCCGCCTTTATGGCGATGACCTTTGTGGTCTTTGTCGGATACGGTGCCTGCGCCGCCCTTGCACGGGACTACGTCATTCGCAGGCCTGCCGTGATGGCCTGGATCAAACGGTGTTTCGCGACAGCGTTTGGGGCGCTGGGCGTCAAGCTGGCGCTTTCGGAGTGATCAGAGGGCGGCTGCCAGCCGCGTCCCCTGATTGATTGCCCGTTTCGCATCCAATTCCGCCGCCACATCCGCGCCGCCGATCACATGCGGGGTGATCCCCCGTTCGATCAGCGCATCCGCAAGGCTGCGTTCGGACACCTGACCGGAACACAGCACGATCGTGTTTGCGGCTATCACGGTGGGGTCGGCGCGTTCTTCGCCAAAGCTGATATGCAGACCGTCGTCGTCGATGCGTTCGTAGTTCACGCCACCCACGAAATTGACGTCCTTCATCTTCAGCGTTGCCCGGTGAATCCAGCCGGTTGTCTTGCCCAGTCCCTTGCCGTGTGCCTGTTTCTTGCGCTGCAACAGAGTAATGTCGCGCGCGGGGGCTTCGGGTTGCGGGCCTTCAGGTGCCAGGCCCGAGCGATGCTGCTCCGGGTCGGTCACGCCCCATTCCTTCATCCAGGCGGGCAGGTCGGTGGTGATGCTGTGGCCGTTCTCCAGCAGGAATTCGGACACATCGAACCCGATACCGCCCGCGCCGATAACGGCGACGGATTTGCCGACCTTGGCCTTGTCGCGCAGCACGTCGATATAGGTGATGACGTTGTCGCGATCCTGCCCCGGAATCTGCGGATCGCGTGGGGTGACACCGGTGGCGATGATCACCTCGTCAAAACCGGTCAGGTCGTCGGCGCTGACCTCTCGGTTCAATTCCACCTTGACGCCCAGATCAGCCATCATGGTGCGGTACCAGTCGACCAGCCCCCAGAACTCTTCCTTGCCCGGCACCTGTTTGGCCATGTTCAGCTGGCCACCAATCTCGGCGGCGCGGTCGAATAGGGTCACGTCATGGCCGCGCTGCGCGGCGGTCATGGCGGTGGAAAGCCCGGCCGGACCGGCACCAACGATGGCGACGGTCTTCGGCGTCTCGGCAGTGCCAATCTCCAACACGGTCTCATGGCAGGCGCGCGGGTTGACTAGGCACGAGGTCAGCTTGCCGCTGAAGGTGTGATCCAGACAGGCCTGGTTGCAGGCGATACAGGGTGCGATCTGCGCGGACTGACCGGCCATCGCCTTGTTCACAAATTCCGCATCCGCCAGCATGGGGCGGGCCAGAGATACCATGTCGGCGCAGCCCGTGGACAGAACCTCTTCGGCCACTTCCGGCGTGTTGATCCGGTTC
Organism: Ruegeria sp. AM9; assembly: GCF_056540565.1. Lineage (NCBI taxonomy): Bacteria > Pseudomonadati > Pseudomonadota > Alphaproteobacteria > Rhodobacterales > Roseobacteraceae > Ruegeria > Ruegeria sp. AM9. Next base: position 357,446 of record NZ_JBQFWY010000003.1, read on the forward strand.
GACGTAATCACCGGGATGCCGACCTTGCCCATCAGCTTTTTGGTCACCCAGGCAAAGGCCGCGCGCGGCACGCTGGTGGCAATGGTTGGAATCCGCGCCTCGTGCCAGCCGATGCCAGTGTTGATGATCGTGGCCCCGGCCTTTTCGATCCGCTGGGCCAGTTCCACAACCTCTTCATGGGTCGAGCCATTGGGGATCAGGTCAATCATCGACAGCCGGTAGATGATGATGAAATCGGTGCCCACGGCCTCACGCGTGCGGCGCACCACCTCGATCGGCAGGCGCATCCGGTTTTCATAGGACCCACCCCAGCGGTCGGTGCGCTTGTTGGTGTGGGTCACAAGGAACTGGTTCAGGAAATACCCCTCGGAGCCCATGATCTCGACCCCGTCATAGCCCGCTTTCCGGGCCAGAACGGCGGCGTTTACGATATCGCTGATCTGTTTCTCGATGCCTTCCTCGTCCAGTTCATTGGGCGGAAAGGGCGAGATCGGAGATTTCACCGGGCTGGGGGCCACGCATTTCGGACCATAGGCATAGCGCCCCGCATGCAGGATCTGCATGGCGATCTTGCCGCCTGCCTCATGCACCCGCTGTGTGACGATTGCATGGTTCGCGACCTCTTTGTCGTTGGTCATCATCGACGCGCCGGGCAGAACCGAGCCTTCGAGGTTCGGACCAATGCCGCCCGTCACCATCAGCGCCACACCTCCGCGCGCCCGGTCGGCGTAGAATTCAGCCACGCGGTTCCAGTCGCCGGTTTCCTCAAGCCCCGTGTGCATCGAGCCCATCAGGACGCGGTTCTTCAACGTGGTAAAGCCCAGATCCAGCGGGGCCAGCATGTTTGGGTACGCAGTCATGGCGAACTCTCCCTCCCGATTCTTAAGTGCTAGATTGACGTTCACGTCACCTTTGTCACGCAGAACCTAACGTCACACCCTTTGCTGTTCCTGAACCGCTTGATACAGAGTTGTCAGAGCAACGTACGAGGCCGCGCATGACCCCCGAAGAAATCGCCAAACTGCCCTATCGCCCCTGCGTCGGGCTGATGCTGATGAATGCCGAGGGTAAGATCTTCGTTGGCCAGCGCAATGACCGCCACGCGGACGCCTGGCAGATGCCCCAGGGCGGCGTGGACAAGGGCGAAGCTCCGCGCGACGCAGCCCTGCGCGAGCTGTGGGAAGAAACCGGTGTGACGGCTGAACTGGTTGAGGTCGTGGCCGAAACCGACGGCTGGCTGCCCTATGATCTGCCCCATGACATCGTGCCAAACATCTGGAAAGGCCGCTATCGCGGGCAGGAGCAGAAATGGTTCCTGCTGCGCTTCACCGGCCGCGACGATCAGATCAATATCGAAACCGACCACCCGGAATTCACCCGCTGGAAATGGCAGGACCCCGGCAAGCTGATCGAGGAAATCGTGCCGTTCAAACGCGAAGTGTACGCGCAGGTGATTGCAGCGTTTGACAGCTATCTGGGCTAAGGGCGGCACCTCATCCTGCTGATCACCCCGCGACAACTTGCCGTGAGGGGGCGTGGTTCGGGTTCCGGCACCTCTCTAGCTTGGTGGGCATGAAAGACGTTGTCCCCATACAACCCGCCCTCGTTCCCGCCGGACGCATGTTCAAAGGCACAGACCAGCGCGCGCCCCTGCGAAAGGGGCTGCAAAGCTGCGGTGAATACGGCCCCGGCCAGACGGCGGGACGGTTCTATCCCATCGCCTGCGTCGCACTGGAGGTCACGCAGCGCTGCAATCTGGACTGTTCGCTGTGCTACCTCTCGGACCGGGCCGAGATGACCTATGATCCGCCGCTCTCGGTGCTGTTCGCGCGGCTGGCGACGATCCGCAGCCATTACGGCACCGGGGTTTCGGTGCAATTGACCGGGGGGGATCCGACCCTGCGCAAGGTGGCGGATCTTGAGGCGCTGTGCCGCGAGATTCGCCGTTTGGGGATGCGGTCCTGCCTGATGACCAACGGCATCCGCGCCAGCCGGGCGATGCTGACACGGCTGGCGGCGGCGGGGCTGGACGATGTGGCTTTTCACGTGGATATGACGCAGGACCGCAAAGGGTTTCGCAGCGAGGTAGAACTGAACACCGTGCGCCGCGCCTATATCCGCAGGGCGCAGGGGTTGGGGCTGCGTATTCTGTTCAACACCACCGTTTTTGGCGGCAATTTCGATGACCTCCCGGCGCTGGCGCGGTTCCTGCGGGATTGCCCCGAGGTCGCCTTTGTCTCGTTCCAGATGCAGGCTGATACCGGGCGTGGCGTTTTGCGTGCGCGGCCCGATGCGATCACGCAGGACAGCGTCGCGCGTGCGATTGAGGCGGGTTACGGGACGCCGCTGCATTTCGGCACGGCTGCGGTGGGGCATTCCAAATGCAACCGCTACGCCAGTGTCGTCACCGCCGGAGGGCGCGCGGTGTCGCTGTTGTCGAACCGGCGCCTGGTGCATCGGGTGATTGCAGCGTTGGAAGGGGTGGATGACAGGCAGGACGCTCATATCCGTATTCGACCAAAGTTGCGGCGCGCGATCCGGCGTCACCCATTGCTGGCGCTGCGTGCCGTGGCACATCTGGCAGTGAGCATGGCGCGCCTGGGGCCGGGTCTGCTGCGCGGTCCGGTGCGGCGGCAGGTGGTGTTCATTCACAACTTCATGGCGGCGGATGCGTTGGAGGAGGACCGCTGCGCCTCGTGTGTGTTCATGGTGGCCACGGCGAACGGCCCCTTGTCGATGTGTGTGCACAACGCCCAGCGGGATCAGCATCTGGCCAGCCCGGACCGGATCGACGGACCCACCGGGCCAAGCTGGTGGAACGCGGCGGTGCCCCGTTTGTCCGCATGTTCGGACTTGCCTGACCTGAACGACCCTGCACTGGCGCCGCTTAAACGGTTGAAGGGGCAGATGCGGGCCGCGCGCCAGACCCGGAAGGATGCCTCATGAAAAGGCTATTGATCCTGTTGCTGCTTCCCCTGCTGGCCGCCTGTGCCAGCGTCGAACGTCTGGCTTTGCCCGCGCCCGAGGTGTTGCCGGGGCAAACGCTGACCCGCTTTGCCTCTGCGCCGGGCCAGCAAGTCGATCACCGGGATTGGACGGCGTTCCTGTCCCGCTATGTCGCGTCGGATGCCCAGGGTGTGAACCGGTTGGCCTATGGGCAGGTGACGCCGGCGGACACGGCGCGGCTGGACGGGTACCTGGCCAACCTGCAAGCCGTTGACCCAACACGCCTGACCCGAGATCAGCAACTGGCCTATTGGATCAACCTTTATAATGCCGTGACGGTGGATGTGATCCTTGAGAACTATCCGGTCACCTCAATCCGCGACATCAAGGATGGCCCCCTGTCCATCGGCCCCTGGAACCGCCCGCTGGTGCAGGTCGCGGGGCAAACGCTGACTTTGAACGATATCGAACACCGCATCATCCGGCCCACGTTCGACGAGCCGCGCATCCATTACGCGTTGAACTGCGCCGCCGTGGGCTGCCCCAACCTGATGAACCGCGCCTGGCAGGCCGAGACGCTGGAGCGTGACTTTGCCGCCGCCGAACGCGCCTATGTCAACGATCCGCGCGGGGTCCGGTTTGACGAGCGCGGGCGGTTGATCCTGTCAAAGATTTATATTTGGTTTCGTGAAGATTTCGGCGCCAACGAGCAGGCAGTTCTGAATTATCTCCAGACAGTGGCCGATCCGGATGTGCGCGCGCGGTTGCAGAACACCGCGCGCGTCAATGCTTATAAATACAACTGGGCCTTGAACGACGCTGCTGCGGCGTTCTGAAAGGTCAGAGCAACCCTTCGGCGCGCAGCAGTTCCTGCATATTCGCCTCAGGCCGCGGGCCGATATGGCTGATCACTTCGCGGGCGCAAACATTGCCGATCTTGGCACAGGTTTCATAGTCGCGGCCCGTGGCCATGCCGAACAGGAACCCGGCAGCAAACTGATCGCCCGCGCCGGTCGCGTCTACTGGCACCACCTTTTCCACCGGCACGTCGACGCGCTGACCATCATACAGGACGGTCACGCCGTCGCCCGAACGGGTGCACACGACCAGAGGACAAATCCCGGCGGTTTTCGCCAGCGCCTCTTCCAGATCGTCGGTCTCGAACAGCGATTTGATCTCGGCCTCGTTGCCGATCACAAAATCCAGCTCATTCTCGATCAGCAGCAGGAAATCGACCCGGTGGCGTTCCACGCAGAACGGGTCTGAAATCGCGATCCCCGCCTTGCCACCGCCCTTGTGGCAATTGCGCGCCGCCTCAAGAAAGGCCGCCTTGCCCTTTTCCTTGTCGAACAGATAACCCTCAAGGAACATGATCTGGCTGTTGCCCGCCACGTCCTCGGAAACATCTTCGGATGACAGTTCTGACGAAATCCCCAGATAGGTGTTCATCGACCGCTCACCATCGGGCGAAACAAAGATCATCGAGCGCGAGGTCGGCAGCTCTCCACCCGGGACCGGAGGGTTCACGAAATCGACGCCATCCTCGTTCATCGCATCCGCGTAGAACCGACCCAGAGCGTCGTCATGCACGCGTCCGATGAACGCCGCGCCCAGACCCAGCGCACCGGCACCGGCAATGGTGTTGGCCACCGATCCACCCGGTGTCTGCACCCGACCTTCCATCGAGGCGTATAGAACTTCGCCGCGTTCCTGCTCGATCAGCTGCATGATGCCTTTTTCGATGCCCATCAGCTCCAGAAAACTGTCATCGGCCTGGGAAATCACGTCCACAACGGCATTGCCGATGCCAGTCAATTGGTAGGTTTTCATAGATTCTTGTCCTCAAATTCGCAGAGATCGCGGATGATACAGGTACCGCACATGGGTTTGCGGGCTTTGCAGTGATAGCGGCCATGCAGAATCAGCCAATGATGCGCATGCAGCTGGAAATCGGTTGGGATATTGTCCTCGATGGCGCGTTCGACCGCGTCAACATTCTTGCCGGGGCAGATGCCGGAGCGGTTGCCGACGCGAAAGATATGGGTGTCCACCGCCTGCGCCGGATAGCGCCACCACATGTTCAGAACCACATTGGCCGTCTTGCGCCCGACCCCCGGCAGCGATTGCAGCGCGGCGCGCGAATTGGGGACCTCGCCATCATACTCGTCGACCAGAATACGGCTGAGCTTGATGACGTTTTTGGCCTTCTGCCGGAACAGGCCGATGGTCTTGATATGCTCGATCAGCCCCTCTTCGCCCAGATCCAGCATCTTTTGCGGCGTGTCGGCGATCTTGAACAGTTCTTTGGTGGCCTTGTTCACGCCCGCATCGGTGGCCTGCGCCGACAGCGCCACGGCCACGACCAGAGTATAGACGTTCACATGGTCCAGCTCGCCCTTGGGTTCGGGGTCGGCCTCGTGAAAGCGGGTAAAGATCTCGCGGATCTTGTGATATCCAAGTTGTTTTGCCATCCGGGCCTTAATGCCGCCCGTGGACCCGTGACACAAGCCCAAAGCCAATGCGCATGTTCCGGGTCGCTTGGGCGTGACCGGCGCGCTATGTTGAGATCCAGACAAAGAGGTGAGAGACATGAACGTCCAGACCCCCGAAAGCGGTTATCACTACAACGTCATGCGGCGCGCGATCGAGCTGATTGATCAGGGTGGCGAAAGCCTGAGCCTTGAGGAGCTGGCCCGCCAGATGGACATGAGTCCGGCGCATTTCCAGCGCCTGTTCTCGCGCTGGACCGGAGTGTCGCCGAAACGGTATCAGCAATACCTGACATTGGGCCATGCCAAGGCGCTGCTGCGTGAACGCTTTACGACGCTGGAAACCGCGCATAACGTCGGCCTTTCCGGCAGCGGCCGCCTGCACGACCTGTTCCTGAAATGGGAATCCATGAGCCCCGGCGAATACGCCCGCAAAGGCGCGGGCCTGACGATCTATTGGGGCTGGTTCGAAAGCCCCTTTGGCCCGGCGCTGGTGATGGGCACCGACAAAGGCATCTGCGGCATGGCTTTCGGCGCCGAGACCGGCGAGGCAGAGGCGATGGAGGACATGCTCTCGCGCTGGCCGCAGGCGGAATTTGTCGAGGACCCGATGCGCCTGCGCCCCTGGGTCCAAAGCGCGTTCGGTTCGGTCAGCGACCGGCTGGAACCGACGCCCTTGTACCTGATCGGCTCACCGCTGCAGATCAAAGTGTGGGAGGCGCTGATGCATATCCCCTCCGGTCAGGTCACGACCTATTCCGAGATTGCGGAAAGAGTGGGTTCGCCGCAGGCCGTTCGGGCGGTGGGTACTGCCGTGGGGCGCAACCCGGTCAGCTGGCTGATCCCGTGCCACCGGGCGCTGCGCAAATCCGGTGGTTTGGGTGGCTACCACTGGGGCCTGCCGGTCAAACGCGCCATGCTGGCCTTCGAGGCCGCTCAGGCGGATGCCTGAGTCGTAGAGCGAGGCACCGTCAGGTGCCTCACAACTGGATCAGGTTACTCTGCGGCCCAGCCGCCGACGGCTTTGACTTCCAGAAAATCTTCCAATCCCCAAACGCCGCCTTCGCGTCCGTTCCCGGACTGTTTCATCCCCCCGAACGGAGACCCGGCGCTGCGCGACTGGCCGTTCATTTCCACCATGCCTGACCGCAATACGCGGGCCATGCGGTTGGCCCGCGCGCCGTCCTGCGTTTGCACGTAATTGGTCAGGCCATAGGGCGTGTCATTGGCAATCTCGACCGCCTCTTCTTCGGTGTCGAAGGGGATCATGGTCAGGACCGGGCCAAAGATTTCCTCGCGCGCGATGGTCATCTGGTTGTTGGCATCGGCAAAAACCGTGGGCCGCACGTAATAGCCCTTGTTCAGACCCTCGGGCCGGCCGGTACCGCCCGCGACCAGCCGGGCGCCTTCGTCGATGCCTTTCTGGATCAGGTCCTGAATCTTGGTCCACTGGACCTCGTTCACCACCGGGCCGATATGGCGGCCTTCTTCCAGCGCCGGTCCGACTTTGACCATGTTTGCCACCTCGGCTGCTGTCTCAACCGCCCTGTCATAGATCGGGCGCTGCACCAGCATGCGGCTGGGGGCGTTACAGCTTTGGCCGGTGTTCTGCATCATGTGCAGCACGCCGCGTTTGACCGCCTTTTCATCCGCATCGGCGAAGATCACATTCGCGCCCTTGCCGCCTAGTTCCAGATGCACCTTCTTAAGCGTATCCGCAGCCGCCTTGGAAATCGCCATGCCCGCGCGGGTTGATCCGGTAAAGCTGACCATATCCACATCCGGATGCGACGACAGTTGCGAGCCCACACCGACACCATCGCCGTTGACCAGATTGAACACGCCGGGCGGAAAGCCGGCCTCATCCATCATCTCGGCAAAGATCATCGCGTTCAGCGGGCTCTGTTCCGAGGGTTTCAGCACCATTGTGCACCCCGCAATCGCCGCCGCGCCGACTTTGAGCGTGATCTGGTTCATCGGCCAGTTCCACGGCGTGATCAAGGCGGCGACGCCGACGGCTTCAAAGATGATCCGGTCATTGGGGGCGTGATCGCCCAGCGGGCGGTCGAACTGAAACGCTTTGGCCGCACGGATGAAATTGGTCAGGTGATACATCCCGGCTCCGGACTGCGCGCTGCGCGACAGATCCAGCGGCGCGCCCATCTCAAGCGACATCGCCTGCGCCAGATCTTCGGAACGGGTCTGGTAAATCTCGACCAGCCTCTCGACCAGCGGGATGCGGTCCGCGACCGGAGTCGCCATCCAGCCGGGCAGGGCGGTCTTGGCGGCGGCGACGGCGGCATCCGTGTCCGCCTGTGCGCCCAGCGAGATCACAGCGCAGGGCTCCTCGGTTGAGGGGTTGATCACCTCGAAGTCATTGGCCGCCGACGGGGCGACCCACTGACCGTTGATATAGAAATCGCGTTTTTCGATCATGGTGCATCCTCCTGTGCCCGCAGGCTGAAACCGATGTGTTGGGGCACTCTGGCACCAGCGCAGGGTCGCGGCAAGCAATAATTTGATCAAATTATTTAACGGCCTAAAATGGTTTAACAATTGCGCAAAGTGTTTAGGTTTACGGCAACCGACTCGGGTTTTTCACAAGAGAGGAGATTTACCATGGGTTTGCGCATCAACGATACGGTTCCGAATTTCACCGCAGAAACGGATCAGGGCACCGTTCAGTTCCACGACTGGATTGGCGACAGCTGGGCCATCCTGTTCTCGCACCCCAAGGATTTCACCCCTGTCTGCACCACCGAGTTCTCGGCCGTGGCGCAGCTGAATGACGAATGGGCGGCGCGCAATACCAAGGTGATCGGCGTATCGGTGGACAATGTCGAGGATCACAAGAAGTGGAAGAAGGACATTGAGGAATACGGCAAGGCCAATCCCGGCTTCCCGATCATCGCCGATGACGGTCTGGCCGTGTCCAAGGCCTTCGACATGCTGCCCGCCGAAGCCTATCTGCCCGATGGCCGTACGCCCGCCGACAGTGCCACCGTGCGGTCGGTCTTTATCATCGGGCCGGACAAGCAGTTGAAACTGTCGATGACCTATCCGATGACCGTGGGTCGGAACTTTGCCGAGATTCTGCGGGCGCTGGACGGGTTGCAGATGTCGGCCAAGGGCGTCGCTACACCGGCCAACTGGGTGCCGGGTGAGGATGTGATCATTCCGCCCGCAGTGTCGAACGACGAAGCAAAAGAGAAGTTCGGCGAGTTCGAGACGATCTTCCCCTATCTGCGCAAAACCAAGGCACCGTCCTAAGGCGGGGCCGGGTCAGGGGGGCTGTCTGCCCCCCATCGCGCCTTGGGCGCGATTCCCCCCGAGGATATTTTTAGACAGATGAAGCAGGCGGGCGCTGTGGGTGCAGGTGGAGCTGCGCCCGGTAAGCCGCGCGTTTGACTTCGCGGGTCAGTTTGTCTGACAACGGCGGTTTGGTCTGGATGGTCGAGCCGCCTATTTCGCCTGCGACCTCCTGATTGCCGCTGCCTTGCAACGCATGGATGGGCTGGCCGGTCAGCCAATGCATCTGCAGGAAGGTGTCCACCGGACGGTCGATCTTGTCGGTGACGGCCAGCAAGCGTTCGGCGGCGCGGCGACCCACCACCTGACACACGCATTGCAGGCCGATCACCTTGGGCAGGATCAGGCGCAGCCCATTTTGCTCGGCCAGGGTCTGGGCCGGGGCTTCGCGTTGTTTTACCGGGATGCGGATGTAATGATCGGGTGTGGCAAGCGGGGCCAGCATGTCCAGCGCCGCGGCCATGCGGGTGGGGTCGATACGCAGGTCATCCTCGGTGATGATCGCCAGATCGATCTTTTCCTCGACCAGCTTGCGCCAGATACGGCGGTGGCTTTCGAAGACACCGATTTCGGCCGGGCGCAGGGCAAAGGGGTAATGGGGTCGGTGCAGGGTGCCCGGATACAGCTGAACCCCGGCGATCTGGTCCGGGTCGCGGCCGTTCACGGCTTCGAACAGTTCAGCATTGGGCAGGTCGGCGCATAGCCGGTCAGCATTGGGCCGCCGGGCCGTGCTGGAAGACATATGGATGACAAAGGAACGCATGATCCCGTGCATAGAACACGGGACCATGGGGGGAAAGAGAAACCGGAGAGAAACTCTTGCCCCAGGGCGCTCAGAATCCGTAGCGCAGGCCGACATTGACGCTGAACACGTCGATATCGTCTTCGACCGTGCCGGTCCGGGTGCCGTTGGGGGCCAGGCGTTCGGACGAGACGTCGAAGGCGCGGGAATAGCGGGTGTCCAGCGTCAGCGCGACGTTCGGGTCGATCTCGTAGGCAACACCGGCAATGACCTGTGCGGCAAAGTTCGTATCGCTGTCATCCAAAGTCACGCCCGGCCCATAGGAGAAATCCACATTGGTATAGGTGGCGCCCAGTCCAAGGCCGACATAGGGGGTGAAGGCTCCGGCCCGTTTGAAATCGACCAGCACGTTGGCGAACAGCGAGGTCTGCGTGACATCGCCCGAGATGTTGCCCTCGGCGCCCGGTCCATTGCCCGAGAAATTCACCCCGTCCACGTCGCTGTCGCGATAGGACAGTTCCAGTTCAACCCGCGTGCCGATCCGGTCGTTGGACCATTGCGGGATCTCGGTGCCAATCGCAACACCCAGCCCGTAACCGGCGTCAAAATCCGTATCCACCGACTGCGACGACCCGTTGACCGTGCCGCCGAAGTCGCTGTCCTGCAGCTGGCTGTAACCGGCAAAGCCCTGAATATAAAGGTCTTCTGACAAGCTTTGCGCGGCCAGTGACGATGCGCTGACCGTCAGGGCCGCCGAGGCCAAAATGAGACGCGTAACCATAACCATGTCCTTCGTTCCGAGTTCGGTATGGTCCACATGTGGGCGGCGTCGGCCGGAAGGAAAGGTGCAGGTCCATCACGTCGTGTCACAGGTTTTTGGGACTGTGTGAGTGAAGAAATCTGCCGCTGGCACGAAGCTGCAGCAGACTGGATCAGGGTGCTGAATTCGGACCTTCGGCGCCCTGTTCAATCAACGGTTCGGACAGCAGCTCATCAATGAAAAAGCTGAGCAACTGCAGCCGTCCTGCGACGCCTGCCTTGCGATACACTGCGGCGCACTGGGCTTTGATCGTGCCCTCTTTGGTTTGTCGCAATTGGGCGATTTCCGCGATCGAAAGCCCCTTGATCGACAACAGGGCCACGTCGCGTTCGGCTTGGCTGAGGTTCCAGTCACCGAATTGGGCATCGATAAGCTGTGCAAACGCGCCTTGCGCAACGCTCAACTGCCGCTGCATCTCGTGCACACGCCTGTTCTGGGATCGGATCAGTGCGATGGTCGCGGCGAGGCCTCCGATCAGGGCCAGTGCCAGGACCAGTTCAAAACTGTGCAGGTGGCGAAAGCCCGTGCTTTCCCCGCCGGTCCAGTCCAGCACTGCATCGGTCATGAAAAAGGCGGCGCAGACGGCCTGCACCACCAGAAGGAGCCAAAGCAATGACGTTTGAGAAAGCTTCATGCGGCCCCTGTGATTTAACCCGGTCAGTCGTCGTCCTGCTCGAGTTCGATGGCGGTGACCACGCCGTCGGTCTTGGACAGGACCAGCTCAGTTTCCACGCCATCCTTGACGAGTTCAACCTCGATCTCGCCATCTTCGAACTCGATCTCTTCGATTTGGTATCCCTGTCCTTCCAGCGCGGCGCGGATGTCGGCCTCGGTGGTGCCCAGTTTGTCACCCAGCCCGACATTGGCCAGCGCCAGAACGGGCGTGGTTACGATCAATCCGGTCAGGGTCAGCAGTTTCAAGGTTTCCATATCGCATCTCCTTTTTGCGTTGTGGCGATGCGATAGAGCTGGGGGCGGGGTAACGGCGCTGCGATTGGCTTTTAGTTGAATTGGCGGGAATTGAACCGAAGTTTATGCGGGAAATCAGGCCTTGACGAAGCCCGCCCAATCCAAGGCACCCTGCCACAAAAAAGGCCCCGGCGTTTCCACCGAGGCCTTTGTAACTTGAAAAAAGAACAGATTACTCTGCGCTTTCCTCTTTCTTTTCTTTCTTCTCGGGCACGATCTCTTCGCCGGTTTCCTGATCGACAACTTTCATCGACAGGCGGACCTTGCCGCGATCGTCAAAGCCCAGCAGCTTGACCTTTACTTCCTGACCTTCCTTCAGAACGTCCGACGGATGATTCAGGCGGCGGTTTTCGATCTGGGACACGTGGACCAGACCGTCGCGCTTGCCAAAGAAGTTCACGAAGGCACCGAAATCGACGATCTTCACGACCTTACCGGTGTAAACCTGACCCTCTTCCGGCTCGGCCACGATCGAGTGGATCATCTCATAAGCCTTCTTGATCGATTCACCATCGGGCGAGGCGATCTTGATGACGCCGTCGTCGTTGATGTCGACCTTGGCACCCGAGGTTTCCACGATCTCGCGGATAACCTTACCGCCCGAGCCGATCACTTCGCGGATCTTGTCGGTGGGGATGTTCATGGTCTCGATGCGCGGGGCGTGGACCGAGAATTCGTTGGTCTCGGACAGGGCTTTGCCCATCTCACCCAGGATGTGCATCCGGCCGTCCTTGGCTTGCGCCAGGGCTTTTTCCATGATCTCGGGCGTGATGCCGGCAACCTTGATGTCCATCTGCAGCGAGGTAATGCCGTTTTCGGTTCCCGCCACTTTGAAGTCCATGTCGCCCAGGTGGTCTTCGTCACCCAGAATGTCCGACAGGATGGCGTACTCGCCGTCATCTTCCAGGATCAGCCCCATGGCCACACCGGCAACCGGTGCTTTCAGCGGAACACCCGCATCCATCATCGACAGCGAACCGCCGCAGACCGACGCCATCGAGCTGGAGCCGTTGGATTCGGTGATCTCGGACACGATGCGGATCGTGTAGGGGAAGTCGGTCGCCGCAGGCAGAACCGCCTGCAGGGCGCGCCATGCCAGCTTGCCGTGGCCGATCTCACGACGGCCCGGGCCACCGACGCGGCCAACTTCACCAACCGAATACGGAGGGAAGTTGTAGTGCAGCAGGAAGTTCGATTTGAAGTTGCCGTGCAGAGCGTCGATGAACTGTTCGTCGTCACCGGTGCCCAACGTTGTTACGGCCAGAGCCTGCGTTTCACCACGGGTGAACAGGGCGGAACCATGGGTACGGGGCAGCATCGAGGTTTCTGCAACGATCGAACGGATATCGGTGGTCGAACGACCGTCGATCCGCTTGCCGCCCTTGACGACGTCGCCGCGCAGAATGCCAGCTTCCAGCTTTTTCATTGCGGAACCGAGGTTGCCGTCTTCCAGCTGCTCTTCGGTCAGCGCTTCCTTGATCGCTTCACGGGCAGCGGCGACAGCGGCGGTGCGCTCTTGCTTGTCGGTGATTGCGAACGCGGCGCGCATCTGCTCTTCACCGGCGGCCTTAACGGCAGCGGACAGTTCGGAGTAATCCGGTGCCTGGAAGTCGAACGGCTCTTTTGCGGCTTCTTCGGCGAGGCTGATGATCAGGTCGATGACCGGCTGGATCTGCTCATGCGCAAAGTTCACCGCGCCCAGCATTTCCGCCTCGGACAGTTCGTAGGCTTCCGATTCAACCATCATCACGGCGTCTTTGGTGCCGGCAACAACCAGATCCAGACGCTGTTCAGGGTTCAGGCGCAGGTCCTGCATGTCATCGACGGTTGGGTTCAGAACGTATTCACCATCCTCAAACCCAACGCGGGCACCGGCGATCGGGCCGCGGAACGGCGCGCCCGAGATTGTCAGCGCAGCAGAGGCAGCGATCATCGCGACGATGTCGGGGTCGTTGACCAGATCGTGGCTCAGCACGGTGCACATCACCAGAACTTCGTTCTTGAAGCCATCAACGAACAGCGGGCGGATCGGACGGTCGATCAGACGCGCAGTCAGCGTCTCTTTCTCGGTCGGGCGCGCCTCGCGCTTGAAGAAGCCACCCGGAACCTTACCGGCGGCATAGTATTTTTCCTGATAGTGGACGGTCAGCGGGAAAAAGTCCTGACCGGGTTTTTGAGCCCGCGCAAAGGTCACGTTCGCCATGACGCTGGTCTCACCCAGTGTGGCGATCACGCTGCCGTCGGCCTGACGGGCAACCTTGCCGGTTTCCAGTGTGAGCGTCTCTTCGCCCCACTGCATAGATTTCTTTGTTACATCAAACATATGCGTATCCTAGAAGGGAGCACTCCCGGCCCTCCGGGTCTCCCGTTTTGCATGGCGGCCCCATTGCCGCCGACCCCACTTTATCTCGGTCTGAGTGCCGGGGTCAGGGCACAACGTCTCAGATATCGCGCGCATACATGAGATTGCGGTCAAAGGAAAGCAAAACCGCACGGTGGATGGCGCCGATAAGCGCTGGATTGGCGCGATCGTGCCTTATACGGACCGCTCACGCGATTTACGCAATGCCCGGATGTCTTGTGCGGATTCTGCACCGGACGACTGGGCCGGGTCTTCTGCGTCGGTGGCCTGGAATTTCAGAAACGCCAGCGCCGCGATCGACCAGAGCCAGGAATACAGCCACAGCAACGCGCCGCTTGCGGCGACCCCTCGCAGAATGATCTCGAGGTCGAAATTTGGCAAACTCTGCGTGGTAAGGATCGAGACAACCGACAGAAGGATCGGCAACAGGGCGTACAAGGCGGTGAAAAACCCGAAATACAGCTGCAGGAAGATCGAGACGAAAAACACGCAGAACAGGGGAACAAAACTGCGCCCGAAACCGTTGAAAAAGGCGTGACTTGGGGTGCGGTGACCAGCGGAATGTGCAGCGCTGGCCATGGGCACGGCCATGACCGCATAGAACGCGGCCAACACAAAGGACATCACGATCATGCTGCTGCCCAGGGCAATGAATGCAAACGCGATTTGCGTGGCTTCTGCGGCATCCTGAATTGCGGCCCATGAAAGGGGCTCTCCGACCTGCCACATGGCAAAAGCCACTGCGGACAGATTGACCACAAGCGCCAGTACGATCAGGGCCGCAGCGCAGAACAACCCGTACATCGCCGCATACAAGACCATGGCTCGGTAATCCGTGGGTCGGGTATCCCCTTTCAGTTCCAGCGCTGCGCGTATGCCAAACAGGGTGAAAAAGGCGGTTGTGATCGGCTCACTGACATGGCTGGCCATCCCGAGCGTGAAGATACCCAAAACCGCCCAGACAACAGTCGAGGCAATACTGATCACAAGGACCGGGACGATCATGCGCAACATCACTCGGAACGACAGCAAAAGAGAGTTGAGGATTAGTATCACGGGGGAAATGTCAGCCAAAATCACCTAAGTATCGAAGCGCGAAACTACCTGAAGGAGAGTTGTGTGCAAGGGGGTGTCGAGAGGTCGATACATTCTCATGCGTGAATGCGTTTTGTGAAAAAGTGATTGCAGTGTAGGCTTTTACCACTGAACCCGCGGTCGAATGGACGGAAACGCGCCAGGGGCAGAACACTCATATCCGTCGGCCGCACGAATACCTTGGCGTTTGCATCTGGCGAACAGAGGGGCATCGAATGGCTCAAAGTAAGAAAATGCTGGATCCGGATCCGCGGATCTATGATTTCGAAACAGAGTACGAACTGGGGCAGGATAACGTCCGCCCGTTCGGTCTGGACATTCACAATCCGGTCTTCCTGATATCCAGTATCCTGATCTTTGCCTTCGTTCTGATCGCATTGGCCAATCAGGAAGCTGCGGCGACCTTCTTTGGCTGGCTTCGGCCCTGGCTGACCAGCACGTTCGACTGGTTTCTGGTGCTCTCGGTCGACGCTATCACCCTGTTCTGTCTGGTCCTGATCGTTCTGCCCGTCGGCAAGGTTAGGATTGGCGGCAAGGATGCCAAGCCCGACTATTCCTATGCCGGATGGATCGCGATGATGTTTGCGGCCGGTATCGGCATCGGGCTGCTGTTCTTCGGCGTCATGGAACCGGTTTATTACAACTTTGCCGAGGACGGGAATGCCGTGCCGCTGGGCATCGATATTGCGGTTCCGGGCAATGAATATGCCGGTATCGTCGGCACCATTCACCATTGGGGCCTGGAAGGTTGGGCGGTTTACGCCGCTGTCGGCCTCAGTCTAGCGATTTTTGCCTATAACCTCGATTTGCCGTTGACCCTGCGGTCTGCGTTCTACCCATTGCTGGGCGAGCGCGTCTGGGGCTGGTGGGGTCACATCATCGACACGCTGGCGGTGTTTGCGACGCTGTTTGGCCTGACGACCTCGCTGGGTCTGGGCGCGCAGCAGGTCGCGGCTGGCCTGAATGAGGTGTTCGGCATCGAACCAAGCCCCACAGTCACCGTGCTGCTGATCATCGGGATCACGCTGATCGCGCTGGGCTCGGTCCTGATGGGCATGGATGCGGGCGTCAAACGGCTGAGCGAGATCAACATGATCATGGCCGTGGGCCTGTTCATCTTCGTGATCGTTGTCACCGGTGTCGGCACGGCTATTGCGCGGTATTTCAACGTCATGGTGGATTACGTGACGCACCTGCCGGCCTTGTCCAACCCGTTCGGGCGTGAGGATACCAGTTACTTCCACGGCTGGACGACCTTCTACTGGGCCTGGTGGATCGCATGGTCGCCCTTTGTGGGCATGTTCATCGCCCGTATTTCCAAGGGCCGTACAGTCCGTGAATTTATCCTCTGCGCACTGCTGGCCCCGACCGCTGTCTGTGCGCTGTGGATGTCGACCTTTGGCGGTGCCGCTATCGACATGCTGAACGCTGGCGGAGCCGACGGTGTCCGTGCCACGGTGATCGACAGCTACGCCCCCGAGGGCGCGCTGTTCGGCTTCCTGAAAGAGCTGCCGCTATACAGCATCGTGGCTCCGATCGCGCTGGTTCTGATCGTGGTGTTCTTTGTCACCTCGTCTGATTCCGGCTCGCTGGTAATCGATACGATTACCGCAGGCGGCAAAATGGACGCGCCTGTTGTTCAGCGGGTGTTCTGGTGCACGCTGGAGGGCCTCGTGGCCATCGCATTGTTGCTGGGCGGAGGCCTCTCGGCTTTGCAGGGCGCGGCGGTTTCGACGGGCATTCCGTTTACGCTGGTGGTTCTGATGATGTGCTACTGCCTGTGGCTGGCGCTGAAGTCGGAACGGGCGAAGATGTAACCCGTCCATTGGGAAAGCAAACGCCCGCCAAATGGCGGGCGTTTCTTTTTGACCTTATGGGTCAACTGGCAGGGTTCAGAATTTGCCGTTGCCATGCGCCATTTCGGCGGGAATGGGTGACACGACATCCCAATGTTCAACGATTTTTCCATCTTCGACCCGCCACAGATCGAAGAACGCCCAAGGCTCGCCGCCCATGGTGGCATCTGTTGCCACAAACACGAAATTGCCCTCGGCGACAGCGAATTGCGGTTCGAACTTGGTGATCACCATGCCCTGCGCAGCAAAGGCCTCGATCGCGGCCATCAACCCCGACAAACCGTCGTCGATTGAGGGGTTGTGCTGCATGTATACCTCGGGATCCATGTAATCTGTGACGTTCTCGGGCGCAGCGCCCCCCAGAACGTCGCGCACGAAGCCCAGGACCAGTGCCTTGTTTTCCTGCGTTTTGTCGCGGTCGGCGATCTCGGTCGGCCCGTCCGTCATGCCGCGCCCTGACGCGGTTGTTTCGGGGATGGGCTGCAGGTTGTCCCAATGTTCGACAACCTTTCCGTCTTGCACGCGGAAAATGTCAAAAGCCGCAAGCGAGGACGCGCCAAACGCATCGGCATTGTCATAGGTGTTGTGCAACACGACCATGTCGCCTTCGGTGATCACGCGATGGGTTGTGGCGGTCATGCCGGATTGTGCGACCAGCGGGATCAAACCTATCAGCCCGTCCGCCCCGGTCGGAACCTGTGGATTGTGCTGGACATAGTCGGCCGTTACCAGCTGGCGTGCGGCGTCGGGGTCGTGTTCGATGAAGGCGGCCGAGAACAGGGCGAGGACAAGCTCTTTCGGGGTCATGGGTCAGTTCCTGATGATTCGAGTTGTGGCAATAGTTAGTATTAAAAACGCACCACATATCAATTACGCACTTTTTAGTCACGTGGTTACTTTAAGGATACTGTGTTGAAAAACAGGCGGTTGAATTGTGCGGTTTGGGTATTATGATCGCTTCAAGTATCAATTGCGCACCAGAGGCTCACATGCTCCCTATCGGCGTCAACAGCAAAGCCGAAGCGTCAAACTGCTCGATCCGTTCGGTTCTGTCCAACGTGACCGGCAAATGGCGCATGATCATTATTCTCGCGCTGGAAGATGAGCCGAAGCGATTTGGAGAGCTGAAACGCTGTATCGGCGATGTGACGCAACGGGTGCTGACGGAGAACCTGCGCGGCTTGCAGCGCGATGGCTATCTGACGCGGACAGTCGATCCTGGCCCGCCCGTTGCGGTATCCTACGCGTTGACGCCTTTGGGTCGCAGCCTGCTGGAGCTGCTCAAGCCGCTTGTGTACTGGTCTCACGAGCAAATGGATGAGGTTAAGACCGCGCGCATGGAATATGAACGCGCGCATCCGGATTGAACACCACGTCGGCTTTGTATCGACCAACAAAAAAACGCCCGCCAAATCGGCGGGCGTAAAACCGGTAAACCGGTTTCAGATCTTGTGCAAAAAGCGCTTAGCGGCGGATGCCCAGCTTTTTGATCAGGTCCTGATAGCGTGCTTCTTCCTTGCCCTTCAGGTAGTCCAGCAGCTTGCGGCGCTGGGCGACCATTTTCAGCAGACCGCGACGACCGTGGTTGTCTTTCTTGTGGGTCTTGAAGTGCTCGGTCAGGGTGGTGATGCGCGAGGTCAGGATGGCAACCTGGACTTCAGGCGAACCGGTGTCGCCCTCTTTGGTGCCGAATTCTTTCATGACGCGTGCTTTTTCAGCGGCAGTAATCGACATCGGGGTCTCCTTTAAAGGTTAGAGTTGATGGCGCAGGCCGGGATGTCGTCCAGCACAGGCCCATGGAGAAAACCGCACCGATTCCGATGCGGATGCGCGCGTATAAGCGCATTTGCGGCAAATGGCAAAGGGATTCTGCCCGGTCAGCCCAGTGCAGTCAGCTGCGCCAGCTCGGCCTCAGAAATCAGCTGGATGTCATCGGCGGTCAGTCCCTCGGCCCCCAGCAATTGCGCCACGTCCTGCCCGTCGATCAGCACATGGGTCAGGTTTTCGTTCTCGGCGTCCTGCTCGATCCGGATATCGGGGTCTTCGGCACCGTCCCAGGACACGAACAGCTTGTCCTGCCCGGGCTGGAAATCCATCACCGTCACGGCCTCATCCTCGGCCTCGGGGTCGAGGATGATGTCATCAGCGTCATCGCCGCCGGTGACGATATCCCCGCCCTCGGCCAGAATCGTGTCCTCTCCGGCGCCGCCATTCAGGAAATCGCGGGCTTGTTCGCCCTCGCCATCTTCGCCGGTCAGAAGGTCATCGCCGTCCCCACCGAACAATACATCCTCACCCGCGCCGCCGCGCAGCGTGTCGTCGCCATAGCCGCCATGCAGCGCGTCATCGCCTTTGCCACCGTCCAGCGTGTCGTCGTCCTGCCCGCCATGCAGCGCGTCGTCGCCCGCACCGCCATCCAGCTGATCCGCGCCGAAATGGCCATAGAGCTTATCGTCGCCGTCATCCCCGTTCAGCAGGTCATCGCCGGCCTCGCCGTGAAGAATGTCGTCATCATCCCCGCCCGAAATGGTGTCGGCGCCTCCCCCCCCGTGCAGCACGTCATTGCCGCCGCCGCCGTGGATCACGTCATCCGCGCCAAAACCGTTGATCTGATCGACGCCATCCTGCCCGGTCAGGATATCTGCATCCTCGGTCCCGGCAATGATCAGATCGCCCTGGAATTCCGAGATAATGGTGCCGGTTGATGGGGCGGGGTCTTCGGTCTCGGCGGTATCGTCCTCCGCACCGGTCTCATCCGGGGTCGAAGGGTCTTTGGCGCTGTTATCGATCTCGAGGAAATTGCCCTCGGTCACCTCATCGATCTGGTCTTCGGTGATATCGTCCTCTTCGGGCTCGTCTTCGGGCACGAAAACGTCGCTCATGGCGTAGGCGGCGCCACCGACGGCGGCCAGTCCAAGCAATCCGACCAAAAACATGGGAACCCTCCGTGAACGCACTGGCCCGAGGGTAAATGTCTCATGTGATCAGGCACTTGGTCAAAGCCGGACTGATCTTGTGGTTAACCCTTTGTCACCACGCTTCGGGTTGTTGCGTGTAGGCAATATAGAGCGGATGTTTCGGGTGTCCGTCCTTGGTTAGCCCCAGATGGAACAGCGGCTGGCCGGTGCTGCGCAGCAGGGTTTCGACCGCCGGGCCGCGGTCGAGATGTGCGCCATGGGTCCCCCAAGCGGCAATGACCTGATCAGCCCACTCAACACCATCCAGAATCGCGGCGTCGTTTTCAGGCCCCACCGGATCAACGGCGGCACGCATCTTGCGCGGGTCGGTGTCGCGCCAGGCAAAGATGTTGGTCACCTGAAACGCCCCGAACCCCAGCGCCCGCGCGCGGCGTTCGCAGCGTTCCACCGTGGGGTCGTTCTGAACCTCGGTCGCGGTCGACGGGTTCAGCATCACAAAAAGCGCCTTGCGTCCGCCCGCGTCCCAGGCGCGGGTCAGGCTGTAACGATATTTCTCGCAATCGGAATAGATGGCGGTCGAGGGCGCGTCGCCCTTGGTATGCGAACGGGTGATCATGTCACCCGCCTAACACGCCGTTCAGGCGACGAACACCCGGCTGGGATGCAATTCGCCGGATTTATAGATGCCCACGGCGACCGCCTTGCCATCCAGCGAGGCCCAGGCTTCATCGCCATATTCCACGTCCGAGGCCAGCACCATGCCCGGATTGCCGTTGCGCAGGCGGGTGGCGCCCTCGGGGGTGCATTTCAACTCGGGCAGGTCGGCGAGGCCGGTTTCCAGCGGATGCAGGTAGTCGTCCAGCGCCTCGGTCTTGGCCATCTCGTCGATCTGCTCGATGGTCATCCCGTCTTCGACTTCGAACGGACCCGACCAGATGCGGCGCAGTTCCTTGACGTGGCCGTGGCATCCCAAAGCCGCGCCCAGATCACGCGCGATCGAACGGACATAGCCGCCCTTGCCGCAGGTCATTTCCAGCACGACATGGTCCTCGTCCGGGCGGTCGACCAGGATCAGTTCCTCGACCCACAGAGGCCGAGCGGACAGCTCCACATCCTCACCATCGCGGGCCAGTTTATAGGCGCGTTGGCCGTCGATCTTCACGGCCGAGAACTTGGGTGGCACCTGCATGATGTCGCCCAGAAACGGGGCCAGCGCCTGCTTGATATCGTCATCCGAGGGGCGCGCATCGCTTTCCGCAATCACCTCGCCCTCGGCGTCATCGGTATTGGTGGCCTGACCCAGCCGCACGGTGAAGGTGTAGGCTTTCAATGCGTCGGTGATGTATGGAACGGTCTTGGTCGCCTCACCCAAAGCCACGGCCAGAACGCCGGTGGCTTCGGGGTCCAGCGTGCCCGCATGGCCCGCTTTCTTGGCGTCCATCGCCCAACGCACTTTGTTGACCACGGCGGTCGAGGTCATGCCCGCAGGCTTGTCCACCACCAGCCAACCGGAAATGTCGCGACCCTTGCGTTTGCGTCCCATGCTTCACCTAGATTCTTGCCGAGGCGCGCGGCCTAGCGGATCACCCTGCCGCTGTCAATTTGTCGGGACGTCCTCGACCACACCTACAATCGGCCCCAGCGAGAAGCCCACGTCAGACCGGTTGCCCGCCCGCTCGTACATCCGCGAGATATTGCCATCCAGAAACAGCGCGTTCGGCATGTCCAGAGCATCCCGAAACAGGCTGCCGAACTCGTGGAAAGTGACGTAATCGTCCGAGATCGCAAACACCGCGCGCGTGCCGTCGGCGCTGGTGCCCACCCCGTTGCGCACATAGCGCGAGGTCGAATCGGGCAAGAAGCGCGGATGCAGCTCTCCGTCGATCACCAGCATCGGGCCGGATTGGGTGGCAAAGCGGCAGCCGGGCGTCTGGTCGAGATAGTCCAGCGTTTCGAACACATCGGCGCGGCCGTCGCGGATGCAGAACACACCGTTGGGCAGCAGACCGAAATTGCCGGGGCCGGGGTTCGGGATCACCCGCATCTGCTCGTGACCCTCTTCGACATAGTGGCCGACGGGCGAGCGGTCGTCGTGATACATGCCAGCGTTCATTGCAAAGGCCAGCCGTTTGCCGCCAGGGGCCAGCGCCTCGTTCACCGAGGAGAAATGCCCAAGCAGATCGCCGTTTTCATCGTTCAGGAACAGGCGCAGGTCTTCGGATGCGGCGTCCACCTCGCAGATGGTGTACCGCTTGTCCTCATGGGTCAGCTTTTCACAGCTAACCGCAGAGGCTTGCGCCGCCCAGAGGACCGCGCCCAAAGTGGCCAGTGCGCGGATCACTCGTCCAGATCGCGGCGCACCGCGTCCTGTTCGAACATGCGGCGGGTATCGTCCAGACGATCGAACGTATCATCCAGCCGGAACCGCAGATCGGGTGAGAATTTCAGGTTCAGCTTCTTGCCGATCACGCGCCGCAGCTCTCCCTTGTTGCGGGCCAGCAGGTCGATCACGTCCTCTTGCCCCTTGCCGCCCAAGGGCAGCACATAGGCTGTGGCGATCTTCAGATCGGGCGAGGTGCGTACCTCACCCACGGTGATCGACATGCGGTTCAGGTCGGGGTCGTGGACATCTCCGCGCGCCAGAACCTCGGACAGGGTGCGGCGGATCAGTTCGCCGACGCGCAGTTGCCGTTGGGACGGGCCGGGGCCATCGTGAAATTTGTTCTTTGCCATACCCCCGATCTAAGCGCAAAGCGGGGCTTTGCCAAGCGGGCGCGAACGGGGTAGGAGGCTTTGAGCCGACTTTATGAAAGGGACCAGCGCAATGACCCATATTCCGGGGATCGTCATCACAGGGGCCTCGGGCCGTATGGGGCAGATGCTGATCAAAACCGTGACAGACAGCGATCAGGCGCGTCTGGTCGGTGTGGTGGAACGCGCCGGCCATGACTGGATCGGTCAGGACGTGGGCACGGCGATGGGCGGCCCCGCGCTGGGCGTCAAAGTCACCGATGACCCGCTGGAGGCGTTTGCGCAGGCGCAGGCGGTGATCGACTTCACCGCGCCCGAGGCGACGCTGGAATTTGCCGCCCTGGCGGCGCAGGCGCGCTGCGTGCATGTGATCGGCACCACCGGCATGAGCGACGAACAGATCGCGGCGCTGGAACCGGCGGCGCGTCACGCGGTGATCGTACGGGCCGGAAACATGAGCCTGGGCGTCAACCTTCTGGTGCAACTGACCAAAAAGGTCGCCGCTGCGCTGGACGAAGATTTCGACATCGAGGTGATCGAAGGCCACCACCATCACAAGGTCGATGCGCCCTCGGGCACCGCATTGATGCTGGGTGAGGCCGCCGCCGAAGGGCGCGGGGTCAATCTGGCGGACGTGTCCGATCGGGGCCGCGACGGCATCACCGGCGCGCGTCAACGCGGCAATATCGGTTTTCACGCCATTCGCGGTGGCGACATCGTCGGCGAACACGACGTCCTGTTTGCAGCTCCCGGCGAACGCATCGTGCTGCGCCATCTGGCCACCGACCGCGCCATCTTTGCCCGTGGCGCGCTGAAAGCGGCGCTGTGGGGGCAGGGCAAGGCGCCTGGTCAATATGACATGGTGGATGTGTTGGGGTTGTAAGCCCCGTCACCGGAACGCGGTCAGACCCGGCGCCTCTGCGCCGTCCAGTTCGACTTGTGCGAACAATGCGTCCAGCCGCTGATCCCAGGTTGGGAACTGACCGGTCACTGAATATGTCAGGCGCTCGGCCCCGATGGAAATTCCTAACGGGGCTGCTTCTCCGCCGATCACAATCTCACCAATCTCAGTCCAGTTGGCCGATGGGGGATAGGTGCCGGGGGCGGGTTCATCCGTTTGCCCCACACGGTAATAGACGCCCATTGTCACGATGTAGTCTTCACCAAACGGATCGGGGAAGAAAAAGCCGGAGGCATCGCGGGCCGCCAGGGCTTCGGCCTCGTCTCGCAGCAAGACTTTTTCGGCAAAAGGCAGGCCCATCTCGTCCAGCACTGGGCGCATGTCGTCAGATTGTGGCACGCTGACAAAGGCGATGCGCGCCGGGTCGAGGCCGAACCCCTCGGTCAATAGGCGCATCATCAGGCGGGTCGTGGCCTCACCATCGGCATTCGCGGGGTGACAGCCGACCTCGTGGAACAGGGGCAGCACGTCAGGGCGGTGTTGCTCGTCCACATCCGCTAGCCGCGCCAAGGGTTGGATGACAAAGGCATTGGACGGCAGGGCGGATTGATCGAAATCGTGCCGCAGCCCACCGTTATACTCTGCGTCCCCCGATACAATCGACAGCGGTTCGGATTCAGTGAACCCAAGCTCTGCGAATAACGCTTTCAGGCGCGTGAGCGTCTCGCTAAAGCTCTGTTCGAACGCCTCATTCCGGTCTGCCGCCGCAAGCGAGACGCGCGGCAGCAGCGTTCCGACCGTTGCCGCGGTTCCCAACTGGACAACTTTGCGTCTGTTCAGTCCCATCTGATGGCTCCCGTACCCATTGGACGTGGGTCGAGCGTAACACAGATGTCGGCGGCAAGGGTTAAGGGATTCTGAAAGCGGTATCAGAGGTCCCTGATCTTGTCCGCCCGCAACGGGCAGGCGAGGTAGACACCGAATTCCTTGCCGATATCCGCGCTGACCCGCGCGTGGACCGCGCCCTGCCGATCAAGGAAGCGCTGATTGTCCTCAACGGGGAAAATCCCCTCATGCCAGATGCCGGGGTGGATATAGAGCCCGCGCGAGCCATCGCACCAGAAGGCCACCACCTTTTCGGGCGTCAGGTTGTCCCCAGGCAGGGCAGCGGGGATGATGAAGGGCTTGTTGTCCAGCGGCCAGAACATCTGTCCGCCATCGGGGTGGTAGTTCATATGCCACAACAACACCTGATCCCGTGGTGCGGTTTGCCGTTCCGCCTGCGCCTGCTGCGGATCGGTGGACCAGCCCAGAACATAGTGGCCGTTTACCGCTTCGTTCCGGCCATAGAGCACATCGCCCTTCCATTCGCCGTGGAACGTGCCCTCGACCCAGCCGCCCTCGTCGCCGGTGCCCTCGTCGATGGGACGCCAGCCTTGCTGCGGCCAGCGGGTGATTTCGATCTCGAAGGTTTCGGGATCATCCACCAGACAACCATAGCCCTTGACCGACTCGTCGGTGGCGCGGATCAGCGGAACCTCGTGCCACGGCAACGAGGGCTTGGTGCTGGCCTCAAAGATATATTCCGGCGCGTTCATGACGTAACCAAATGTTTGTCGACCATGCGCTGCACCATCGGTGCGAAATGCGCAAAGTCGGGTGTTTCCATATCAGCGCGCTTGCCCGCTTCGTCCAGATAGCGGACCTGAATGATCTCTTTCAAGTTCGGGTTGACCTCGAATTCGGCCACTTCCTCGGCGCTCATTGGGCCGCCCTGCAGTTCCAGCGTGTGGACCGAGGCGTCGGACAGGCGGTTGAAATACTCGGGCTTGGTGGCGCAGAGATACCGTTTGGCCGCCACGTGGTAACGGCAGCAATCGGTGATGACCGAGGGGAAGAACTGTTCCAACACCGCCGCGCCCGCATCCTCGTGATGGCGGTCTTCGGTGTCGTCGGGGTGATAGGTGCCGAACTCGGACGTGAAATGGCCGATATCGTGCAGCAGCGCGCCGACGATGATTTCCTCGGGCATCCCGTTCTGTTCGGCGATGGTGGCGCCTTGCAGCATGTGTTCAGCCATGGTGACGGGTTCGCCCAGATATTCCTCTCCACCGCGGCGGGTGAAGATGTCGCCGATGAAAGCGACGATATTGTCCCGGTTCAGGGTCGAAAAATCCGGTTTCATTCCGCCGCCTCCGGTTGAGCCATGTCCATTGCCGCCAGTGTCGACAGCAGCCCGTCTTTGTCGGCGTAACAGCCCTGCAACCAGCGTGATCCAGCGCCGGAATAGCCCAGGCGCGCGTGCAGAACACGGGTGTTGTCGACGATAAAGCTTTCACCCGGTTCCAACTTGAACGATACGCCCATCGCCGGGTCGTCGATGATCTCGCCCAACTGGCGGTAGGCGGCGTAATAGGCCTCCATCCGGTCGAACGGGATATCGACCAGCGGCGCGGTCGAGCGGTTGTTGAATCGGATACCGACCAGTTCTCCGTCCGGCGACAGTTCGATCATCGGGCGACGTGATCGCAGACAGACCCCGTCCGAGCCTTTGTATTCGAACCGCGCCGGGTAACCCGCCAGCAGGGCAAAGCCTTCGGGGTTCTGTTCGCGCAGTTTCTCGGCGGCGCGGAAGCCGTCGACCACGATCGAGTCGCCCCCCTCGGCGCTGTTTTCCAGACAATAGAGGATTTGCAGCGTCGGCACCGGGTCGCGATAGGGATTGTCGGTATGGGCCTGCAAGCCCAGCCCGGTATAGGCGAGGTTGGTCGGGTTCACCTCGGTCCGGACTTCGAAATAGGGGCCGTAATTGGTCTGACGGACATAGCCGAACAGATCGGCCACTTTCAGCAGCGATTCCGGCTCAGACGGGCCGTTGGTCAGCTTGGCAAAGCCGAACTCGGCCACGGCGGCCAGCCAGTCGCGCTTGGCGGTGAGGTTGGCGTGCACCGCGTCCCAATCTGCGCTGGGCGCATCGATGCCCCGTTCCCATGTGGTGATGCCGGGGGCGATGCGACCGATGTCTTGCGCCGCGTCACGGTCATAGATGTGATCGGCCAGCCAAGCGGCGGGGAAGGTCGCGGTTTTGTCTTCGGGCTGGAAGGTAACGCTGAGATCGCCGTTCAGAACCTCGGCAGCGCTGATCGAAATGTCGGCGGGAATATCGCCGATGGTGATCAGGCGCTGACCGTTGCCCGGCGCGCGGGTCTCGGGGTCCAGCGCGTTGTCGCGTAGCCAGATGGCGTGGAAGCGGGCCAGGGTGCCGGTGTCAAATTCGACGGTCACGACCGAGGCGTCATGGGTGGCGGTGCGCAGCATGGGGGGTCTCCTGTTCAGCGCGGCTTTGCTTGAGGAAATACGCGCCCCGTGGCATTACGACAATTAATCCTTATTGCGACTGAGGCTTGGAAAAACTAATGGCTAAGAAAAAGATCGGATTGCCGCCGCTGGACTGGCTGCGTGTTTTCGAAGCAGCCGGGCGCTTAGGTGGATTTTCCGCCGCCGCAAAGGAGTTCGGGCTGACTCAGGCGGCAGTCAGCCAGCGGATCGCGAACCTTGAGGCCTGGCTGGGGCGGACATTGTTCGTACGCGAGGCGCGGGGTGTGTCGCTGACGGTCGAGGGCGAAAGCTACCTGCCGCTGGTTCAGAACAGTTTGCAGGCGCTGGAGCGCAACACCGAAGACCTGTTCGGCAAATCCCCGCGAGAACTGCGTGTGGCGGGTCTGTCGTCGAACATTCACGCGCTTGTGGTTCCGGCCATTCCCCGCTTTCAGCAGATGCGCCCCAAGGTGCGTTTCATGACGGATTCGGTCGCGCGGCGGTCATCGCTGGACGAGGAGCGCACATGGCTACAAATCCGCTACGGGCGCGGCGCATGGCCGGGTCGCGAGGCCGCGCTGATTGCTGCGGAAGTACTGGCGCCGATGGCCGCCCCCAATGTCGACTGGGGCGCGCCGTTGATTGACCTGCGCGGTGAGCGGCCCGGCTGGCGCGACTGGGCGCGCAAGACCGGCCATGGCGATCTGCCGCCCTCGGTAATCAGTTTCGATTCGATGGAACACGCGGTGTCGGCGGCGCGGCAGGGGATGGGCGTGGCGCTGGGGTCCGGACCTCTGGCCCGTGCCGATCTGCAAGCCGGGCGCTTGCGGCGTCTGGACCTGCCCGCGCTGAACACGAAGGACGGCTATTGGCTGACCTGGCCCGAGGATCGCGCGCAATCCAAAAAGCAGCGCGCGTTGATTGACGATTTCCTGCAGGCGCTGCGGGGCTGAGCGATCAGAAGTCGATCGCGATGCCCTTCTTTTCCCAATCGCCATAGCGGGCCGGATCGGGACCGTCGCGCCCGCCCAGCTCCTTGGGCATTTTCTTCGCCTCGGCTTCGGCCTTCTTGCGGCGCTCTTCGGCCTCGGCCAAGGCGCGCTGGGCGGCAGGGGGCAGGTCTTTGCGGTCGTCACTCATGACATCGGGTTCCTTTCCGTGCAGGGTCTTGATATACGCCCCCGTCCGCAATTGGCAATGCGGGCGAGGGTCACATCAAAGGCGGTTCCATGTCCGACAACGCAACAGCGGCGCGACGCAGCGCGATCTATCTGCTGGATCAGATTCTGGGAGAAGGCCGGTTGCTGTCCGAATGTCTGGCCGCAGGTGCGCTGGACCGGCTGGACCCTGAAGACCGCGCGCGGGCGCAGCGCCTGACGCTTGAGACACTACGCGGGTTGGAACGGGCCGACCGTCTGTTGGACAACCACCTGAACCGGACGCCTGCGCTGACCGTGCACAATGCCCTGCGCCTTGGCGCGGTCGAGCTGTGCCACGGAGAGGCCGCCCATGGTGTGGTCAATTCCATGGTCGAGATCGTGGGCCGCTCGCGCAAGCATGGCCGCCTCAAGGGCTTGGTGAATGCGGTTCTGCGCAAAGTGGCCGCCGAAGGACCGGGCGCGTGGCCCAAGATGCGGGTGCCGCGCCTGCCGGAATGGCTGCGCGAGCCTTTGATTATGGCGTGGGGTGCTGAGGCTATCGCAGGCATGGAACAGGCTCATTTTGCCGGTGCTCCGCTGGATATCACCGTAAAGCCGGGGCCGAGCGGCCCCGGAGACGCGCTGCCGACCGGGTCGCTGCGGGTGCAGGATGCGGGGCAGGTCTCGGCCCTGCCGGGGTTCAACGCCGGCGACTGGTGGGTGCAGGACGCGGCGGCGGCTTTGCCGGTGCAGGTGCTGGCGCCGAAACCCGGGGAAACCGTGCTGGACCTCTGCGCCGCGCCGGGGGGCAAGACGCTGCAACTGGCCGCAGCCGGGGCCAAGGTAACCGCGCTGGATATCTCGGAAACGCGGCTGGAGCGGGTGCGGGAAAACCTTAAACGCACCGGTCTGAAGGCCGACGTCATTGCGGGTGATGCGTTGGAACATAAGGGCCAGTACGATGCCATCCTGTTGGACGCACCCTGTTCGGCCACCGGCACAATCCGCCGTCACCCGGACCTGCCCTTTGCCAAGGACGGCTCGGAATTCGGCGGGCTGATCGAATTGCAGGCCCAGATGCTGGCCCATGCCTGGACGCTGCTGAAACCCGGCGGGCGACTGGTCTATTGCACCTGCTCCTTGCTGCCTGATGAGGGTGAGGTTCAGATAGAAGAGGCGCTGGAGCAATACCCGGACATGTCGGTGAATCGTGATGCGCTGAACATTGCCGGGGTCGACCCGGACTGGATCACCGAAGAGGGCGGCCTGCGCCTGCGGCCCGATTATTGGGCGGATCGCGGTGGGATGGACGGGTTCTACATGGCCTGCCTGACCAAATCCGCCTGACGCGACGCTTTTCGGTGACTTGACGATCTGGGCGGTCTATCGTTGGGTCTCAAGCGCCAGCAGAGCGCAAGGGGCAGAGTAACGAGCGTCATGTCAAACTCAGATACCATGACCAACCGGTGGGTGCGGTTCCAGAACCGTCTCTATGCGCGGCTCAGCCAGCGGCGCAAGGCGGTCACCGGGTTTGTGTCCGAGCCCGAGCCGCGCACTGTCGGTTCCTTCGCGCGCGGGCGGCAGCTGGTGGCGGGCAATCTGCTGTTTGCCGGATATCTGGTCGAGGCAGAGGATACCAACCTGTGGGACGTCACCGCGCCCAGCACCGGATTTGACAATGAACGCCACGGTTTTGCCTGGCTCGACGATCTGGCCGCTGTGGGGGACATGCGGGCGCGGGACAAGGCGCATCGCTGGGTCTGGGGCTGGATTGACGCGCATGGCCGCGGGCAAGGGCCGGGATGGGCGCCCGATCTGACCGGACGGCGGGTGATGCGCTGGATCAATCACGCGGCGTTCCTGCTGCGTGGGGCGGATGACATGCAGACCAAACTGTTCTTTCGCGCGTTGGCGCAGCAGACATGGTTCCTGTCCAAACGCTGGCACGCCGCCACGCCGGGGCTGCCGCGGTTCGAGGCGCTGGCCGGGCTGGTTCAGGCCGGGCTGGCCCTGAAAGGGCTGGAGCAGATGGCCGATCCGGCCCTGCGTGCGCTGGCGAAGGAATGCGAAAAACAGATTGATGCAAGGGGCGGCATTTCCACCCGCAACCCCGAAGAACTGCTGGATGTGTTCACCCTGCTGTCCTGGACCTCGGCCGCGCTGAGCGATCTGGGGCGCGGAACGCCGGCCGCGCAGGCCGATGCGGTCAAGCGGATGGCGCCCACGTTGCGCAGTCTGCGCCATGCGGATGGTGCGCTGGCACGGT
Source organism: Ruegeria sp. AM9 (assembly GCF_056540565.1). Lineage (NCBI taxonomy): Bacteria > Pseudomonadati > Pseudomonadota > Alphaproteobacteria > Rhodobacterales > Roseobacteraceae > Ruegeria > Ruegeria sp. AM9. Next base: position 387,327 of record NZ_JBQFWY010000003.1, read on the forward strand.
TTCACGGCGGCGGGCGCGGGGTCGAAGGCCGTCTGGATCAGGCGCTGGCCCAAAGCGGGGTTCGACCGCAGCACGCGAATGGTCTGGCGATGGGGTTTTCCCGGCTCTATGCCGCTCGGACCAGCGTGATCGTGGATGCCAGCACGCCGCCCAAGGGGGCCGCGTCCCTGAATGCCCATGCCTCGACCCTCGCGTTCGAGCTGACCTCGGGGCGGCGGCCATTGATTGTGAGTTGCGGCTCGGGCGAAAGCTTCGGGCCGGAATGGCGGCGGGCAGGCCGTGCGACGCCGTCGCATTCGACCCTGTGCCTGGATGGCTATTCCAGCGCCCGGCTGGCCCCCGCAGGGACCGGCAGCGAAAACGAGGCGCTGGTCGATGCGCCACAGGATGTGCCGGTGGACTTTGAAGAGGCGTTCGAGGGCACGCGCTTCATGGTCGGGCATGACGGCTATACCAAAACCTTTGGCTTGACCCATGCCCGCACGTTCGAGCTGCGCTTTGACGGGCGCGAACTGATCGGCGAGGATATTTTGCTGACCGCCACCGACAAGGCCAAGCGGCAGTTTGACAAGGCGATGGATGCCTCGGGCCTCAAGGGTATTCGCTATGACGTCCGGTTTCACCTGCATCCCGACGTCGATGCAGCCATTGATCTGGGTGGTGCGGCGGTGTCGATGGCGCTCAAAAGCGGCGAGATCTGGGTTTTCCGCCATGACGGCGTTGCAAAATTGACCGTCGAACCAAGCGTTTATCTGGAAAAAGGCCGGTTAAAGCCCCGCGCGACAAAACAGATCGTTCTATCCGGGCGCGCAATGGAGTATGCGACCCGCATCCAGTGGACGTTGAGCAAGGCACAGGATACAGCCTATGCCGTGCGCGACCTGCACCGGGACGAGCCCGAGTTTGACTGACGCCAAAAGGACCTTTGGACCCATGACCGACCTTCACCCCGTGCGCCGCGCGTTGCTTTCCGTATCCGACAAGACCGGATTGATCGAACTGGGACAGGCGCTGTCCGAACGCGGGGTCGAGCTTTTGTCGACCGGCGGCACCGCAAAGGCGCTGCGCGATGCGGGGCTTGCGGTAAAGGATGTCAGCGAGGTCACCGGCTTCCCCGAGATGATGGACGGCCGCGTGAAAACCCTGCACCCGATGGTGCATGGTGGCCTGCTGGCGTTGCGTGACAATGACACTCATGTGGCGGCGATGACCGAGCACGGCATCGGCGCGATCGATCTGCTGGTGGTGAATCTCTATCCGTTCGAGGCTACCGTGGCCAAGGGTGCCGATTACGATGAATGTGTCGAAAACATCGACATCGGCGGCCCGGCGATGATCCGCGCGGCGGCCAAGAACCATGCGTTCGTCAACGTCGTCGTAGACGTCGAGGATTATCAGAAACTGCTGGGTGACATGGACCAGCATGACGGTTCGACCTGCCCGAAATTCCGCCGCAAGCTGGCGCAAAAGGCCTATGCCCGCACCGCCGCCTATGACACCGCCGTGTCCAACTGGCTGGCCGGCGCGCTGGCGCTTGAGGCCCCCAAACGCCGCGCCTTTGCCGGTGAGCTGAAACAGACCCTGCGCTATGGCGAAAACAGCCATCAGTCGGCGGCCTTCTACACCGATGGTACGGACCGCCCCGGCGTGGCGACCGCCGTGCAGCATCAGGGCAAGGAACTGAGCTACAACAACATCAACGACACCGATGCAGCCTTTGAACTGGTGGCCGAGTTTGACCCGGCGCAAGGTGCTGCCTGTGCCATCATCAAACACGCCAACCCCTGCGGCGTGGCGACAGGTGCCACGCTGATCGACGCCTATAAGGCTGCCTTCGACTGCGACCGTACCTCGGCCTTTGGCGGCATCGTGGCGCTGAACCAGCCGCTGGATGCAGAAACCGCGCAGGAGATCACTGGGATTTTCACCGAGGTGGTGATCGCCCCCGGTGCCTCGGACGAGGCCAAGGCGATCTTTGCCGCCAAGAAAAACCTGCGCCTGCTGACCACCGAAGCGCTGCCCGACGTGACCGCGGGCGGCAAAACCGTGCGTCAGGTGGCTGGTGGCCTGCTGGTGCAGGACAAGGACAATGGCTTTGTCGGCATGGATGACCTGAAAGTCGTCACCAAGAAGGCCCCGTCTGACGAGCAGATGCGCGACCTGCTGTTTGCGTGGAAAGTGGCGAAACACGTCAAGTCCAACGCCATCGTCTACGTCAAGGACGGCGCGACCGTGGGCGTGGGTGCGGGCCAGATGAGCCGCGTCGACTCGGCGCTTATTGCTGCCAAAAAGGCCGAACGCATGGCCGATGTGCTGGGTCTGGCCCAGCCGCTGACCATCGGCTCGGCCGTGGCATCGGACGCGTTCTTCCCCTTCCCCGACGGTCTGATGGAGGCAGCCGAGGCGGGTGCAACCTGCGTCATCCAACCCGGTGGCTCGATGCGCGATGACGAAGTGATCGCGGCGGCGGATGAGGCCGGTCTGGCCATGGTCTTCACCGGTATGCGCCATTTCCGTCACTGATGCGCTACCGCCTTCTGCTCTGGGCCGCGCTGGCTGCGTTTGCGATCGACCAGATCAGCAAGTATCTGGTCGTTCACGTCATGCGCGTGGCCGAGGGCGAGATCGACGTGCTGCCGCCCCTGCTGGTGTTCAAATACGGCGAGAATCGGGGCATCAACTTTGGTCTGTTTCAGGGCGATACCGACGCTGCCCGCTGGGTGCTGATCGGTATCTCTCTGGCCATCTCGATTGGCGTGCTGATCTGGCTGATGCGCACCCTGCCGTCCAAGCTGATGCTGTTTTGCGGCGGGTTGCTGATCGGCGGGGCACTGGCAAATGTGCTGGATCGGGTGCTCTATGGCTATGTTCTGGATTTCCTCAACATGTCCTGTTGCGGCATCAACAACCCGTTCGTGTTCAATCTGGCCGATGTGTTCATCTTTGCGGGTGCCATCGGGCTTGTGTTGTTCGACGGCAAAAAGCCCTCGTGACGCGCCGGGTGATATGCGATAAAAGCGCCTGAAACTGGCTGGAGACTCTGATGCGGTTGCCGCGTTCCATACTTGCTGTGACATTGGCCCTTGCGGTTGCGGGATGTTCCGATATCGGTTTGCGTCACCTTGAAGCCCCGGGACAGGGGCCGGATGAATTTTCGGTGATGCCGGTGGAACCGCTGACCCAGCCCAAGGATTACAAATTCCTGCCCGCGCCCACGCCGGGTGGGACAAACCTGACCGACCCGGATCCGAAGGCGGATGCGATTGTGGCGCTGGGCGGCAGTGAGGCGGCGCTGAATGCCAATGCGGCCATTCCATCCACCGATGCGGCGCTGGTGACGGCCTCCAGCCGCTATGGCGTACCGTCCAACACGCGGCAGGTCGTTGAGACCGAAGATGCCGAATTCCGCAGAAAGCAGGGTCGCCTGACCCGTCTGCGCCTGTTCAAGGTGGACCGCTATTCGCAGGTGTATCAACGTCAGGCGCTTGATGCCGATGCTCAGAACGAAGCGGCGCGGCGTGCGGGGATCGAGACGCCATCGGCGCCCCCGGCGGATGAATAAACCTTAACTTTCCGTCATCGGCCTTGAACCTGCGCCCCACCACCGTAGTTTGAACACCATTGAACGAAACGGAGGACGCCCCATGGTTCGGGCTCTGGCCTTGTCTGCCGCCCTTGTCGCCGCTACCCCCTTGATTGCCAAAGAGGGGCACGAGGCGGTCACAACCTTCACGCTGGACAACGGCATGGATGTCGTCGTGGTCGAAGATCACCGCGCGCCTGTCGTGCAGCATATGGTCTGGTATCGGGCCGGGTCCGCGGATGAGCCGGTCGGCTCGTCCGGCGTGGCGCATTTCCTGGAACATCTGCTGTTCAAGGGCACCGACACGCTGGCCCCGGGTGAATTCTCGGCCACGGTCGCGGCCAATGGCGGCAATGACAACGCGTTTACGTCCTATGACTACACCGCCTATTACCAGCGCGTCGCCGCCGACCGGCTTGAGCTGATGATGCGGATGGAGGCGGACCGGATGCGCAACATCCGCCTGAGCGACGAGGACATCGTCACCGAACGCGACGTGATCCTGGAAGAACGCAACCAGCGCACCGAAAACAGCCCCCGCGCCCTGTTTGGCGAGCAGATGAGCGCGTCGCAATACCTCAACCATCGCTATGGTGCGCCGATCATCGGCTGGCGGCACGAGATGGAGACGCTGGACATGGAGGACGCGCTATCCTTCTACCAGACCCATTACGCGCCCAATAACGCCATTCTGGTGGTGACCGGCGATGTGGAACCCGACGCAGTCAAGGTACTGGCCGAACAGTATTACGGTGTCATCCCGGCCAATCCGGACCTGCCGGAACGGGTGCGTTCGCAAGAGCCGCCGCAAACGGCCGAACGTCGCCTGACCTTCAAGGATGCACGGGTTTCGCAGCCCTATGTGCAGCGCAGCTATCTGGCGCCCGAACGTGATCCGGGCGAACAGGAGAAAGCCGCAGCGCTGTTCCTGCTGGCCGAGTTGCTGGGCGGCAGCACCACGTCCTATCTGAATGAAAAGCTGCAATTCGAACAGCAAAAAGCCGTCTATGCCGGGGCCTTCTATCGCGGTGTCTCGCTGGATGACACGACCTTTGATCTGCTGGTTGTCCCGGCGCAGGGCGTGACCTTGCAAGAGGCCGAGGACGCGATGGATCAGGCGGTGGTCGATTTCATCGCCGAAGGCGTCAACGAAGAAGACCTCGAACGCATCAAGATGCAACTGCGCGCGGCCCAGACTTATGCCCGCGATAATGTGGACGGGATCGGCAACCGCTATGGCCGCGCTCTGACCAGCGGGTTGACGGTCGAGGATGTGCAGGCCTGGCCCGATATCCTGCAGGCCGTGACCGGGGATGAGATCATCGCCGCCGCCCGTGAGGTATTGCAACCCGAGGCGTCGGTCACCGGCTGGCTGATGCGCGACGATGAGGTGACGCAATGAAACGCATATTCGCAACCCTGATCGCTTTCGTCATCGCACTGCCCGCGTGGGCCGAGATAGAGATCGAAGAGGTGGCCTCGCCCGGCGGCATCACCGCCTGGCTGGTCGAGGATCACTCGATCCCCTTCACCGCGCTGGAGCTGCGCTTTCGCGGCGGCACCTCGCTGGATGATCCCGGCAAGCGCGGCGCCACCTACCTGATGAGCGGCCTGATCGAGGAAGGCGCTGGCGACATGGATGCCCGCACCTATGCACGCGAGCTGGAATCGCTGGCGGCCTCGTTCAGCTACAACGCGTCTGACGACTCGGTTTCGATTTCGGCGCAGTTCCTGACCGAGAACCGGGATGAGGTGATCGATCTGATGCGCACCACCATTCACGAACCGCGCTTTGACGAGGACGCGGTGGAGCGGGTGAAGGCACAGGTTCTGTCCGGGCTGCGGTCCGATCAGACCGATCCCAATGACATAGCCAGCCGCAATTTCGCGCAGATGGCCTATGGTGACCACCCCTATGGCACCGAGGGCAAGGGCACGATCGAAAGCGTCAGCGCGCTGACCCGCGATGATGTCGTGGCCGCTTATGACAATGTTCTTGCCAAGGACCGTCTCTATGTCGGTGCCGTGGGCGATATCACACCCGAGGAACTGGGCGTACTGCTGGACAAGCTGCTGGCCGATCTGCCCGAAACCGGCAAGCCCATTCCGGACCGCGCCGATGTGACCATCCCCGGCGGGGTCAGCGTTGTCGAATTCGACACCCCGCAATCGGTGGCCCTGTTCGGGCATGCGGGGATTGACCGGCACGATCCCGATTTCTTTGCCGCATTTGTGCTGAACCACATCCTTGGCGGTGGCGGGTTCGAAAGCCGCCTGATGCAGGAGGTGCGCGAAAAGCGCGGGCTGACCTATGGTGTGGCGACCTATCTGGTGCCCAAGGATCTGGCCTCGGTCTATCTGGGTTCGGTGTCATCGGGCAATGACCGCATCGCCGAAGCGGTCGAGGTGATCCGCGACGAATGGGCCCGTGCCGCGTCCGAAGGCGTGACGCAGAAAGAGCTGGACGATGCCAAGACCTATCTGACCGGGGCCTACCCGCTGCGGTTTGACGGCAACGGGCAGATCGCCGGGATCATGGTCGGGATGCAGATGGATGATCTGCCCATCGACTATATCACCACCCGCAACGACAAGGTGAACGCGGTAACACTGGAAGACGTGAACCGTGTGGCCAGTGAGCTGCTCGACCCCGAGGGGCTGCATTTCACCGTTGTCGGTAAACCCGAAGGTCTGGAAACCACAAACTGAAGAAAAGGGGGCTCTGAGCGCGCCTCAGCCCTTTTTCCCCGCTGCGCTGCGCAGCATCTGCCCCATCATCTGACCAAACTTGCCCGAGCCGCGCTGATACAGCGCGCCATCCACAGCCATCACCGTGCCGCTGATATAGCTGGCCAAATCGGAACTGAGGAACAGGCAGGCATTGGCGACGTCCTGCGGCTGACCCCATCGACCCAGGGGCACATCGCGGCGCAGCTCTTCATGGGCGTTTTCGGTGGGGGCCAGACGTTTCGCGCCCTCGGTGCCTTCGATAAAGCCGGGCACGACCGAATTCACCCGGATGCCCTCGACCCCCCATTCCATTGACAGGGTGCGGGTGATCTGATCGACGCCCGCCTTGGCGGCGCAGACATGGGCTTGCCCTTCATAAGGCAGATAGGATTGCGGGGCCGAGATGTTGATGATGCTGGCGCCGGGGCGTTTCAGGAACGGGTAGGCTCCCTTCATTACATGGACGGTACCCATCAGGTCGATATCGATCACGGTCTTGAAGGCGTTGACCGACATCTCGGACGTCAGCGCCGGGAAATTGCCCGCCGCGCCCGAGACCAGAACGTCGAAATCACCGAACGCGTCGTGGAACTGTTTCAGGCCCGCTGCCACCGCCTGCGCGTCACGCACGTCGAAGGCCGCACCAATGGCGTCAGCCGCACCTGCAGCTTTCAGCGCGGCGACGGTGTCATCGACCTTTTCCTGTGACCGGCTGGCGACGGCCAGCTTGGCACCCAAGGCCGCAAAGGCCTCGGCAATGCCCCGATTGATACCGCTGGTGCCGCCAATGACGATGACGGTCTTGTTTGCAAAATCCATGTAGGCCTCCCGTGATGCGGGAGCCCTACTCGCCGTAGGGCACCCAGATGTTTTTCACTTCGGTCGCAGCCTGCAGGAAGCGGCGCGAATGGTCCACGCCCCAATCAAATGCCGTCGCGTTATTGACCCAGGTCCGCTTCAGGTTCCCGGCCGAGACGGCTTCGATTTCTTTCGACAGATCGGTGGACGAGAACGACCAGACCGCATCCACGTTCAGGTGCGAGGCCAGAGGTTTCGCCAGCTCCGCGTGGCTGCCGGTCAGGATGTTGACCACGCCCGCAGGCACATCCGATGTTTCCAGGATTTGATAGAAGTCGGTCGCTGCCAGCGGATAGGGCTCAGAAGTTGCCAGCACCACCCGGTTGCCCATCGCAATCGCCGGGGCCATGACCGAGACCAGACCCAGCAGCGGCGCCTCATCCGCGCAGAGCGCGCCGATCACCCCAACCGGTTCCTTCATGGCGATGGCAACGCCCCGGATCGGAACGCCGTGCACCTGACCGTCATACTTGTCGGCCCATGCAGCGGCAGTGAACAGGCGCTGGATCGAGGCCTCAACCTCTTTCGCGCCGTCCTTCTTGCCGGTCATGGCGTCGATACGGGCGGCGAATTCATCAGCACGGGCCGAGAGGTTCTCGCCGATGTAATACAGAATCTGCGCCCGCAGATGGCCTGTGGTCTTGGACCAGCCTTTGGCGCCCGCCGCGGCCTCAACCGCGTTGCGCACGTCCTTGCGGTTGGCAAGGCCGACATGGCCCAGCAGACCGGACTTTCCCCAGACCGGCTTCGAATAGCCGCTGTCGGGCCGCGCCTGTTTGCCGCCCACATACATCTTGGCGGTGCGGTCGATGGGATCGACCGGAGCCCCTTCGCCCAAGGCCGCTTCAACCTTTGCAAGCGGCTTGGCTTTGCCTTTGGGTTTGGTATAGGCCGCCAGCCCTTCCCAACCGCCTTCACGGCCAAAGCCGCTTTCGCGCACCCCGCCAAAGCCTGCGGCGGCATCGAACAGGTTGGTGGCGTTGACCCAGACCACGCCCGCAACCAGCTTGGGCGCGATATCCAGCGCAAGGTTCACATTCTCGGTCCAGACCGTCGCGGCCAGCCCGTAACGGGTGTTGTTGGCCAGCTCGACCGCTTCAGCCGGGGTGCGGAAGGTCGAGGACACCAGCACCGGGCCAAAGATCTCCTCCTGCATCAGCGGATCGGACGTTTCCAGCCCCGAGATCAGCGTCGGCGGGTAGTAGCAGCCGTTCGAGGGCAGCTCACAAGCGGCCTGATGGACATGACCGGCGGTGTTGCTTTCGACCATACCCTTGATGGTCTGCAGCTGAACCGGGTCCACCACCGCACCCACGTCGATGCACTTGTCCAACGGATTGCCGACACGCAGTTTGTCCATCCGCGCGCGCAGCTTGTCGTGGAACCGGTCGGCGATGCCTTCCTGCACCAACAGGCGCGAGCCCGCGCAGCAGACCTGCCCCTGATTGAACCAGATCGCATCGACCAGACCTTCGATAGCGCTGTCGATATCGGCATCGTCAAAAACGATATAGGCGGACTTGCCCCCCAGCTCCAAGGTCAGTTCCTTGCCGGAACCAGCGGTCGCCTCACGGATACGCCGCCCCACAACGGTCGAGCCGGTAAAGGCGACCTTGTCCACGTCCGCGTTCACGATCATCTCACCCACCGCACCATCGCCGGTGACGATGTTGACCACGCCCTTGGGCAGACCGGCCTGCGAGCAGATATCGGCAAACAGCAGCGCGGTCAGCGAGGTGTACTCGGCCGGTTTCAGAACCACCGTGTTGCCCATTGCTAGCGCCGGCGCGATCTTCCACGCCAGCATCAGCAGCGGGAAGTTCCACGGAATGATCTGCCCGCACACACCAAGCGCCTGCGCGTCGGGCAGTTCGCTCTCCATCAACTGCGCCATTCCGGCGTGATAGTAGAAGTGCCGCTGCGCCAGAGGGATGTCGATGTCGCGCGATTCCCGGATCGGCTTGCCGTTATCCAGGCTTTCCAGCACTGCAATCAGCCGCGCGTGTTTCTGCAGCAGGCGCGCAATGGCGTAGAGGTACCGCGCCCGGCCTGCGCCGCCCAGCTTTTCCCATTTGGGTTGCGCCTTGCGGGCGGCGGTGACGGCGGCGTCCACGTCGGATTGTTTCGCCTGCGTCAGCTTGGCCAGAACCTCTCCGGTCGCGGGGTTGCGGCTGTCGAAGCCCTTGCCGGGCTTGGTGAAAGCCCCATCGATATAGTGACCGAACTTGTCACCCTGATCGACCAGCCACGCCAAAGCCTCGGCAGCGCTTTCGGGGGCGGGGCCATAGTCCATGGTTTCGAAGATTTCTTTAACTGTCATGACTTCATCTTTTCCCAAATACTCACTGTCCAGACCTATCCACGGGCTCAGCCGATGGAGTGTCTGTACCCAGCCGAGTAAGCCCCGGTCACATAATGTTCCAACTGCCGTTCGATATCGCCCAGCAGCGACGACGCGCCAAAGCGGAACAGGTCCGGCTCCAGCCAGCGGTCGCCCAGCTCATCCTTGATCAGCGACAGGTAAACCAGCGCGTCCTTTGCCTTGGAGATGCCTCCCGCAGGTTTGTAACCCACGCGGTACCCGGTAAGGTCATAATAGTCGCGGATCGCGCGGATCATCACCAGCGACACGGGCAGGGTGGCGTTGACGCTTTCCTTTCCGGTCGAGGTCTTGATGAAATCCGCCCCCGCCATCATGCAGACCAGCGAGGCGCGGGCGACGTTGCGCAGGCTGCCCAGCTCTCCGGTTGCTAGAATGGCTTTGACATGGGCGTCGCCACAGGCGGCGCGAAAGGCCTTCATTTCGTCATACAGCGCTTGCCAGTCACCCGACAGCACATGACGGCGCGAGATCACGATATCGATCTCTTCGGCGCCAGCCTTTACGCTTTCCTCGATCTCGGCCACACGCAGGTGGAAAGGGGACAGACCCGCAGGGAAGCCGGTGGATACAGCGGCCACGGGAATACCGGTGCCCTTCAGCGCCGCAACGGCGGTTTCGATCATGTCGTGATAGACACAGACCGCCCCGGTGGTGATCGGCGGCATGTCCATCGTCTGCAACACGGCGGGCGATACCGGCTGGCGCGCCTTGGCGCACAGGCGGCGCACGCGGCCCACTGTATCGTCGCCTGCCAGCGTGGTCAGGTCGATCAGGGTGACTGCCTTCAGCAACCACGCGGCCTGATAGTCTTTCTTCACCGAGCGCCGACCGGGCAGGGTCGCCGCGCGGCGTTCAATGGCCGAGGTGTTGGCCTGCACGGCGCGCACCCAGTCCATATCAAGGTCCATACCGGGGTTTCTGGGCTCGGTCACCTGCGGCAGATGCGCGGTGCGCACGGGGCTGTCTGAGCTCTGCGTTTCCATTGTCACGTCCTTTGGGAGGTTTGCGCCAAAATCGCACGGGTTGCGCGTAAAGGGAAGGCATTGAGGGGCTGGGCTGGTATCTTTTTTGACCAAATGGACAAAATTGGCATTTTCTTGCGAATAACTCGCAATAGCGTTGACTTACTTGCGAATGGTTCGCATATTCATTCTCAACTGAGTTCGGAATCGGGATTCGACATGATTCGTCGCAGCTTTCTTGCAGCCTTGGCCTTTGCCGCTGCAGTGCCATTGACAGCTTGGGCCGAGGCGCCGCTGAAGGTGGTTGCCACCACCGGCATGATCGCCGACGCAGCGCGTCAGGTCGGTGGAGATCAGGTCGAGGTGAAGGGTCTGATGGGCCCCGGCGTCGATCCGCACGCCTATCGCCAGACCCGCAGCGATATCGTGGCGATGACCCGCGCAGACCTGATCCTGTGGCACGGCCTGTATCTTGAAGCGCAGATGGAGGATTTCTTCCACGACCTGGGCCGCAAGCGGGCCGTGGTGGCCGTGGCCGAAGGGATCGACACGTCGAAACTGCGCGCCCATGACGACTATGCCGACAAATATGACCCGCATGTCTGGATGAGTCCCGCCTTGTGGCGTGATGTGGTGGTCGAAGTGCAAGAGGCGCTGACCGAGGCACGCCCCGACGCCGCCGAGTTCTTTGCCGCCAACGCGCAGGCGCATCTGGCTGAAATCGACCAGTTGGAGGCTTATGCTGCGCAAGCCTTGGCATCTGTTCCCGAAAACAACCGCGTGCTGGTCACGGCGCATGATGCCTTTGGCTATTTCGGGGCCGAGTACGGCTATGAGGTGATGGGCATTCAGGGCATCTCGACCCAGTCCGAGGCTGGTCTGAACCGGATCGGAGAGCTGGTGGACACGCTGGTTGATAAACAGTTGAAAGCGGTGTTCGTCGAAAGCTCGGTGTCTGATCGGTCGATGCGCGCGCTGATCGAAGGCGCTGCGGCCAAAGGTCATGATGTGGGCGTGGGTGGCGAGCTGTATTCCGACGCCATGGGCGAACCGGGCACCTATGAGGGTACGTATATCGGCATGCTGGATCACAACATCACCGTCATTGCTGGCGCGCTGGGCGCAGATGTGCCCGATAGCGGCATGAACGGCAAACTGTCGGCGGGGTTTTGAGTGATGCTGGAACTGGCCGCAAATCAGGGTGTGACGGTTGCTGAGAACAGCCTGGACGACAGCCCTCTGGCCATTCGCGGCCTGACGGTTTCCTATGGTCAGAAGCCCGCGGTGTTTTCGGTGGACATAACCGTCCAGCCCGGTGCGATGACAGCGATCATCGGGCCGAACGGCGCGGGGAAATCGACCCTGCTCAAGGCCGCATTGGGGATTGTGTCGCCGCTGTCCGGGCAGGTCACCGTATATGGCAAGCCGCTGGAGCAGCAGCGCGCGCGCATCGCTTATGTGCCGCAGCGCGCCAGTGTGGATTGGGACTTCCCGACCCGTGTCATCGACGTCGTGCTGATGGGGCTGTCTCGGGAACTGGGCCTGCTGGGCCGTATTCGTGCCTGGCATATGGCGCGGGCGATGGAGTGCCTGAACCGCGTTGGCATGCACGATTTTGCGGACCGTCAAATCGGCCAGCTGTCCGGCGGTCAGCAGCAACGGGTGTTCCTGGCCCGCGCATTGGCGCAAGAGGCGGACCTGTATCTGCTGGACGAACCTTTTGCCGGGGTCGATGCGGCCACGGAAAAGGCGATTATCGCGGTTCTGAAATCGCTGAAAGAGGCAGGGAAGACTGTCATCGTCGTGCATCACGATCTGGCCACCGTCACCGACTATTTCGACCACGTTTTCCTGATCAACACCCGCAAAGTGGCCGAAGGTCCTGTGGCCGAAGCCTTCACCGCCGAGACCCTGCAATCGGCCTACGGAGGCCGTCTGGCCACCGCCCAGATCGACCAGATCTCGCGCGCACTGGGGTAAATCGTGCTTTGGGACGCCCTGACCCTGCAGCTTGGCTATAATGCCACACTGGTTGCTATTGGTGCGACCTTGCTGGGTGTTTCGGCCGGGGTCACCGGCACCTTTCTGTTTTTGCGCAAACGTGCACTGGTCAGCGACGCGATCAGCCACGCAACACTGCCGGGTGTGTGTCTGGCGTTCTTGGTGCTGGTTGCCTTTGGCGGCGATGGGCGCAACCTGATCGGCCTGCTGGCCGGGTCAGCGATCTCGGCCTGGATCGGTTTGCTCTGCATGAATTGGCTGACCCGCCGCACACGTCTGGCCGAAGATGCGGCCATCGGGGCGGTGCTGTCGGTGTTTTTCGGCTTTGGTGTCGTGCTGCTGACCATCATTCAGACCATGGGCGTAGGGCGGCAGGCCGGGTTGGAAGGGTTCCTGCTGGGCTCGACCGCCGGGATGCTGTGGGCCGATGCGCTGATCATCGCGATTGGCGGGGCAGCGACGCTGCTGATGGTCATGATCATCCGGCGCCCGATGACGATGGTGGCTTTCGATCCGGAATATGCCGCGGCGCGGGGGCTGCCGGTGCATCGCATCGATCTGGCGATGATGGGTCTGGTGATGGCCGTCACAGTGGTCGGCCTTAAGATCGTCGGGCTGATCCTGATCGTGGCGCTGCTGATCATCCCGGCTGTCACCGCCCGGTTCTGGACCGAGCGGTCGGACCGGGTGGTGCTCTTGGCCGGTCTGGCGGGCGGTCTGGCGGGATATCTGGGCGCGGCACTGTCGGCCTCGGCCCCCAACCTGCCGACGGGGCCGATCATCGTGCTGGTCAGCTTTGGCTTTTTTGCCCTGTCCTTGCTGTTGGCCCCGGTCCGCGGCGTTCTGGCGGCGGTGCTTAAACATCTGCGCTTCCAGCGCCGGGTCCATATCCGGCAGGGGCTGCTGGCGCTGGCGCAGGACCAGAAAATCTATGAACCACTGACCCTGCGCCTGCTGAAACGCGCCGGGCTGGCCCGGGCCGACGGCGTCGCGACCGAGGCCGGCAAGGCCCGCGCCGCCAAGGCTCTGCGCGACGAAAAACGCTGGGAAGTCGTCCGTGCCGATCAGGCACATGAGGCGACGGCGGCGCTCTATGACGGGTTGCGCGATATCGAAACGGTGCTGACCCGCGACCAGATTGCCGAGATCGACCGCCAGATTGGCGGCCCGCAGGGGGTGCCCTCATGAGCGGTGAAGAATTTGTCCCCCTGTCCCTAACACCCTTGCTGATTGGCACATTTGCGGCAATTGCCTGCGCGCTGCCCGGCAATTTTCTGGTGCTGCGCAAACAGGCCCTGATCGGGGATGCGATCAGCCACGTGGTGCTGCCGGGGATCGTGGTGGCGTTTTTGCTGACCGGAGCGATCTCGACCTGGCCGATGATGCTGGGCGCGGCGGGGGCTTCGATTGTGGCCGTGGTGATGATCGAGGCGATCCGGAGGCTGGGCCAGATCGAACCGGGCGCGGCGATGGGGGTGGTCTTCACCACCATGTTCGCGGGCGGCGTGCTGTTGCTGGAACAGACCGATACCTCAACTGTGCATCTGGACGTGGAACACGCGCTCTACGGCAATCTGGAAAGCCTGATCTGGTTGGACGCGGTGGGCTGGTCATCCTTGCTGGACCTGACGGCCCTGGCCGGGTTGCCGCCGGAACTGCCGCGTATCGCACTGACACTGGCGGGGGTGATCCTGTTCATCTGGCTGTTCTGGCGGTCGCTGAAAATCTCGACCTTTGACGAAGGTTTTGCCCGCACCATCGGCATTCGCACCAGCGCGTTGGGCATGGCGCTGGTGATCGTCGCGGCGATTTCCGCCGTAGCAGCCTTTGACGCGGTGGGGTCGATCATCGTGATCGCGATGTTCATCTGCCCACCCGCCGCCGCGCGCATGATGACCAACCGGCTGGAAACCCAGATCGCGTGGAGCGTGGTTTTCGCCACGGTCTCGGCGGTGTCGGGCTATGTGCTGGCGGGATATGGGCCGCTGTGGTTGGGCGGAGCAGACGCGGTCAGCGCGGCGGGCATGATTGCCACCATGTCGGGCCTGATCCTGGCCGCCGCCGCGTTGTGGGGACCGTGCCGTACCCGCGCCGGAGCGCCCCAGGCCTCTTGACACGGCGTGTTCCCGCCACCCCTGTCTGCGACCGGTCGGCTGAAACTTGCTCAGAACCAAGGCGCTGACAGAGTTAATGATTTGCATTCCGGTATTCGTGTTACGTACTCGCCAGAATTTTTCTGAATGACCACCACTCACTTCGGATCGTTCGGGCAATCGCGACCAAGTTTGCCGTGTTTTGAAAACGGTACGGCGCGATTGTTCGAACGCCCCCTCCCTAAAATTGATAGGTCCAAACCGGTGGCAGAATCGCGGGCGTTTGTGCTAGGTCTGGTGGTATGGCGCAGACACACCCCAATATCAGCGAAAACGCACCCGTTATCCGGCAGCTTGATGATGCAGCGATTAACCGAATTGCTGCGGGTGAGGTGGTGGAACGTCCGGCCTCGGCGGTCAAGGAATTGGTGGAAAACGCCATCGATGCCGGGGCGACGCGGATTGCCATTGATATCGCCGATGGCGGCAAGACGTTGATTCGTGTCACGGATGATGGTTGCGGGATTTCGGCGCAGGACCTGCCGCTGGCCCTGTCGCGCCATGCGACTTCGAAGATTGATGGCTCGGATCTGCTGAACATCCACACGTTCGGATTTCGCGGCGAGGCGTTGCCGTCGCTGGGCGCGGTGGGTCGGCTGACCATCACCAGCCGGGTGCCGGGCGCGGATGCGGCGCAGATTCATGTGGCTGGCGGCAAGATGGAGGCGGTGAAACCCGCCGCCCTGCGCGCAGGCACGGTGGTGGAATTGCGTGACCTGTTCTTTGCCACGCCCGCCCGTCTGAAATTCATGCGCACCGACCGGGCCGAGGCGCAGGCGATCACCGACACGGTCAAACGTCTGGCTATGGCGGAACCTGCCATCACCTTCTCTCTGCGCGATGTTTCGGGCGGGGGTGAGGGCCGCGTGACCTTCCGCGCCGACCGCGAGAATGGTGATCTGTTCGACGCCTTGCACGCCCGTCTGGCCCGCGTGATCGGGCGCGAATTTGCTGAGAACGCGCTGCAGATCGACGCCACGCGCGAGGGGATCAGGCTGTACGGATACGCTGCCCTGCCGACCTATTCACGCGGCGCGGCGGTCGCGCAGTACCTGTTCGTCAATGGCCGCCCGGTGCGCGACAAGATGCTGACCGGCGCGTTGCGGGCGGCCTATTTCGACTTTCTCAGCCGCGACCGCCACCCGGCGGCGGCGCTGTTCATCGACTGCGACCCGACGCTGGTGGATGTGAATGTGCACCCCGCCAAGTCCGAGGTCCGGTTCCGCGATCCCGGCGTGGCGCGGGGACTGATCGTCTCGGCCCTGCGGCACGCGCTGGCCGAGGCGGGGCATCGCGCCTCGACCACCGTGGCCAATGCAACATTGGGTGCGATGCGGCCGGAACCGGCGCAGCCTGCACCGGCGCGGGTATATCAGATGGACCGTCCCTCGCAGGCGGCACGGCAAGCGGCGTTTCGCGCGCAGGCACCGGGTTTTGCCGAATTGTCCCGCGATTACAGCGGCAGCGTTGTCGACCCCGCTCCGGCGGTTCCGGTTGCGGTTGAAGAGCCTGCACCGCAAGACTTGCCCTTGGGTGCGGCGCGTGGGCAGGTGCACGAGAATTACATCATCGCCCAGACCGCCGATGGGATGGTGATCGTTGACCAGCATGCAGCGCATGAACGGCTGGTCTATGAAAAGCTCAAAACCCAGATGGCCGAAAACGGCGTCGCCGCGCAGGCGCTGCTGATCCCCGAAATCGTCGAACTGTCCGAAGGGGATTGCGTACGTCTGATGGCCGTGGCCGACGACCTGTCGCGCCTTGGCCTGACGCTGGAACCTTTCGGCGGCGGTGCGGTCGCCGTACGCGAGACCCCGGCCATTCTGGGTGAGGTCAATGCCCGCGCGATGATCCTGGATATCCTCGACGAACTGGCCGATCAGGGCGACAGCCAGATGGTGCAGGCGCGGATCGAGGCGATCCTCAGCCGGGTGGCTTGTCATGGGTCGGTCCGGTCAGGCCGTCGGATGCGGGCCGAAGAGATGAACGCTCTGCTGCGCGAGATGGAGGCGACACCCCATTCCGGCCAGTGCAATCACGGACGGCCGACATACGTGGAACTGAAGCTGAGCGATATCGAGCGTTTGTTCGGCCGCAGTTGATCCGGCAGCGTTGCCGGGTTATGAAGAATAAAACAAGAACATCTGAGGCGACATGATCGAGATTGCTGGCACCCAAGTTGCATTGAATGACCCCGTGGTCCTGATTGCGGGCAGCGTTGTCGTCCTGATTCTGTTGCTGCTGTTTATGTCCATGCGGGCGGCGCAGCGCTCGGCCCGGATGGCGGAGCCGCTGTCCCGGCAGATGGCGCATCTGGGCCAGCATGTGCAGCAATTGGGACAGGGGCAGGAACAGCTGCGCGGCGGGTTGCAGCATGTCTCGGACACGCAGGCCAATGCGCAGGTGCAGGTGATCCAGACGGTGGAATCGCGCCTGTCCTCGGTGCAGCAGCAGATGAATGACCGGCTGGCCGATAACGCGATGAAATCGGCCCGCGCGCTGGCTGAGATGCAGGAGCGGATGAAGGAATCGCTGCATGGCTCGTCGAAACAGACGGCGACCTCGCTGACCCAATTGCAGGAACGGCTGGCGGCCATCGACAAGGCGCAGGACAATATCACCAAACTGTCGGGCGATGTGCTGTCGTTGCAGGATATTTTGTCCAACAAACAGACCCGCGGCGCGTTTGGAGAGATTCAGCTGAACGATATCGTCTCCAAGGCGCTGCCCTCAGACAGCTTCAAGCTGCAGGCGACGCTGTCGAACGGGCGCCGGGCGGATTGCCTGATCCACCTGCCGAACCCGCCGGGGCCGATCGTGATCGACAGCAAGTTCCCGCTCGAGGCGTATGAGGCGCTGATCGGGTCCACCAATGATGCCGAGTTGAAAGCGGCGGTCCAGATGTTCCGCAGCACGGTGCGCAAACATATCAATGACATCGCCGAGAAGTATATTCTGGATGGCGAAACCGCCGATGGCGCGCTGATGTTCCTGCCATCCGAGGCCGTTTATGCCGAGCTACACGCGAAGTTTCCGGAACTGGTGCAGGAGAGTTTCAGCAAACGCGTCTGGATCGTTTCCCCTACCACCTGCATGGCGACGCTGAACACGATGCGGGCGATCCTGAAGGACGCGCGGATGCGGGAACAGGCGGGCGCGATCCGCAAGGAATTGGGGATGCTGCACAAGGATGTGGAGCGTCTGGGTGATCGCGTTTCAAACCTTGATCGCCATTTTGGGCAGGCGGCCAAGGATATCTCGGAAATCAAGATCAGCGCCGAAAAGGCCGGGCGCCGGGCGCAGCGGCTGGACAATTTCGATTTCGAGGAACTGGCCCCGGACGATCACACCAATGTGGTCCCGCTTGGCCAGTCCGAAGGCTGACGACACCCCTCAGATACGCAGGAAAGGCTGGAACAGGCGCGGCATCAGCTTGCTGAATTTCAGCGGCGCGTCGGTGACCGCCAGACAGATGCAGTCCCCCGAGATATCGGCGGTCGGCGTGTGGTGCAGGTCTTCATCCGCGATCTCGACATCACCGCGGGCGAAATGATCCACCTCGTCCGAGAAGGCACCCTGCAGCACCATCGTCAGTTCGACGCCATTGTGGCTGTGGTCCGGCACGGCAGCTCCGGCAGGGATGAACAGCAGCCGCGCGGTGGCCTCGCGTGTGGTCGGCAGGATCGCCTGTTTCACCCCCATGCCGATAGAGCGCCATTTGATGTCGCTCACATCTCCGCCGACGTAATCCTGCAACGGTGCGGGCAAAACCGAACATCCCGGGCGTGTGGGTTTGGCAATCGGTGCGCCCTGAGCAATCAGCGCCATGGTCGCGGCCAGAGACCCATCGCTCATGCTGGCCGAGGCGTCCTGATCCTGCAGCACACAGCCGCCGACGGCATCAAAGCTTTCGGCCCGGGCGCGGCAGTGGTCACACAAGGACAGGTGCGTGGCGACCATCAGGTCGAACGCCTCGGGCAGACTGCCTGCGGCATAGGCCATCAGCAGGTTGTCTGTCAGGTGATGTTTGATCTCGTTGCTCATCGTCATCATCTCAGTTCATCGCGTGGCGCAAGCGGTCAAGCGCCAGCCGTATGCGTGATTTGATCGTGCCCAGCGGCAATCCGGTTTGCGAGGCAATCTCGCGGTGACTCAGATCGCCAAAATAGGCCTTTTCGATCAGTTCTCGTTGCGCCTCGGGCAACGCCGCCATGGCGTCACGCAGCTGCGCGGTTTCCTGTTGCAGCGCGATCACGTCGTCCTGTTCCGGTTCCGCCTCGGGACCCCATCCCAGATCCTCGGGCTCGGGCCGGCGTTGCTTGCGCAGGACGTCGATGCGCTTGTTCCTTGCGATCGTGAACACCCAGGTGGCGACGGTCGCGCGGGCGGGATCGAACAGATGCGCCTTGTGCCACAAGGTCGCCATCACCTCTTGCGCGCATTCTTCGGCCGTTGTGGCGTCTGATCCTGACTTGATCAGGAACGCCTTGATCCGTGGCGCGAAATGCTGGAACAGCTCGGCAAAAGCGGCCTGATCCTGCGCGTCCCGAATGCGTCTGACGTGGCTCACCCACTCAGTTCTGGTGTCGCAACTGCCATCCACTTTGTTCACCGGCCTGCCCCTGATGCGTTTCTGCGCGCGCCAAGGCCTGAGTGCTGGCCTCTCGGCCGCCGGTTCATCCAAGGTCACGGTATCGATCTCGGTAAACATAACCACAATACGCGGGCCAGCCAAAGGCGGATCACTTTGTTTGCAGTTTTTGATCCGTGTCGGGCTGGTTTGCGTATTATCTGGTACGAACAGATTGGGAAAAGAATGCCGCTTGAACGGTTTACAGGCACAGCAGGGGATGCAGCGTGAACAGGATCGATCATATCGCAGGCCACACCTTTCACGGGCGGAAGGGGGACGTTCAGAACGCATTTCGCTATTCTGTCGACTACATTCTGCTGGACCCCGAAGGCCAGCCGGACACCCCGCTGCTGTTTTCCCTGAACCGGGCCAATGTCACCAACTGGCGGAATCGCGACCATGGCGGCGAGCCGGGGCAGGGCCGCGGTGCCGCTTGGCTGCGCGAACAGTTCGACCAGATGGGTGTTACCCAACCGGCCCGGATTGCCCTGCTGACTCAGCCCCGCGTATTCGGCCATGTCTTCAACCCGGTCAGTTTCTGGTTCTGTTTCGACGCGGAAGACCAGCTTTATACAGTGGTGGCCGAGGTTACGAATACCTATGGCACGCGCCATAGTTACTTGTGCCACAATCCCGACTTCACGCCGATCCAGCCCTCGGACCGGATCGTGGCGGGCAAGCTGATGCATGTCTCGCCGTTTCAGAAGATCGAAGGGACCTATACTTTCCGGTTCGACTATCGCCCCGACCGCGTGGGTGTCTGGATCGACTACGGGCGCGAGGGCGGCGGGTTGATCGCAACACTGACCGGGCCGCGTGCGCCGCTGAGTGACGGCAAAATCCTGTGGTCGCTGCTGCGCCGCCCGTTCGGCGCCCGCCGCGCGTTTGTTCTGATCCTGTGGCAGGCCCTGAAACTGTGGGTCAAAAAAGCCCGGTTCCGCCCGTTTCGCACTGCCCCTATTCCCGATCATCCGGTTTCCCGCATCCGCGAGCCCTAAAGCGTCTTTGTTTGCGTAAGATCAAAGACTCGGGCACTTCAGAATGTTTGTGCTAGGATGGAAACCGCGAACACGAGGAGTTGGTCATGTTGGAAATCTCGGCAAGAAAAATCGCTCAGGTTGCCATGATGGGGCGCGAACTGAATCGCGCCGAGGGCGAATTGCGCGCCTTCATCGATCGCATGGGCGAAGATGAGCAGGCTGAACTGGTCGCCGTCATGTGGATCGGCCGCGAGAGCTTTTTCGCCGAGGATCTGGCCGAAGCGATTGCAACCGCCAAATCCGAGGCCTCGACCCCTTGCGCCGACTACCTGATCGGTACGCCGCACCTGTCTGATCACCTTGAGAATGGCCTGGATGCGCTGGGAATTTCGGCCGAGGACGTGGAAAACGATCTGATGTAGACACAATGCCCGCAAAGTCTGCGGGCATTGTTTTCAAGGCCGTTTACAAACCCGCACAGGTTTGATTCAGTCCAACCGGATATACTCTTGGTTGATTTAATGAACGCTGATACGCCTGTTGCTCCCCCGAAACGCAAACTGACCATTATCCGCGTGGCCATCGTTCTGGTCGTGCTGGCCATCATTGCGCTGCCGATTTTGCGCAAAAAACATGACGCGCTGGTTGGTATCTGCAGTTCGGATAAGGGGGATCTGCAAACCACCCTGGACGCCTGTGATCTGCTGTTGAACTGGACCGTCTCTGACCCGGCTGAGCGGTCTATGGCGTATCGCAACAAGATGCGGCTTTATATGGGGGTAAAGGATTGGGAGGCCGCAAAGCGCGAGGCCGATCTGGCGATTGCGGCCGATCCTGAAAGTGAGGTGCCGTTGCAGTGGAAGGCGCTTGTACTGACGCGCACTGAGGACTACGCCGACGCATTGGGGACTATTGAGGCGGCGTTGGAACTTGCACCGGCAAATGACTACTCGCTGGAAATGAAGGGCAAACTGCTTCGGGCGATGGGTGCGGACGACCAGCTGCATGTCTATTTCGCTAATCTAGCAAAGACTTACCCCGACCGCAGGTGGATTAAAAAGACGTGGGGAAGTCACCTGATTGAGGACAGGCTCTACGATCAACTGCTCGATATGACGGTCGAAGGGATCAAACGCGATCCGCTGTACCACGGCCTCATTGGCTATTATTACGCGGCATGTCTTGGTCTTGGGCCTAAATGCCCACCCCTTTTCCCCGAACGGCGGGAAGCTTATCCCGAACTCATTTGTTCTGGTGCGATCGAGCGATTGGGGGATCACTTTGACTATTACGGTGACAAACTGCAAGAGACGGGCCTGAAGACTGTAAGTGAGCTTTATGCTCAAGAAACAAGGTGGAGCAAATACGACATTCAGGCTCTCTACGCGGGTCAGGTCGCGGTGTTGACGCAAGGCGATCCTTTTGAAGCTGCTGAGGGCTTTGTATTGGCAAGCAGAGTGTTCGACTGTGTTTTCCCCGAAAAATATATTTACCCTCTCCGATATGTCGGCCCCGAGGGTGATGAAGCGACGATGGTCTATGCGCATTACTTTACTCCACCGCTGCGCCAAAACCTGCTCGATTTGGCCTATTTCTACCTGAATACACCCGGCAACGCGCCCTGACCCAACACATTAACCAGTCTTAATCTATCCCTCTGGCCGCGTTAACGCGGGCTTCTTTTATCTGTTTCAGCAATGACGAAAACAATTCAGGCTGAAAGGAGAAAGTCATGGGATACGCACAAACTGTAACCCCGCAGAAGGGGCTTTTCTTCGGTATGTTCTCGAATTACGCCGAAGCACGGGTCGAACAATTCCGCCGCGGGATTTACGCCAATACCGTCCAGTCACTGGAAAACCTGACCGACAGGCAGCTGGAAGACATCGGTGTTCCGCGCTGTGACATCAACCGGCGCGCCTATGAAAGCGTCTATCACAAGCAGCCCTATCACCGCCACGTGCAGTGAACCGGGCGTCGCGTCTTGCACCAAACATGGAGGAAAGGATGCTGGATTCAAAACCCAACTACGAACCATCGGCAAGGGCCAGTTCCGTGTTGCTGTTCGACCGCGCCATGCGGCTGCAGGCGATCAGATCGGATATCGTGCGCGCCGCGCAGGACCTGAACCGGCTGTCCGATCAGGATCTGGCCGAGCTGGGCATCAACCGCAGCGATATCGATGACGTGATCGCGCGCTATATCTGACGGATTGCAGTTCGACGCAAAGCCATTCCGAGTTTTCGGGATGGCTTTTTTATTGGCCGGTTTTCGAAGAGGCGGATGGTCAATCGCAAGAAGCCGTGCCAGAAAGAACGCGTTATAGTTGATCGCCGCCTTGCGGGACGCAGGCCGCTTTGAACAGATGACACCGCCCTGACCGTGATCGGGACGGGCTCGTCACTCAGTTCAAGTGATCCACCACCTGCAGGTGCTGGGCCAGTGTGTCGATTTCAGCCATCCAGCCTTGCACCAGTTTCGGATCGCTGGGGGCGGCGTGGACGCCGGCGGGGATGGCGCGATTCAGCACCGCCTCGACGGCCAGCGAGACCGGAACCGACACCAGACGTGCCATGGCGGTGCCGCGGGCGTCGCCCCAGGCATCCATGACATAGGTTTTGTGCCAGACCGGGATGCCGTCTTTTTCCGCCTTCAGGCCCACGCACAGAACCACGCGGTCCGGCTCGTCCTCGTCATAGGCGTTGTCGGCCCAGAACTGATCCGACATTTCTTTCAGGCGCGCGTCACCTTCGGGGCCTGACAGCGTCTCGATCTCGGTGAACACGTCCGACCATGCATCGGCCCAGCCGTTCAGGCGCAGGGTGCCGCGGACGAATTCCTTGACCAGCCAGTGGTCCTCGAACTGATATTCTTTCATGAAAGGTATCGAGTCGCGGTTCGGATAGACCTCGAAGCTTTCGGGCGTCGGTAAAGGCGCGATATAGCTGGTGATTGCGTCCCAAGGGCGGGCGACGTCCAGCGGTGCATAGTCTCGGATCGATTTCGACGGCGACCGCAGCGCCTTGAGCACACCCAGCGGCGACCAGCTGAACTTGTAGCGGAACGGGTTGGGGTTTTTGGGGATGCCGCCGCAATACGAGATAAAGCTCAGGTGGTTTTGCGCGTCGAACGCGTCCGAGGCGCGGTAGTCGTCGACCAGGGCATGTGCCATCAGGTGGTCGATGCCGGGATCCAGCCCGACCTCATTGACCAGCGCCACACCGGCCTCACGCGCCTTGTCATCCAGCGCGCGCATTTCGGGCGCGATGTAGGAGGACGAGACGAAATTGGCCCGTTTCTCAATCGCCAGTTCCGCCAGTTGCACGTGCCAGTCACCCGGCAGCATCGAGACGATCACGTCGCCCTGTTCCAGAACCGCGCCAAGCGCGTCGATGTCAAAGGCACGGATGTCGTCGGTCAGGTCGCCAATCTCGGCCTTTGCCTTTTCGATGGTCCGGTTCCAGACGGTGACTGTATGCCCGCCCTCAATCAGGCGGCGCAGGCCGGGGATGGCCGACAGGCCGGTGCCACACCAGTGAATCGTCATCGCTCAGATCCCTTCGATATGAGTTTTAAAGGTTGCTTCCGCCCGCCCCCAGACGCCGCTGTCCAGATCGGTCAGGGTCAGCAGCGAGGGCAGCAGTTGCGCCGCGTAGTCCTGCGAGCTTTCAACCGGCAGCATCGAGGGCAGGTTGTCGATGGCCATCACGTCCATGACTGGATCGGTGGCCACGCGCAAAGCAGGCGCATCCCAAGTGGTGGCGCGGTCGTAGACCGGGACCGGGTTGTAATCGCTGTCGGGGTCGCAGGCGACATCGCCGATGGCGGTCAGGCTGCGCGCGGCGGTCAGCGCCTCGCGCGGCACAAAGACCGGAGTACCGGGGCGGGCGAAGATGCAGTTCAGGAACAGGTCGTGGTTCAGAATTTCCGGGAACGGCCCGCCGCTGGCGGTCTCGGCCATGTCCCATTTGGTGACGTTGACGCCCATCGCTTCGCACAGATCGGCGGCCCCGGTGCCGACGCGGCCCAAGGCGCCGATGACGATGGCGCGGGGGCGATTGTTGGCGCCGGTGGCGTCCAGTTCGGCCACCAGTTCGGCGTTCAGCGCATCCTTGCTTGGATAAACGCCAACCGGCGGGCATTCCTGACCGCGTTGCTGCGCCGCCCATGTTTTCAGCGTCACGGCAGCGCCCGCATAGCCAGCCCAATAGCCGAACGCGGCGACGCGGCGGTCATTTTCGTCCACCAGATACTCCAGATCGTAAAGCGTGCCGCCGCCGGCCTTGAACCGCTGCAACAGGGCACGGCCCGAATGCTGGCCCTTGTAGGCGTGGCCGAACATGATGTGGCGGTGGGGCAGGGGCGTGCCGTCCTCGGGCAGTTCCTTGAGGCCGAAGATGATCGCATCCAGCGGGGCCTGGGGCCAGGAATACTCGGATGCGATCTCACATCCGGCATCTTTGTACCCGTCAATCGGAATGGCACGGACCGAGCTTTCCTCGACCGTCACGCGCAGACCTGCCGCGATCAGCGCGGCGGCCCCTTCCGGGGTCAGCCCGACCCGTTCCTCGTTCTGGCGCTGTTCGGCCCGGACCCAGAGATGTGTCATGCGATTTCCTTTTGTCAGAGCATTCCGGCGGCGCGCACCGCCTGAACCGAAGGCCGCGCCTCCATCGCTTCGCGGAAGGCGATGATCTTGGGGAAGGCAGACACATCCACGCCGTCGCCTTCCAGCCAGCTGCACACCACATAGAGGTACGCATCGGCCAGCGAGAACGCTTCACCCAGCACAAACGGCCCGCGCAGCCCGTTCGAGGTGATGTATTTACAGGACGCGGTCATCGTCTGTGCGACCTTGTCTTTCATGTCCTTCCAACTGGATTTCTTGTCGGCCCAGCGGTGCCCGCGCAGCTTGTGCGCATGGTTCACATGCATGGTTGAGGCAAGGTAGAACATCACCTCGCGCATCCGCGCCGCCATGATCGGATCGTCGGGCACCAGACCGGCCTCGGGGGCCTTGGCCGCGATATATTCCAGCAGCGCCCCGGTTTCGGTCAGGATGCCACCATCCACCACCAGCGCCGGAACACGGCCCTTGGGGTTGATCTGTTTATAAGCCGGTTTAGTCTGCTCGCCCCCGGCGAAATCCAGCTTGATGGCCTCATAATCCAACCCGGCTTCTTCCAGCGCAATGGCAACAGCGACCGAGATCGTACGGGGGGCATAGTAAAGCTGCATGGGGCCTCCGAAGGATTACAGGTGGGTCTGGGCGTATTGCCGGTCCGGCGCTTCCAGGTGCGGAATGGCGTTGAACAGGACCGGGCTCAGCTGCGGACCGATCGG
This sequence comes from Ruegeria sp. AM9, assembly GCF_056540565.1. Classification (NCBI taxonomy): domain Bacteria; kingdom Pseudomonadati; phylum Pseudomonadota; class Alphaproteobacteria; order Rhodobacterales; family Roseobacteraceae; genus Ruegeria; species Ruegeria sp. AM9. The sequence goes on from NZ_JBQFWY010000003.1 coordinate 412,953, forward strand.
GTGCAGACGATGCATCGACGTATTCATGATGGCAAGGGCCACGCGCGCCATCGACGGGATGTCCAGCCCCATCGCCTGCCGCACCACCATCGAGATCAATCCGCCCGAGGTGACCACAATAGCGGGTCCGCCCTCGGTGCCGATATCGCGCAATGCGCCAGAGACGCGGGCCTCGAACTCTTCGAAGGTTTCGGGTGTGTTTTTGATGTCGCCATTGGCCCAGGCGGCAAATGTGCGGGGCAGATGTTCCACAAAGCCTTCGCGGTCGGTCGGGACCACCACGCCGTGCTGCTCTTCGAACAGCTTGGCGATGGTGAAGTATTCGATCTCGTTCAGGCGGGGGTCGCGGATCGGTTCCGCCAGTCCCATGCTGGCGGCGGTTTCCACATGGCGGGTCAGCGTGCCGCAATAGACGCGCGTATAGGTGGTCCGCGTGAATTGCAGATGTGCCCCCAGCCAGCGCGCCTGCTGGTGACCCAGCTCGCTCAGCTTGTCATAGCTCTCTTCATCACGCGCATCGGTGTTGGCCTGGCCGTGGCGAACCAGTGTAATATGTGACATGGCGGTCCCTCTCGGGCCGAGTCTTAGGGTAGGTTGCAGGCAGGGGCCAGAGGTGTTCCGTGGGCATCCGGCAAAAATCTCAGCGACTTAAGGCGCGTGCTTGGGCGAGGTACCGGTGATTGTCATTTTTGATGTTGCGTAAGGGGGAAAAGTTTCCTATCAGAAACACGAATGCAGCATACGGGGGTATACTCTTTACCCGGCTCTCTCGGGGGCTGCTCTGACACAGATCAAAGTTCCATGACTGTTGACTTGCGACACAGTCGTGAGACTCTGGGCGGCAAACAGTTTTGACGTAGGGCGAACAAGTGCGGCATTCAGAGATTATGACCTAAGAAAGGTTAGAACGATGACCACACCGAAACGCACGCCTTTGTACGACTTGCATGTTGAGTTGGGTGGCAAGATGGTTGATTTTGCGGGTTGGGAGATGCCTGTTCAGTATCCTTTGG